>JAJYUJ010000058.1 GCA_021792615.1 bacterium
GGAATCGCTTCAGAGCGGCCGGGGCGGGGTACGGATAATGCCGGAGTGGAATGATATCGATCATCTCCGTACCAGAGTTGCCGGTGTGTGCAGTGATGTAGATGAAAAGGTGATCCCCCGTAACTACAGGCGGAGCATGGGCAGGGTTTCCATCCTGGCTGCCATAGCTGCGATGGAGGCAGTCGCAGACTCCGGTATCAGCGAGGAAGAGATCGGATCTCCCTCCTGCGGGGTTTCGTTCGGCTCAACCGCGGGCAGTTCCCAGGCAATGGAAGGCTTTGTCAAGGATGTCTTTTCCACCCGCAGCCTCAAGGGTCTGCAATCATCCATCTACCTGCAGTTTATGAGTCATACCTGTGCTGCAAACCTTGCCATGATGTTCCACACCAAAGGGCCCGTGGTTGCATCCTGCACGGCGTGCGTGTCGGGATCCCAGGGAGTCGGGTTTGGATATGAAGCGATAAGAGAAGGCCGCGCCCTTATGATGCTTGCGGGCGGCGCCGAAGAGATGCATTTTATGGATGCAGGAATTTTCGATATTATGCGGGCAACATCGACAAAGTATAACGACCGGCCCGACCAGACCCCGCGTCCGTTCGATGCAGACCGGGACGGACTGGTTGTCGGAGAAGGTGCGGGATGCCTTGTGCTGGAGGAATATGAACACGCCAGAACAAGGGGTGCGCGCATCTACAGCGAGGTCATCGGCTATGGTACGAACTGCGACGGCGCCCATCTGACCAACCCGAGTTCCGAGGGTATGGCAGGTGCGATTACGATAGCATTGAAGGATGCCGGCTTGACTGCGCAGGACATCGGTCATGTCAATGCACACGCGACTGCAACGGATGCCGGGGACCTGGCCGAGGCGACCGCAACGAACAAGGTGTTCGGGACATCCGTACCGGTAAGCGCACTCAAGGGGTTCACCGGACATACGCTCGGAGCGTGCGGCGCCCTTGAATCCATCGAAACCATTTTGATGATGAACGAGCGTTTTATTGCGGCATCGAAAAACCTCGAACACCCTGACCCTCAGCTGCCGCCCCTGAACCATGTGATGGGTGATGCCAGAGATCTGAACTTCGACATCGGTATGAACAATAACTTTGCGTTCGGAGGGATCAATACGTCCCTCATCTTCCGAAAAGTATAAAACCGGCACAGACGGTACCATGGCAATCCTGAGGACAATAGCTACACGGCTTTCCCGCACCAAATACGGCCGTGAGGCGGTCGAGTCGAAAGCGGATCTCAGCCTTTTCAGGAAGCCTCCCTCTTTCCAGCTTGTCCTCGGTTTAATCCTGCTCGGCTTGAGTTACGTGATTGGATGGCCCGGGGTGCTTGCAAGCGGAATCGTGGCTACGTATTTCAAGAGTCCCCTGATATTCGTCATAGGAGCGCCGGTCATATACGGATTTTCTTTCCTGGTGTGGGGTATCTCCATGCTGCTCATGGGAAAAGACAACATTAAATATGCACATGCATTGGCGAAGTACGGGGTACGCGTTTTTATAGAAAAATTCGCACCGCTGTCTTAAGGGGCAGTCCGACAATTACCTTTTTTCCTCCCTCCCTCAACGGGAGGGACTAAGGGAGGGTGATAGATTCATTCAATATCATTATCTTTCACCCCCACTCTTTCCCACACATCCCCCGGATGGGTACCCGCGTCAAGGGAGAGGTAGTTTTGTGTATTGTCGGACAGACTGTTAAGGGGCAAAGAGCCCGTCGACATGCTTCAGATGTTCTCCTTCAAGGAGCTCCAGCGACAAAGAGTAACCCCCTGATCCGTAATAATGGTCCATACTAATATCCTTATAGAACCCTTTGATTATTGGAGGGGACAGCCTCACCTGGCGAATAATTTTGTGGTCTGAATCATACTCCTTTATCATGGTTTCTCCGGAAACAGCGGCATTCTTTTCAAACACGTGGCCGTGATCGATCCATGTGCATGCAACAGTACCGTCTGCTTTCACCCGTGCATCTATAAGATCTCCGTGAGGAGGAAAAAACATGAACCGGATATCATCGAACAATCCATCCGCAAACCTTACAGAATTGAATGGCTGCATCGATTGATACAGGGTAATTTTCCCTTTATTGTCTACAGCATCCATGAGGACCAGTCCCTCGATATTGAGCAGGGTTGCCCGTATCCTGTCCGTGGAAACATCCGCTATGGTAACACCGATAAATGAACTGCTCTGCCCGCGGATAGTGGCATGAATGACATGTACTGCACGAAATGCGCTTTGGGAAACCGCCGGAAAGCACTTTTCCCTGAGGGAAGTGCTGATTGCCGCTGGGTGCGGCAAAGGCGTCACAGTGCGGCACGATGGAACGAGAAATAAAATAAACAACAGGAAAAAGTACTTCATTTTACCTTTTCAAACGTCGTATCGGAGAGCGGCGTATTCAGGGCTATGTGCGAAAAATCGATCGTCGTGGATGAGCCCTGAGGTTCGAGTATCTCTATCAAAGAAATGGCTCCCGAGGTACCGGACAATGTCAGCGTTATACGTTTTATGAATTTTGCCAGATAATCTTTCGCAGGAATAAGAACAATCTTCGGCGGGTTTCCTTGTTCGAGTTTTGGTATAAATGCCCTGTTGTCATGAAAATTTCCATTAAGCCAGGAAGCAATCTGTTCCATAACGATACGCGTCGCCTCGAGCTGGGGCCCCTGATCTTTGGTAAATCCCTCTTTGTTCCATACATACATGGCGACCTTGTCCCCATGCACGAGCAGAACGTTTTTGATAGGAGATTGATATTCCCACCTGAGATCCCCCGGAGCACGGTAATAAAACCTGCCCTTGCTGACAAGGGGTCTTGCCAGGATCCTGAGGTTTTTTTTCTGGGTAAAAATTGCTGATATAGAATGTATCTGAGACATCGCCTGCCGGATACTTTCCCAGTTCTGTGTCCAGCCCGCTCCATACAGAACAGGCATTATCATGATGACCATGAGAAAAAGGAGAACGCGTTTTATCTTAAATAAACTACGCACGGTTACACCATACCGCCGTTTACCGAGATCACCTGGCCGGTGATGTATGACGCATCATCCGAGCATAGAAAGCGAACGACCTTTGCCACTTCTTCGGGCATGCCGACCCGTCCCATAGGAATAAGTTTGAGAATGATTTCCCGGGGAGCACTCTTGATCATCTCGGTTTCTATCAGACCCGGGGCCACTACGTTTATCCGTATGCCGAGGCGTGCTACTTCCTGGGCAAGCGCCTTGCTTGCACCGATCAACCCTGCCTTGGCTGCGGAATAGTTCGTCTGTCCGCGATTACCGGTAATACCGGACACGGAAGATATGGTCACGACAGAACAGCCTTTTTTCACGCGCAGCATACTCGTGAGAACGGGCTTTGTCACGTTGAAAAATCCGTCCAGCGAAGTCTGGATCACGGACTGCCAATCCTTCTGCGGCATCATGGCAAATAAGGTGTCTGCTGCAATGCCCGCATTATTCACGAGTACATGGATAGTCTTGTATTTTTTCAACAGGCCGTCTATGGCGTCATGCACCGCAGGGGCATCCGCAACATCGAACTGCACACTCTCTCCATCCCCGCCTGCTTCGTGCACCAGGCCGAGTGTTTCCTGCGCTGCAGCCGTGTTGCTCTTATAATTTATTATAATGTTATAGCCCGCTCGTGCCAACTCCACGCATACCGAGCGGCCGATACCCCTGCTCCCGCCGGTAACCAATGCCAGTTTTTTGTCTTCCATAATGGCAGTATGTACACTACCGAGTGCGCAAATGCAAGAGATAGCCACGTCCTGCATGCCCCCGGGAACCGTAGCTGCCGCAGGCGCTGGTCTCCCGGACGGGTTTGTATAGTCTCTACGTATGCCCGGGGGTCCTTTGGAAAACTTAGGGACAACCCCATATTATCTTGTTTCCATTGGTGTCCCGCCTTTGCCGGGCTTCAGTCACCTTCTGAGAACATATTCCAAATTGTCTATAAATGCTCTATTTCCGAATGGTCTGCCAGACGATATTGCTTTCCTGATATTTTCGTCTCTGCCGGTGTTATTGATGAAATCCCGGTACGAGGATACTCCTGTACCATCTGACCAATCGTCCAACATCAAAATAAAATCTTTTCGTGGAACTGTTAATTAAAATATTGATATATTAATTATATTAACCCGAAAAATGCGTTTGAAAATGAGGAAGTTTATGTAATGAGCGAAAAGGCCGCGTCAAACAAAGGTATTCTTCGAAAGTCCGATGAGGAAACCATACCGGGTAATAGCATATAAACATACAGAGGACTAAAAGCTCGTTTCTATAAGGAAACGTATAGATATCAGGTGGATCGCGGGATTGAGCGAATAAGTAAACTTCCTTATTGCATTTTTCGGGTTAACAATTGTTATTGGTTATTTACCTTATTCTTCCAAATATGGGGGGTGTGCACAGATTTCCAGAAGCAGACACCTTAACGCAAATTTGGTCCTATGAATGTCCGGCAGTTGTACTCGATCTCTTTAACATCAAATTTCGCATAGACGTATTCCCCTTGCGGGGTGTGCCAGACTGCTTGCGCGGACACCGGGACTTTTCTTCCGTCAACGTCTCTGTACTCTTTCACCGGGGTTGACCACGGGTAGGAGATATAAGTTTTCCCGTCTTCAGAATAATACCGGTCATTCGAGATGAAATTCACCAGTGCCCCATCCTCGTTGAAAGATAGCGTTGCCGTAATCGGGATACCATGGTTCGTGAACGTTGCTTGAATCGTAAGCGGGTCTATGGTCTTCCACTGGATCTTTTTGTCGATCAAGGTCGGCGGCGCAATCACGCACATGTCGTTGAACATAGTTACCGTTTCCCCATGGGTCATTTTCTCTCCTCGGGCATTTACTACCCGCAACAGCGAAGCCACCTTGATCTGCATGGTCGCACTGTTCCCGGCATATCTGTGCAAGCCCTCGATCGGGATCCCGAACATCGAAGATCTGATATAGAAAATACGCGCCGGTTCTTCGTAGAAGTTATACTGATCCGCAAGGATTGGTATCCAGTCACCCTGCATCTTCAGCTTCATACTGCCGGAGAATCGTGCCCTGAAGTTTTGGATTTTCGGCTTTCCGGGAGCACCGACATAACGCAGATATTTCTCCACAGGCCCTGGCAGGTGCGCCATGTCTTCTTCGGTGAGGATCGGGGACTCTTTTCCCTGACCCAACCGCTGCAGCACCTCTGCTCTATACCGGCTTTTGTAACCAAACAAAAATAACTTCATGTTTGTACCTGCCTGCATTCTCCCATAAGAATAAACGGGGTCAAGGCGAACTATACGATTAACATGTTCCATACCAACAAAGAAACCACGCTGTAAACAGCGTGGTTCTTCAAAGCAGTTGTCACGTGTGTAGCCCTGACCCCAGTCCTTCCGTTGTCACGTGTTTAGCCCTGACTCCAGTTCTTGCTCATTTCACCTTTCAAGGGCTGTCCCGTTGCTCTTTTATATTCTATAAACCGTTCTCGGTTTTATATGTTGTCACAAGAAACTCAAAACTCATATTCATCTGAACAGCATTATGCGGGATGAGAACGTACTTCCATGGTTTGCCGCCGTGCTTTGTCGTATATTCGGTAGCATGCTTGCAATATTCGAGAGCAGCTTTCGTCTTTTCTTTGACTTCCGTGGTATCAATATCGCCTTCCTTCTTCGTTTCGATCATGTAGATCGTATCGGCAGTCTCGACAATGAAGTCGGGACGGTACTGTCGGGTGTTGTGATTCCAGTAAATATAGAATTGGTTCGGCGCTGGTCTCAGCCACTTTAGGACGTCTTTGTCATTTTCAAGTATCGTGGCAAAATCCTTCTCGGTCTTCGAATCAAATTTATACAGATTGTGACACGCCTTCGAGAAGCCTGTGAATACCTTTGTTGGAATCGCACTGGTCGGTGTTACCGTCTCAGTAAAATGCAAAATGCTGTCCTTGGCGTACTTTGTATAGTTATGTTCCTCGATACGAGTGAATGGTCTTACGATCGGAGTTTCATAAGATGGGGCCTCGATGAAGAAGTGCTCCATCATTTGCGCGTAAATGTAGTCAGCGATCTCTTTTTTATTGTATTGAATTACGTTGATCTGATTATCTTCATCGAGATAAGACTTGAATTTTACTACCGCCTCGTCCGCGAGCTTAAAGAGTATATCAGCCTGTCTATCGTAATCGATCTCAGGATGGTTGATCAGTTCATTGACAATGATATTGTCCAGTTTGTCAGGCACGATACGTCCCTTGCCGATAATCGTGTCAACGCTGTTTTCCTGCTCACGTAGTTTCTTGATTAGAATTTCTTCTGAGACTGGTTGATAATTCAAGTGCTTAACATCAAGGGTGAACTCTGTGAAGCCGGATTTAATTTCGTTAGATTGTTGGATGACTACTCTTGGAATCTCGATTATATTCTTCCTGAACTCAGCTACTGCGGTTTCATACTGCTGTTTTGCCTCGGCAATTCTCACTTCAGCGAACAGGCTCTGCTGCGGATCGGCCATAACACGCTCCGCGATCTTCTTATAGGCGATCTCGAGCACTTCCGGTCTCGAAAGATCAGCAACGCTCTTTGCTTCGATATTGAGATCAGGCAAAACAGACAAGACTAGATTTTTGGCATCATATTCCGAGAGCGCCTTTTTTTTCTTTTCTGCATCTGAGATCGTTTCGATGTGCTGCTTTTCTTCCTGAACTAAATTCTCCAAAGAAGTGACGCTCGTGATAACCTCCTTCGGATGCTCAAGCTCCTCGGCGTCGATGACGATGATGTTTTCTATTCTGATGATCGAGTCGGGTTTGTTCGCCTCGTCGATGATCTCCTGAAATTTATCGTGCGCTACGATAGTCAGTTTGTCGACCTTGTCCACACCAGTCCTCTTGCCATAGGGCAGACGAAGTCCACGCCCGATAGTCTGCTCTCTCAGTGTTACCGATGCAGCTGTCCGGAGCGGGATGATGGTGTACAGGTTAGTAACATCCCAGCCTTCTTTAAGCATATTTACGTGTATAACAATCTCTATTTTGTTATCGGGGCTTTCCAGTGAAACCAGTTGCGCGATGTTCTCGTCCTTTTCTGTCCCAGATTGATTGGAATGAATCTCCATTACCTTATCGGCATATCTTCCATCAAAGAAGGACGCCGAGGTAATCAGGTCTTTAATAACACTCGCATGTGCAGTGTCTCTGGAGACGACGAGCACGAACGGTTTAATGCTCAGTGTCTTGTTGTCACGAGCATAAATGTCGAGTGCAACTTTCGTATCTTCGTGAATGCGGATACCGTCTTCCAGCTTGATCCTGTCAAGTTCCTCAGCTTTGTATCGAGTCGGATCGAAGTTTTTACGGGTTGCTACTGCTGGTTCTTTGACGAATCCATCTCTGATGGCTTTTGCAAGAGAATATTCATATACCACATTCTTGAACTTCGTAGTACCGCCGCTTCGCTCGACCTGTGGTGTAGCCGTCAGCTCAAGGCCGAGGATCGGACTAAGCTCATTAATAACATCCATACCACGTTCGGCGCGATAATGGTGCGATTCGTCCATCAGTAAAACGAGATCGTCGAGGTTTGCAAGATAGTTAAAGTATGATTCCCCAAGGTATTCAACGAGCCTTTTGATGCGGGGTAATTTTCCACCACGCATCTCTGTATTGATCTTCGATATATTAAAAACATTGATATGAATATCGGACTCAAAGAGCGCCGTTTGAGATATAGAGTCGTAATTGTCGCCTGTGATGATTCGTGGACGAGAATGGACAAACTCTCCGATGCCCTGGAACACGTACTTCGGACCGGATGTGTTTTCGAAATCTGCAATGAGTTTATTATAGATGGTTAGGTTCGGTGCGAGAACAAAAAAGTTCTTTATGCCTTTCTCGATAAACAAATAAGTGACGAATGCACCCATCAGCCGGGTCTTCCCAACGCCTGTTGCGAGCGCGAAACACACTGACGGAAAATTACGTTCAAAATCGGAGCATGTGGGAAACAATGCTTTCACTTTTGCCAATTCCGATGTGAGATCAATGTTCTTTTTCAAAGCGAGAGTATCGGTGATCGTCGAAAGCAAATCGAGACTTTCAGCCTGTGGTTGTCTGAGACTGAGTCGGTTTTTGATTTGGGCAGCGGTACGGTTCATAAATTAAATTTTCTTTTTCAATTGTCGTATTTTCTTCTCGCCGAGGAATCTGTAGTTTTGACTCGTCACGACTTTCTTGCCGGACTTCTTTTCCAACTCTTGCCTTGCATTTCCTGCGATTGTACCACCTTCTACGGCTGCTTTTTCGTTCTCCGAGAATCCTTGAGTGTTTTTGTTGCGAGCTATTTCGGTAGTAGCCGCTTCGCCAAGCATGGTGAATATCAATTCCAGATCGGTCATGTGGTCGCGGAGATTTTCTTGTGGTTTCGATAGTCCTTTGAATTTCTTATAGTCAGTTGGTGTCAGGCCGAACGTGGCTTTGCTTATGTCAGCGGTCAAGATCGCGTACTCGACACCTTCTTTGACACCGCGTTTTTTCCACTCATCGGTTAGTTCGTCCCGAACAGCTATGCCGCGGGCTCGCTTTTCGATCCACTCATCACTGTACCCCTTTGCTTTGTAAAGCTTTTTCATTCGCGTCTGTGCAAGCTCGGGATTCTCGATTTCCTCGAGGCGTTCATTCCCGACTTTTGCTAACCAAAGTTTGAAGGGTTCCGCTTTCGGAGATGGAATCGATTGAATGATCCTTAACAATCCTTGGACATTCGCACAACTCATCCTCTGCTTACCGCCTGGTGTATCAACCGAAAGGGTAGGTACAATTTGTACCCATCCTTTCGCAAGCTCGGGATCACGCTGTTTCATCTTCTTAACGTATTGTTTCGGATCGGTGCTGTCGACGAGAGCAGAAACGACATCCTCCACGACAAAATAGAGTTTTTGATCCGCTCGATTCCAAACAGAGCGAATCTTCTTTTGCTCAAATAGTTTTATGTTTGCCATCTGCAAACCTCCTCAAAGTATGACAATTTGTTACGGTTTCCATACCATGATCTTTAAAATAGCTTCTCCTGTTTCCTATCTGTTTTTTTTACAGATAATGTCTTATTCGTTGCGATCGGGCCTGTCGGGACAAATTTTTCTTCGTCATCCTCATGCGGCATGTTGACGATATTGAGACTGTAATCTTCTTTCCCGAACTCACAACGGCCAAGAAGCATCTTCGGAATCTTCTTGATCGTAATGTTCGGATATTTATCTGCAGCTTTGCTGAAGGAAGTGCAGCAGACCAGAAGGCTCTCATCGTCTTTCATTTCGCCGTGGATCGTATCAATCAGATTGACACTGACGAAGTTGGTGGTTGTAAAGATATAATCTTTCTCTGTCGATTTTCCTTGTTTCCAGTAGCACGATTCATCGGGCTGGAATCGAAAACCCTCGTGCTTCGCCATTGCAGCAGCGAGCATGTTGGCATTGTATTCTTTGCTGATGATCCAGTTACCATGACTGTCTTGCTGCAAAAGTGAAGGGGCAAGGTAATAATATTTGAATCCGCCGCCGCCTTTCCAGTTTTGCGCTTCGCTGATTCCTCCCTGGTCAGTTCCATCGCATACTTTCTTGAGTCGTGGAATGCAGTGAGTGTGGCAATGCTCGCCAAGCTCAATACCGATCCATTTGCGTCTCATCTTGTGCGCAACTGCGGCGGTCGTACCTGAGCCAAGGAATGAATCGAGTATTATATCATTTTCATTAGTTGATAATTCTATTATCCTTTTTATCAATGATTCAGGCTTTTTTCCATTCGGAAATTTAACATCCCCTTCTTTTGATAGGTTCTTTGTTTCACTGGCAAAGTTCCAATATGTGCCTTGCAGTTCTTTTTTGTAAAGTACGCCCTCTATTTCTTCAGCAACATCTTTTAGCCATGCAAACAACCTAAAATTGTCGCCTTTATAATATTGTTCATAAATCTGCCCTTTATTTCTTCCTGATTTAGGAACATATTCAATTGAATAAATATCATGCGATATACCAAGTTCGTTCACTTTTGCCATAACTCTTGGACGAATAGAACTTTGCGGCATTGTAGTTTGGAATATTTTTTGAGAATATTTTTTATATGCTTGCTCTTCTGTAATTTTATCTTCTTTAATTATTTGATTAATAGGTTTTATGATTGAATTAGATCTATAATATATTTTGATCTCGTTACCATCACCATCAATAGTCGAACACACATATTCTTTATCTCCTTCGTAGACTAAGACACTGGTGTATTTCCAGCTTTTTTCTTCTTCCTTATAAAGTTTCACAATTTCACTCACTGGGAAGATCG
>JAJYUJ010000019.1 GCA_021792615.1 bacterium
CCTATGGGAAAGAAAACCTATTGCTCAACTCAAGGAGTGCTTGTATGAAATTCGACAATTGTTTGACTTACGCTTCGAGATGAAGGAAACTTAAACTATCAAATACACAATTTTCAGGGGTAGTCTCATCTGTCTCACAGACCTCCCCAGTATTCTCCCCGCATCTTTTACCTCTACCTTCCCATCCATTATCGCTGATATTACATTCGCTCTTTGTTTATCCTTCATTGTCATTGTTAGTATCATCCCTTCCTCCTGTCTTTATGACAGGATATACTACTGACATTTTCACGTGGTAGTTAGAGATGACATTTTCACTTGGCTATCACATGTTGTTGTCAGAGAATTGACAAAATATAACAAATGGAGGATAAGATTAAAGAGGGAGGATGGTAATGAGGTTTTGTTTTAACGAACTGAAATCAGCTCAAGCTGCATCGTTTCTTATATCTCTTCATGGCGGGAAATTAAACTATATGGTTCTCATAAAATTGTTGTATCTTGCCGATCGCCAAACCCTTCTGGAGCTTGGATATACCATCACAGGCGATAGCTTTGTGTCAATGCCCAAAGGTCCTGTGCTGAGTAGAATTTTGGATCTTATTACCATGGGCAAGCACAAAGAACGCACTCCATGGTTCCGCTATATTTCCGAACCGAGGGATTATGAAGTCAAGCTTGCAGAGCGCGCTCCGGCAAAGAGAGATGAATTGTCGAAGTATGAGACGAAGGTGTTACAGGAAATATATAAAAAATACGGTTCAATGGACAAATGGGATCTTGTAGAACTCATGCATACATTACCCGAGTGGGAAGACCCTAAAGGATCATCGCTCACTATAGATCCTCAGAACATACTCCGTCTTGAGGGTATATCGCCTGAAAAGATAGAGCAATTCATCAGCCATGCAGAAGAAATATGTTTTTTAGAGAACGATCCCGTGTGACATGAAAACTGGAGATACCTGTGTTCTTAGACTTCCGAACAAAATTCCACATCTCTGGATTATAATCTCCGACCCAACTCCCAACAATGAAGTCGTTATAGTTAATGTAACCACCGCTGATTTATCAGTGGATACTTCCTGCACTATTAAGCGCGGCGATCATCCGTTTATCAAACATGAATCTGTGATAGCTTATCATTATGCACGGCTCATATCTGTTAATAAAATAACGGAGTGGAAAACCAAGCATTATTACGAATCATGGACATCGGTTAAGTATCTTCTTTTAAAGAGGATCCAGCAGGGGGCCATTGACTCCGAATATACTCCACAAAAGATTCAGGGGATTATAATTAAACAGATGAATAAACCTAAGAAATAATTATTTAGGTTCTCATAAATTTATGCCTACACACGATATTATAGATAATAGGAACGAAAAGCTGGTTGATCACATCAATCGCATTCTTGGCTCCACGGAATCAGCGCGTTTTGCTGTGGGGTATTTCTTTCTCTCCGGACTGACAAGCATCGCGGAAAAGCTTGCCGGGGTGAAGGAATTGCGCCTTCTGATTGGCAATACAACCAACCGCGAAACTCTTGAGCAACTGGCAGAAGGCTACCGCAGGTTAGAGCTTGTTGCTGATGAGGTTGATAAGCAAGGTCATCCAAAGCGAGTAGAATTAAAGCCAATGAGTGAAAAGGTTGCCGATAATATCAGGGGATCAGTAGAGCTTATGGATCAAACCGATGAAAGTGAGACACTTGTCAAAACACTCGTGCAAATGATCGAAGAAAAGCGGCTTAAAGTAAAAATCTATACTAATGGTCGTCTTCACGCCAAAGCGTATATTTTTGATTACGGGACAGTTTACGATCATTCCGGCAAAAAGATTGACAGGCACGAGAAAGGCATTGCAATAGTCGGTTCATCGAACCTTACACTGTCCGGAGTTACACATAATACTGAATTGAATGTTGTTGTGCAGGGCAATGACAATCATGCAGAGCTTGTTGGTTGGTTTGATACACTATGGAAAGAATCTCAAGATTTTGATGAGGCCTTGATGCATGAGATGAAACAGTCCTGGGCAATTGTGCCTGCGAAACCCTATGATATTTACATGAAGACCCTATATTCACTGATAAAAGATCGCCTTGAGGGTGAAGAAGAAAAAGAAGTCTTATGGGACGATGAAATCATAAAGAAGCTTGCTGATTTCCAGAAAACGGCAGTGTTGCAGGCTATACAAATCATTAAAGACAATGGCGGGGTATTTGTTTCTGATGTAGTCGGATTGGGAAAATCCTATATCGGCACAGCTATTATCAAACACTTTGAGAAAACAGAACATGCAAGACCTCTCATTATATGTCCTGCTCCATTAACTGATATGTGGGAAAGCTATAACGAGATGTACCAGATCAACGCACGTGTCCTTTCTTCCGGCTATTTAAAAGAAGCCGAGAATGGAGCACTCAACTTTCTGCTGAATGATATCAAGTATAAAGATCGGGATTTTGTGCTTATCGATGAAAGCCATAACTTCAGATACCCTGATACCCAACGATATAAAGTAATCCAGTCATTTTTATCTACAGGAAGGAGATGCTGTTTCCTCACAGCAACACCTCGTAATAAAAGTGCATGGGACGTGTATCATCAGATTAAGCTTTTTCATCAGGACGACAAAACTACTCTGCCTATAGACCCTCCTGAATTGAAACAATACTTCCGGCTTATTGAAAAGGGTGAGAAAAGATTACAAGATTTGCTGTCAAATCTATTGATCCGTCGTACCCGTAATCATATTTTACGCTGGTACGGCCTTGACGCTAAAACACAGCTTCCTGTAGATCCATCAAAGTTTAAAGAATATATAGATGGGGATAAGAAGGCATACGTGCTTGTCGGCGGAAGACATCAATTTTTCCCGAAACGTGAACTCGAAACAATAGAGTATAGTATTGAAGAAACATATCAGGGACTTTACAAAGAATTACGAGGGTATCTTGGTAAGGCACGGAAGAAACAAGCTGATAATTTACCAGCGGATGAACTAACTTATGCACGTTACGGTTTATGGCATTATGTAAACAAAGACAAACAAAAGCAGGAGCCATACACAAGCCTGCATAGGGCAGGAGCTAACCTGCACGGTTTGATAAGGGTATTGTTATTTAAACGCTTTGAATCAAGTGTTTTTGCATTTAGAGAGACCGTCAATAGGTTGCTTACAATACATAACAGATTTTTGAATGCGTTATCCAATAAGATTATTCCTGCGGGTGATGACGCCCAGGCGATTCTCTATGAACCGAATGATGAAGAAGAGCGCGATCTCATGGATGCCTTACGAAATGTTTCCGGAAAATATAGTGCCTCAGATTTTGATATAGAACGCCTGAAAGAGCACATTGATCAAGATATTAAATTGTTTAGAAAAATCCTTCAATTGGTTGAACCTATCACTCCAGAAAAAGACGCTAAGCTGCAGACTCTGATAAAACGATTGAATGAAAAACCGCTCCTCGATGGCAAAAGATTAATTTTTACACAGTATGCTGATACAGCACGATATCTTTTTGAAAATCTAAACAAAGACCATAAAAGTGACATAGACGTTATATACAGCGGTGATAAGAGCAAGGCCCGCATTGTTGGCAGATTTGCACCAAAAGCTAATCCAGAATATAAGTTTCAAACTGGAGAGACTGAACTAAACACAGTTGTAGCAACTGATATATTGGCAGAAGGCTTAAATCTTCAAGATTGCAATAAGATTATCAATTATGACTTACATTGGAATCCTGTACGCCTGATCCAAAGGTTTGGCCGTATAGATCGAATCGGCAGTGAGTATGACGAGGTATATGGATTTAACTTTTTACCGGAAACCGGCATAGAACGTAATTTGGGTCTGCGTGAAAAGCTCCGGAACCGTATTCAGGAGATCCACGATACAATAGGAGAGGATGCCGCAATTCTTGACAGTAGCGAACAGATTAATGAGGAAGCGATGTATGCAATCTATGAAAAACGTGGAAGCCAATTGAGTCTGTTCGAAGATGAGAAAGAAGAATTTATAGATCTTAATGAAGCAGAAGAAATAATGAGGCAACTACGTAAAGAAAATCCAGCAGAATATGAACGTATTGCAAATCTCCGCGATGGCATACGTGCTTCAAAATCTTCAACGCTTGCAGGACTATATGTTTTTTGTGAAGCTTCATATCCAAATCAAGAGCATACAAAAGGCTATCAACAATTATTTCTGTTAGATGAGAAAGGAAACATTGTATCTAAAGAAATATCCCATATTCTTAGTGCAATTAAGTGTACACCTGATACAGCCGGGGATGCCATACCAAAAGATTATAATACCGCAATTATGCGGATTAAACACCAGTTCACAGAAGAAGTTAAACATCGTCAATCCGAGTTTAAGCATTCACTATCATTAACACAGGGGCAAAGGTACATACTTAGAGAGCTGAGGATTATTTTTGAAGCAACTACAGATGAAGATGAAAAAGCTCAAATAAATATCCTTGAAAAAGCATTTCGCCGATCACTTCCACCTGCACTTAATAAAGAATTAAATAGAGTCAGACGCAATGGGATAACAGGAGAAAATTTATTGAAACTATTGACTGATCTCTACCATCAATACAATATGCGAAATTGGTTTGACCGACAAACCTTGCAGCTTGAAGACCATCCGATACCACGGATTATATGCAGCGAAAAGCTGACTTAAAAGAGTTGTTACACCAATCCACATACCTTAACCTGCTGTTTTCCTGTATGCGTTACGAAAAAAAGAATCAAAGAAGCACAAAAAAGACCAGAAAAGCACCAATAGATTTTTGGTCTTACCGCTTGCCTTCCCCATCCACCCACTTTTGCATGGCTTTTGTGTAGACGAGGGCGGATGAGGTCGAGATCGCGGTATTCAGCACAGGTTGTTTCTCCAGCATATATTTTATCAGGAACCCGAGCGAGCTTATATCGGTGTAGACCCTGTAGAACCCGATGGTTTTGTTCCCATTGTCTATGGGAATGAGCTTCCATGAACCATCTACCGTATCGAGGTTGCCCGCTATCCTCGTCCAGGTAATGCTACGGGGAGGATCAAGCACCTGTTCCAGGGTATAGTCGGCATGCTCCGAGAGAATGGAAAATTTAAACTCGACTTTATAGCTTACGTCCCAGACATTCCCTTTTTTCCGTAAGACCTTTACCTCCGTTGTCTGAGGGATGTTGCCGGCGTAGTGCGAATAATCGGTTATTGTCGAGAACACTTCGGCAATGGGGGCATTGAACAGCGTCACAGCGGTTACAAACTGCGGCTGGTCAGGCCGGGTATTGTCCAGGAAGATCAGCTCACCTTTCTGGAGTAATTTCTGTAATACCCCGGGCGAGGCCGCTGCAAATTGTTCAATGGTTGACGGACTGTCCCCCGCATGCGCTGCAGGAATGCAGAGAAACACCAGGGATATGGCAACCACGGCGGTGATCAGCTGTCGCATAAGCCCTCCTTGTAATAAACCATTTTTAGTTATTCCCCCGAATGCGGGAATACGGACATTGCAGAAGTAAGAATAAAGGCCCGGATTCCGCATCCCGTGCACAATGACAGAAATATGGTGCACGGTTCATTCCTGAACATACCGCGCAGAACTCACTCCACGGACATCCTCATTTCTCCGTCAACTGGAAGTGCGACAGGTCTGCGAGTGCCCCTTGTGTTACATCCTTCCAGACCGCTTTGACCCTCATGCCCTCTTTGATGCTGCGCCAATCCGTCCAGCCTTCGAGTACCCCCATAAGGAAGGAATGTGTACCGTCGAGTTTTACGGTGCAGGTAATATAGGGATGCTCGACTATGGTGCCTTTTACGTCGGCAAGGTTGACGGTGAATGCATCGAGCGTGCCTTCCTGGCTCACTTCGACAACCTGATCAATATCTCTAAAACACTTTCTGCAATACGTGGGGCCCGGCACATACACCGTCCCGCATTGAGGGCATTTTCTTCCGAGTATTTTTTTGTCCTTTAATCCCTTTACAAACAGGTCAAGGGCGTCTGATTCAATCTTCCACTGATAAGCCGTTAAATCCCATGTATTTTCTATTATCCTTGTTTCCTGAGCCATACTACCTCCTTATTTCTTTACCGGTGTCCTGCCGAGTACGGTCACTGTAACGAACTGGAACAGTCCTCCCCAGCCGTGAGCAACCACGTTTTCGATCTTTCTTTGTACCTGGTGTCCTCCCTCTGCAAGACCCATGACCTGTAACGCCGCCTCCCCGACCCTTACCATCGCCGAGGCACCTATTGCATTGGTACTGGTAACCCCACCCGACGGGTTGAGCGGGAGTTCACCGTCTATTGCGAATGCTCCTTTATCAAGCATCTCCGGAGATTTGCCTTCGTCAACCAGGCCAAGCCGTTCGGGCCACATGAGATCCTGATGTGAAAAACCGGAATATACCTCTGCCACCTGAATGTCTTTCCGCGGGTCCTTTATTCCGGCCATGGAGTATACCTTTTTTGCAACGACCTTGCACATGTACTGCTCGGCAGGATCGGTAATCTGGCCTTCGATGATATTACCTGTTGTTGCATCCGATGCGCCCGAGCCGAGTCCCTTGACCCATGCTACCCTGTCTGTGATACCGAATTTCTTTGCCTTTTCTTCGGATACAAGGATCATCGCTATGGCACCGCAGGACGTCGGGCAGGTATGTCCGTACCTCAAGGGGTATGAAATGATCGGCGTCTTTGCGATGTCCGCCTCCGTGCATCCTGGCTGCTGGAGATGGGCATAGGGGTTTTTAGCCGCATTCGACCGCATCATTGCCGCAACCCGGTCGATGTGTTCGATGCCTGCATGTGCCTTCGTAAGGTAGGACATTGCCTGAAATGCCGCACCGCCGGTCGAACCGCCGCCTCCGAGTCCTGCTACCCCCCTGTCCTCGCTCATATCCGGACCGAAATTAAACAAAGAAAAAGCCTCGGGCAGGAGTATTCCCATGAGTCCTACCTGTGCGTCCCCTTCATCATGCTTTTCCCAGCCTATGGCCATAACGACGTCGTACATGCCCGATGCAACATGGTAATAAGCTGCCTGGTAAACCGATGCCCCGGTCGATCCGCCGGTTGCAACCCTCATAACAGGTTTTTTTGATCCGCCGAAATGATCGCTTGCCCAGAGGTGCGGCTGATTTATGCCTTCGAATGTGTGCATATTACCGACGACGTACGCCTCTATCTGGTCATGCTTGAGCTTCGTTTTGCCGATCGCGGTGTCAACCGCCGGCTGAATGAGCTCCGGTATATTGATATCAGGCCTCTTGCTTACAAACCTGCCATTATAACCGACACTGATAATTGCTACATTTCTTTTCATGCTTACCTCCTTACAACAAAAACAGTATTCAACTGGGCGCCGGGTCCGTCCTGTGCATGAACTACGGCAGTTTTTGCGCCTTTAACCTGGTTCTTTCCCGCCTCTTTTCTTAATTGTTCACTCGCTTCGGCAAGCCGTATAAGCCCTGTCGCATTGATCGGATTTGCTCCGAGAGGACCGCCCGATGGATTTACCGGCAATGCACCGCCTATTCCGCTATCTCCGTTCTTGACGACATCTTTTCCGCTCCCCGGCTTAAAAAGCCCCATGGCCTCGGCGAATACGGGTTCTTCGGAAGCGAAATTCGTGTGGAGCTCTGCAAAATCTATCTCTTTTTTGGGGTTCTTGATTCCGGCCATTTTATACGCTTTTTTGGCTGCCGCCGACAAGTGTTCCATTCCCAGAAGGTCCCGGTCACCTATATAATAGGTGTCCATAGAATGACCTACACCGTCTATCCATACCGGTGTATCGGTAAATTTCTTTGCCGCTTTTTTTGACGACAGGATCACGGCGCATGCCCCGTCGGCATAAGCGGATACGTGTGCCTGTCTGATGGGCAGGTAGAGCGGTTTTGAATTCAGGACATCCTCTACGGAGATCGTTGGCTCCTTGCGTGCTGCGTACGGGTTATTGTTTGCGTTCTGGAGGTTCTTTACCGTGAGCCTCGCCAGGTCTTCATCGGTAAATTTATATTTTTTCATATACGCACTTGCCTGAAGAGCCGCTGTCGAATAGAAATTTATGATGCCGCGGGGCCTTTCGTAAACAGGGTCAAGCGTATACGCCTGTGTGAGAGGAACTCTGAACTCCGAGCCCGCCATGCTGAAACCGATAACAAGGGCTGTTTCATATAACCCGGACAGAATACGCATGTAAGCATACAATGCCGCATTCAGCCCGTCTGCCTCGACCTTTGTTTCGTCCTTCATAAAAGATCCTATCCGCGGAACCGTGTAGACTTCGGAGATCGTCCTGCCGTCGGTAAAATCGTTGCTCGCAAATATAAAAGTATCGATATCGTCCCTGGTGATGCCAAGGTCTTTGAACAAGGACTTTACAAGCTCGTATATCATCCTTTCCCGCGCAACAGGGCTGTCAAAGGTGTGTTTTGTTTGTTTATAACCGACTACTGCAACCCTTTCATTCATATATACCTCCCTTTTTAAAGGCCGTTTCAGCCATGGTCATGCAGGTTCGAAGTACGCAAGGTCATTATAGTCGCCCTGCGTTGTCTCTTTCCATACAGCTTTCACCTTCATACCCGTTTTCACCTCAGGCACGGAAGAAGTCTTTATAATACCTGAGATCAGGCTGGAAGCCCCGGGCAGCTTGATCAGTCCGATTATGTACGGCTGCTGGACATCGGTGATCTCGCCATTGGCTATAGTCACGTGCGCTGTCGTAAAATTTTTCAGTACGCCTTCCTGACCGATCTCCACCATCTGATCGATTGGTTTGTGACATTTGCCGCATACGGTACGGGGCGGCACATATACTTTTTTGCACGCAGGGCATTTTACACCCAATATCTTTTTTTCTTTGAGGCCGTTGATATATTGTTCCAGTGCGTGACCAACCCTGTTTTTATACGAAAATGTTATTGGCACCCTAGCCCTTACAACGTTACCAGGCATAATTCCCTCCTTATTTTTTAAGAAAATATACAAAATTATAAACCGCAATGCAAGTATTTTGATTATTCAATCAATGACGCGTATGCATGGATATTCATGCCCGCCGGTTGTATTCCTTGCAAACTGGTGTATATGTGCTTTTATAGGTCAATATGAAATCAGGCGTAATTGCTGTTATAGGCAGGCCCAATGTTGGTAAATCTACATTACTGAATAAACTGATCGGAGAAAAGCTTACCATTGTTTCACCAAAACCCCAGACGACATGGCAGAGATTACATGGTGTTTTAACGACGCAAGATGCTCAGTTTGTTTTTATCGATACACCGGGGTTGGAAACAGAGAGGAGTTCTCCGTTTATATCGGTGCTGAAGAAAATAACCCTGTCGGCCATGAACGACGCGGATGTGATCGTTCATATCGTTGAGCCTTTTATTACAGACCGGGAGCGGTCCATAGAGGAAGAACTCGGAAAGATTCATGATAAACCAAAGATGGTACTTATAAACAAGATTGATTTGAAGAAAGATAAAAACTTACTTCTGCCCGTTATAGGGAGTTATGCGGATAAAACCGTGTACGGTGCTATAATACCGGTGTCGGCTGTTACCGGTGAAGGCGTTGATGTGTTCCTGAAGGAACTGAAGCAGTATCTGCCGAATGACGGCATGCTGTACAACGAGGATACCATAACGGATAAGTATGAAAAGGAGCTGGTCGCCGAGATTGTGCGGGAGAAGCTGTTTAATTTCACCCGGGAGGAGATACCGTATTCCGTTGCCTGCGTTGTCGATAAGTTCGATGAAACCCAGCGGGAGAGGATAATCAGGATATATGTTACAATCTATGTGGAAAAAACGTCCCAGAAGGGCATATTGATAGGCGCCGGTGGTTCGATGCTGAAGAAGATAGGAACGTCGGCAAGAATGGATATGGAAAAACTGCTGGGAACGAAGGTGTATCTTGAGCTCTATGTCAAGGTCAAGGAAGATTGGAAAAAAGACAAACGCTTTCTCAGGGAAATAGGACTGGAAAAATGAATCCCCTCGTCGCAATAGTCGGAAGGCCGAATGTCGGTAAATCGCGTTTATTCAACAGGATGATTTCAAGAAGAAAATCCATAGTACTGGATCTGGCCGGTACCACGAGGGACACCATCTTCGATACGGTCGAATGGAACCGTGTACCGTTTGATGTCGTCGATACCGGCGGACTTACAAACGATAAGAACAATATACATTTTAAAATAAACAAAAGGGTCGAAGCCGTCGTAGCGGAGGCGTCCACCGTCATTCTGGTATGCGATTACCAGGCAGGCGTGCTGCCGTACGACCATGAAATAGCGAACTGGCTCAGGAAAATAAACAAACGGGTTTTCCTTGCGGTCAATAAGATGGATAAGCCGGACGACCCTTCCGCTGTTGCTGATTTCTACCGGCTCGGGTTCCCGGATGCATTTGCGATATCCGCCGAGCATGGGTATGGTGTCGATACCGTCATGGACGCGATAGCCGGTTACCTGAAGGCGAACCCGGACGGGTTCCCGGATGCGCAGAACAATACGGGCAAGCCGTTAAAACTCGTCTTTACCGGAAAACCGAATGCAGGCAAATCAAGCATGATAAATTATATTATCGGGAACGAAATCATGCTGGTCGACGATAAGCCCGGTACGACAAGGGATTCCGTCGAAATTAAGGTCGAGATTAATAAGATACCGATGGTATTGATAGATACCGCGGGGTTGAAAAAGAACAAGGATGGCCCCGCTGTTGAAACGATATCCGCGATAAAAGCAAAGGATTCGATACACCGGTCTGATATCGTCGTGCTTGTCATAGATGCCGTGCAGGGGGTAACGGGCTATGACAAAAAGATCATGAATATGATACAGTCTTATGGTAAGGGATGTGTAATAGCTGTCAATAAGTGGGATATTATCCCGAAGCAGGACAGACGGATTGTCACGAACGCGATAGCCGCTGCGTTCGGTTTTGCTGAGTATATACCCATCATTCCTACTTCTGCCCTTACCGGTGAAGGTATTCGGGCGCTCGTATCGAACGTGATAAAGGTTTTGCACGATTACGAGTACAGGATTCCCACCGCCGAGTTGAATAAGTTCTTCATGGAGGTACTGAGCAAGCATCAGCCTATTTCAAGCAGCGGGAAGATCATAAAATCGTACTACCTTGTACAGATAGCAGTACGGCCTCCCGTGTTTGTCATATTCACGAACAACAAAACCGGGATCAAGGAGAACTACAGCAAGTTTATAACAAGCAGGATACGGGAAGTTTTCGGGTTTAAAGGGGTGCCGGTCAGGGTTTTGTTCAGAAGCAAGGAATAAGCACATGGAAAAAAAAGATACATCCCTTCTTTCGATGACCGTCGATAGGTTTATAGCCGACACCTGCATGTCCCATGCAGCAGCGCTTTCTTTTTATGTCGTTCTCTCGGTAATTCCCCTGCTGTTTGTGCTGATCTCGGTTGGCAGTTACATTGTAGGGTCCACAAGCAGTTTTTTCCCCTATATCATATCCATACTCAAACAGTTTATACCGGATATCTCACCCGCTGTCATACACGATGTGGGAAACCTGCTGCAAAACCGCGGCGCCATAGGTGTGCTGGGGTTTATCTTCCTTTTATTTTCATCGGATCTGGCATTGCTTGAGGCGAAACGTTCCCTCGATGTAATTTTCAGACTGGAAAAGAGAAGAAATCCACTCTTCATAAAGGGGAAGTCCATGCTCGTTATAGTTGCCGGCGGCATTGTTGTATCATTTTTATTTATCATTACCCCTATCTTCAAGGTTTTGATAAAGCTGGACCTGCCGTTAATCAGTACGACGCTTTATATAATCGCACAGATCTTGTCAAGCCGCCTTTTTGCCTTTTTTATGATCTTTCTGCTTTTTACAGCAGCCTATTACTTCCTTCCGTCACAAAGGATTGATAGAAAATACATCTTTATTGCCGGGGGCATTACAACCATACTGTGGACCGTGGTCCGGGTGCTGTTCTCCTGGTATCTTGCCCATCGTTCCAGGATAAATATTGTGTATGGCTCACTCGCGGCCATTATCGTCACCATCCTCTGGGTCTATTATACATCACTCATCTTTTTATTTTCGGCAGAATTTGTTTCAAGCCTCAAAGAAAAAACGGAGCGGAATTGAAAAAGGCTTCGCGCATACCCATTAATATCAAATACATGCTCCCGATCGTCCTGCTGACGATCATGACGATATCCATCTACACACTTTTTGTGCGGATCAGTACGGAAAACGTTTTTAAACAGTATCTGGAAGATGAGATCAAGCTTATCATAAACGATATAAACAAAACCATTACGATACACATGCTCCAGGGACAGGGTAAGGATTTTAATCTCTACCTTTCGAGCCTGTATAATTATGAAATTCAAGACATTATCGCGATTGGTATCCTGTCCCCGGACGGTAAACCCCTGTATCTGTATTCAAAGGATAGCGGGAAAAAAATAAAAGTGCCGAAGGTAAAGAGTTATCTGAACATGATAACCATAAAACATAGCAAAAATATAGAAGTGTTCTATCCCATATACAACGAAAAGGCATGTTACCGGTGTCATGGAGTCAGCAACACGCTGCTTGCATTGCTCTATGCAAACGTCTCCACCAACAGGTACAACACCGCTTTTGCCGGACTGATGTCGAACTGGTTTACCATGAGCGTTATTATCGTTTCCATTTTGATATTCTCGATCTGGCTCATAACGATGATCGTTATCGAGAAACCGATTGAGGAATTGGTCAACACGCTGAAAAAGGCATCGGAGGGGAATTTGTCCGTCAGATCGGACTTTCACGAGAATGACGAGCTTGGGTTCCTGAGCGAACAATTGAATATCATGCTTGACCGGCTTGCCTATAAAGAAGCTGAAACCAGAAAGATGACGGAACTCCAGATACAGCAGATGGACAAGCTTGCGTCTCTTGGCGAAATCTCATTGTCCCTTGCACACGAGATACGCAACCCCCTTGCCGGGATCAGCGGCGTTTTGCAGGTATTCAGGGAGGATTTTGTCACGGACGAAGAACGGGCGGATGTATTTAACCAGATTATGGCCCAGATAGGAAAGATAGATAAACTGGTCAGCGATATGCTAAGGTTCTCCAAGTTCCCGACGCATGATATAACGAAGTTCAACATCAACGAGAGTATAAAGACATTGCGGCAATTGCTGAGCCCTCAGGCCGCAGCAAACCACATCAGCATGCTCCTCCAGCTCGATATCGGTATGCCCGAAATTATGGTGGACAAGGATGCACTGGAGCAGGTGTTCATCAACCTCATGCTCAACGCCATCCAGGCAATGCCCGACGGCGGTACTTTGGAAGTGTCGACGGAATTTATTGATAAGTTCGGAGAACCATATATCCTTATAAAAGTCAGCGATACGGGCAAAGGTGTGCCGGCGGGGATACGGGACAAGATCTTCGATCCGTTTTATACGACGAAAGGTAACGGTACGGGACTCGGTCTTGCAATAAGCCTCAGTGTCGTGAGCGGGATGAACGGCAGTATAACGTTTGAATCCGAAGAGGGGAAGGGTACCATATTTTTTGTACGTATACCGTACAGCGGCGATGAAATAAAGTGAATGAAGCGAAGAAGTGTTAAAGGATTGAATGCAATGCGGTACGCTTCATGACCGAAAAAACAAAAAAGCTTTGGCTGGATTTTGACATTCCTGCCCCGTATCGGTTTACGGGGTAAACTCCGGCAGGAAACCGGGGGGAAAATGCCGGATTCCGTATCGCGTGCGGAATGACATAACATAAGAAGGTGAGAGGAACAATGCAATGGGTGCGGTACTTGTTATAGACGACGAACAACTCGTCAGATGGTCTATTGAAAAATTACTTTCGAAGGACGGACACGAAGTTGTGTCCGCCGGCACGGGAGCAGAAGGTCTTCTGAGACTTAAAGAAAACTTGCCCGATATAGTTTTGCTCGACATGAAACTGCCGGATATCGAAGGCATAGAGATATTAAGGACAATAAAAAAAGAAAACGGTGAGCTCCCCGTTATCATAATCACCGCGTATGGCAGTATAGATTCCGCTATCCATGCAATTAAAACCGGTGCTTTTGATTATATCGTAAAACCGTTCGACGCAGAGAAACTCAAGCTTACGGTCAACAGGGCATTGGAACTCTTTAAGCTGAAAAATGAACTCGAGATATTCAAAGACAGGGTACATAACCAGTACGGTTTTCACAGGATTGTTGCCGAATCCGAAGGTGTTAAAAGTTCCATAGATGTGGCAAAAAAGCTTGCAGCAAGCGATACCACGGTTCTTGTGCAAGGAGAAAGCGGGACCGGCAAGGAATTGTTTGCACGGGCGATCCATTGCGCGAGTGTCCGTCAGGACAAGCCATTTATAGATCTGAACTGTTCTGCAATCCCCGTCCACCTTATCGAGAGCGAATTGTTCGGATACGAAAAAGGTGCATTTACCGATGCCAAGACATCAAAAAAAGGAATGTTCGAGCTTGCCGACAAAGGGACTCTGTTCCTTGATGAAATAGGAGATATGGACCTGTCTACCCAGGCAAAGCTGCTGAGGGTCATAGAAACGAAAAGTTTCAAAAGGCTTGGGGGAGTAAAAGATATAAATGTCGATGTGCGGATTATATCCGCTACAAACAAGGACCTGAAAAAACTGGTGGAAAAAGCCGCATTCAGGGACGATCTGTACTACCGGTTGAATGTGGTTCCGCTGGTTATACCTCCGTTGAGAAAAAGGAAGGAAGACATTCCCTTGCTGGTTGATTATTTCATCGGTGTCATTGCAAAGGATCTGAAAAAGGAAATTTCGGGAATCGATAAGGATGCCCTGGAATATTTTATCAAATACGACTGGCCCGGCAACGTGAGGGAGTTAAAGAATATTATAGAAAGAATGATCCTTCTGACGAACGACAAAATACTCAAAAAAGAATATTTGCCCATAGAACTCATAGAATCCCCGGAAGAGGCCGGTACCGATCACTACAGTTCCATGGAACTCGAAAAGGTCGAGAAGGAACTCATACTCAAGGCACTTGCCCTCGCGGAGGGCAATCAGACCAAGGCTGCACAGGCGTTGTCTATTACGCGGGATGCCCTGCGGTACAGGATGAAAAAACATAGCATAAAATAGCCTGTCCCGTTGGAAGCCTTTCCGTACGGGGAAGGATTTCTTATAAATACAGGCGAGTCTCGGCAGAGGGGCTTCAAACAGTGTTTACTTTTGCGAGAAACGGTATTAAAATATATATATCCGTTTTCATCCCTGACAGAAAACTGTTGACATTTTTGAATTATGATAAAAAATCACTGGTGGATAGTCGGGTCCTGTGTTTGAATAAGTTGTGAACCCGCCAGGTCTGGAAGGAAGCAACGGTAGCAATACTGTTCAAGTCGCAGAAAACCTGACTATCTATTGATAAAACAGGTGATAAAAATAATCGCTGAAAACAGTTGGGAGTTATGGCTTACAGAGTACTATCAAGACGGTATAGACCGAAGGTTTTTGAAGATCTTTTAGGGCAGCCTCATGTTACCAGAACGCTATCGAATGCCATAGCGGAAGAGAGGATAGGGCATGCCTATCTTTTTACGGGTCCCCGGGGTGTCGGCAAAACCACTGCCGCGCGGCTGTTTGCAAAAGCACTGAACTGCGCCAAGGGACCCACGGCAACTCCGTGCAACAATTGTTCGAGCTGTCTCGAGATAGACGAAAGCAGGAGCATGGATGTCTATGAGATTGACGGGGCCTCCAATACCGGGGTCGACAACATACGGGAGATCAAAAGCAACGTCCAGTATCCTCCGTCCCGGGACAGGTACAAAATTTATATCATAGACGAGGTACATATGCTGTCGCAGGGGGCATTCAATGCTCTCCTGAAAACACTTGAGGAACCGCCCGAGCACGTAATCTTCATATTCGCCACGACAGAGCCGCACAAGGTCCCGCTGACCATACAATCACGCTGTCAGAGGTTCGATTTCAGAAAATTAAGGAACTCTATGGTCATGCAGAGTATTGCAGCCATAGCCGGTAAAGAGGGCATAACGATAGACGATGAATCGAAAGAGGTGATCACGCGGTATGCCCAGGGAAGCCTGCGGGACGCACAGAGTCTTCTCGAGCAGGCAATATCGTACAGCGGAAAGACGATCAAACACGAAGAAATATACAAATCGCTCGGTATTTTGGAGAGGGATGTTATTGTAAAAGCCGTCAGTGCCATGGCCCATCATGACGTTGCGGAGGCTGCACTTGCGGCGAGAGAGGTTGATGCGAGAGGTTACGACCCGAAAAGATTTATCGAAGAGCTCCTGTCCTCCCTTCGCGACATTTACCTGCTCGCCATGTCGCTTGACGAACTGGTAGAGCTTCCGGATGCAGAGGTCCTTGCATTGAAGAAGATCAGTTCTTCGTTTACGCAGGACGATTTGTTGCACCTCATGAACGCCGTATCGAAAGGCGTCGAATTGATAATACGGTCTACGCAGCCTGCCATTGCCCTCGAGATTGTCCTTATAAAGGCCGCTTCGCTAAAACCGCTGCTTCCCATAGATCAGATATTGTCGGATCTTAAAAAGTTCAAAAGCTCGATCGATCAAACAGCCGGATCATTTATGCATGAAAAACCGGTTGGAAGCCCGGTTCCCGGAAAGGGCATGTCCGATGACGGTACGTATGCCGGGGCGAAGGCCGCGGACAGCGGCAGGAGCGCTGCCGGCAGGGAAGGGACGCTGGACGGGTTTATCGGGCATGTTTATCAGAAGAACGGCCCGCTTGCCGCGGAACTTGGCGAGGCAAATATCTCGATTGAAAAAAACGGTGAAGTAAATATATTTATAAAGGAGCACGGTAAAAATAGTGTTACAGACCTGGAGAAAAACAGAGAACTCATACGGCAGTTTGTCAAAGAGTATTTCGGAATGCAGTACGATGTCGTACTGCATAAAGATGCGCCGCCGGAAAGCAATAAGGAAATAATAAAAGATGATCAGAAGCTCAATAAACTGCTTGATGTTTTTGGAGCAAAGATCATAAAAAAAATGTAAAGGGGAAAACATGAACTTAGACAGTTTGTTAAAACAGGCCAAAAAAGTCCAGGAACAGATGAACAAGATCACGGAAGAACTCGCGACAAAAGAAGTCGAGGCATCGAGCGGAGGGGCCATGGTCATCGTGAGGGCAAACGGGAAAAATGAAATTACCAAGATCACGCTCGATCAGGAGGTTTTTGCACTCGGGGATAAGCAGATGCTCGAGGACCTGCTTCTCGCCGCTGTCAACGAAGCATTGAACAGGGCAAAAGATCTGTCTGCAGAAGCATTCAAAAAAGTTTCGGGCGGATTAAACATACCCGGGCTTTCGTTATGATAAGTCAATCCGCCGATCCCCTGGCGGAGCTTGTTGCGAATTTGAAAAAACTGCCGGGTGTGGGAGAAAAAACAGCTACGAGGTTTGCATATCACATCCTCAATATGAAAAAAGACGATATCCTGGCGATGGCAAATGCCATCAAGCGGATCAGCGATGATGTAAAGACGTGCTCCGTATGTTTTAATTTTACATATACAGATCCTTGTGATATATGCAGTTCCCAGTCAAGAAACAATTCTGTGATTTGTGTTGTGGAAAGGCCTGTCGATCTCAATACCATAGAAAAGGCGGGAATTTTTAAGGGGAGATACCATGTATTGCACGGTGTCATAAATATGCTGAACAATAGTGGACCGGAAGATATAAAGCTTGCTGAATTAATGAACAGATTAGCGAAGGAATCTGTAAAAGAGGTCATCGCTGCTTTGAGTCCTACGACAGAAGGAGAGGCAACGGCACTGTACTTACAGAGGATAATAAAACCGATGGGAATAAAAGTCACAAGACTGGCAAGCGGTATACCCATGGGCTCGGCTCTGGAATATGTGGATCAATACACACTGACCAGGGCAATGGAAAACAGAACAGAAATATAAGATTGGAGGATAGATGTCAGACACAAAAAAAATACTACCAAAGGTGAACAAATCCGGTTTCTTTGAAATCAGGATGGAAAGCGTCGGCGGGCTCGGCGCCAATCTTGCCGGCAAGGTACTCGCGGAAGCCGGTGTGCTGGGAATGGGTTTGAACGGTGTTAACTTTGCAAGTTACGGTTCTGAGAAAAAAGGAACACCCGTGAAGTCCTTTATTCGGTTTGCAGAACCGGATTTCGAAATACGGTCGAACAGCCCGGTCGAAGAACCCCATATCCTTGTTATTTTCCATGAAAAGATGATGAAGACGATGACACTTACCCAGGGAGTAGACGAGAATGCAACTATAGTCGTCAATACCGCCAGAACGCCCGATGAAATACGGTCAGAACTTAAACTGTACGGCGGCACGGTCGTTTGTGTCGATGCCATCAAGATTTCCGTTGAAGAAAAGGTTAAACTGAACACCACCATGCTTGGTGCCATTGCAAAGGCATCCGGTTTTATAGACAAGGCGGCATTGAAAAACGCCATTGCAGAGACCTTCAAAAAGAAATACCCCCACCTCATCGATGCAAACCTCAAGGCATTTGAACGGGGCTATAACGAGATTTCCGTAAAAGTGTTCAAACCCGATAACAAATACGAATACGTTTCCTTTAGCAGGTCTGTTCCCGACATCGGTTACGAGAACGCACCCATAGGAGGTGTTATCCTGAATCCGGGGAACAGCATCAGCAAGGATCTGAGTGCATCGAGGACAGGATATATACCGCTTTTTATAAAGGACAAATGTACCAATTGCGGCGAGTGCGAGATCACATGCCCTGACTATTGTTTCGTATGGGAAAAAGGCATAGATAAACACGGCAAGGAAAAGAATATCCTGCTGGGCATTGACTATCAGTTCTGCAAGGGATGTATGAAGTGCGTGGAGATTTGCAAGTTTGACGCCTTGAAGAAGGAATTGGAATCTAACCACGATGTTGAATCAATAACGATAAGACATACAGAATTTGTTTTAAAATAATCCGGAGGACACATGGATAACAATCAGACGGCAAAAACTATGAACAACAAATCCCCTCTGCCGCAGGTGCAGGGGCTTTTGAGCGGCAACGAGATGGCAGCTCTTGCAGCAAAACATATAAATTTCCACATTATGGGATATTATCCCATAACCCCTTCGACCGAGGTTGCAGAGAACCTTGACGAGATGCGGGCATTCGGGGAACACGATATTCGGATGATACCCGGCGACGGTGAACACGGCGCTGCCGGTATTTGCTATGGGGCCACACTGGGAGGAGGCAGGGTATTCAATGCCACGTCAGCGAATGGATTTCTTTTCTCCATAGAACAGTACCCTGTTCAGTCAGGTACAAGATTCCCCATGCTGCTGAACCTCGTAACAAGGTCGGTTTCCGGTCCCCTTGATATCAAAGGGGATCACAGCGATCTGTATATGGCACTGAACACGGGCTGGCTCATACTGCTGGCGCGATCGCCGCAGGCGGTTTACGATATGAATATCATGGCGATTAAAATAGGGGAACTCAAAGACGTACGTCTGCCGGTAATCGTGGCGTATGACGGGTTCTTCACCAGCCATCAGAAGAGAAGAGTCAGCTATTTCGCGGACAAACAATTCGTTCAGGATTTTATCGGCAAACCGGAGCCGACCTATACGGCGCTCGATCCCGAACACCCGATTTCGTTCGGTGCGTACATGAATGACCCGGATCTCATCAACAACAAGAAGCAGCTTTCGCTTGCCATGGCTGCAGCGTACAAACACATAGCAGAGGTGTTCAAGGAGTATGCGGCCATCAGCGGCAGGGAATACCATGTGCTGGAGACGTATAAGATGGAAGATGCAGACTATGCCCTTTTCATCCTGAATTCGTCTTTTGATACCGCAAAGGACGCTGTCGATAATTTAAGAAAGCAGGGTAAAAAAGTCGGGGTTGTTTCGCCGAGTATGATACGGCCGTTTCCAACAAACGATATCATCAGCGTCTTTAAACGCGTGAAGGGCTTGTGTGTTGCCGACAGGGCTGACAGCTATGGAGCAAACGGCGGCAATATGACCCTCGAGGTCAAGGCTGCATTGAAGGACGATCCGGAGAACAAGACAACGGTACTGTCGAGGATCTACGGGCTTGGAGGAAAAGAATTTTTTACCGAAGATGCCGAACAGCTATTCGAAGAAACAATAGATGCGGCAAGTCATCCGGGCAAAGTAAAGCTGTTCGAATACCATGGCATAACTCCGGGCAAAGAGGGATATCGTATGGATGTAGCAATGCCGCCGGTAAACGCCCGTGAAGCGACGGGACATGTCAGTGCGCAGCGCGATCCCCAAACCGGAAAAATCACGGATGTAAAAGGTGTAAACGCCCAGGCACTTTCCATGATGCAGAGAAGGGTTGTACCGGGGCACGGAGCATGCCCGGGGTGCGGTATATTCTCAAACCTCAACATATTCTTTAAGGGTCTGGAGGGCGATGTGGTCGTACTTTTCCACACCGGATGTGGCGAGGTTGTTACATCAGGCTATCCATACAGCTCGCACAGAATAACGTTTATCCACAACCTTTTTCAGAGCGGAGCCCCGACACTGTCGGGACTGGTTGAAATGATGGAAGAAAAGATAAAACGGGGCGAACTCCCGCAGGATAAGAAGATCACCTTTGTTATGGTGTCCGGTGACGGCGGCATGGACATAGGTATGGGACCTGCAATCGGTACAGCCTTGAAAGGGCACAAGCTGATCCTGCTTGAGTATGATAACGAAGGCTATATGAATACCGGGGATCAACTCTCGTTTTCAACACCGATTGGTCATGACACATCAACATCTCATGCGGGTCCGTATCAGAAAGGTAAAAAGACGCAGCATAAAGATACAGCCCAGATCATGGCGGCCTGCCACATACCGTATGTTGCGACCGTGGCGGAAAGCAACTATAACGACATGATCAAAAAGGCAAAGAAGGCGCAGGAGTATTCGAAAGAGGGTTTTGTGTATATCAAGGCCCTGTCGCTCTGTCCGCTTTCATGGAGGAGTGAGGAACAGATTGGAGAAAAGATCATTGCAAATGCTGTTGACTCGTGTTTCTTCCCACTGTATGAGGTTGACCATGGTAAGACGAAGATTACGTACGACCCTGAAGCAAAAGGGAAAAAAGTTTCGGTCATGGAATGGTTGAAATTAATGGGTAAGACCAGGCATCTTACCAAGCCGGAGAACAAGGATGTCGTTGACTCATTCCAGAAAGAAGTCGACAGAAGATGGCTCAGAATAAAGGCTATGCATGAGAGCCCTTATCTTTAAGACGATTCTTCGGGGTGGTATACCAATATTACTTATTAATCAAAAAATGTTGAATTTTGGTTGGATATGGTATAAGGGTTGTTAATTAAAGGAGAAAAGGTATGGCAGGCCCATCACTTATAATGTATGAGGAGGAGTTTAACCAGATCAATAAAGTTCTGGAAAAACTTACCAAGGAAGCCAACGCAAAGATCGTATTCCTTGTTGATAAAAATGGACAGTTAATAGCTGCATACGGCGAAACAAAAAACATTGATACGACATCCCTGGCATCATTGACCGCAGGTAACATAGCGGCGACAGGCGGATTGGCGAAGCTTATAGGCGAGAAGGAGTTTTCCATACTGTTTCATGAAGGAGAAAAAGACAACATACATATTTCGATTATCGGACAGAGGGTAATCCTCGTTGTTATCTTTGATCACCGCTCTTCCCTCGGACTGGTCAGACTGAGGGTTAAGAAAACCGGTGACGAGCTCAATGCGATCTTTTCGAGGCTCATTAAGAAAGTGGAAAAAGAACCGCAAGCGGGTTCTCCATTTTCTGAAATTACCGATGAAGATATAGAAAATCTGTTTAAGGATTAGGGAGTTTACCAAGCATGTCCTTTATTAATTATTCTTCAAGGGAGATTAACTGTAAAATTGTTTATTACGGTCCGGGATTGGGGGGAAAGACAACCAACCTCCAGTTTATTTACGACAAGATGAGTCCCGATACCAAAGGAAAACTGATATCCCTTGCAACCGAAACGGAGAGGACCTTGTTTTTCGATTTTTTGCCTCTTGCTCTTGGAGACATCCGTGGTTTTAAAACGAGGTTTCAACTTTACACGGTCCCTGGACAGGTGTTTTATGACGCAAGCAGAAAACTGATCCTGCGGGGTGTAGACGGCGTTGTGTTTGTTGCAGATTCCCAGATAGAACGTATGGATGCAAATATTGAAAGTATAGAAAACCTCAAGATTAATCTGAAAGAAAACGGTTACGATTTTGATAAGATTCCGCTGGTTATTCAGTACAATAAACGGGACCTCCCGAACGCTGCGGAACTGCAGGAAATGAAAAATACCCTCAACCCGAAGAATGCTCCCGACTTTGAAGGGGTTGCGACGAAGGGTATAGCGGTATTCGAAACGCTGAAAGCGATTGCGAAGATTGTCCTTGTAGAGATGAAGAAGAGCGCAGCGGTACGGTAGCCCGGTCGCTCCGGATTTTTTTCCGGTTTAAAAAAATGGTTGCATTGTTCTATTTCTTCCGTTATAAATAATTTCGCTTTCAGCGAAGGGTAAGGAGAAGCATTATGGCTTGCAAAACGAAAAACAGTAACACAAAGAGTACGAAGAAAAAAAAGAAATAATAATATCTTCCTCGGTAGCTCAATGGTAGAGCATTCGGCTGTTAACCGAAGGGTTGCAGGTTCGAGCCCTGCCCGAGGAGCCATTTTAAGCGGGCACTTTGTTTACAGCAGAGTACCCGCTTTTTTTGCTCTGTTCGGCACAGAACAGTTTTCCGGGCGACGCAAGAAAATATATTTATGTGATCTTGATTTAGCCATGAACCCGAAAAATACAATAAGGAAGTTTACTTATTCGCTCAATCCCGCGATCCACCTGATATCTATACGTTTCCTTATAGAAACGAGCTTTTAGTCCTCTGTATGTTTATATGCAATTACCCGGCATGGTTTCCTCATCGGATTTTCGAAGAAGACCTTTATTTGACGAGGGATTATCGCTCATCACATAAACTTTCTTATTTTTCAAACGCATTTTTCGGGTGAATCAACAAACTCCTTTTTTTCTTGACAAGAAGTGCAGAACATAATTTATATAGCAAGGTTAAATTTGTATGCAAAATTATAATCTTATAAACATAGCAATATATGCGGTTATTATTATAGGCTTTGCGGTCATTACCGTATTACTCTCAGCCCTTGTTGGTCCAAAGGCAAAGTCGAATGAAAAGCTCTCTCCTTACGAATGCGGTGTCGAGCCGGTCGGCAATGCCCGATTCAGTTTTCCGGTAAAGTATTATGTCATAGCTCTTATGTTCCTGATCTTCGATGTCGAGGTTGTGTTCATGTATCCCTGGGCGATTATCGTGAGGGCACTCGGTGCTTTCGGCATGTATGAGATGGGCGTTTTTATTTTTATCGTTCTTGTTGGATTTGTTTATGCGTGGAAGAAAGGTGCGTTCGAATGGGAATAGAAGAAAAACTCGGAGATAGTGTATTCACCACCAAGCTTGACGAGCTTGTCAACTGGTCAAGGAAGAACTCCCTGTGGCCCATGCCCTTCGGAACGGCCTGCTGCGCAATAGAATTTATGGCGACTGTAGGAACAAGGTTCGACCTCGCGCGGTTCGGTGCCGAGGCCATGAGATTTTCTCCAAGGCAGTCCGATTTGCTTCTCGTTGCCGGGACAATATCGAACAAAATGGCCCCTGTTTTAAAGAAGATTTACGACCAGATGGCAGAACCGAAATGGGTGATTTCCATGGGTTCCTGCGCAACGTCCGGAGGCATATTCGATTCGTATCCGACGTTGCAAGGGATCGACACGATCATTCCGGTCGATGTTTATGTTACGGGCTGTCCACCGAGGCCGGAAGCATTGATAGATGCGATTATGCAGCTTCAGGAAATCATCAAACAGGAATCAGTACGAAGACCAAGAAAGGCGATGTCCCTAAAATAATATGTCGGAATTGATTGAAAGCATAAAGAATAGATTCGGCGAAAAGATAGTTTCGGTCCGGGAGGACTTCCGGCCGCGATCGATAAAGGTCGCGGTTGACGATCTGCTTGAAGTGATGACAGCGCTGAAGAATGAAGAGGTGTTCCAGTTCAATCAGATACTGGATATTGCAGGTGTGGACTTTCTCAACCAGAAGCCGAGGTTCCTTGTCGCGTACATCCTGCTCTCGACCATAACGAACAAGAGGTTAATCGTTGAGACGGATGTCGATGAGTTCGAATCGGTACCGAGTCTTACCGGCGTGTGGTGCGGTGCCGACTGGTTTGAGAGAGAGCTGTACGATATGTCGGGTATCAAGGTAAAGGGGCATCCGGATTTAAAGCGCATCTTGATGTCGGAAGACTTCGAGGGTCACCCGCTGAGAAAAGATTTCCCGGTCAGAGGAACGACACCTCCGGAACAGCGGTATGCTCCCTGGGATAAGAGAAGGACAAGGGAGTACTGATGTTTACCTTTGAGAAGAAAAAGAAAGACACCATGATCCTGAATATGGGGCCGTCCCATAATGCGACCCACGGTACGTTACGCATCGTGCTCGAGCTTGACGGTGAAAGGATCGTCAATTCGAACCTGGAGATAGGTTATCTGCACCGGGGCATCGAAAAGATGGCGGAGCAGCGGACGTACAATGGTTTCATACCGCTTACGGACAGGATGAACTACGTATCTCCCATCATGAACAATATTTCGTATGCTCTTGCGGTCGAAAAATTACTGGATATAGACGTGCCGAAGCGGGGTCAGTACCTCAGGGTCATCATGAATGAATTCACGAGGATTGCCGATCACCTCGTAGCAATCGGAACAAACGTTGTCGATATCGGTGCACTGACAAACTACTTTTACTTCTTCAAAGAAAGGGAAAGGATCTACGACCTTATCGAGAAGGTGGTGGGCGCACGGTTGACGACGACCTTTACAAGGGTTGGCGGTATTGCGCGGGACGTATCCGATGACTTTGGATCCGATGTAAGATCTCTCTTGAAGGAAATACCCAAATCGATAAATGATGTTGACAAGCTTTTAACGAAAAACCGCATATTCATGGACAGGACAATAAATGTCGGTGCGATAACGCAGGATAGGGCGCTTGAATACGGATTTACAGGTCCTGTGCTGCGCGCGACGGGACTTGCATGGGATTTAAGAAAGAAACAGCCCTATTCGAGTTATGAAGATTTTCAATTCGATGTGCCTATTGGTGAAAACGGCGATACCTACGACAGATATCTCGTAAGAATGGAAGAGATGCGGCAGAGCCTGAGAATCATAGAGCAGGCAATCGATAACCTCCCGGGAGGTCCTGTCAGTGTTGAAGACCCGCACATAACACTTCCCCCCAAAGAGGATGTTTATAATACCATGGAAGGACTCATCCATCATTTTATGTTGATTATGTACGGCATCAAGGCAAAGCCCGGATATGTATATTTCGGCACGGAGGTTGCAAACGGAGAACTCGGATTTTATATCGTGAGCGATGGTGAACAGTACCCGTACAGGCTCAAGGTGAGACCCCCGTGTTTTGCCATATTCCAGGCGTTTCCGGAAATGATCAAAGGGCACCTGATATCGGATGCAGTGGCAATACTCGGCAGCCTGAATATTGTAGCAGGAGAACTCGACCGATGATTCAGTTTTCCCAGTCAGCAAGAGAAAAAGTAGAAGAATTGAAAAGAGTGTATCCTACGAAAGATGCATGCCTCCTTCCCGTGCTGCATATTGCCCAGAAAGAATTCGGGTATATATCTCCCGAGGTAATGGAGTATGTGGCCGGAGTGGTCGGTGTATCGCCAGCACGGGTCTACGGTGTTGCGACGTTCTACACCATGTACAACAAAAAACCCGTCGGTAAGTATCATGTACAGGTATGTACAAACATATCATGTCATCTCGAAGGCTCTGCTCAAATCGTTAACACCTTGAAGTCCGTTTTGGGTATAGAAGAAGGACAGACAACGAAGGATAATATGTTTACCCTGTCTGCGGTCGAGTGTCTTGGGGCATGCGGCTTTGGTCCCGTTGTTCAGATAAATGACGACTATTACGAACAGTGCACGGAACAAAAGGTGAAGGAAATTATAGAGGGTCTCAGGAAGAAGTAATGGAACAGATACTTTTAAAAAATGTAGAAGGTACTAAGCTTGCTGATATAAAAAACTATACCGCTGCCGGCGGATACGAATCCGCAAAGAAAGCCATTACTTCCATGACCATCGCGCAGATTATCGATGAGGTTAAGAAGTCCGGCTTGCGGGGCAGAGGCGGTGCAGGATTCCCCGCGGGCATGAAATGGGACTTCGTTCCCAAGGATTTCAAAGGACCGCGGCACCTTTGCTGCAATGCGGATGAAGGCGAACCCGGTACGTTTAAAGACAGGGAACTCCTCGAAAAAAACCCGCACTTGCTTATCGAAGGCATGATCATAGCAAGTTATGCAATCGGTGCAGAGCTTTCTTTTATCTACATACGGGGTGAGTTTGTCAAGGCAGCGAACACCCTTGAAGCAGCCATTGCCCAGGCCAGAAAACAGGGTTTCCTCGGGGAAAAGATCTTTGGAACGGATAAAAAAGTCGATATTGTTGTTCACCGCGGTGCCGGAGCTTACATCTGCGGCGAAGAAACCGCCCTTATAGAATCTATAGAAGGAGAGCGCGGAAATCCAAGGGTAAGACCGCCGTTCCCTGCTGTCGTCGGAGTATTCGGTAAACCGACCGTTGTAAATAATGTAGAAACACTTGCTGCGGTACCGTCCATTATAAAGAACAGCGGACAGTGGTATGCCGCCATCGGAGTACCTCCGAAGAATACAGGCTCAAAGCTGTATGCCGTAAGCGGTCATGTGAACAAGCCCGGGGTTTATGAACTACCCATGGGTACGTCGCTGAAGGACTTAATTTATAATTATGCCGGGGGCATAAAAAACGACAAACAATTAAAGGGTGTCATACCGGGCGGCTCGTCCACACCGGTGCTCCTGCCCGAAGAGATCGGTGTGAGTATGGATTTCGATTCGCTTGCAAAGGCGGGCTCCATGCTCGGTTCTGCCGCTGTCATCGTTATGGACGAGGATGTATGTACGGTGGAGGAGTCCCTGAGGCTTTCCGAATTTTATGCGCATGAGTCGTGCGGACAATGTACTCCCTGCAGGGAAGGTACCGTCTGGATGACAAAGATACTAGATAGGATTGAGCATGGACAGGGGGTTCAGGGTGATGTCGAATTGTTGGAAAGGGTATCGGCGAACATCATGGGCAATACCCTGTGCCCGCTCGGTGATGCCGCAGCAATGATGATGCTCGGGTTCTTAAAGAAGTTTAAAGCTGAATTTGCCCAGCATATTCAGATGAAAAAATGTCCGATAAACAAAAAATGAAAACAGGAAACAGGAAATGCCTACAGTTGAAATAGATGGTAAAAAAATAACCGTTGGACAGGGTGTTACCGTACTCGAAGCTGCGCGTGCGAATGGTATCGAGATACCGCATTTCTGTTATCACGAATCATTCAAGAGCGGCGGGTTGTGCAGGATGTGCCTTGTTGAGATAGAGAAGATGCCAAAGCTTCAGACATCGTGTACAACGGTTGCTACGGAAGGCATGGTTGTAAAAACAACGACAGACCGGGTCAAACAGGCGCGGAGTGCCATCCTTGAGTTTATACTTACCAATCATCCCCTGGACTGTCCTGACTGCGATCAGGCCGGTGAGTGCGTTTTGCAGGAATACTCCCATAAATACGGGCCGGATAAGAGTGATTTCAGAGAGCCAAAACAATTAAGAGAGCATATCCAGTTGAGCGAGCACATAGCCTATGACCCCGAACGGTGCATCATGTGCGAGCGGTGCGTGAGGTATTACCGGGATATTGTCGGTACCGAGGAACTCGCTGTCATGGAGCGGGGAGCTCATTCTGAGATAACAACCTTTCCGGGTAGGCAATTGGATTACGGCTATATCGGTAACATAGCGGATATCTGTCCTGTCGGAGCGCTGACAACGAAGGATTTTAGGTTTAAGGAAAGGGTCTATAATCTCAGGGCAACGGAGACGATCTGCCCCCTGTGTGAGGCAGGATGCACCATCTATGTCGATGCAAAGAAGTATACGGTTTACAGGGTAAGGTCGCGCAGCAAAAACCTTACCAGCATACACACGAATCCGAACAGAAATGTGACGGCACTTTACCCGAAGGTGTTTATCGATGCTATATTGAGAAGCTCGTTCATCTGTGACGACGGAAGGCTTGGCTATAAGAAAGCACTGGAAAACAGCTCTCTTTCCGGACCGGTCAACAGGTATGAACCGGAAAATAGCACATGGAGCGCGAGTATCGCATTGGTTGTCCAGAGAATAAAACAGGCAGGATCAAAGGTCGGCGGCATACTTTCCCCGTTTGCTACAAACGAGGAAGTGTACGCATTTTTATATCTTATCAAATCCATTACAGCGCATAATTCCGTCGGTATTATGCAATTCCCGGAGGCAAAAGAATTCAGGGAATCGACTAAATTAAAACTGCGCAAAGGTGTACAGGCACCGAATCTGAAAGGTATCGAACAGATTGCAGGTGCACTCGGTATAAAGATCGTCCCGGTTGATGAGGTCATAGCATCAAAACCAGAACTGCTCTACGTGCTTGGTCCGGTATTCGATCGTATGGATGGTTACACAGAGAAGATCAAAGATATACAGTGTATTGTTGTTCAGGACTTTAAAGCATCCGCTTTTTCGGAGAAGGCGCATGTTTTCATGCCGGGACTCAGCTTTGCACAGAAAGACGGGACATACACAAACAAGGACGGGCAGGTACAGAGGATAAGAATAGTAGTCGATTCAAAAGGTAATGCAAAGAATGACCTTGATATACTGACGGACATTATATACAACATATCAGGCAAGAAATTAGGCAGTTTTGACAACATATTGGCACTTCTGGTAAAGGAGATAGCGTTTTTTAATAATATCGATATGAACTCTCTCACGACCGGGATTAATTTAAGAAAGGCAGCGGGAAGGCTATGGTAGATTATATAACAGTTGCAATCTATACGGTCATGAGTGTTGTTGTGTTCGTGCTTATACTGACGACGGTCGCGTTCCTTACACTTGCAGAGAGGCGGATAAGCGCATTCATGCAGGACAGGCTTGGGCCGAACAGAGTAGGTCCATGGGGACTTTTCCAGCCTGTTGCCGATGGAATAAAATTCATTATGAAAGAGGACATAACCCCGCTTGAAGCAAATAAGCTCCTGTATACGCTTGCCCCCATTTTAACTATCATACCCGCAATGCTTACCTTTGCCGTTGTGCCTTTTGGTCACGACCTGTTCCTGCACGGCAGGGTCATAAACCTCCAGATAGCGAACCTGAATGTCGGTATACTCTACGTTTTTGCAATAGCGTCCATGGGTATTTTCGGTATCATCATCGGCGGCTGGGCATCGAACAACAAGTATTCCCTCTTGGGTGGATTGCGTTCTGCATCCCAGTTTATCAGCTATGAAATTTCGATGGGGCTTGCCGTCATTGGCATTTTGATGGTGTATGGTTCGTTAAAATTGAATGATATCGCCCTCTATCAGGGGAGCTTGTGGTTCAATACAATACCGAAATGGGGCATACTTGTGCAGCCGCTCGGCTTTATTATCTTTCTCGTGAGTGTTTTTGCTGAAACAAACAGGGTACCATTTGACCTGCCCGAGGCTGAATCAGAACTTGTTGGAGGTTATCATACGGAATACTCAAGCATGAAATTTGCATTTTTTTTCATGGGCGAGTATGCCAACATGATCACGGCATCGGCGCTGATAGCAACACTCTATTTCGGCGGATGGCAGGTACCGTATCTTCACAATATAGGGTTTATTATTCCCAAATTCGGCATAGTCCACATGCAGCAATGGCTTGTCGCAATCATCGAGGTACTTTCTTTTGTGATAAAAGTCGGGTTTTTCCTGTTCTTCTTCCTCTGGGTAAGATGGACATTGCCGAGGTTCAGGTTTGACCAGCTTACCGCTCTCGGGTGGAAGGTCCTTATCCCTCTTGGCATTCTCAACATTGTCATAACCGGTGCGCTCATCATGCTCAGGATTATATAATATGACGGAAAATAAGAAAAAATATACATTTAAAGAAGCGGTTTATTTTATTGAGATACTCCGCGGACTCGGTGTTACGATAAAACACTTTTTCACAAGGCGGAAGTTCGCCATAAATTATCCCGAAGAAAAACTCAACATAACCGGTAACACTCAGGCTACCATGAAGGTAATGGACAAGGACGCCCAGGAGCTCATAGACAGGGTGGAAGTTACCATGAATTACCGGGGTAAACACGCATTGCTTGTCGACGGGGACCTTGGCAGATGTGTGGCGTGTAAAATGTGTGAGACCGTATGTCCGTTCTTTGCCATATACATCGAACCCGAGGAGTCACCTGATCCGCGGAAGGAAAGAAGTCCGAAGATATTCGAGGTCGATCTTACGCGATGTGCATACTGCGGATACTGTGTGGAAGCATGTCCTGAAAATGCGATCACTATGACATCGTTCTACAGCCTTGTTGCACGGCAACGGCCGGAACTATCCATTCAGAGGAAAGAATTGAGGACAGTGATAAAATGATAAGCAATGTTTTGTTGTACATAACTGCGGTTTTACTGGTTATAACCTATCTTTATGCGGTCATCGCTGGAAATCCGGTCTATAGCGCTCTATCGATGGGAGCGGCATTCTTCCTGACGTCCTTCCTGTTTGTACTGCTTGGTGCCCCTTTTCTTGCAGCGGTTCAGGTTATCATCTATGTCGGTGCAATGCTCGTCATGTTCCTCTTCATCATTATGATGTTTGATCTGAACAAGACATCAACGGGAACCGTCCGGTACAAACCATCGACCATTTTTTCTTACTTCCTTATCATGGTTGTTTTGCTGATAGCTTTCTTTATGGCAAAGGGCGTATTAAAGATGCCCGAGGGATTCACGATTGTAGGGTTCGGTTCTGCAGAGAACATTGGCTTCAATCTTATGCGTTATTATCTTCTGCCGTTTGAACTTGCATCGTTTATCCTCCTTGTCGGTGTTTTTGGTGCGATAACGTTTATTAAAAAGAGGGACAAGGAATGAGTTACCAGTTGCTTGTAATTCTCAGTTTTGTGCTGTTTGTCATTGGTATGATCGGGGTTGCTATGCGCCGCAACATTATCATTGTATTGATATCCCTTGAACTCATGCTCAACGCAGTGAACATCCTGTTCGTGTCGGCATCAAAGTATATGCATACGCTGGACGGACAGATGTTCGTTATCATGGTTATAACCATAGCAGCGGCAGAAACGGCAATTGCCCTTGCTCTCGTTGTGAAGGTATTCAAGACAGTCGGCATGGTAAAGATTGACGACTTGAAGAAGCTGAAATGGTGAAAAAATGGAATTGAATATAGTACGGTATATCTTAATTTTCCCTCTGCTTGGATTTTTGGTAAACGGTCTTGTAGGGAAGAGGCTTGGAAATAAGGCCGTGGGATGGATTGCCAACAGTGCAGTGTTTATCAGCTTTGCCCTGGTCGTGTATATATTCATACAGCTTCTCTCCATGGCGCCCGGCTCAAGGCTTATAACAGACACGGTATATACGTGGATCAATTCCGGCAGTCTTACCATAGACTTCAAGCTCATGATAGATCCTCTTACTATTGTCATGCTGCTTGTCGTTACGGGTGTCGGGTTCCTCATCCATATCTATTCCATAGGATACATGCACGGGGACAGAAGCTATTCGAGATTCTTTGCATATCTGAACCTGTTTATGTTTTCCATGCTGCTGCTGGTACTTTCATCAAACATTGTTCTGATGTTTGTGGGTTGGGAAGGTGTAGGCCTCTGCTCTTATCTTTTGATAGGTTTCTGGTATGAGAAGGATTCAGCAGCGAATGCCGGTAAAAAGGCATTTATTACAAACAGGGTAGGAGATTATGGCTTTTTGCTGGGCCTGTTTTTACTTGCATCTGCGTTTGCTTCAAAAGGGATTTTGACGCTTGATTTTACTACAATGGCAGCTCACATATCCCTCATTTCGCCACAGATACTTACGATAGTTGGAATACTTTTGTTTGTGGGAGCAACAGGGAAATCAGCACAGCTTCCTCTCTATGTATGGCTGCCTGATGCAATGGAAGGTCCAACCCCCGTCAGTGCTCTTATTCATGCCGCGACTATGGTTACGGCCGGTGTATACATGATAGCACGGATGAATTTCCTCTATGTGCTTGCTCCTGAAGCACTTGAGGTCGTAGCAATCGTAGGAGGACTTACAGCCCTGTATGCAGCGACCATCGGCCTTGTTCAAAACGATATCAAAAGGGTGCTGGCGTATTCTACGATCAGTCAGCTCGGCTACATGTTTGTCGGTGTTGGTGTCGGTGCGTTCAGCGCCGGTATCTTTCATCTTATGACGCATGCCTTCTTTAAAGCGCTGCTTTTCCTTGGAGCGGGCAGCGTGATCCATGCACTTTCCGGTGAGCAGGACATGAGAAAGATGGGTGGCTTGAAAAACAAGATTCCTGTGACCCATGCAGTGTTTCTTGCCGCTGCACTCGCAATCTCGGGGATACCGGGGCTGTCCGGCTTTTTCAGCAAAGACAGCATCCTTGCTGCAGCATATGCATCCGGTCATACCGTCATATGGTTGCTGGGTTTCATAACCGCTCTTTTAACGGCTTTTTATATATTCAGGCTTATCTACATGACGTTTTACGGAGAGAGCCGTTTGGACAAGCATGCTGCCGAGCACGTTCATGAGTCACCGAAGGTTATGACCGTTCCGCTGATTATCCTTGCTGTCCTGTCGGTGATAGGCGGTTATATCGGTGTGCCGCAGTTGCTTGGAAATCTTGTCGGATGGCATAATTCCGATATATTCGTCAATTTCCTTGCACCCGTTTTCCGTACTATGCCCAAGCATGAAATGCCCGTTTCTACCGAATCATGGCTTATGATCGGATCCATTGCCATGGCAATTTTAGGTGTATTTTTTGCATGGTATGTCTATATCAAGTCCAAAATGCGGCCTGCAGAACATGCTGCAGAATCATTGCCGGGCGTGTACAGGCTGCTTCTGAACAAGTATTATGTCGATGAAGTTTATAACGCAATTATTATCAAGCCGCTTCTGTGGATGTCGGAGAACTTCCTCTGGAAGATATTCGATGTGCGGGTCGTCGATGGTACTGTTAACGGCTCGGCACAGGTAACGCAATGGGCATCTACGAAACTCAGGAAGATACAGACAGGCGATTTCCAGGTATATGTGATGCTGTTTTTGATAGGCGTCATTTCGGTTTTAGCATACTTTGTGTTGAGGTAGGATGAAATGGGCTTTAAAGAAAATATACTGTCGATTATAATATTTTTACCGCTTCTCGGGGTACTGCTGGGTGCATTTATACCGAAAGAAAATAAATCCGCCATAAAATGGTTTACCCTGATAGTATCTCTTGTTGAATTTATTGTATCATTATTTCTGGTCATACACTTTGACTCCTCATCCACAGGCATGCAGTTTACGGAGAAATATGCATGGATTCCGGTGTACCATATTCAGTATCAGCTCGGTATAGACGGGTTAAGCCTGCTTCTTATCCTTTTAACGACGTTTCTTACTCCCCTTGTGCTTCTCGGTTCCTGGACGTATATAAAGAAGCGCGAGAAGGAATATTATCTGTGGTTCCTGGTACTTGAAACCGGTATGATCGGTGTTTTTGCCTCACTCGACCTTATTCTTTTTTATGTATTTTGGGAAGCAATGCTTATACCGATGTACATCATCATCGGCGTCTGGGGAGGTCCGCGAAGGATATATGCTGCTGTAAAATTTTTCATATACACAATGTTCGGCAGTCTGCTGATGCTGGTAGCAATCATATATCTTTACTTTGCTTATGGTAGCCAGACAGGTACCTACACCTTTGACCTGCTGAAACTTTACAACCTGTCCCTGCCGATGAGCACACAGATATGGCTATTTGCTGCATTTGCCCTGTCGTTTGCCATTAAAGTTCCCATCTTTCCGTTCCATACATGGCTGCCTGATGCACACGTTGAGGCACCGACCGGCGGCAGTGTTATTCTTGCAGGCGTTTTACTGAAAATGGGAACGTATGGATACATGCGGCTGGCAATGCCCCTGTTCCCGATCGCTGCAAATGCCTTTCTCCCTTATCTTGCAGTGCTTGCGATCATAGGTATCATTTACGGTGCCCTTGTTGCAATGATGCAGCCGGACATAAAAAAGCTGGTAGCCTATTCATCGGTCAGTCACCTCGGTTTTGTTATACTCGGGCTTATGGCCCTCAATATCGAGAGCGTTGACGGCGCTGTCCTGCAGATGATCAACCACGGACTTTCGACCGGGGCACTCTTTATGCTCGTCGGTATGCTCTATGAACGGAGGCATACCAGGGAACTCTCTGAATTTGGAGGTATTGCGAAGACAATGCCCGTTTTCGCGACCATATTCATGGTCGTAACGCTTTCTTCCATAGGCCTGCCGGGGCTGAACGGGTTTGTCGGAGAGTTCCTCATACTGCTCGGCTCATTCTTTGCAAACCCGGTGTATGCTGTGCTGGCAGGTACCGGTGTCATACTCGGTGCCGTATACATGCTGAGGACGTATCAGAAAGTCTTCTGGGGTAAAATAACGAATAAGGCCAATGAAGACCTCCATGACCTGAGTGCCAGGGAAATTATTGTTATGATACCGATATTGATCATGATCGTCTGGATCGGCGTTTATCCAAAGCCGTTCCTCAATATTATTCATAATGCGAGTGAATCATACATCCAGTATGTGAAGCCGCAGACAGCGCAGCAGGGGCAGGCGGATTACCAGCCAAGCATGGCGCCGCAAATGCCAGAGAGGATAAAATAATATGCATTTCGATTTGAATTACTCTGCAATCCTTCCCCAGATAATCATTGGTGTGACCCTTTTTATCAGTGCAACGATCGATGCCTTTAGTTCGGCAAGGAAATGGCCTGTGGGTATCATAACACTGTTTGGAATCGGTGCCGGCATCAGTTCTGCCGTATATCTGTGGGGCAGCAATATAGTTTCTTTCTCGCAGATGGTTTCCCTGGATGAATTTTCTCTTCTCTTGTTTATTACGGTCATGATAGCGGGTTTCATAACGGTCCTTGTTTCTTTGAAATACGTTGATGATATGGAACCGGATGGAGGTCATTTTTATCTGTTACTGCTCAGTTCTCTCCTCGGTATGATGTTCCTTGTTTCCGCAACAAATCTCATCGTTATCGTGCTTGGGCTCGAGCTTATGAGCCTTTCCATATATCCTCTCGTAGGATTCACGAGAGACCGGCAGATAAGTCTTGAAGGAGCGATGAAATACCTTATCCTGGGTGCGATTGCAACCGCCTTTCTGCTCTATGGAATAGCGCTCATCTACAGCGTACTGGGAACAACGAACCTTTATACGATAGCCAGAATTCTGTCAACCGCACAGCATATGACCGGCAACCTGGTTATGATGGCAGGCGTTGCGTTCATACTTATCGGATTTTCCTTCAAGGTCGCGCTTGTTCCATTCCATGCGTGGACACCTGATGCGTATCAGGGGGCGCCGGCACCCATTACAGGATTTATGGCTGCGGCAGTTAAGGCCGCAAGTTTTGGTGCAATCATAAAAGTGGTGATCATTGTCCTGCAATCTTTCCATGTGCCGGTTGCGGAGGCGCTGTGGTGGCTGAGTGCCGTTACCATGTTTACGGGCAATATCATTGCGGTCATGCAGAAAAACGTAAAAAGGATGCTTGCCTATTCGAGTATAGCCCACGCAGGGTATGTGGTTGTAGGGCTTGTATCCGGCACCGCGTTCGGTATGTCTTCTGCCGTATTTTATCTTCTTTCCTATACCTTTACGATAACCGGTTCATTCGCAATCATAACCTATCTTGAGAAGAATGACGGTACGGGCAGTGAGTTGTCCGATTTCAGCGGTCTTGCAAAAGAACATCCAATCTTGAGTTTAATCATGGCCGTATTTATGTTGTCGCTTGCGGGAATACCGCCGACAGCAGGATTTATGGCAAAATTATACGTATTCAGTGCCGCAATCAAGAGCGGATATATAGGGCTTGCAATTTTCGGCATTCTGACCAGTGTTATCTCCCTTTATTATTATCTCCGTATTGTTTATGCCATGTACTTTGAAGAATCCGAGGGACGGACAGATACTCCGGTCCCTGCAGGAATAGCAGCAGGTGTTTTTATTGCGTTATGGGGTGTAATTCAGCTCGGTATTTTACCATCAGATATCATGAATTTTGCCATGCAGTCGATTCAATCGCTGATCCATTAAGCCGAACATTTAAGTCCATACGACAGAAGCCTTGCCCGCACCGTGTAAGCACGGACTTAATCTTGACAAAACGATACACCTGTATAAACTCTATAAAAAGCCGGAGTGGCGGAATTGGTAGACGCGCCAGATTCAGGGTCTGGTGGCCGCAAGGCTGTCAGGGTTCGAGTCCCTGCTTCGGCATATTTTTCACCGTGACACGGCACCGTCGTGAAGGATGTGATGACATTTACAAGGTAAAGTCCAAAGAGAAAGGACACGGGATAAATTTCCGTTTCTTCTGACGGAGTGGACTATGAAGATTCATAGAGGGAATATTATCAAGAAACTGCACAATGAGGTGCAGAAATATATTGAAGCAATAGAAGAAACAGCAGGGGAGCTCAATACGGAAGTCTACCTTGTCGGCGGTCCTCTTCGTGATTTGCTGTTAAAGAGAAACACCATCGATGTTGACATCGCGGTAAAAAACGATGGAATACAATTTGCTGCCCTGCTTGCGAATAAACTGCGCGCTCCGTTAACCATGCATAAAGAACGGTTGACCGCATCGATTGTAATGCCCGGCAATCTGCATATAGACGTTGCGACCATGAGAACGGAGACGTACGATAACCCCGGTGCGCTTCCGCGCGTCCAGCCGGCATCTGATATCGTTCAGGATCTTGCAAGGAGAGATTTTACCATCAATGCCATGGCAGTCAGACTGAATACGAAAAGCAAACAAGAAGAAATAATCGATCCTTTCAAGGGCTATGCAGACCTCGAGTCATCCATGATAAGGTTTTTACACGTGAAAAGTTTTATTGATGATCCGACCCGCATATTCAGGGCGATACGTTTTGAAACGCGGTTGGGTTTTACCATAGAAGAGCAAACACTCAAACATCTGAAAACCGCTTTGTCCAACAATGCATTGAAGACTATCAGCGGGCAAAGATGCATAAAAGAAATCAACCTGTATCTGGCCGAAGAAAATCCTTTTCCTGTAATCAAGAGGGCATATGAACTCGGCAGTATCTCCAATGTCATCTCGGACGCCAGAGTACTCGAAGAAATCAGGGACATATTCGGAAGGATAGAGAAAGAACAGAGGATCGATCGTGAAAACAAGAGGGTGCTTATGCTGACGGTATTGTTTCTCCACCATACACCCAATGAGATCACAAACCTGTCCAGCTATTTTGGCATGACGAAAAAGCAGCGCAGTGTAATTTTAGACACCAAACTCCTTCTCAACCTGCTCAAAGACAGTCCGGCCACGCTTGACAGTGTCATAAAACGTTATAGCGATCATGCAAGGATGCTGGCGTATCTTATTACCTCCAATAAATCGTTGCTGCCGCACCTTCAGTCATAATGAACTGGCGCTCTTATCAAAAAAATTATTTGAAATCCCTGCGGAGGAACGGCAGACGCAATTTTGTCCCCTCCATGATATTCTCTCTCGTGATTATCCTCGGCATAATTTCTTACCTTATGATAAAGCACTATCCCCGGGTAAAGGAACAAGGAGCAAGAGTACAAAACAAAGCCGGTGTTGTTATAACTTCCCCGGTATTAAAGCCGCCGCAGGTAAAGACGCATGCAGAGATAAGGAATACCGGTGCGCTCAATCTGCCGCACAATGAGGTAACGAGGTGGATAAAACACGTTATGGACATGTACAGGATACGCGACGGCGCTGTTGTTGTCATTGATGTGAAAACGTGTGCACCGGTTGCCGTTGTGAGCAAGGGCGCTGATTTCTCTGCATTTAAAGCGTATCCTGCGGCCTCGTTGATCAAACTGGTTACGGCATCCGCTGCAATTGAACTCCACCATATACCTCCGTACGCACTTTTCTACTATGATTCGCGGAATGCATCCCAAAGTATACGGGCATTGACGAACGGTTACGATGACGGAAGGCACAAAATAACATTCTCCATGGCACTTGCAAAATCAAACAATCCGGTTTTTGGTAAACTCGCCCTTTATAAAATCGGTAACAATAATTTCGAGACCTATCTCAACAGATTTTATTTTAACAAATCCCTCGGTCCATCCTTTATACAGCAAAGCAGGGCAAGTGTAGATGACAATACCGTGGACATTGCCCAGACGGGGGCCGGGTTGAATTCCGACACGACATTGAGTCCGTTTCATGCGGCCTTAATCGCACAGGCGATAGGCAACAAGGGAAGGATGTGTGTGCCGTACGAGGGCTTTAGCAGGTCAAAACAGGAAACGAAACGGGTCATTACCGCTGCCACGGCCAGTGAGCTCATCGAGATGATGCGGCTTACCATAACGAAAGGCACATCAAGAAGGGCTTTTTTCAACAGAAGGGGAAGATATATACTTGCAAACATAAGTGTTGCTGGCAAGACGGGTTCTATACACGGAGACGATCCTGCCGGGGATTATGAATGGTTTATCGGTATTGCGCCGGTGAAAAATCCGCAGATTGCCGTTGCAGCGCTTGTCGTGAACGGCAACAAATGGACTATCAAGGGATCTTATCTGGGTGCACAGGCGTTTTTTGCATACTTTTTTCCGGACGCAGCGAAGAAGCTCTTGCACGAAAGATAATCAAGGGTGTTTTTTGGGCAAACCCATCAGAGCGTTGTTTTACGAGCAGAGACGAACGACTCTTTCCCCGGTTTACTCAGAAACGGACTGCGGCTGCGACGAGCAAGCCGTTTTCCGAAGGCAGGATAAAAAATTTTGAATCGATGCGCGGGTGGTACGTATTCGTGTAATTCTTTTCATCGGATATGGCTCTCGTCGGTTCTGTCCATATCTGGAGTTCGCTGACCCCTGTACCGATAACGAATAGTTCGAGCGCCTGCTGCCATGGCGTGCCGCCAGCCTGTTTTATCCTGTTGCCGTAAACCCCCCATACGACGCCTGCACCGGCAGCATTCACGAGAACGCCGAGGAAATGCTGTACCCATGATTTGCCTGCCAACTCCGCATCGGACGATTTTTTGAGCAGGGATTGTGCCATTGCAAGCTTTTGAGCCCTTTCTTCGGGTGTATTTTCCGGCATGCTCCTGAGTTCTTCTGCTGCAGTTCGTGCCTTGTAGGGGAATATCAGCATGCCACCCAGTCCAATCAGGGATTCAGCAGCTGAAACACCACCGGTTACCTGAAGCACTTTGCTGTTTGTCGTTAATGCCGCTGCGAGCGATACAGCGGTTGCGCCTGAATAAAAGGCAGTCCACCCGTCCCACCAGAGTCTTGCAGAGCCTGTGCCTGCATCCAGTGACTGCTGTATATACCGGATCCTTTCGGAGGTATCATTGCCATAGGAAGCATCCGCACGTGCATGGGGAGACAGGTTTATGAAGATGACGGCAACCGTCAGAAAGAGTATGAATGTTTTCATAAATTTTGTAGTAGCATACCTGATGACTCGAGGAAAGAGAATTCTCAAGTCGCCGGGTGCAGGGTTGAAAAAGCAATGATAACGGTATATACAAGAACAGAGCGGCCGGGACTGGCCGCCGGGCATAAAAGCTCCGGAAGGAAGGTTGTATGGATAAACTCACAAAAGAACAGATCTTAAAATCTCTGGACTTGTTCTCACAGGTAAAAACACACCGCTTTTTTTACAAGGCAAGCGGGTTTACGGATGAAGAGCTCGAACGGCCTCTTATTGTTATAGCAAATTCCATGCAGGATGCGGGCATCGGTCATATACACCTGAAAGCGCTTGCGGATGCGGTCAAATCCGGCATCTATCTCGCCGGCGGTACGCCGGTGGAATTCAACACGATAGGGCCCTGCGGCGGCTACTGCAAGGATGGCTCACTTGATCCGACGTTGCTCCTGTACGACCTTCCCCAGCGGGATGCTATAGCCGATTCGGTCGAGATCCAGATAAAAAATCTCGGCGCAGACGGGGTCGTTATGATGGGTACCTGCGACAAATCAGTGCCCGGGCTCTGGCTTGCGGGTGCACGGCTCAACCTTCCTACGATCTTTTATACGGGCGGTCCCGCGGAACCGGGCATGTTTGAAGGAAGGCAGATCACGTTCCCGACGGACGTAATCCTCGAAGGCGTGAACAGGACACTGTCCGGCAGGATGAGTGAGGAAGAGTTCAAAAAAACCATGTATACCATGGAGGACAAGTGGGTTACATCCTGCGGGGCTTGTCCCGAGCTTACGACCGCAAATACCGTGCAGATGGCAACAGAGGTCATGGGATTGACCCTGCCTGGTATGTCGACGACATCCGGCGGCAACCTTATGCAGAGAATAAGACTTGCCAAGCAGACAGGTTACGCCATCGTGAACCTCGTAAAACAGGGCAAAAGGTTTAAGGATTTCGCAACGGCGTCCGCAATAAAAGATGCACTGAGGCTTATTATGGCCGTATCAGCAAGCACGAACGGCGTGCTGCATCTGCTTGCTCTCGCTTATACCATGTCATTGGATATAAACCTGCGGACTGTTTCCGAGATATCCGATACGACACCTTACATCGCACCGGTCAGACCGAGTGGTCCCTTTACCATCAAAGACCTCCATAACGCGGGAGGCCCCATGGCAGTGCTGAAGAGGATAGAAAAGGATGTCGATGCCAGCAGGCCTACGGTAACAGGAGAGAGCATCGGGGACAGACTGCAAAAAACGAGAATTTATAACGATCGGGTTGTTCTGCCAGCCGGGGAGTCGCTCTCTCCGTTCGGCGGTATTGTGGTAATGCGCGGCAACCTTGCACCGAACGGCGCTCTTGCACGGTATACGATTGTCAAAAAAGAGAACAGGCATTTTGCCGGTACTGCAAAATGCTTCGATGAGGAACAGTTCGCGATATTCGCCATACTCAGCGGGGAGATCCATTCGGGCGATGTGGTGGTCTTACGGTATCAGGGCCCGCGGGGCGGACCGGGGTTTGCGGAGAACTTCAGGACGGTACTGATCCTCGGTTCTCTCGGGCTGCACGACGTAGCGGTTATCACGGACTCGAGGTTTTCCGGAGCAACGACCGGTGCTCTCTATGTAGGGTATATATCGCCGGAGGCACAGGTGGGAGGTCCGCTTGCAATCGTAAAAAACGGAGACCGGATCACCATTGATATAGATAAAAGAGACGTTTCTGTAGAACTTTCGGATGCTGAAATAAAACAAAGGTTATCGGCATGGAAACCTCCGGAGGCCAAGGTAAAGGAGGGCGTGCTTGTTCAATGGTATCTCTCTGCGGAGCAGTTCGAGACCGGTGCAATGCTGCCGAGAAGGTTACGGTAGGGCACTGTTCTGTTGATTTATTCCCTGATTGGGCATATACAGAGCCAGAGGACAAGATAACAATGAAGACACCGGAAGAATATATCGATAGCCTCAGGAAGCTCAACCTGAAAGTCTACATGTTCGGGAAGAGGATCGAAAATGTCGTCGATAATCCCATCATCAGGCCCTCGCTCAATGCCGTTGCCATGACGTACTCCATGGCATTGAAACCCGAGTATGCGGACATCATGACCGCAACCTCCCACCTTACCGGAAAGAAGATCAGCCGCTTTACGCACATTCATCAGAGTGTCGATGACCTCATAAAAAAGAGCAAGATGGGAAGGCTTATGGGAAACCGTACGGGTTGCTGTTTTCAGAGATGCGTGGGCATGGATGCCCTGAACGCCCTGTCCATAGTGACCTATGATATCGATGCCCGGCATGGAACCGCATACAATAAAAGATTTCTGAAGTATCTGGAATATATTCAGGACAACGACCTCGTCTGTGACGGTGCGATGACCGATCCCAAAGGAGACCGGTCGCTCCCCCCGCATAAACAGGACGATCCGGACCTTTACCTCAGGGTTGTCGAAGAACGGAAGGACGGTATCGTCGTGCGCGGTGCAAAGGCACACCAGACCGGCGCGGTGAATTCCCATGAGGTGATTGTCATGCCGACGATCACCATGCGGGAAGAGGACAGGGACTATGCGATCTCATTTGCCGTACCGAGTGACACCGGGGGCATTACCTATATTATCGGACGTCAGGCCAGCGACACGAGAAAGCTTGAGCGCGGCAAGATGGATCAGGGGAATATCTCTTTCGGAGGACATGAGGCGCTCATGGTATTCGACGATGTGTTCGTTCCGTGGGACCGCGTGTTCATGTACAGGGAATATGAGTTTTCAGGCCGGCTTGTAGAACAGTTCTCCTCATATCACCGGCAGAGTTATGCGTGCAAGGTCGGTGTCGGCGATGTGCTGATTGGTGCAGTTCAGACTATTTCGGAATACAACGGCACGGACAAGGCCTCGCACGTCAAGGATAAAATCGTGGAGATGAACCACCTGAACGAGACCCTGTACTGCGGATGTATTGCATGCGCAGCAGAGGGGCACCGGGAAAACAGCGGAACGTACAGTGTGGATGCGCTGCTCTCAAATGTCCACAAGCAGAATGTGACGCGGTTCCCCTATGAGATTGCGCGGCTCGCACAGGACGTCGCCGGCGGTTTGGTAGTAACCTTGCCGTCCGAAGACGACTTTCATTCGGAAGAGACCGGCAGGTGGCTGAAGAAATATTTTGCGGGGAAAGGCACTTTTTCCGCAGAAAACAGGATGCGCATCTTCAGATTGATCGAAAACCTTACGCTCGGTACCGCCGCAGTCGGATACCTGACCGAGTCGATGCACGGAGCCGGGTCACCGCAGGCACAGAGAATCATGATATCCCGCCTGGTCAACATGAAAGAAAAGCAGAGTTATGCAAAAAAACTGTGCGGAATAAAGGACGATGAATAACCCTTGGCAATGAAGCAAATACTCAAGTACCTTATAGGGAGAGTAAAATCAGCGTGGCTCCGGCTTGAGCGGAGGTTTTACAACCTCCCGCTCAAGTTCAAGCTTACCCTGGCGATGCTCATGATCATGGTCCTCATGGTCGGGCTGCTCTCGTTTCTCCATTACAACAGCGAGAACATGCTCCTGCGGAACATCATGGACGACACCCTCGAACTTTCATCTGCCATTCAGATCGGGGTACAGCAGTTGACCATGGGTACGGGCAAGACGGACGAGGCGCGGCTGCAGTCTTACATAAAAAGCCTCAAAGAAAAAGGCGTTAAAGAAATATCCATCGTCAACAACGAAAATCAGATCATTGCAAGCTCAAATCCGAAACACCGTGGCAAGGTGATATCCATCATTCATCCCAAGAGGGAATTTATGATAACCGCGAACCTCGGAGAGGTGCACGATACACTGCCGCAGAAATCGTATAACATCATTGTCCCTATCATTGTCGGTAATGTCCAGCTGGGGTACGCCCATATCGTCATGCATCTCGACGATATCCAGCAGATGCTGGAATCGACATTTTATGAAAGGATCCTTGTTACCATAATCATTCTCAGCCTCGGTATCGTTGCGATTATGTACCTTTCCAACAGATATACGAAGCCCATATACAACGTTATCGAAGCGGAAAAGATGGTTTCCGACGGTGACCTTTCTGTCCGGCTGATTGAAGACCGCAACGATGAGATCGGCACACTGAACAAGGGTTTTAACAACATGGTGAAGAACTTGTCCGAGAAGAAAGAGCTCGAGGACAAGCTGCACAAGGCCGAGGAACTTTCAAAACTCGGCCAGCTCTCGGCCGGGCTTGCCCATGAGATTAAGAACCCCTTAAACCTTATCAATCTGAGCATCGATCACCTGAAGACAAGGGCCGCTGTGCTTGATAAAAAGACAAAAGATGAATTCATGAATACCATGGACACTATCAAGGCAGAGTTATACCGCCTGAACAGGCTCACAGAACAATTTCTGAACCACGGAAGAACAATAATAGAGAATAAGGAAATAACCGGTGTCAACGTGCTCCTTGAACAATTGACTGAACTGGTAAAAAATAAAGCTGAGTCCCAGGGTATAAAAATCAACCTGATAGTGCCTGATACGCGGGTATATGTATCGGGTGAGGCAGAGCAGCTGAAAACTGCGTTCCTCAATATTATATTAAACGCCATAGATGCGATGCCGTACGGCGGCACACTGGATATTAAGCTCTCTGCGGATGGCAGCGAATGCAGGGTGTCGTTTTACGACAGCGGTCCGGGCATACCGGATGAAATCACCGATAAAATTTTTGAGCCTTTTTTTACAACGAAGGAAACCGGTATCGGGCTTGGCCTTGCCATTAGTAAAGATGTCGTTTCCCAGCACAGCGGGAATATCACGGTTGCAACAACAAAGGACCACGGCACTGAATTTACGATCCGGCTGCCGTTGGCGAAATCCGGGGCATTCGATGCAATATAATATAGTCGTTGTGGACGATGAAATAAGGCAGGCCGAGATTATCGTAAAAATACTCGAGGATCACGGTTACAGGGTAAAGGGTACGAGCAGGCCGCACGAGGTCGTCGATATCGCACGGAGCAATTCCCTGGATCTGGTTATCACGGATCAGGCGATGCCGGGCATGGACGGTATAAAGCTGCTGGAGACCCTATCTTCGATGAAGGATCCCCCGCTTGTTATCATACTGACCGGGTATGGCACCATATCAAAGGCAGTTGAAGCGATGAAGAAAAAGGCCTTTGATTACATAACGAAGCCCATCGATATGGATCGACTGCTCATGATTGTCAAGAATGCCCTTGAACTGAAAAGGCTCGACCGGGAGAACAGGGAATTGAGGGCGATAATCAAAGGGGAGGGGCTCGACACCATCATCGGGAGCAGCGGTATTATCGAAGATATCAAAAGGATCGTCAGGAAGATAGCCCCGACGAACTCGACGGTTTTGATAACAGGGGAGAGCGGCACGGGCAAAGAACTTGTAGCAAAGGCTATCCATAATCTGAGTTTAAGAAAAGCCGAGGCATTCTCCGCGGTCAACTGTGCTGCAATACCGGATACGCTCATAGAGAGCGAATTGTTCGGATACGAAAAGGGTGCATTTACGGGTGCAAACACTTCAAAAGAGGGCATCATCGGTGCGAGTAACGGCGGTACGCTCTTCCTCGACGAGATCAGCGAGCTCAGCCTTGCCGTGCAGGCAAAGTTTTTACGGTTGATCCAAAACAAGGAGATCAAACCGCTGGGCAGTTCGGAAATTATATCGGTCGATATACGGATTCTGGCGGCTACCAATAAAGTTATCGAACAGGAGATTAAAAACGGCAGGTTCAGGGAGGACCTTTATTACCGGTTGAATGTGATTCCCATTCAGATACCGCCGCTACGGGAGAGAAAAACGGATATATCAGTACTCATTGAGCACTTTTTGAAAAAGTATAACAGCATTCATTCCAAAAGTATCAACAAGCTCAACAATGATGCGCTTTCCCTCCTTTTGAAGTACAACTGGCCTGGAAACGTGAGGCAGCTTGAGTCTGTTATCGAGAGGACCGTACTTCTGACCGAGGGGAACACGATCACAAAGGACGATCTTCCGCTCGAGCTCAAGGTTACGCCGATAGAAATAAATAAGTACGAATTCGACCTGCCCGAGGCAGGTATCAATTTTTATGAGCTCGAAAAAGAAATACTGGTGCAGGCCATGAAAAAATCCGACGGCGTTATTGCCAAGGCTGCGAACCTGCTCGGCATGAGTTACAGGACTCTTCAGTACAGGCTTGAAAAGTTCGGAATCAACAAGAGGTCCGAAGAGGCGTAGTACGGATCCTTGACTCTTTTACGCCTTCCCATTATACAAATGACGGGCAGAGGATTAAAGATCTGAGAAAAGCGGGGTGGGTTTCTTTTGAAAAACAAAGAGCTCTGGATATTCATATTCCTGGTAGGACTCCTGGGCTTTAGCTGGCCTGTCCTCGAGATCGTACATAAAGAAGTCGCTGTCTATCTCTTCCTGTTCTGGGCATTCTTCATAGGTATTTCTGCAGTGATTGCCGGTATAAGCGGACGACAGCGATGAATATCTACTCCGTGTATTTTCTTTTTGCCGCCCTGGCTTATCTGATCGTGCTTTTCATAATCGCGTACTATGCCGAAAAGAAGGAAAAAGCAGGCAGCAGCATTGTAAACAACCCCTATGTTTACTCACTCTCCCTTGCAGTGTACTGCAGCTCATGGACATTTTATGGCAGTGTCGGAAAGGCCGCTACCTCCGGACTTGCGTTCCTGACTATTTATCTGGGGCCGACCCTGATGGCTGTGCTCTGGCCTGTCGTACTGAAGAAGGTGATCCGGATTACAAAGGCCAACAGGATTACGACGATATCCGATTTCATAGGCTCACGGTATGGAAAGTCGCTGGTACTTTCTGCCGTCGTCACCCTGATAGCGGTTATCGGTATTATTCCTTATCTCGGACTGCAGATCAAGGCGATCATGAGTACCTTCGCCATCATAACGGGAGAATCGGCGAGCAGCGGCATCGTCGGTCTGTTCCTTACCTTCGTCGTCGGCGTATTCGCCATCATCTTCGGGGCACGGCATCTCGATTCATCCGAACGGCACAGCGGTATTGTTTTTGCAATAGCGTTCGAGTCCTTCGTTAAATTGATCGCGTTTATCTCGGTCGGCGTTTTCGTAACCTATTTTTTGTTTCACGGCTTCGGTGACATTTTCTCGCAGATCAGACATGCGGGATACGGAAGGCTGCTTGTACTCGGTAAGGGATCGCGGACAAGTTATGGCGAGTGGTTTGCATTAAACTTCCTGTCCATGACGGCAATCATATTCCTGCCGAGGCAATTCCAGATGTCTGTCGTTGAGAATTATGACGAGGCGCATGTTACCAAGGCCCTGTGGCTTTTCCCGCTCTATCTTTTATTGATCAATATATTCGTATTGCCCATTGCCTTTGCGGGGATCCTGAAAGGCGTAACGGAACACAGGGCTGACTACTTCGTCCTTACCCTGCCCTTGAAGTACGGAAATCATTTCCTGTCCCTCTTCGCATTTATCGGAGGATTCTCTGCAGCAATGAGCATGATGATCGTATCCTCCATAGCACTGAGTACGATGATTATGCACAGCATCATCATGCCCGGTATTGTAAAATTTCACAGCATGCCGAGGTTTCATACGTGGGTGCTCAACGTAAAAAGACTGGTGATCTTTGCAATCATATTCATGGGATATCTTTTTGCCGTATATATCGGGGAGTTTTATAGCCTTGTCGATATAGGATTGCGGTCTTTTGAAGCTGTTGCGTTGTTCGCACCGGCTTTTTTTCTCGGGCTTTACTGGAGGAGGGGGAACAAGGCCGGTGCCATAACCGGTCTTGTTGCAGGATTTTTCGTGTGGTTCTACACACTGATGATGCCCGGAATGGTCAAAGCCGGTGTACTACCGCAGACCGGTATCATTCGGCGAATGATGGATTCCCATTTCTTTAATCCGGACGCGCTGTTCGGTGTCCAGGGCCTGGGAAAATGGGGCGGACCCCTCGTATGGGGCATGCTGTTGAATGTAATGTTGTATGTCGGAGTATCTGTATTTACGAAAAGGTCCAAAGATGAGGAGATCCAGTCCCTTGTTTTTGTTGAATCGTATGAAAAAATAAAGGAGCTTTCCGCCGGCGGTTCTTATACTGTTGCGGATATAGAGGACTTGCTTGCGCAGTATATAGGCCGTAGCGAGGCGCACGAAGCAATCCAGCAGTTTCTTATCAGGAAGGACACCACCCGGGAACACCTTACGCCGCGGGAGCTTTTCGAACTGCGCAGCGATGCGGAGATGATCCTCGCCAGCGCAATAGGAACACCCATGTCATCCCTCGTCTTCGAGAATAAGCTTGTGCTGACCGAGCATGAAAGGAGTGAACTCTCCGAATCCATCAAGGATATAACAAGGAGCCTCAGGACATCGCGCCAGGAATTGACCGAGAGGAACCGGGAATTGATGTACCTGAAAGAGTTCAGCGAGAATATTATCGAAAGCGCACCGGTCGGTATTATTACGGTTGACGGGCTTTTACGCGTTAACTATTGGAACAGGGAAATGGAACGGCTGAGCGGCAAGAAGCAAGGCGAGGTACTGAATCGATCCATACTCCTCCTGCTGCCATGGCTCCCGAACAAGGTCTTTATGCAAAACATGGAAAACGAATTGACCCTGCGGGATCAGCTCGGTAAAACCTTCAAGGTCAAGACAAGCAGGTTAAAGGATAGCCTCGGCGGGTTTGTCATCATCATCGAAGACATATCCGAGAAAAAGAAAATGGAAGAACAGCTCCTGCAGACATCGAAGCTGGCAAACATCGGGAAACTGACCGCGGGCATCGCGCACGAAATAGGCAACCCTCTGGCATCTATCTTTTCGCTTGTGCAGGAACTGAGGACGTTGAAATTTCATTCCAGACAGGATGTATCGTTCACCGTCGAGTCGCTGAATACCATAAACAATCATATCGAGAGGATCGCCAAGATTGTTCGGAGCCTCGGTGATTTTGCCCGGGTCCACGCATCGGAAAAAACGAATGTCCGCATAGCGGATATCCTCGATCGGACCATCAGTCTTGTAAAGTACGACAAACGGTTCAAGCACATAGAATTTAACACGCTTGCTTCGGACATCCCGGAACTGCGGGTCAATGCGGATCAGATCCAGCAGGTATTTCTCAATCTCATTCTGAATTCGCTCGATGCCATGCCGGACGGAGGAAGACTCGATATCCGCATGCAGGCGAATGATGGTTTTGTCGAAATACAGTTCAGGGATACCGGTGCCGGTATCGATCCGTCCATTTTAGACAAAATATTCGATCCGTTCTTTACAACAAAACCGTTAAGCAGGGGCACGGGATTGGGATTAAATATATGCTATAATATAATAAAAGAATACAATGGGACTATCACGGTTGAGAGTAAAAAAGGCGGGGGAACGGTTTTTTCAATAAAACTTCCCATAAAAGAGAATATCGGATAAAATAAAACAATGGCAGAAAGATTACTTATCGTTGATGATGAGCAGACGTTGAGAGAGTCGCTCCAGCGGGTATTCTCGCGAGAGGGGTATGATGCCGATGCGGTGAACAGTGCAGAATCGGCACTTGAACTGCTCGCTACGAACGTTTATCATGCCGTCATAACCGATATTATACTGCCGGGCATCGACGGTATAGAATTGCTGAAACGGATAAAGGAAAAGCTTCCGGAACAGCTCGTTATCATTATCACCGCCTACGCATCCATCGATACCGCCATCAGAGCGATACGGCTTGGAGCTTACGATTATATCGTAAAACCCATAGTCCACGAAGAAATAAAACAGACAGTAAAGAATGCGGTGAAACAACGTGCGCTGCAAAGCGAGAACATCCTGCTGAAAAAGCAAATAGAAAAAGAGTATGCCTTTACCAGCATCATTTCCGCGAGTTCGCTCATGAACGGCGTGATAGATCATCTCAAAAAAGTAGCGGATACCAAAAGCAATGCGCTGATACTTGGAGAAACGGGTACGGGAAAGGAACTTATAGCGCGGGCGATGCACTTCAACAGCACGAGAGCGGATAAACCGTTTGTACCGATAAACTGCAGTGCGATCCCCGAGAATCTGCTTGAGTCGGAGTTGTTCGGCTATGTCAAGGGTGCATTTACCGGCGCCTTCAATTCCAGACACGGGCTTCTGGCACAGGCGGATAAGGGAACGGTTTTCCTCGATGAAATAGGAGATCTGGGTATCGGACTGCAGTCGAAGCTTTTGCGTGTCATCGAAGACCGTGAGATACGGCCTGTCGGCAGTACGCAAAGCATAAAGATCGACGTCAGGTTTCTCTTTGCGACCAACAGGGACATAGAGAAGATGGTGGCTGCAGGTACGTTCAGGCCGGACCTTTATTACAGGATGAATGTTATTACCATAAAACTGCCTCCTCTCAGGCAGCGGAGAGAAGATATAGAACCTCTGGTAAACTATTTTGTTCTGAACTATGCCAAAGAGCTTGGCAAACCCGTTCACCGTGTAGAGAAAAATGCCATGGACGCGCTCAAAGCGTATCACTGGTATGGGAACGTACGGGAGCTTCAGAATGTCATCGAACGGGCAATCCTCATAACAGAAGACGGTATTATCAAACCGGAGCATCTGCCGGACAATATAAGAATAGGCGGTTCACCCGCCGATAGTGCGTTGTCGGATAAACTGTCCATCGAGGATTATACGAAGGCCTTCATCTCCGAGTATCAGGACAGCTGCAATGAAACGCAGCTTGCAGGAATGCTCGGTATAACAAGAAAGGCATTGTGGGAGAAAAGAAAGAGATGGGGGTTGCAGCGATGACGGAAAATACCATGGAGACCATGATAAAGCGTTATCCCGGCAAGTTCGTTTCCGAAAACAGGGTGTTCAGCCAGATACATCCCGGAAACAGGATATTCTTCGGTACCGGTTGTGGAGAACCGCAGTACCTTGTCGGTGCGCTGATACAGTACGTCCAATCACACCCGAAAAGTTTTGTCGACGCAGAACTCCTCCAGGTCTGGACGCTCGGAGTCACCCCGTATTTCGACGAGAAGTTCAAAGAAAACTTCCGTCACAATTTTTTCTTTGTCGGAGCAAGTACCCGGGATACCATCAACAAGGGCATAGCGGATTATTCCCCGGTATTCCTCTGGCAGGTCCCCGAACTGTTCCGTAAAAAATTCATCCCAATCGATGTTGCGTTTATCCAAACTTCCCTTCCCGACGAACACGGCTATTTCAGCCTCGGCATCAGTGTCGACATTGTAAAATCAGCCGTAGAGAATGCATCGCTGGTTGTTGCTCAGGTAAACAGGTTTATGCCGAGAGTACATGGCGAGACCTTTATTCACGCGGAGGATATAGACTTTATCTTGCCCCGCGATGAGCCTTTACTCGAGTTTGAATTCAAGGTACCCGATGAAATTGCAAAGAGGATTGGCGGCTATGTTTCACAGATCGTCCAGGACGGCGATACCATACAGGCCGGCTATGGAAGCTTGCCGAATGCTATCCTTTGCCAACTCTCGGGTAAAAAGAATCTCGGCGTGCATACGGAGCTGTTATCCGATGGTATCATAGATCTGATGAAGAAAGGTGTTATCGATAACAGCAGGAAAGAGCTCAACCGGTGGAAAACGGTTGCGGCATTCTGCATGGGGAAAAAAGAAACGTACGAATTTCTGCACGATAATCCTGCGATAGAATTCCGTCCGGTAAATTATACCAACAATCCCACGGTAATCGCCCGTCAAAAGAATATGACGGCCATAAACAGCGCACTGGAGATCGATCTGTCGGGCCAGGCAACCGCGGAAACCATCGGCAGGGCATTCTACAGCGGGATCGGGGGACAGGCCGATTTCATGCGCGGTGCCGTCGTATCCCAGGGAGGGAAGACCATACTCGTGATGCAATCGACGGCAAAAAACGGAGAGGTTTCCCGGATAGTCCCGTTCCTCAGTGAGGGGGCAAAGATAACGCTGACCCCGGGTGACATACACTATGTCGTAACGGAATATGGCATAGCATATCTGCACGGCAAGAACCTGCGAGAACGCGCAATGGACTTGATATCCATAGCGCATCCCCGTTTCAGGGGATGGCTGATAGAAGCAGCAAAAATGAACAACCTCATCTATAGGGATCAAACCTTCATCAGGGGCGTTCAGGGTCAATACCCCGAGGCACTGGAAGCATACAGGACAACGGACAAAGAATTCGATCTCTTGTTGCGACCCGTCAAAATCAGCGATGAGCCCCTGTTGAAAGATTTTTTCTACGCACTTTCGGACGATTCCATGTACCGCCGCTTTATCTCGACCAGGACCGATATGCCCCACAACAGATTGCAGCAGTTTGTGGCAATCGATTACACGAAAGAGATGATAATCCTCGCAACGGTAATAAAAGAAGACAGGGAGTTGATCCTCGGAATGGCGCAGTACCTCATCGATACGGCAACAAACATGGCCGAAGTCGCATTTGTCGTACGGGACGAGTATCAGAATAACGGCATCGGCACCGAGCTGCTTTCTTACATAACCTATATCGCAAAGAAGAACGGTCTCCACGGCTTTACCGCCGCCCTGCTTATGAACAACAAGCACATGCTGCACTTGTTTGAAAAGGCCGGGTTCAATATTGAAAAGAAATCGGGAGGCGGTATGTACGAGCTCAAAATGTCGTTCAGGAATTAACGATGAACAGGAGATCATGCAGCTTACACAGGGTATACCCGGAGGGCTGACTTATAATTTAGGCAACTATACCGGTACCCCGACACAAGACATGATCTGGAACTGGGTTGCTAATATCAATGCAGGGGAGAATGTGATGCTGGACAAACTCAAGGGTGAGACTACCTATGAGGATAGGTTTACCCAAGATACAGGCTTTTACTACCCAACACCTGAACAAACAGAAATGAACGTCTGGCAGAGGTATAATGGTGGATTATACTGGGTGTGGAGCTGTATTCATAAAGATCCTGTTACAGGGGAATGTATACAATATGGGTGGGAGAGGAATGATGCGTTCTGCAATAATCCTAATAAGCCAGCTTATCAAGATCTTACATGTCAAGATGCATTTCCTCAAGGAGGAAAATGTTATGCAGACTGTGCAAAGTACTGGGCACAAA
>JAJYUJ010000059.1 GCA_021792615.1 bacterium
TTGCTATTGCTTGATCCGGAGATTCCAATTTCGTAAAGGTCAATCTTCTAACGGGGTGAACCATCCTATGTGGGAGTTTGTTCGGGTTGAATTTAATATGCCGTGAAGGTGGTTTTATCTTATCGAGGAATGCCTTGAGCCTTCGTGTCCTTACAGTAAATTGAGTACTTGTTTTTGCAGTATTTATTGAATCAATATTTCCTTTGAGTACTGCAAAGTTCTTTTCGTACCTTCTTTCAAATGCTTTTTGTCTTTGCTGGATTACAGCCGGCAGACCCTTTATTCGCTGCTCGGTTTGTTTGAACTGAGCTCTGATACTTATATCTGTCTGCTCAAGCTCGGATTTCTCATTCAGGAACTCTGCCTTTTCTGATTCGATGCCGGCTGCCTGGCTTCTGTTCTCTACCTTTTCTGCCCGCTCACGGATACGTTTGACGAGACTCTCTAACCCTCTTGACCCTTCACCCTGAGAGGAATCATAACTCCCTTCCGTCCCCCTTACCTTAAGGGGGAGACTCGAAGAACCTTTCAGATCTTTGGAGTTTTCGGCCGCATATACGGCCTGATAGATCCCGAGATTTGTCCATGCAAACACGAATATTAAGAAAACAGCGGTTGACTTTAACAAAGAAGGTTTAAAAATATCCTTATGAAAACCGATATGAGAGACGATCTTCATGCACCCTCCATATAAAATATTGATTAACGACCTGGGTGTGTAAAGTCAATAAAATCTTTTTAGTCTGTGTATACTATAAAACCTTAAGTACTGTACATGCTTCTATTGAAGCAAATTCAATATTTTTGTGGAAAAGAATTAAATCATTTTCAATTCTATTTTACCAAGGATTAAATTTTATGTGCCTTGAAGGAACGCCCTTAGTTCACTTAATTTAAAGTGACTGCATTATTTTCGAAATAGTTGAAACCGCTATGTCCGGATAATTCGTAAAGAACCCGTCAACGTCATCCTTTATCAGCATCCGCATCAGTTCCTCGTTGTTCACGGTATAAATATTTGCGCTGAAACCGCTTTCATGGATACGCTGTATACGATTTGCGTCGACAGCCGCATACGACATATTGATTGCCGCTGCTTTTAGTTCACGTGCCGTGCGGATGTAAAAGGACAGCGTGCCCTCGTCACCGGCCTTGCCGGATTGAGTATCACCGGCGAGCTGATCCACCAGGACCCCGAGCCTTACGTCCTGAGAAATCCTGCGCATCTGCCTGAGCGCATCGAGGTTGAACGAAGACACGATGACCTCTTCCAAAAGATGGTATTTCTGAACAAGGTCATAGACCTTTGTGCACAGCTCTGCGATACGCTCCTGCTTGCCGTCATCGTTCTTCAGTTCTATGTTCATGGTGATTTTATGGCTGATCACAGCCAGCACCTCCCCGAGGAGAGGGATTGAGACCGGCTTTCCATCGACAGGATCCTTGAATGTATATTTTTTTATTTCGGCTGCAGTAAGTTCCGCTACTCGCGTATCACTATTAAATAGCCTGGCTAACGTAAAATCGTGGAACACGACGACCTGACCGTCGGATGTAAGCTGAACATCGAATTCAACGGCATCCGCTTTCATCTTTACGGCAAGTTCGAAAGAAGGGATGGTGTTTTCTATCTCATACCCCGAAGCCCCCCGGTGTGCATACACCACAGGTCTTCTCATACGAACAACTCCTCTACAAACTTGTCCTTATCGAACACCATAAAATCGCCGGCGGACTCTCCGGTACCTATGGCAACCACCGGGATCTTCAGCTCGTCACAAATGGTAAAGATGATTCCACCCTTTGCAGTTCCGTCGAGCTTCGTAATGATGATGCCGTCGATACCTATGTTTTCATTGAAAAGCTTCGCCTGCTGAAATGAGTTTTTGCCGATCGTGGCGTCCACAATCAGGTAGGTAGCCATTTTATCACCGGCCATGGCCTTTGTCATGACGGACTTAATCTTCTTCAGTTCATGGACAAGGTTTACATTCGTGTGGAGCCTGCCTGCCGTATCCGCGATGACAACGTCCTTTGACCTGTGCTTGTATGCCATGATCGTATCATGGATGACCGATGCAGGATCAACCCCGGGCATTGCCTTCACCATATCCATGCCTACTCTGTCCGAGAGGATGGAAAGCTGCTCGATGGCAGCAGCCCGGTACGTATCACCCGCTCCGACGATAACGCTATGCCCGCGATCGATATACCACTTACCGAGCTTTGCAATGCTTGTCGTTTTGCCGGAGCCGTTTATCCCGATCATCAAAATACCGCATTTTGGTTCGATCAGGGGTGCAGAAACCAGGATTTGCTTCATCCTGTCTTTCAGGGTGTCGACCGGCTGCTTGCCGTGCGTTTCTTTTTCGTTGAGCAGCCGTTCGGCAATACTGAAGCTCATATCGAGTGACAGGAGTTCATCCGTATAACGTTCCCGGTCGATAGGTGCTCCATCGGTCCTGTCCGACAATTTTGTAAAGAGGGAAGAGAGTTTCGAAAAAAAACCCGGCATGGGTATTTAGAGCGAACCTTTTATGAAACTCATGAGTTCCTGAACCCTGAGTTTATTAATGACCGCATGGTATGATGAATTATATAATACCAGGAGAAAATATTCTTTTGTCAGCCTGTACATACCGAGAACATAGGGTTTCATGCTTACAAAAACGGAACGCGGCTGTTCATCGAAACCATTGATGGCATTAAACAGTATGCTGAAATGCGCTCCGATAACCTTTAAGTCGTACTCCGCAACCGACCCGACAAGATCTATTGCCTCTCCTTCGGAGTCCACAAAAATAACACCCTCGACACCGCTTGAAAGGCTGATGAAGTTTTGCAGGGCGTCCCGGTACATGTTATACGGCTTCTTTCTGAAGTTTCACGGAAATAATCTTCGATACTCCTGGCTCTTCCATGGTTATACCGTAAATAACGTCCGCTATTTCTATTGACCTTTTATTGTGAGTTATGAGGAGGAATTGGCTCTTTGTTGAAAGTTCTTTTATGATATTGTTGAGCTTCCCGACGCTCGCATCATCCAGCGGTGCATCGATTTCATCAAGCAAAGCAAAGGGACTCGGTTTGACCATAAACACGGATATGAGCAGCGCTATGGCTGACAGTGCTTTTTCCCCTCCGGACAGTAAATTTATGTTTTGTAATCTCTTGCCCATGGGTTGGATAACGATCTCCATACCGCTCTCGAGCAGGTCCTGTTCATCGGTAAGGATGAGTTCGCCCTTCCCTCCCTCGAACAGTTTCGGTATGACCTTTTTAAAGTTTTCGTTTACTCTGTCGAAGATTTCCCTGAATAATTTTCTCGATTCTTTATTTATCGAGTTGATGACTTTCTTCAGATTATCGATGGCCTGTTCGAGGTCCTGCTTGTGTTTCTCATAAAATTCGACTCTCTTTTGCAGTTCCTCGTATTCAGCTATTGCACCGACGTTAACGTCTCCCATTTTTGCTATCTTTTCCGAGAGTAAAGCAAGCCTGTCCCTGCCTGGCTGGACATCATCTTTTTCTATCAGCTTTCCATCGAATTGTTCGAGCTCCACACTGTATTTGTCTCTTGCCGTATCTTTGGTATAATCCGCTTTCATGGTCAGCTGAGACACCTCTATTGCCAGGGAAGACTCTATTGCTTTGATTGAGCTGATATCTTTTTCGAGCTGCTTGATTTCCTGTTCTATATCCGAATACTCCTTGAACTCCCTGTCATAAGAAGTTTTGGCGTCCACAAGAGAATCCTGTTTCTGCTTGATGTCCTGGTTTAATCCTGCAAGCCTTCCTGCCGCCGCTACGGCTTCCTGATTCAGTGTTTCAAGCCTGGAGCCGTTATTGGAGGCCTCCTGTCTTAACGAGACCAACCTCCTGGATTTATCCTCCTGTTCCGTCTTGATCCTTTTTATTTCCGCATACTTCGCATTCAGCCTTTCTTTAAATGCAGCAAGGTTTGCGTTGCTTGCGGATATGGAATCCTTCTTGCTCTCGAGCATGGATTCAAGCTCCAACAGCGTATTCCTGAGGCTGTCCGCAATATTCGCCTTTGCCCCTTTATCCTCTTCATATATCGCTTTCTTTTGTTTTAAATCACTGACCTCTTCCAGCAGCTCGGATGTATTCACTTTTATTTCTTCTTCTTCCATGTGGAGGGTCATCAGGCCACTCTCATAGTTGCTCAACTGGTCTTCAAGGCTCAGTAACTTCGCCCGTATGTTTGCCTGTTGTTTCTCGATTTCCTGCCCGGCACGTTCATGGCCGGCAAGTTCAGAACGGTACGCTTCTATCGTAGCGGAGAGTTTCGAACTTTCATCTTCATACCGGTTGAGGGTACCGCTCATGTCCTCGATCTCTCTTTTTAACCGCTCGAGTTCGCTCCTCCTGTCCAGGATGCCTCCCTTGATAGTTCCCTCGGAACCTCCGTAAACTATACCGGATTTGACGACATCACCCGACAGAGTAACAGCAGTGGCCCCTTGCCCTGCCACGGTATATGCGTCCTTCAAGGATGGTACGATAAAAACATTATTGAACAACGACTGAAACACGGGGACGACGTCGGCATCTTTAATTTCGATTATATCGAGTAATGGTACAAAACCTTCCTTACGGCCGGTCTCCGCTGCCTTGAACCAGGACTTTATGATAAACGCTGCCCTCCCCTTGTCCTGTTTGCGCAGGACATCAATCACACCGCCCGCAGTCTCGTGATCGGGAACTACCACGGCCTGGACGATATCACCGAGGACTGCCTGAACAGCAAGCTCATATCCTGTCTTCACATTGATATAATCGGCAACGACCTTGCTTATATTGAATTGTTGCGATTGCTGGATAACGTACCGGGTGCCTTCTGAATAACCGTCCAAGTTCTTTCGCAGGTCCTCAAGAGTACTATACCGGGAGCGCAGGCCCTCGTAGGCCTTATTCGCTGTATCTATACGATCGGACAATGTACGCAATGCATCGTTTGCAGCGGTGAGTTGTTCATTCAGGACCGCTCTTTTCTGATCCCCGTCCGTCAGGTGAGCCGTGTTTTCTTTTTCCTGTTTTTCGAGAGCCTCTTTTTCTGCTTTCAGACCGCTTATTTTCGATTCGATGGCTGTTCTGTCGTGTTGTATTTTTTCGAGTCTGTGCGTGATGTTTTCAAAATCATGTTCCGCGGACAGTATCTGGTTATCCATCTCCGTGATCTTCTTGACCCTGTTGAATTCATTGTTCCTTTCTTCTTCTATCTTGTCTTTTATTTCGTTGATCTGTTCTCCCAGATCGTTTTTTTCCTGTTCGTAGAGTTTCTGCGTTTCAACGATTGCGCTCAAGCCTTTCTTTTCTTCCTCTAATTTCTCTTCCAGCACGGTGAGCTGCTGAGCGAAAGATGTCTGTTCTCTTTTGAGCTCCTCTTCGCTGCTCCGTATCCTTTCGTTTTCCTGCTGAAGCGTTTGCTTCAGCTTTTTCGATGATTCGATCTTTTCCTGCAGCACCATTGCTTCCGCAGTCAGCGCATTGATCCTGTCCTGCTTACCGGATATTTCCGCTGCCTGGCTGTCAAGGCGTTCCTTGAACCGCTGATGATCCGTGTACCGTGACGAAGACTGGGACATCAGCTTGGCCAGATCAAACCGCGTACTTTCGAGTCGCGTCTTTTTATCTTCGAGCTGAACGGTAATCTCCGAATACTCCGTTTTGAACAAGCTCAACTCGAGTGTCCTGTATTCGTCTTTCAGGATTTTATAGTCCTGTGCAATTTTTACCTGTTTGTTCACCTGGTTCAACTGCCGTTTAATCTCGGACAAAAGATCGGCAATGCGGCCTATGTTGGCTTTGGTCAATTCTATCTTATCGAGTGCTACTTTTTTTCTGTTTTTATATTTCAATATGCCTGCAGCATCTTCGATGACGTATCTGCGCATCTCCGGCTTGGCATCTATGATCTCGCTTATCTGTCCCTGCTCTATGATTGAAAACGCCTTTGAACTTATACCGATATCCATGAGGAATTCGAGGATATCCTTCAATCGCCTGGTATCCTTGTTCAGATAATATTCGCTCTCTTCTCCGCGGTACATCCTTCTCGTGACAACCGCCTCCGAAAAGGTATCGACTGACGGTGCGCTGCCTATCCCGTTGCTCGTGAAAACGAGAGACACGTCGGCCATACCGATCGATTTCCTGTGTTCTGAACCGTTAAAGATAAGATCGGACATCTGGTTCGCCCTGAGCTGTCTGGCACTCTGTTCACCCATACACCATTTCACGGCGTCAACGATGTTGCTCTTACCGCTTCCGTTCGGGCCCACGATAGCCACAATGGGGTATTCAAAATTGAAACTGACCGGGTCTACAAAGGTCTTAAATCCCTGAATCTCGAGTTTTTTTAATTGCATGTATGCATCCATTCTACATTAGGTTTCTTAATTTGTTTTTTGCCGTATTTTCCATTTCGCTTGAAAGACCAAGTCCTATGGCCTTGAGGAGCGCTGCCTTTGCCCGTTCAGGCTCGTTCAGGTTCGCCAGCATCATACCCTCTTTGAAATATGCAGCCGCCGGATTCTTGCTGAACTTAACCGCATATCCATACTCTGTCAATGCCTTTTCATACATACCGTTATACTCGTAAGCCGTACCGAGTGCATAATATGCGCTCCCGTTGTCCGGAGCAATCTGAATCGCCTTTTTATAGTACTGCTGCGCCCGATCGATATCGCCGTTCTGATAATAAATAGTACCGAGTCCCACCATTGCTTTTGAATAATCCGGAGAAAGACCGAGGGCGGTCAGAAATTCCTTTTTTGCATCCTCTATCTTGCCTATGTAGTTGTAAGCCTCACCAAGCCTGTAATGTATCTCCGGATTTTTTGGCGCAATTTTCAAAGCCATCGTAAGGTAATCGATGGCAGAGTATGTTTCTTTATTGTTGTAATAGTAATTCGACAGCGCAAGCAGGTAGTCCGGATTAGACGGTGCATACTTCATGGCGTTTTTCAAATCGTTGATAGCTGCAATAGTATTGTTGCCTGCGATATTCATAAGACCCCGCTGATAGTATGCATCAGCCATTGCCGGGTCTCTATTTATGGCACTGGTATATTCGTTAATGGCGAACTGGATATTTCCCATGTCCCGGTACACATTCCCGAGCGCGTAATGATACACGGCATTGGTAGGATTTATCTTTATAGCACTTTCAAGGCAGGAAACCGCAGACGTAAACACGTTCCCGGCCTTGTATGCATTTGCCAATTTATAAAAAACCTTGGCATCGTATGGCTGAGCAGCTATAGAAGCATTGTACGCTTTGATCGCATCATTCAGCCTGCGCTCGTTAAAATAAACGTCACCGAGTACTTCGTATCCATACGGCAGGGTAGAATTGATCGATAAGGCCTTTAAAGCATACTTCTCTGCTTGTGCATACTTCAATTCCTTGTTGAGCATTTCGGCCATATAGGCATCGTCCGTTGCTGAAACCGGTGATATGCTCAGTGCTGTGTTCAATTGCACAACCGCACCGGTATAATCGCCTTCTTTGCCCAACACCACGGCGTATTCGGTATGGAGGGGTGCGTACGAGGGGAACCGGTTCACTGCATTCAACAGCATGGCAGCGGCATTCTTGTAATCTTTTTTCTTCCTGAGCAGCCTTCCGTTCAGGGTAATAAACGCCGGATTGTCGGGAGACAGTTGAACGGCTCTCTCGATCGTGTTTAAAGCCGTATCCAGCTCCCCGTTTCCTTCCCGTGCAAGGGCCATCCCATAAAGAGCATGGAGGTTGTTCTTATCCAGCTTGAGACATTCTGTGAAATAGGAAATGGCAAGAACATATTTTTTATCGAGATAGTATGCCTGGGCAAGCTTGAGGTAGCCATCAGCCGTTGTGCTGTCGGTTGCTATGGCCGTCTTATATTCGTTCTCCGCTTCGTTCAAATTGCCGATCTTCACGTACACATCACCGAGGGCTATGTATGCTTTCGCGGTTTTATTGTTCTGTAAAGAATTATTAAATGCTTCCTCGGCAGCCGGATAATTATTCAGGTGCATCTGCATCCGTCCTATGGTGTAGTACAAGCTTGCCTTATCGTACGAATCTATTTTGCTGCCGGCTTTGTTTAAAATATCATTCAAGTCGGCTATAGACTGCGTCGTACCGGTAGCACTGCTGGCCTGAATACGTGCCTTGAGAATAACTGCGGATATATTATATGGATAACCGGCAAGTATAGTATCGAGGATTTTAACAGCACGGGACGGCTCTTGCTGCTGTTGATATATTCTTGCAAGCAGGAGTTTTGCCTTGATCATATCGGGCTCGAGCGTTGCAGCTTGTTGAATGAGCGATGCTGCCGTTGTCAAAGATTCGCCCTGTTTAAAATCGATATATCCCCGGTAATATAATGCTTCGGGCATGTCGGGAGACTTTTGTAACGCTGTGTCTATCTCCCGGGATGCATGGTTGTAATCATCGTTTGCTATGGCTATCATCGTTTCAACAAGATGATAGCGGGCATCGTCGTGCAGCATGATCTTTAGACGTGAAAGGAAAGGAACGCTATTTTTCAACTCTCCCTGCAGATTGTTCCTGCCCTTGAGCACTGCATAGTCCTTTGCTATACCGATATAAGCGTTCAGCAGATGGTGGTCTGCGGCAAGAGCCTGTTCATAAAGGTTCAATGAACTCTCATAACCGCTGATGGTCCCCTGCAAATACTGTTTATCTGCCCCGTCGAGCAATAGTTCTGCGCGTGCTTTTGCTTTTGCAGAAGCGGGTATTACGCTATAACTCATGAACGTCAATTTCTTGAAATCCGGGTGTGCCGGGGTATACTCGACAAGATAGTAATAAATTCCAAGAAGAGCCCCCAAAACGATGATGATGCCTGCAATCGATGCGGTCAGTAGTTTTGGCAGGTGCTTTTGCGGAACGGTGATTTTTTGTATAGGTGTTGCATCTTTTGTTGCCGGTACGGATTCCGGTATGGTAACAGCACCTTCCTGAAGCAGTGAAGTTTCTTCTTCGGATGCTCCGGGAACATTTTCCGGCCGGGGCGGTTTTGTATCCGCCGGCTCGGGCATGCTTTCTTCCTGCATCAATACGGTTTCATCCGGCAGTATGCCCATATCCGGTTGATCCTGTGCCTTACCGGCAGAAGATTTCCCAAGATCGGTTGATTCGAGCCAGCTCGTGTCCTCCTCACCGGTTCCTTCTTCTTCCCCGGCTTTTTGTGCCGGCGCTGCTGCCCCTCCGGCATCGGATTTGATGTCATCCATGGAGAATTCTTCGAACCCCTCTATTACATCCCCCTGCTCGTTCGGCTCATTGCCGGCAGTCTTTTCCGTTTTATCCGCACCGGCGGTTGTTCCGGTCTCTTTTACCGGTGTTTCGTCCGGTCTTCCGATGTCGGTAAAATCCATTTCAGGAATCGTCTCTTCACCGGCAGGAACATCTGCCGGCTTTTTTTCGCCGGTGTCCTGTATTTCAAGGGATTCGAATATATCATCCAGATTCGTTTCTCCTTTTTCCGGCTTCACGTCGTCCTGCGCAGGAGCATCCTGTGCCGGTTTGCTGCCTGCCGCATCTGCCATCCCTGAATCATGCGACTCAGGTGAGACCGGCTGGTCCTGTTCGGGCGGTAACCCCTGCTGCCTGTCGTGCTGCTGGACGTCCGCATCGGAGGGCAGTGCTACCGTATTTTCATGTCCGCATTTTTTACAGGTAAATTTATAGTTCTGATTTTTAAGCTGGGCCTCGGTAAACATATACATCGTTTGACAGTCTTCACACCTGAGAATCATAGCCCCTCCCTGTTTGCAATTTTTTTAGAATTTTCTATCATTTTTATGAAATCCTTTTCTTTC
>JAJYUJ010000060.1 GCA_021792615.1 bacterium
AACGAATGTGTATGAAGATCTATCATAGGTTTATAACCTTCCTTAAGAGCGTGGGAATAATGTTCAAACTATCCGTGGAATCTTTATTTAAAACAAATATGGGATCATCGCTATCCGAGGTTAGTAATTTTTTCAAGGTTGGTATAACCTTGGCCTTCTCATCATGTCCGTCAGGTGTCACAAAAACGTACGTTACCGGCAGAGTCTTGGCGCTCCTAAACTTTTGTATCGCGGACAGGAACGCCCCGAGGATTTCTTTTGAACCCTTATCGAACACGACGATAACCCCGACAGCACTACTGGACAAGGCCATCCATAAAGGGCCATATTCAATCAATGGAGGCACCGAGATGATCTCTATGCTTAAAAGCTCCGTAAGGGATACCAGACCGATCTCGCCGAACACGACATCGTCCCTGCTGCCCGATACTGCAAATGAACTGTTCAATACAAATCTCGGCGTATTGTTGATGCTATTGACGAATGTTTTCAGGGAATTGTAATTGGCGGACAACACGACAACCCTTCCTCTGTGCGATTCCAGCTTCGTATGCTTGTTTATTGAAACGATATCCAGCAGTTTGAATATCTCTTCGTTTGCCAGAAGAGTACCTTCACGATCGCTGGTCTTCGGCGTTACGTGCTGTACAATCTCTATAATGCCTTTTTCAAGGAGGGCAACCAGTACCCGGAGTACATCATAATCCGGGAATGTGCAGTTATCCACGATGTCCTCCACCTTGTTGTAGAATTCGAGTAGCAGCAATACCTCCTGCGTGATTGTCCTCACCTGTTTCGGCAATTCCGAGAGTTTTTTCTTCAATTTTACGACAGCATCGAGCGGCGGGAGAACATCTTTATTCTTCTTCATTTCATCGATCTGCCGCATCCCTTCCATCAGCAGGGATTCCGTCGTCGCTGCGATCCTTGTCGGTGTCAGCGCACGATGCGGTATAAATTCGAACTTGCCGTTCTTGACGGTAAGCAACCGGTAAAAGGCCTTTACGCCTTCGACTTTTTCAAATGTGGCGTTTATGATGTTCCCTTCCTGCAGATAGATGAAACCATTTCCCTTATCCGAGTATATGGTTATGGTACCGTCTTTCTTGTTCATGCTGAATATCTGGAGCAGATCGATCAGCGATATCTGGGACAGGTTCCCTTCTATTTCCTTGTTTTCCCTCGACAACTCTATGGTCTTTTGCCGCTTCTGATAGATGCCGGATATGGTGCCGATAAGCGCGTCGATCCTGAATGGCTTCGTTATGACCTTTTCTCCCATGGCGCTTACGGACTTCAATTGCTCGGGCGTACCCATGAAAATCAATGCGAGGTTATCCGTCTTTGGATTCACGCTGATAATGTCTCTGAGTTTCACCGTATCTATAATCGGAAGCTGCATGCCGAGTATGATGATGTCCGGAAGCTGCTCGATGATCGTTTCGAGGGCCTTTGCTCCGTTAATAGCCGAATAAATGCTATAGCCCTGGGCTTTCAATGCATCTTTTATCAGGACGACTGATTTCTGATCCGTATCCGCTATAAATATTTTACCCTTTGATTTCACCATATTCTTATATCTGCCTCTGTAAGAAATACTTCTCCTGCAGCACGGCGACGAGCTCTTCCACGATAATCGGATCGCTCGTATGGAAAACGGAAAATTGCTTGCTGCTCGATTCGTTCGTTATAAAGCCGTAAGCGTATTCCTCGTTCAGGTTGAACATAAAAAACCTGTTGCCGATATCTTCGTTGATAATCATGATGGGGGCATAGGAAATATCAATATATTCTCCCTGCTGCTTCCTGCCCAGCAGGTACAGTTTGGTATTCGAATTGTATAATTTATACTGTTCCTTGATGAGTTTGATGTCTTTCGTTATGGCGGGTATGCCGAGAAATATAAGACCGCGCATGAACGGCCGTGCCAGTATATCGCTGGAAAGAAGGTTTATAATATCCATAATGCGTTCTTTCGTAATAATGAATATGGCATTGGTGATATCGTCACCTTTTTTATCCGCATCCTTGAATATCCTGAGAATGTTGTCGGAGAACTCCATAAAGCCGAGTGATTCCATGGATGTGATTTCTTTAATTCTGCCGGTACTCGATCGCTTCGCCATATCGTAAGACTTTGACAGGAGCGTTTGTGCCGTCGTTCCGTCGTTCGGGTATGTCGCGGAACCGATGATAAGCTCCACATTCTTCGTAACCGAACCGTTGGTCACATACAATGTTTGTTTTAACTGATTCTTGATTCTCCGCATGGTAATGATAGAACCGAAATAGTCCGTATCCGGAAGAAAAAGGTTCAACATGCTCGAATGCTCGGACACAGAGAGGGTGTCCGCATCCCGTATGACCTCGTTGATCAGGGTTGTTATCTTCGTAAAGATCTCATCCACATACGGCCTGCCGAACGTCTCCACGAGATCCCGGTAGTTTTCTACGGATACGACCGCGATTGAGAACATGCCGTGTATCCTGTTCGCCCTTTTTATTTCGTTTTCCGTGTACTCGATAAAATACCGGTAACTGTACGCGGGAAGGTTATCGGCCTTCAAGGTATCGGTAATCTTTTGAGAAAGCTTCACTGCGTTGGAGGCCGCTATGCCGCCAAACGTGGAGAGGGTCCTCGCAACCCTTATGTCCTGAACGGTAAAAGTCTTCTCTTTTTTAATAAGCCTCAACAGTGCGTAAATATGACCGTCCTGGCCCTGAACAACCAGGTACATCACCTTGCGGTTGTCTGCATCCGTTACAATACAATAGCCGTCCTTGATGGATGCCCGGTGCTGGAATGTCTTCCAGCTTATCGAAGCGGGCGCATCGTAGGCATCCGATTCATAGCCGAAAGAATGCAAGAGCTCAAATTTGTCATCGTCTTTACGGGACAAGAGCAATGCCTTTGAAAGTTTTAGTTCTACGACCATGGCATCCATAAGCTTTTTAAATACATCGTCAAGGCTGGGCTGGGACAGTATATCGCTCGACCTTTTGTAAACCTCAAGCAATATCAGATACTCCATCCCTTCCTTCGCAAGTTTTTCCTTCTCCATAAACAGCCTTCTCTGGGCTATTATATTCGTCACAAGATGGAGGAACTTGCTGTCATCGAAAGGTTTTTTGATATAGGTGTAATGTATTCCGTCATCCGGTATGAGGGTTTTAACGGAAGACATGCTTATCGACGTTATAACCAGCACCTCCGGCTTATAGATAAGCTTTTTTGCCTTTTCAAAAATACTATTCAATCCGTCTTCATGCCGGTTTGGTTCATAGATAATCAGATCGAAGAGAGAGATGTCCAAATCGGCGAGTACGGAATTGTCATGCACGTGTACCTCGTAACCTACTCCGGAAAGCAGGTCGCGGTACAGTTCCCGGTAAAATCTATCTTTATCGACTATCAGAATAGTGCCATTCTTCATACTGGTCACATCTTGTATTTACCAAAATCGGTATTGGAAAACTGCTTGAGCAATTCATCGTACTTCTTTTTTTTATCCTCGGCATTGGTATCGGATATGCCGGTTGCAGATATGATGGACTCTATGGATTTATCCAGGACACCTTTGTCTACGAATATCGAGGCGGACATCCTCAGGGCAATTGCTATGGCATCCGATGGCCTCGAATCTATGGTAATCTCCCTGTCCATTACCTTCAAAAATAACAAGGCGTAATACGTGTTGTCTTTCAATTCCGTAATCTCGACCTTGGTTGCAAAAATGTTGAGGCCGGTTAATATGCTTTTGATAAGGTCGTGGGTATTGGGTCTTGGGGCTTTTATTCCTTCAAGCTCTATCATAATGGCGCTTGCTTCCGATACGCCTATCCAGATAGGCAGGGTATACTTGTTTTCGTTATCGCGCAAAACAACGATGGGAGTCGAATTTACCGGATCAATCATAATACCGACCACCTTCATTTCGATAAGCATATCATTTTTCCTCCGTAATATGTTTACCATACAATGCATTGTCCGAATAATCATCAATCAGGACGTTAGCAACCGTGCCTTCCGGTACAGTACCTGAGAAGTTCACAATCCTCCCGTGGGCCGTCCTGCCTTGCTGCCTGCCTTGTTTTTTGCTTTCACCTTCCACAAGGACCTGCTGGAACGTGCCGGTAAGAGCGCCGTATATTTTTCTTGTTATTTCAAGCTGGGCATCCTGTAACTCCTTGAGCCGCCCGGCTATAACCTGTACCGGTACCTTACCGTCATAGGTACTCGCCCTTGCGAGCCGCCTGTCCGAGTATTTGAACGAAAATATGTTATCATAGTTTGCACGCCGTATAAACTGAATAGTGTCCCGGTGATCTTCATCGGTTTCCGACGGAAAACCAACGATAAAATCCGACGTCAGTGCGATATCGGGCATCAAAGCCCTTATCCGGTCTATTCTATCCCTGTATTCTTTTACCGTATACCCGCGTGCCATCAGCTTTAATATTCTGTCGGAACCCGACTGGATCGGGAGGTGCAAATGCGGACATACCTTCTGAAAATCCGTAAACGCGTGCACAAGTTCATCCGTCAGATCCTTAGGATGCGATGTTATAAACCGTATACGCTCCAAACCTTTTATATCGTTGAGAGCGGACAGGAGTTCGTACAGCGTTATCTGCCTGTCTTCTGAATTATCCCTGTACGAGTTAACATTCTGCCCGAGCAATACTACTTCTTTCACTCCGGAGGCAACCAGTGCGTACACTTCGTCTATGATATGCCGGGCATGCCTGCTTACCTCCCTGCCGCGAAGATACGGCACGGTACAGTAAGAGCAGAAATTGTCGCACCCTTCCATGATCGTAACAAAGGCCTTTACTCCCTGAACACCCCTCACTGGGTTTCTGAAGCGCTCCTGGTCCTTATCCGGTGCTACGGCAATAACGGTCCCGTCTGTTTTAGCTTTATTGACAAGCTCATCGATCCTATGAATCTGCGAAGGTCCGACAACAATATTTAAACCTTTGAACCTGCCGAGTAATTTTTTGCCTTCCTGCTGGGCGACACAGCCGCTGAAAACAACGACCCTGTCCTTATCGCTCCCCTGCTGCCCCTTCTTAAGTCCGGTATATCGCCCTATGCTGGAATAAGCCTTTTGCTCGGCCTTTGCCCGTACACTGCAGGTGTTTACGATGACAACCTCGGCTTCCTTTGGTTTGTCGGTCTGCACATAGCCATTGTCGGAAAGAATTGCCAGCATCCTCTCTGAATCGTGTTCATTCATCTGACAGCCGTACGTTTCGATATACACTTTTTTCATACTTTAAAAATTGTAATAGTGATATGAACTATTGTCAAATAGAAATGCGCAGAGACGTTGCGCATAAACGCGCACACAGGTGGGGCAAAACACCCAGTTCACCCAGTCAGAACATTCCTGGCGTTTCATGGCGATACTCTGTTGTTATGAAAAGAATGGATAAGGATACTATCGCCTCCGCAAATTTTCTAACGGAGCATATCCTACAATACGCCTTGCTATCCATCTGATCTGCAGGACAATGAAGAAATGAGGGTTCTGGTATGAATTTTGCTTTTTTTCTGCTATTCTACGGATGAGAGGAAAAACATGGAAGCAAATAAAGAAGAAAAAAAATCAAAAGGAATGAAACATTTTATGCGGTCCCATAAGATTCTGACTGCGATCCTGGGACTTTTATTCGTATCGTTTATTGTTTTTTTCAGTTTTGTGGAATATAGTGAAAGTCCAACCTTCTGCAAAAGCTGCCACATTATGGTCCCTTACTATAATGCATGGAAGATATCCGCACACAACTTTGTACCCTGTGTAGAATGCCATTACCCTCCGACAAACAGTCTGGAGTCTGCCGCATGGCACAAGATACAGAACTTCTCCATGGTTGTACGGTACTTTACGAAGACGTATGACCCCAGGCCGTTCGCAGATATACCAGATGCGAGTTGCATGAGAATAGGATGCCATTCCACACGGCTGCTCGTTGGCAGTGTTGTCACTCCGAAAGGCGTGAACTTTAACCATATACCGCACATGGAGCATATAAAAGACCTAAAACTGCGGTGTACAAGCTGCCATTCCCAGATCGTCGTTGGACGGCATATAGAGGTTACGTATGAAACATGCTTCCTTTGCCATTTTTCAAAACTCAATAACGAGAACAACAACAAGGATATAAACAATTGTTTGCAATGCCACCAGATACCGAGGCAAACCATCAATGTTAACGGCATATCGTACAACCACCTGGACTTTTTGGAACACAATCCGAATATAAAATGCGTTGACTGTCACCTCGACGTGATTCAAGGTACAGGCGAGGTACCAAAAGAACGCTGTTATGCCTGTCATAATATACCGGCAAGGATTGCATATTATACGGACACGACATTCATACATAAGTGGCATGTAACTAAGCATAAAATCACCTGCACGCTATGCCACCTTGAAATCAAACACGGCCTCGAAACATCCATTAAACCGCTGGAGTACGCAAACAATTGTACGCTCTGCCACAGCCAGAACATGCATACAGCGCAGGAAGACATGTATATGGGTGTCGGGGGCATCGGAGTCAAGGGATCAGCAAGCCCCATGTTTAAGGCCAATGTCAAATGTATCGGCTGCCATAAGGTCGCGACACAACATGGTGTGAACGCAAAGTTGTTCGGACAGACCTATATTGGAGGAGCGGTTGGATGCACGACCTGTCATGGCAAGGGATATCAGGACATTTACACTATGTGGAAAGAAAACCTGAAATCCATGCTTGCGGATGCGGAAACCAGGCATCTCGAGGCGAAGAAGCTCATCAACGGCGCTTCCAAAAATAATACTGATTATCAGCAGGCTTTAAAGTTGTATCAGGCTGCCTCATACAATCTGTTGTTCGTAAAAGCTGCGAAAGGCATCCATAATGTGGACTATGCCTCAAGCCTGCTCGATAATGCTTCCACGAATTTTAAACAGGTTATAAAGCTCCTGACGCAGAAAACAGCACCTGCGGCAAAGTAAGATTGTCTCGTTCAAGAGGATTCCGGGACGTCCCGGAATCCTCTTTTTGTTCTTACCCGCCATGAGCGGGCAACTATTCTCCCGATAGAGCGCTATCTTCGCTGTCCTTTTCCCTTTGACCATAAAAATGCACTATTGTAAAAATACACAAAAGAATGTAAGTAGAAAACAGTAAACGCAGTTGTTCCATAAGGAGGCAATTTACTTGTTTTATCGTGAGAAATTTCAAGCCGGGTATACAAAAAAGATAGCCGGTAATCCTGCTGCCGGTCTCTTTTCAGGATTATGGATTGCAGTTCTATGCTTAACAGTCCTTGCAGTAAGTAGTCCAGCCCTTTCCAAATCATACAATCTGGCCATATCGAGCCATGCATTCAATAATAATGGTTTTATCCCCGTACACTATACCTGTCAGGGAAGCGATATAAACCCTCCGCTTGCTTTTAAAAACATTCCTCCCCATACGGCATCGCTCGTATTGATACTGGAGGATCCCGATGCCCCGGGTGGCACATTCACCCATTGGCTTCTGTGGAACATCGATCCCAAGACCCGGGGAATAGGCGGGCATGCTGTTCCGCACGGAGCAGTGCAAGGTTTCAATGATTTTGGCACAAAAGGATACGGCGGTCCATGCCCGCCCCCCGGCAATGCCCACAGGTATATATTCAAGCTGTTCGCGGTAAACACCGTACTTCACGTCAACAGAACCATAACACGGCAAGGCCTGGAAAAAGCGATACACAGCCATATCATCGCCCATGCCCTGCTGACGGGCTTCTATAAAAGGAAATAAGAAAGTTCGTGAATGAGCACACATTGCTATTGGATTGTTGGATAACCTGAAAAATGCAATAAGGAAGATTACCCCTGAAGATACCCACGGGCAAGCCCGAGGAACCCTACTTCATCGTAAGAAAGCTCAGCGGTTTTCAGCCAGCGGTCTTGCGCCCGGGGCGTGTCCGCCTTTGGCCGGCTTTCTAACGAGGGTTACTCTTGAGCTGTTCTAAGATTCCTCTCAAAAGCTTCACTTCTTCCGAAGGCTCGGGCACCGGTGCCGGGGCTGCTTTCTCTTGTTTTATCAACCGTTTTTTTGCCGTATTTATTGGTACAACCACCAGGAAGTAGATGACTGCCGCTACGATAAGGAAATTGACGACTGCATTGGTAAATTGGCCGATACCAACGGGACCCAATTTAATAGAAGAAAAATCCGGAGCACCGCCGAATACACCAAGGATCGGTGTGATAACGTCGACAACCAAAGAATGTACAATTTGGCCGAATGCAGCACCAATAATCACAGCCACAGCCAGATCTACGACATTACCCCGCATGATAAATTCTTTAAACCCTTTAAGCATAGTGCCCCCTTTTTTGATTTTGTTTGTTTGCTTTTTATTTTAATACGGACAGTATCATCCGTCAAACACTATCTTTTAACGATTTTTGGTTCATCACTCATACCGGACTCCGTGCGTTGATGATTTATTTATTCACCGCTTTCATCATTGCTTCGGGATAGCGCATACCGGCTGCAATACCGGGAGGGAGCGAGGCATTTATGCGGTCAAGATCCTGTTTGGTAAAGGTGATATCCAATGCGGCCATGTTTTCTTCCAGATACTTGACATGTTTCGTACCCGGTATGGGCACAATGTCCTTACCCATGGCCATGACCCAGGCAAGGGCAAGCTGAACCGGTGTACACTTTTTTTCTGTTGCAATTTCCCGGACACGGTTCAAAATTTGCATATTTTTCTTTATATTCTCTTCCTGAAAACGGGGTGTTTTACGCCGGTAATCATTCGGAGACAGGGCGTCGGTGCTTTGTATGGTGCCGGTCAGAAAGCCCCTGCCCAAAGGACTGTATGCAACGAACCCTATGCCGAGTTCGCGGCAAACGGGCAGGACCTCCGTTTCTACATCGCGGGTCCAGAACGAATACTCGGTTTGAAGTGCACTGATGGGATGTACTGCGTTTGCACGCCGGATCGTCTGTACCGAGGCCTCGGATAAACCGAGGAACCGCACCTTACCTTGTTCAACCAGCCTTGCCATTGCACCAACTGTTTCTTCTATGGGTGTCTGTGGATCGACCCTGTGCTGGTAGTAAAGATCTATTGTTTCGATACCGAGCCGTTTCAGACTGGCCTCGCATGCCTGGCGCACGTATTCCGGTCTGCCGTTTATACCGAGCATGGCTCCGTCTTTGCCGCGCACATTTCCAAACTTCGTTGCGATGATCACCTTGTTCCGGTATGGCTTCAATGCCTTGCCCACAAGCTCTTCGTTGTCACCGACACCGTACATATCCGCTGTATCGAAAAAATTGATTCCGAGTTCTACTGCCCTCTGTATCGTTGCCGTTGATTCCCGATCGTCCCGGACGCCGTAAAAATCGGACATACCCATACATCCAAGACCCATTGCCGAAACCGCCAGTCCCGATTTACCCAATGTTCTCGTCTCCATTGTAATCCTCCTTTTTGAAAAGCTTAACTATGCACACCGGCACAGTCTTATATAAGATAATAATCGGTTGTGTCGGTTGCCAGCCCTGGTCGATCGCCCGGGTCCGGCAGCCCTTCAAATTATGAGTAGATGCTCATTCTCCTTGAGCCATGTTAAGCTTTTCTTGTAATCAGGAAGCATAGTGCCGACCTTGTCCCAGAACCTTTTTGAATGGTTCTTTTCTTTAAGGTGCGCTAACTCGTGAATAACAACATAGTCGACAACATGCAAAGGGGCCATAACAAGTCGCCAGGAAAAATGCAGATTGTTGCGAGCGCTGCAAGACCCAGAT
>JAJYUJ010000020.1 GCA_021792615.1 bacterium
GGAAGTTTAAGCCACGCTGGTCTTCGTATTAGTAATTGATAAATCATAAGCAATTAGAATTGTCAATAATAGACTTGGTGCTGCCGGCTAACAATTGAAAAGTCCAGTAATTATAAGGGAAAAGGATTACCGCCCCTGAGTTGGCGGTAATCCTGAGTTTTTAAAAATGAAGTTACTGAAGCATCGCTACAGCCTGCTCTATCCTCTCGAGTCCTTTCTTAATGGTCTCCAGCGATGTGGCATACGATAGCCGCATATTGTCCTTCGCACCGAACGGCGCACCGGGAACAACGGCGACCTTTGCCTGCTCAAGCAGGAAATCGGCAAAAGCGAACGAATCCTTTATGACCTTTCCGTTGAACTTCTTGCCGTAAATCCCGCTGATGTTCGGGAATGCATAAAACGCACCCTTGGGTGTAATACAGGTAATGCCTTTGATTTTGTTCAGGCCCTCTACGATAAACTTCCTTCTCTTGTCGAACTCGGCAACCATAGTCGTAACGGATTCCTGGGGCCCCCTCAATGCTTCGACGCTTGCCTTCATCGCAATCGATGTCGGGTTCGAAGTGCTCTGGCTCTGAATGTTTTTCATACCGCTTATTATCTCTTTTGGACCCGCGGTAAAGCCGATCCTCCATCCCGTCATTGCATATGTCTTCGATACGCCGTGAACGAGGAGTGTCCTGGACTTCATGCCATCTGCCTGAGCAATGGTAAAGAATTTCTCTCCGTCATAGATAAGTTTCTCGTAAATGTCGTCGGTCACAACGAACATGTTATGTTTTTTCACGACCTCGGCTATCTCTTCGAGTATCTGCCGCGGATAGACGGCACCCGAAGGGTTACCCGGACTGTTTATCAAAAGTATTTTTGTCTTCTTCGTTATTGCCTTTTCGACTGCCTCGGGCTTTAAAGCAAAGTTGTCTTTTTCCTTGGTTTTGACAAAAACGGATTTGGCGCCCGCAACCCCGAACATCTCGGGATAGGACACCCAGTAAGGTGTCGGTATTATAACTTCGTCTCCGGGGTTTATCATTGCCAGGGCAATGTTGAACAATGCGTGTTTAGCACCGACGGAAACTATGATTTCATTTCTTGCATACTCGAGGCCGTTGTCCCGCTTGAACTTCTCGATAACGGCGTCCTTGAGATCCGGTATGCCGTCGACCGGCATATACTTCGTAAAACCCTTATTGATGGCATCGATTGCAGCCTGCTTGATATTGTCCGGTGTGTCAAAATCGGGCTCGCCTGCCCCGAAACCGACAACATCGATTCCCTGTGCCTTTAACTCCTTTGCTTTCGTATCAATCGCCAGCGTAGCCGACGGTTTGATAGCCTGAGCTCTTTTCGATAACATAAATTTCTCCTTTTTTGTTATTTCTTATTTATCTGTAATAGTGTTCAGTCTTTATTCCCACGACACTATATCCGTCTTTCTTTCCTTGAGCCTTTCGTTGAATTTCTCAACGACCACATCAGGGACAAGGTCCCTGACAGACCCGCCGAGGGACAGTATCTCTTTTATTATACTTGAACTTAAAAAAGAGTACTTGCCTTCTGTCATCATGAAGATCGTTTCCAGTTTATCGTTCATCTTCTTGTTTGCCAAAGACATCTGAAGCTCGAATTCGAAATCTGCAACCGTGCGCAGCCCCCTCAGTACTATCTCCGCATTCTTCGCCTTGACGTAGTCAACCAACAACCCTTTGAAAGGTTCGACCATGACCTTTTTCTCGCCTTTGAAAATCTCTTTTATGATGCTCACGCGTTCTTCTATGGAAAAGAATGATTTCTTGCCTGATTGGTTGTACGAAATCGCAATGATAATCTTATCAAAAAGCTTCAGGCCTCTTTCCACTATATTGATGTGGCCATACGTGATAGGGTCGAAAGAACCTGGATATACCGCTATTTTACCCATGTTACTGTCCCCTCACGATGGTAAGGTAGGTGTCTCCGTACCTGTATGTTTTCATGGTCATGTCTGATTGTACCCCCTGCAAAATATCTTTTACCGTCCTGTCATGCTCTATACCTATCACCCAGGAATCTCTCATCAACTTCCGGTTGAATATGTCCGGCAGAATGTCCCTGTATGCACCGGAATCTTTGTACGGCGGATCAACATATACTATGTTGAACTGTATGTGTTTCTTCTCCATCTGCTCCATTGCCCTCTTTACATCCATCATCATCACTTCATATAAATTGCTGTCCATGAATGCAAGGTTTTTTGATAATAATGTTGCTACCGTCCTTGAACGTTCTATGAAATATACCCTGCGTGCTCCACGGCTCAATGCCTCTATACCGATTGCTCCGGTACCAGCATACATATCGAGAAAATCACAGTCCCGGACATCCTGTCCCACGATATCGAAAAATGCCTCACGGATCTTTGCAAGCGTGGGCCTTACAAGACCGTCACCCGGACTTTTCAACTTCCTTCCTTTATGCATCCCGCCGATTATCTGCATAATAAACCCCGTGAGAAACGGACGGGGCTTTAAACCCCGCCCTTTCTATAAAGAATTAATATTTTCATAGTAACCGCACCATACGTGGCAGCGTATTCTAACGGGGTAAAACCACAGGGGCGGGTTGAAACCCGCCCCTGTATAAACCTTGATACTATCTATCCGTAGAATAAACCATATTACTCTGCCGTCATGGCAACATAGATATTGGCATTTCCTCTGGTAATCAGCAATGAAACCATCTCTCCTTTCTTTACCGGTGCCAGAATCTTGCTATAATCCTCCACGGTGTTTATATCTTTCTGGTTCACTTGCTTTATGATATCCCCTTTCTCTATGCCTGCCATATCTGCCGGACTGCCTTCTGCAACATTCGCTACAACGACACCTTTTTCCGCTTGCAGGTTGTATTCCCGCTGAACATCCGGCGTAATATTGGTGACCGTTATCCCCAGCTTTTTCTCGCTGACATTCTCCTCTTTTGGTGCAGCAGTACTTGCAACCTCGGTCTTTGACGGCAGCTCTCCGACGGTAACCTTGATTGTCTTTTCTTTTCCCTGCCTTAATATCTCGACATTTACTTTGCTGCCGATGGGTGTATTGGACACAATCCATGGGAGGTCGTCGGCACTCTTTACATCTTTGCCGCCGAATTTGATGATGACATCGCCCTGTTTTACACCGGCCTTATATGCAGGCCCGTCCTGCACCACTTTGGTGACAACAGCACCTTTCTGATCCCGTTTCAGATGAAATGCTTCGGCAAGATCCGGGGTTATGTTCTGGATGTAAACGCCCAGCCATCCCCGCACCACTTTGCCATGCTCGATCAATTGAGGAATAATCGTCTTTGCAACATTGATCGGTATCGCAAACCCTATTCCCTGACCTATACTCGGCGCGATGATAGCGGTACTGATTCCTATCACTTCGCCGTTAAGGTTGAATACGGGGCCGCCGCTGTTGCCTCTGTTAATTGCAGCATCCGTTTGCAAAAATTGATCGTAATTGCTTGAACTGAGCCTTCTTCCCTTGGCACTGATGATGCCAGCGGTTACCGTGTGATCGAGCCCGAACGGGTTTCCTATTACAACGACCCAGTCGCCTACCTCGACCTTGGATGAGTCTCCGAGATATGCCACGTCGAGCGGTTTCTTCGGTGTGACCTTGAGAAGCGCCAGATCCGTCTGGGGATCTGCACCGATAATCTTTGCCGTGTACTGGTCTCCGTTATCGGTTATGACCCGTATATCGGTCATACCGGCAATGACGTGGTTATTCGTGAGAATATAGCCGTCTTTGTTTATGATAAACCCGGAGCCGAGGGCGTGTTCTTTATATTCCTGGGGTGCTCCCTGAGGTCCCATGAACTGTTCAAAAAAATGCGGTCCGAAAAACTGTTTAAACTGTTCTCCCATCGGGCCCATTTGCTGCATCTGGGGATTGGTCTTTATAATTTTTGTCGTCGATATGTTTACGACAGCGTCCTTGACCTTATTTACAAGGGGAGCAAACGATGCCGGCACATATGCCTGAGGCGAGGAAGCATCCTGCGTCTGACCCACTGCCGGTTTTTCGCTCCATATTCTTGTTTCCGTAGCTCTTGTGACCGTCGTAATGTTCATCCTTGCGGCAAGTATCAATCCTGCCACAACCGATGCTACGACGAGCACGCCAAGTCCTGCTATTGTATAACCCTTCTTTTTCATTCTATCCTCCTTATTTTTTACCTTCTAAAACTAAAACGTATCTCATTCTCAAATCAAAAAGTACATTATCCAGCATCATGGATTCATCGTTGTTAAGATTGCCATCTGTTTTTTCCTTCAGGAGCTCGAGAATATCTATCGTCTGCTTTGCGGCACCGAGATCCTTTTTGATAACATTTGTCTGCGGATCGGCTACAGCCCCAAGCTGTATCAGTGTCGTACCTGCAAGGGAGTTTATCAGGTCGATAAAGCTTATCTTGAAATTGGGATTTCCTATTCCTTCGGTCTGGCCGTCCGGGCGTTTTGTTTCGCCGGCATCGCTATTACTGTCCAGCCCTTCATCCGCAGAGCCGTCATCTGCCGTCGTGCTCTTGTCATCGCTGCTGTCATCGCTCATCGTAAACCGTCTTTTATCGTTTATTTTGATGTCGTCATTTTCCGTCATGCTTTTTTCCCTCCTTAGCCTGATACATATACCGTACCGGCGTTTCAAAAATTGCTGGTACGGATTTGCTTATCCTATAGACTTCCGGCCTTCCTGCAACCATTGCATATACACTGTTGTTATCCGTATTCTTGCCTATTTTAATGCTATACCTCTTATTATCCATACGTACTATGCTAATAACTTCTAACGGCTTTTCAAGCCCCATACTTTTCAAATCTTTAGCATCGTCAAGTATAGCGTTTGCCTTCATCGTGGTCAGCCGGAAGAGCATATCGTTTATCAGGGATGTTTTTACTGCGTGACGGGAAGGTTTGGTGATGGTCCATACATCTTTTACCTTTTGCAACGTATAAACCGGCCTCGAATCTTTAGTGAAATAAATCGACGCTATATCGCTCTGTGACAGCGTTATGAGACTTTTGCTCCTGAGTTCAAATAGCGTACTACCGAGCTGCTTCCTGATCCATCCGGATACCGTAAATATGCCCGGGATACCGTTCGATGCCGTTGCATAATAGTTTTCTCCAAGCGGGGCTGCTGAGCCTATGGACAGGCCGTATGCCCGATTGCCCTGCAACGTTACCGTTGCCGTTACGGATGCCGGACTCAAACCGAATGCTGAAAGTGTACCGGCACCTATTCTTTTTCCGTACCTCAGCGTTTCAAAAGCACTGAGCAAGGTATTGACTGTGGCTGCATCGGCGCCGGTATTGACCGGCGATACGATGGACCATGTGCCTTTTGTATCTTTCTTCAGCACAAAATCACCGTTTTTGTTGTGCAGGTCAATCCCGATCACAGCGTTGCCGCCGGGGATGGTAAATACGTTCTTCATGTGGAGCCGCTCCGAGGCTTTGTGCCTGGGATTTATGACAAAGACAACCACCAAGACGGCCAGGGCTAAAACAGCCGTAAGGTATACGGTAAGTTTTATATTCATGCATCCTCCTAAAGTTTTTTCATCCTCAGGTACGCGAGAATTCCCCCGAAGAAAAGCAAGAGCGGTATCAAGACAACGGTCAGATAAAAGATCATGTTCCCCTGCCTTTTGGTAAGAAACATCTGCTGGTTTGCAACTTGCTTTGGCCTTATGGTAATAAGATTTTCTTCTTTTACGAGCCAGCTCACGGTATTCATGACAAGATCTTTATTCGAGAGCGCATTGAAGTATTTGTTCGCTGCTATTTTTGATGTTCCGAACACTGCAATACGTGCGGCCTTGCCACCGGACCCGGTCTTCCCCGCAACAGCAACACTGAGGGGCCCCCTGGCATCGGACGCCCTGAACGTTGCTATGCCCTTATCATAAAGCCCTTTCAGATCCGTATCAGCCCAGCTTGTCTTGCTCGTCATGGCTATGGGAACAATATCTCTATTCCTCCCGGGTATTTTTGCCACTTCGACGGTCCTCACCAGAGGAAAGATCGTCGTACCCTTAAAATCTTTGGTTATTTTGCTCTCCTTGCTGTAATCCCTAACTATGGGTTCCACGCCAAGTCCTGGTCCCTGAAACAGCCGTACAACCTGATCGAGGACGACATTGTTACCCACTTGAATGCCGAACGGCGCAAGCACCTGCGTTATGCCGGTCTGTGTGCGAGGGTCTATCATGACCAAAAGGTATCCGCCCGCATCGACGTACGTTTTCAAGGCATTTATCTCCCGGGGCAGAAAGGTCTTTACGGCACCTGCCTCTATGACCAGGGTGCAGGAAGAAGGAACCGATGCTACGGACGGGAGGAGCAAGGGCTCGACCGAATAATCCTGATCCACCAAAGCCTGTTGAAAATCTTTGTAGCCGTCAACCCCGGCTGCGTCCGTCAAATCCCGCTCTCCGTTGCCGGTCAGGTAACATATCTGTATACGACGTTTCCTCATAATTTTTACCAGAGCGTTCGTTATACCATTTTCATTGGCCTGTTCTGTTTTTATCGTTTTACCGCCGTACTGAAGAACGATGGTACCGTTTGTGGTTATCCCGAAACTCTTTGCAATGGTCGGTTCTTTATCCGGATCTATAACCACAGAGTGAACTTTTTTGCTGACATACGCATACTCCGCCAGGAGATCCCGTATGCTTGAACCTGTACCTTCCTGGAAAAAAGCCGTTATCGTTATTCTGTGTTTCAGGCGGCCCAACACCTCGTCCGTTTCCTTTGAAAGCGTAAACTGTTTGTTGGACGTGAGGTCCCACCGGTGATAGTATTCGGTCGAAACATAATTAAGAACGCCGATGAGACCGAGTACGACAATGACAAGCACAATCAGATTAAACCCGTACATGATATGCCTGAACCCGGATCCATCTTTCAACTCATGCCGGTAAAGAACAACCCTGAATATGAGGAGTAACAACCCGATAGAAATCAGGAGGATTGCCCCCACATCCCATGATGAAACGACAAGGCGTATAAATCCCCCGCCTATAATAAACAATACGCCTGCAATCCATAGTATTGTTTTCATATCACTACCTCCATCTCTCGGATTCTAAAACCCTGTGTGTCAGGAACAGAAAAAAGAATATAAAACTCAGGTAATAGACGATATCCCTTGTATCCAGAATGCCTTTCAAAAGGTCCTGAAAATGCCGGTCTATGAGCGACATATAACCAAGAAAAACAGACAGGGACGGATTTGCACCGTGGGAAACCCAGCCGATTGTCCAGAACAAAAGCAGGATACCGAACGCAATAACGGCGGCCACGATCTGATTCTCGGTTATACTCGAGGCAAACATCCCGACCGAGATCATGGAAGCACCAAGGAGGAACATGCCGGTATACGTCGTTATCATAACGCCTGCATCTGCGGATGCATAAGAACCAAGAAGGACCGGAACCGTAAGGGTAAGGATGAGCATTGTTATAAAAACAAGACATGCGGATATGAATTTTCCGATCACAATCTCGGTAAGGGTAACAGGGGACGTCATAAGAAGCTCTTTGGTACCATTCCTTTTTTCTTCTGCGTATGACTTCATCGTAATCATGGGCATGAGCAGGAGCAGAACCACGGCGAGGTTCGCGTAGAGCGGTTTTATGATGAAATCGCCTATGTTCAATGCTTGCATATACCCCTGGTATCTCATGAACTGAAGGCTCAAAAAGTTGTAAAGCTGTATCCTCACAAAGAAGAAGTACCCGGTGAGGAGTGCAAAAATGGCAAGTATCACGTACGCGATAGGTGATGCAAAGTATGAAACAAGCTCACGTTTGACGATTGCCGTCATCCTTCTGAAATTCATTGTACGCCTCCTCTGTCCTGAGAGATCAGCCGTATATACTCATCTTCCAGGTTAACGGCCCTGGAAGAAAATTCCGAAACGCCGTACCCCGCCTTGAATACCCTGTCCGTTATCATCTCGGGAGTTTTAAAATCCGGGCCCGTTTTGATCAGATAGGCATTATTTTCTTTTTTCACGCCGTTTATTCCCGCTATGGATTCCAGCGTTCCGATGATGCCGTTATCCTCCCGAGCGGTAACGAGGCGGTAGACCCTGTCGCCATGAAGATCTGCACCGGACAGGTCATAATCCCCGCCCCCCAGCAGTCTTCCATCGTTTATTACAATAACACGGTTGCAGGTTACGGTTACCTCGGGAAGTATATGGGTGCTGAGTATAATGGTGTGATCTTTTCCGAGTTCTCTTATGAGATTCCGGATCTCTATGATCTGTTCGGGATCAAGGCCGACGGTCGGTTCATCAAGTATCAGTATGGGCGGGTCGCTGAGCAACGACTGTGCAATGCCCACCCGCTGCCTGTACCCCCTCGACAGGTTCCCGATGATCCTCTCTTTTACCTTATCAAGGTTTGTCTGCTTTATCACCCGTTCGATTGAGAATCCTGCCGAAGCTCCGGACATACCTTTCAACCCCGCCATAAACCTGAAATAACCGAGCACCGTCATTTCGGGATATGCGGGTGCAAGTTCCGGCAGATACCCGATAGAACCTTTTACTCGCAGAGGATCTTTCCGTACGTCATAACCGTTGACCGTTACTTCCCCGTCTGACGGCGACAGATATCCTGTAATGATCCGCATTGTCGTGGTCTTACCCGCACCGTTGGGACCCAGAAACCCGAGCACCTCGCCTTTTTCGACTTTGAACGATACGCTGTCCAGAACAGTGCGATCCCCGTATCTTTTTGTTATTTTTTTTAACTCAATCATAAAATACACTCCTTCCTCAACTTAAGAGAGATTTTATACGAGACATACAAAAGAATGGTTCTACTTCACGTTACAACTGATTCAAGTACAGTTCCTGAAGGTATGCCGTCCAAATCAACCTTCACGTCTATTTCCCCGTCGTTCAAATATACGGTAAATCTGTTCCCCTTCTGCCAGTGGAACGTGAGGGGTATCTTGATAAGCTGATCGATCGTTCTCTTCAACAACCTGGCGCCGTATTTCTGACTGTAGCCGCTGGTCACGACGTAGTCCAGAGCATCTTCCGTAACGGTAAGCTGTTTGCCTTCCCGCTCCATCTGCTTTACCGTTTGATTCATATACTTTCGGGCAATCTCCTTCACTGTTTCATACTTCAGCGGGTTAAAAACTATTATTTCGTCTATTCTGTTGAGGAATTCCGGTGAAAACATCCGTTCAGCCTCGCCAATCACGGATTTCCGCAGGGTATCTATACCCTGTTGCGCATCGTTGAGAAAACCGAGGGGCTGCATGAATTTCTTGAACTGATCGGACCCGAGGTTGCTCGTCATGATTATCACTGCATCGCTGAAGTATACCTTTTTACCTCTCCCATCCGTAAGCCAGCCCTCATCGAATACCTGCAGTAAAAGATTATGAATATAACTGTTCGCCTTTTCTATCTCATCGAGCAGGACAACGGACGAAGGATTGTCCCTCACCATATTGGTGAGCGTACCACCGCGCTCGGAACCAACAATACCTCTCGGCATACCGATGAGCTTGTCTATGGCAATGGATGAATCACCGTACTCGGACATATCCATACGTATTATTTTATTTTCATCTTCATAGAAAAATTCAGCCAGCGCCTTTGCAAGCTCTGTTTTCCCGACACCGGTAGGCCCCAGAAACAAAAGAACACCGTCCGGCCTGTTGAAGTTTTCTTTCAGCGGGCCTTTGTTTAAGCGTATACGGTTTGTTACCCTTTTAATTGCGTCATCCTGTCCGATAACTCTCTTTGAAAGAATATCGTCAATATTGAAGAACCTCTGTGCCGTATCCCTGAATACCATGTCAAGCGGTATCTGGGATTCCTGGGCGATGACCTCCTTGACGGTATCCACGGACACAACCTCCTCGTTCTTTATCTCGGTTTTAACCGATGAAGTATCGAGCCAGCCAATGACCTTATCGGGCAGCCGCACAGACCTGTTATACCGCTGACTCATATCGACTGCGGTATCTACCGCTTCGGGCGGTATCGTTACGTTGTAAAGCCTCTCCAGTCTCGGAACGACACCCTCTACAATGGTACGTGCCTCGGGCAAAGACGGTTCTTTGACATGGACAAGCCTGAACCTCCGTGAAAGAGCTTCATCCTCCGCTATGTATTCCTTATATTCAGTGTACGTCGTTGCCCCGATTATCTGGACTTCACCCCGTGCAAGGCTCGACTTGAATATGTTTGCGGCATCGCTCGGAACCCCCATAGCTGAGCCCGCACCCACGAGGCTATGTGCCTCATCGACGAACAGTACGATATTCTGTCTCTCTTTCAACTCTTTGATGATCCGTTCGATCCGGTCCTCGAACATACCCCTGAACATTGTTCCTGCAACAATGGTATTCATCTGTAAATTTACAATCTGTTTTTCCTGAAGTCTCAACGGCACCCTTTCCGGCTCAAGTTCGACCATACGTGCCAGACCTTCCACAATGGCTGTCTTGCCGACACCGGCCTCACCGACCAGCATGACGGAATTGCTGCGCTCCTTATGGGATAGTATCTCCATTATCTGCGACAATTCCTTTTCCCTGCCTATCAGAGGTGGGAGTTTATCCATTCGCGCAAGCCTGTTCAGGTTGGTCCCGAACTGTTTTAGATAGGGCGGCAGCTCGTATTTTTTCTTCAGCTCTTTTTCTTTCTCTTCGCGCTTCTTCGTCTGCCGGTCGATCTCGATGATCACGGTCCTCGGATCATAACCGAAGCCGCGGAGGAGCTGGACTGGATAGCAGTGCCCCTCTTCGAACATCGCCTGCAGCACATCGACGGGCATAACGACCTGCTTTCCTTCACGCCGTATGTTTTCCCACGCGATCTGGAGGACAGCTGTTGCATCGGGTAAAAACTTGACGCCGCGGGTAACGAAGTACTTCGAATTGTTGAGGTGTTCCTTTAAAAGCTCTTCGACCAGCTTTCTCTCGATACCGAGGGCGTTGGTAAAATCGTTATAAAATTCCTTCTCAACGGTTATAAAAGCGAGGAAGATGTGTTCGACTCCAACGTAAAACTGCTGGCGCTTCTTTGACTCGTCTATTGCAAGATTGAGCATGGACTGTGTCCGCTCTGAAAGCCTGTCTTTGTAGTTGGTCAAGTCAAACATTTACCGCCTCTTTAACCTCTGTTATACATCAATTTCTCAAGCCTATCAACTCTTTCCTCTACCGGAGGATGCGTGCTGAACAAGGATGTTATGCCTTTGCCGAGAAACGGCTCCATGATGAACATGTGGGCTGTAGACGGATTGGCGCTCATTGGCATTCTCTGATTACCGTACTCCAGCTTCTTCAAAGCGGATATCAGGCCGTTCGGATTTCCCGTCAGCCTTGCGCTTCCTTCATCTGCATAAAACTCTCTCGATCTCGATATCGCAAGCTGTACGATACTCGCCGCAATCGGAGCCAGTATGGCAAATAAAAGCATGACAAATATATTGTTGTTTTTGTTCCTGCTGTTAAACCCTCCGAACATGCCGGCGAACATGGCCATCTGTGCCAGCATAACAATGGCACCCGCTATGGTCGCTGCAATACTGCTGATAAGGATATCCCTGTGTTTTACATGGGAGAGTTCATGACCGAGTACTCCCTCGATCTCCTCGTCGTTCATCATGTCCAGAAGACCTTCGGTAACGGCAACTGCAGCATGCTCCGGATTCCTGCCTGTTGCAAATGCATTCGGCGTCTGGGTAGGTATGAGGTACACCCTCGGCATGGGGATGGCGTCCTGTGTCGTAAGTTTACGTACGATTCCGAATAACCTCGGCGCATCGGATTCAGAAAGCTCTTTGGCTTTGTACATGGACAAAACAATTTTGTCCGAAAACCAGTAGCTGGCAAAGTTCATCACGACTGCAAAAGCAAACGCAATGAGCATGCCGTTCTCTCCGCCCAGCGCACCGCCGATAACCACCAGTAATCCTGTCAGTGCCCCAAGTAGCAAAACCGTTTTCAATTGATTCATATCTCTCTTCTCCTGTTCGTTTCGTTATCTTATGAAAATTTTAAAGCCGCTTGTATGATAAGTCAATAGCAGACCGATTTTTGATTTTGCTTGAAAAGATACTCGCAGTGGTTTATATATGAAAAAATATGACTTTTGAAAAAAATAAAGCAACAGACAAAGTACGGCTTGTAAGAGTGGCGCTTGCATCGCTGTATTTATCTATACTTATCTTCCTCCCGTTTTTACACGATCACCCGCTTGTGCTGGGACAACCGGAGCCTGCAAATTGCCCGGAACATGCCTTTGCCATTGCAAGTTATGGGGTCGTTAATCATACACTTCCAATAACAATTGTGTTCTTCTCGTTTATTTATATACTTCCGGTCTATTTTATCAAAGTTAAGTATACAGCTCTCTCGTCTGTCAGCGACAGGGCACCTCCTTCGTTCGCACCATAAACATACCAATAAACTTAGGGTAGCGGGCGGGCCATCATCTTTGCAAAAAATCTCCCCTATTTCCTCTTTTGCTGAGAGGAGTAACGCAGAAGCTTGTCAGGAAGATTGCAAGAACACATTTCAGTTCGTGTGATTCTTGCTAAGATCGTGTGACCAATCAGGACACCGCTTGTTTTCCGAACAAGGCATTAATTCTGTTTCACCCTTTGAAAAAGGAAGCGGGGGACCCGGGCGAAGTTCAGGCCGGGGAATATTTGCGGGTCATACTTCTTCCTTAATAATGCCAGAACACCACACCCGGATGGATACCTCCATTATCGAAAAGATCAAGCAGAAGCCTCTGCCATCGCACACAAAATTTATTGGTACATCTTTTATTCTCAATTCACATTTCAATTTAAAACAAGGAGGTTTTAATGAAATTTATAAAAATAATATTGTTATCCTTCATAATTACGATAGGAGGCACCGGTGTTTTAAAGGCAGATACCCTGTCTTCATCCGGCACGCTCATACTACATGTTTCGATAGGTCATACAGGCAAACCCTTGCCGGGCGCTGCCATAACGGTTCGCTCGGACAGTGCGACGATAACCGGCACTACGAATACCTATGGCCAATGTATCATTGCCAGCCTGAAACCCGGCATCTACAGCGTTAAGATACATGCAAAGGAATTTGAAGAACGAACAATAACGATCAACATTACCGGCGGGCAGGCCTCGCTGCACGATATCAATCTCCATAGCGAACTTGTCTATACGGTGCATGCACATACACTGGTCATGAACACGAAAAGTTCTTCATCTTCTACAGAAATATCGCACAAAACAGTATCGGCTTTAGCAGGAAGCGACAACCTTTCCAAGCTACTGTATACGGTTCCCGGTGCTGCACAGGGACCTTTTGGAGAGGTGCATTTCCGCGGTGCCCACACAGAAATAACGTACAGAATCGACGGCGTCGATATACCTTCCGCTGTCTCGGGAAGCTTTTCGGACATACTCGATCCTCAGGACATCCAGAGTATAGACGTCATGACAGGCGGTTATCCCGCCGAATATGGCAACAGCCTTGCCGGTGTCGTAAATATTACAACCAGACAGCATCCGGAAAAGGAGATAGGTATAAAAGAAGGCAACTTCGACACACACAGCATAAACTTTAATGTCTCGGGCAACAAATCCGCATTCACCTATGCTTTATCGGGCATAAGCTATTTTACGGGCAGAGGTCTCGACACCCCGGTTGTAAACCCGATTCACGACAATCTGTTAAAACATTCGTTGTTCGGTAATTTCAGCTATATGATTGACAACAACGACAGGGTGAGTGTGCTGCTGTACGGGGATATATCTCAATATCAGATACCGAATACGGACCTTCAACAGGCTCTTGGGGTGAATGATAATCAGAACGAATCCAATGATTATGAAACCATCCTCTGGCACCACAATTTCCAGAGTGATTCCAATCTTGTCGTATCTGTGTACAGGCGCGGATCCACACTCGGCTACGACGGGAGCCCTTCTGATCTGTACGGCGGCTCGGTCACATCCCCTGCATACCTGAACGATGTTGCCGAGTCATTCCTTGGTTCCGGGGCTCAGGCAAATTATACAAACGAGGTACTAAAGCACAATCAAATAAAGGCTGGAGCAAGCTACAAGTATTTGATCAACAAACAGTACTTCTTTCTGGCTGAAAGCCCCCAATCATATCCGCCATTTTATGATAACCATACGGACAGGGGGTTCGAATACAGCGGTTACTTGCAGGATGAATTGTCGTATGATCCCGTGACGATAAATGCCGGACTCCGGTATGATTACATCAATGAATATGTCGCTGCCGATCAGCTCAGCCCGCGTATCGGGATAGCGGTAAAACTCTTAAAAACAAATTCTATCCACGCTTATTATGGACGTTTTTTCCAGCCTGCACCGTTCGAAAATATCCATGTAAACTCAATACCCATGTTTGCGAACCAGAATATGAGTATACCTCTTCAGCCTGAGCGTGACAACTACTTCGAAGTCGGAGACCAGCAGATGATAACCGATTATCTCCTCGCAAAGCTTACCTGGTACTACAAACTGATGACCAATGTTATAGATTACAACCAATTGCTGAATTCCAACATCTATGTTCCCTATAATATCCAATCCGGTTATACCAGGGGCATTGAATTCAGCATTAAATCAAGAGAGGTTGACGGGCTGTCCGGAGAGTTCAACATAGCGTGGGAACGGTCTCAGGGAAAGGGCGCTATAACCGGCGGATTGTTCACGGTCGAACCGGTACCGCAGGGCTATTTCTATTTCGATCACGATCAAACATACACGTCCTCGGCACTCATCAATTACCGGGACCACGGATTCTGGAGCACGCTTGATCTCGAATACGGCAGCGGTCTCCCGTATGGATACAATGCTGTTACAGGGGATGTAAACTATTTAAGGGTCCCTCCGCACACTATTGCAGGTTTAAATTTAGGATACAATTTCGAAAAGGGATTCTACCTTGGCAAATCGGATATAGAACTTGATATAGGCAATATCCTGAACACATCGTATCTGATAAACCAGCAAAACGGATTTAACAATACCCATTGGGGGAGTCCGCGTACCATAGCTATTCTGTTTAAAAAATATTTGTGAGGTGAAACATGCAAAACATATCAAATGCGTTACAGTTTATCATGAAAGGCGGGATCATGATGTACCCGCTTCTGTTCGTATCCGTCGTATCCATGGCATTGATCATCGAGAGGCTGATGTTCTTCGCCAAGATAAACAATCTGGATGTCTCATTACTGCAAAAAACAAAACACCTGTTAACGGACAATAAAAGGGAAGACTTAAGGGCTTTTCTGTCGAGCCAAAAAACGCCGGTTGCCGATGTACTCATGACCGGCGTGGATACCATGGATTCAAATGCGAACGACATGGATATTGCAATGGAGCAGCACGCGGTCAGTATCATACCGAAACTCGAAAGTAAATTATGGCTGCTTGATACCATTATCACCATGGCACCCTTGCTCGGGCTCCTTGGCACCATAACCGGTATGATCAAGGCGTTCCAGATATTCTCGACAAAAGGTCTGAACCAGCCCACCGCAATATCCGGCGGCGTTGGCGAGGCACTTATAGCGACGGCAACCGGTTTGATCGTTGCTGTTTTTACCCTGCTGTTTTACAACTACTTCAACACAAAGGTACGGCGATTGATAAAGGACATGGAGTTTGCGTCCAATGAATTCCTCAGAATGGTCAAGCAGGTAGAGCCATGAAGATACGGCAATTGGAACCGCCGAAAAAGGCACGGATAGAGATCATCAACATGATCGATGTGATATTCTTCCTGCTGGTGTTTTTTATGGTTACATCCGCCTCCATCATAGCCATGAAAGGGATCAAGGTTGATCTTCCGCATGCATCGACAGCAAAAACGACGGATGCCAAATTTATAACCATTACCCTGACAAAAGGCCAAAAGCTTTTTGTCAACGGCAAAAAGACGAACCCGGACCGGCTCTCTGCAAAGCTGTCGCAGGAGCTTATAGAATATCCGGATGATGTGGTTGTGATCAATGCTGACAGGGATTCTAACTATGGCGCTGTTGTAAACATCATGAATATATCCCGGGAAGCCGGTGCAACGAAATTCGCCATTGCAGCCGTAACAAAATAAAATTATGGAAACGGATCAGCAAAAGATATTTTTGATTGCAGCAGCCACTCTTGCGGTAGCGCTGCACATTGTCGCATTGTACGCCATAGGATGGATAGGCATATCAAGCAGGAAACAGCCGCAGAAAATCCTTATCCCCGTAACGATGCAGATAAAACCTTTCGACAAAGTCACCAAACCAAAGATACCCGTTCGCATAAGTCATATTCATCCGCAACGGATCCATCCGGTCAAAACCGGGCATAACAAGTTTTTGGCAAGTTCCACAACGACAAATCATGGATTTTCAGTACCATCCGGAGGAAACATAAAGGCAGGAACAGTGCTTGCACATCAGGGTACATCAGCTACTTCAACATCCTCAGACAGCATCTTCCTGCCCCCCATACCGATCTTTAATCCGCTGCCTGTTATACCATCAAACCTGAGAACACACGGGTACAGTACGTACGTGCGGGTTGAATTCTTTGTAAGCAGGGATGCTTCGTTTACCTCGAAACTGCTGTCATCCACAGGCTATGATGAATTGGACAGAGTGGTGATAGATACACTCAAGAAGTGGAAATTTTCTCCCGCAACCATGGACGGGCAACCGGTAAACGGTACGCTGAAGCTGCGCATACAGTTTTCAGTAAATTAACCCCCAAAAAATGCATTTTGGGGGTTGACTCAAAAAAATTATCTTTAGAGAATAAAATACCTACGGGTAGGAAGCAAGGGCGATCTGCCAGTGCGCTCCGTCGAAATACGAGCAGTAAAGGAACATACTGTTTATGAGAAAATCGGGAGACTGAGTACCGCTCATAATGCTCAATCTTGGATTCGTGTATGACTTTACCCATGTCATGCCATCTTCCGATGTTGCATAATTAATAGTCAGATTTCCTGTTGCGCTGATGCCCGTATAATACATTTTATACACGCTCCCGTCTTTCGTAACACTGGGAGCATACGCACCATACGTATCAGGACCGGAGCCCGAAACATCGACGACCGGGGCTTCCGCGCCGTTGGAACTGAACTTCGTCCAATTTACACCGTCAAGAGACGTAGCATAACCGATGCGCCATGTCGTGCCGTCATAACCGGCGAACCACATCTTATATATGCCGCTGTCCTTTATGACAACCGGGAATGCTGCACCTCTATAATCCCATGCACCTGTCGTACCTGTATTTAACGCCGGAGTACTGTTTACGGTCCAGGTAATACCATTAGCAGAGGTTGCATAGCCGATGCGCATGAACGTGCCGTCATACCCTGTAAACCATGCCTTAAAAATACCGTTATCAAACATCAGACTTGTGCCGGAAATGTCCGCAGAATAAAACGTTGACGTGCTTATGCCCATGACCGGGTTGCCGTATTTCGTCCATACCCTGCCGTCTGCCGACGTGGCTAACCCTACGTTCCACGTTGTTCCGTTACTCCCCGAGTAGAGCATATAAAATTTTCCGCCCTCGTTGATCACGGACGGCCACGATACACCGGCGCTGTCCCAGCCCGAACCTGAAACTCCTAAAGCCGGCTGGCTGATAACCCGCCACGGGATAGAGAGTACGTTAATACCTATGGAGGAGGTTGCCTGCGGTGCAGACGTATCCGAAAAAGCTATGCTTGCCGGACCTTCCCTGTTAAGCCATGCGGTAAACGTTTCGGTGCCGTTAGAAAATTGAGAGACCGAGGTCGGTGTAATGTCTCCCCAGCTTGAACGTAACATCAGGGTACCATTGTATGTCGGGAGTACCGTGCTGTTGAGCATCGCGGACACGGTTATGGAAAACGGCTGGTCTTCAATCGTTGTAAACGGCGCTGACCCGAAGAATGAGGTTGCAAGCAGGCTCAGGACCATCGGCAGTGCCTTAACTGTCTGTCCGGCAACAACCGCGATCTGCTGGGAGCCGGACTCGTATCCGGTCATGGCTGCGTTGATTGTTTGCGTGCCCGCAGGAACGCCGGTCAGCATATAATTGCCCGATGCGTCCGTGTATGCCATAAACGGAGTTCCGCTCACATACACCAGCACATTTTGGTATGACGACTGTCCGTTCAGCACAACACTTCCCGTAATACTCCCTGTTGAAGAGCCGTTTGATGAACTGCCGCAGCCCGCTGCGAACATGAGAACAATCATGAAAATCAATGGCAGGAGTTTCTTTGTCTTCATTTTCCTAAAACCTCCTGTAAACTGCGTACTTTAATGCCCTGTTCCTGTAGTCCCGGTAGCTGACGTGCGCATTGTTGTTCGCATCGAGCTTCAAAGAAGAGTACAACCCGACAATGCCTTCGCCGTCGATAATATCAACGTTGAACCCCACACCGTTATACCATGCGTATTTGAGGTCTCCGTTCACGCCGTCAAAGTAAGTTATATGCGGATATCCATAGCTGTCGATTGCAATCGAGGTGTCCGTACCCACTCCGTAGCTCGAATCCGCAATATGGATATCCCACAGTTTCCGGCTGTTGTCGTACCATGCACACTTCAACTGCTCGTTCGTTGCATCGTAATAGCTAATGAACGGTGTGCCGTCAGCCCTTATCGCAAGCGAGGCATACCTGCCCGCATCATCCCCGCTGCCGCCGTCAACCGTCGTTATCGACCATCCTGTGCCGGTAAAATGCGCGTATTTCAATGCACCGTTCGATGCATCGTAATATGCAATGGCGGGGTTGCCCGACGGATCAAGGGCAAGCGAGCTATAGAGACCAACCTGCCCGAGGAAATCTACGGTCGTAATGTTAAAACCTGAGCTTGTGCCGGTAGCCAGTTTTAAGTCGCCGTTGGTAAAATCATAATAGCTGATCACGGGCTCGTTGTTCTTATTTATGGCAAGGGAAGCAAATCCTCCGACGTTTGCGTAAACACCGTCGACGACGGTTATGGAAAAGCCGGCATTCGTTCCCGTTGCGAGCTTCAAACGGCCGTGCGTGTTGTCATAATACGCGATGACCGGTTCGCCGTTTTTATTCAAGGCAAGGGAAGAGAACATGCCCACATTGTTTCCGCCGCCGCCGTCAACCGTCGTTATGTTCCAAGCACCGGCTGCAGCCGACCACTGTGCAAGACGCAGGCTGCCGTGGGTAACATCGTAATATGAAATAGACGGATTGCCAGAGCTGTCGAGTGCGAGCGAGGTGTATTCGCCGACATCAGCGCTGTTGTCCACAATAACCGAAGGGAACAAATTTTGTGTTTGCTGTAATCCGGATATGTCTTTACCGCAGCCTGATGCTATACCGAGTATCATGAAGAACAAAATCGCCTTTCTCATCATTGCCCCTTTATTATTTTGAATTCTACCCTTCTGTTCCTCGCCCTGCCTGCCGCGGTGCGGTTTGATGCAATGGGTGATTCTTCGCCATAACCGGCCGCTGTAAGCCGGTCAGCAGCTATGCCGTGCCGGGCAAGATAGTCCATAACGGACTGTGCCCTTTTTTTCGAGAGTTCCTTATTGTATGCCGGCGAGCCTATATTGTCCGTATACCCTTCTACACGCACGTGAATATCCGGGTTATATTTCAACAGCGTTACGACGTCATCGAGTATCGCATAAGAACCGTGAAGAATAACGGCACTGCCCAGCCTAAAATGGATGGCGTGGGTTATTTCTATCTTCATGCCGAGTTTGTTTATATAAGCATTTTTAAGCCTTGTCTTGTAGACCGAAGCCGGTTTCGGCGTTGCCGGCGGGGGTGCCTGTACCGGGACTGCATGGGGTGTTTGCTTTTTGACCGGCGCCTGATGTACGGGAGCAGGTGCAGGTGCTTCAGTGGTTGCAGCAGCCTTTTCCATGGGACAAGCTTTTTCGACAGGAGTCTTGCACGGTATAATCTTATATCCGATTTCAACATACAGGTCCCATGGCGCGTACGGGTATGAGGTTGTCGCTGTTACATCGGAAAGCTTCTGGGGCATACCGATGTCACCGGCGGCAAGAAGGTACAGCCTGTTTGGCAGTACAACCTTGATACCGGGGGTTATATAAAACGGATTTTGTAAAAATGACGGACTGCCGAGAGAAGCAAGACTCGCTTTGTAGTACTTGTACCCGGACGCCTGCTCTGTAGAGAGCTCGATGAACGGGTGCAGAAGGTTGTTTAAAAAAACACCTTCGAGCCCCAGGTTGCCTATGAACCTGTTGTCCCCCCGTATGCCGAGGCCATACAGTCCGGTTACATTATAACTATACGGGTTACCGATCAGGTTTGATGAATTATCGCCATAATAACCAAGATTCACATGAACCAGCAATGGTGTAAACCGGGAAACGCCGGTCAGATTGAATGTGAACAGCAGCAGACCAAGGTAGCTTGTAGCAGATGTATTGAAACCAAGCCCGTCCGCAGAGGACAGAAACCTCGGCTGGACAAGCGCACCGGCACTGAACCATTTGTTCAGATCATAGCCATACTTGACGGTAAGCCATACATCCCCGTTGTCATGATACGTGTTCTTGTTTAAAACAAAGGTGCTCTGATAAAGGCTTATGCCGAGGTCAAGCCCCCGCACAAGGGAGAAATAGCCGAAATCGAGATGTGAACTCAATGACTGATAGGTATTGTCACCTCCCAGGAGATTTGAGGTGTTCACATAGGTCACCCCTCCCGATTCATAAAACCCCGGCTGTGAGACGGCAGCAGATGTCGCATGCTCAAGACCCGGCTGTCCGATCACGTTTGCGTAGGTGTTCACCGCAGCTCCAAGCATCAAAACAAAAAAAGACACACAAGAAAAAACATGAGTTCTTATCCGTTTCATTGTTTTCCTATCCCTATTGTTTAGGAATTATTTTATTTTTTTTACTCTTGATTGTTTCTTTTAACTGTCTGCCGCGTGCAGCGATGAAGGTGACGGACAACAAGACAAATGATACAAGCAGGAACACGAACACATTATTGCCGTTGTCAAACGGTACGGTACCGCATCCGCCCGATACGTTCGTCGTGACGGTATAGGTTATCGCCTCGGTAGACGAGGTATTCCCCGCCGCATCCACCGCCTTTACATACAGCGTATGACGGCCAACAGGGCTGTTCCCGACATCGATGGTGTTTTCACCGGAGCCAAGCGTCGTAAACGAAGCAGGGTTGTCCACCGCATACATAAGCCTCGTTTGAGTAACTGCGCTGCTCGCTTTGAAGGTATAATAGGGGTAATCCGCTTTTGACAGGGTCAATTGCGGGGGTACGGTATCCACGGTAAAAAGAACGGAATCTCCGGTAACGGTAGCACCGGTTTGTGCATCCATAACCCGGAGCTGAAGCGTGTGTTGACCATCCATAAGATTATCGAGCTTTATGGTCGTATCCGTTGTCCATAAGGACCAGCCCTGCCACACAGGGCCGAACACGGATTGATCGGAAATCCTCCAGGAAACCTCTGCATGCGGAGGCAAAGCAGAACTGAGGGTAAACAGCACACCGGAACGCGCGTTGATCAAAGGCTGCAGGGTGTTTCCTTCGAGGGACATTGTCTTCAGAGAGCCTGTCATTTGGTTATTGTATGCTAGAATACCCACCAGCGGCATTGAGAGCGTGGAGAGGTTCAGTAAATTCATAAATCCGGTTAAATCGAGATATACATTGATGTATCCGCCCGATGGTACGATATCCTTTACCAGAACGGTCACACCGCTGAAGGAAAAAGCGGAACTCATCGCAGGCAGAGCTGTTCCGATAAAGCTTGTTGCGAGTCCCAGTCCCATTTGAATCACGCTGTTCACATTGGATGGATTGGTCAGCTCGGATGCGAGCACCACATCGCTGATATTCATACTGCCCGGGGTGCTGTCTATGGCTATAACAAGCATAGGGTTACCGTTTGCATCCAGCTTGTTCTGATCGAGATAGACATCTCCCTTAATAGAAACATCGGCACTCAAAACAAAGGCGTCGGCGTACTGAGTATTGTAATTGGCACTCGCATCAGGGTAGGTCTGCGCCTCGTCAACGCCCAATTGTCCCTCGATGATGATGCCGTTCAGCGTAATCGTATCCCATGTATTCTGCGGCGAGCCCAGGGTAATCGTAGGCGCCTGTGTGGGTATGATCTTCAGAATCAGGGTTCCGGTACTCGGCAGTTCGGGAATCAGTCCTTTGAGCAGTCCGACAGGCAGCGGCGGAGAGGAGAAACACATCAAGCCGCTCTGATAAACAGCATATAATGCCTGGTTTATGATATCCTGAGAAACGCCGAACCCGAGCATGACATCGGACCTTGAGGTATCGATGGTAGGCGCTGCTATAGTTGGTGTAGGCGGTGCGGCGATGGGCAGCGGCAGGCATGGTGCCGGCGCTCCTGCAGGGCCCACCCCTCCGTCAAGGCTTATGTCCATTGCATTGTCGGTGATGTTCAATGCCTGGTAGAACAATGACGGCCTGAGCTGATATGCAACAGGCGGATAGGTGCCGTGGATGTACAGATTGATATTGATTTTGCTCAGCATCTGGTTTATCTGCGGGATCAACATGTTCTGAACAGCAGAGTTCACGGCAGAATTGACACTTCCCTGAATCAAGCCCCATATTGTAGGCCATAACCAACCCGGTACTGGAAAGCCGCATAATGAAGGCGGAGATGGTTGTTGTATTGATATAGTTATATTCGGGTTCCCTACCAATGCCAATTTTAAATAATGACCATCTATACTTGGTTCCACATTCACGGACACCGAAGCATCGGCATTCAGATTATAGAGATCAAATCCGCACGAACTACAATAGAACGGCCAACCGAAGTTATACCATACTGTTCCATGAATATCAGCGATGTATACATGTATATCGTTGACTGCCAATGATATGCTTTGCGTTGCCCCGTTCCATGCAAGATTGAGGTTCGGCTGGCTATTGTATTGGCCGGGAATTGTTATTTGTGTATTAAATGAATCAATTTCATAGCCGAAATTATACCACGCTACCGGGCAACCACCCGGCACTTGAGGCACTGAATAATTCATGCTCAAGCCTGTGAAGTTCTGGGAAACATAGTTCAGGAAGGTTTGATAGACAACTATGTTTGCAGCATTGGGTTCCCAGAGCGGAGGTACAGATGTATCGGCAAACCCCTCTGTGGAAAACAATAAACCCGTTATTAAAAAAACCCCTGTCGCGAAATAAAATAATTTATTCATAATAACAGATAATGATTATTCTTTAAACACATCGGAACATAAAAGTCAAGTGCTAAAAAAACAACTTACGATAGCCAAGTGAAAACTTGATTCACAGTGAAATACCAAAAAGGGCAGATACTTGTTTCAAAGAGAGACTGAGATACTTGTTCAAAAGAATTGAACCATGGAAGGGAAAACCCTCGTCCCGAAGGGGCAAGGAAAGAGAACTTATTCATACATAGGTAAGCATGGAGCATCCCTCACCCACTCCGTAAAAATCACGGGGTGGAAGAATAGACACTCATAGAGATTTCTTCATCTCACGGTTATTGCGGACCCGTGTAGGGAAAATAAGGACTGGTAACATCCAAGATGTTGGTACCATCGGTCAAAGTTACACCCGATATTTTCGACCAATACAGATTCCATGACGAAGCTCCGTCAAATGCTGTCCAGCTTAAGGTTGTCTGACTGTACTCGACAACAACCCTTAGACCTGTCGGGGCTGAAGGGTATTACCTCTGCTCTTGCTACCACAACTGATCAAGGCAATACCTAAGAAATAAATACAGAGTATTCTAATAATCTTCATGTTCATCATACTATAATCCTTTTACAAAAAGGACTTCTAATGCCTTAAAATTATTTAGTGTATAGCATACAGCTTGCCATCCCCGGACCCCACATAGATGGTACCGTCCGCACCAATCGCAGGCGATGAATCAATCCAATTCCCGGTTGTGTAACTCCATTTAAGGGTTCCATTGGGATTAATAGCATACAGCTTGCCATCTCCGGATCCTACATAGATAGTGCCATCCGCTCCTATCGCCGGTGATGAATCAATCCAATTCCCGGTTGTGTAACTCCACTTGAGGGTTCCATTCGGATTAATAGCATAAAGCTTGTGGTCATCAGACCCCACATAGATAGTACCGTCCGCCCCTATTGCTGGCGACGAGTATATAGTGCTTCCCGTGGTGTAGCTCCATTTGAGTCCGCCATTGGGATTGATTGCATAAAGATTATCATCAAATGATCCGATGTATATAATCCCATCATTTCCTATCGCTGGAGAAGATTGAATTTCACCGTCAGTGGTGTAGCTCCATTTGAGGCCGCCATTGGGATTGACTGCATAAAGATTACCATCAAACGATCCGATATATATAATTCCATCAGTTCCTATCGCCGGGGAAGAGGTTATAGGACCATTGGTGGTATAACTCCATTTCACGGTTCCATTTTGATTAATCGCATAGAGTTTGCTTCCCAACCCAACATAAATTGTCCCATCTACTCCTATCGCAGGAGAGGAAATTCCCCCAATAGTAGTAGCGCTCCATTCGACACCGCCATTCAAATTGAAAGCGTAGAGATAAGTATTTTCTAGGCTGTAAATTGTTTTATTTACTCCTATTGCTGGTGAAGATTGTATAGATAAATTACTACTACCATAATCCCATTTAAGACTACCTGAGGGACTTATTGCATAGATCTTGCCATCTTCTGAACCTATATAGATTGTACCATCTACACCTATCACTGGCGCTGAATCAATCCAATTGCCTGCAGTCGTGTAGCTCCATTTGAGTGCACCTGTTGTGGAAGTTGTATCGGTGGTGCTTAACCCGGTATTCCTTATGTTTCCTCGGAATTTCGGCCACGGTGAATTTGCCAGACCATTAGGCATATTGCTTTTATTCTTCCCGCAACCAGCTATCAGAGCAAAGGCAATAAAACAAAGAATTGTAAATTTGGAAACATTAGTTTTCATAATCAATTCCTTTTATCCTTAATAAGATTTTCACTTCTCGGATTGCCCCACTTATATACGTTCACCATGTGGGGCAGCCGCTTCCCCCTGTATAAGCAGGAACTGTTTGAACATTTGATGTGTAGCTGTCACTCATAATACGTATTGATATAGTTCCCGGGGGTACCGGAGCATGATGAAAAGCCAAATACGGTATTTCTGTATCCGGATCGAAGCATACCCCGGAAGAGATATGAACGGGTTTTGGGACAGCTTTTATACCACTTTTAAGGTGAAAAACTTCCATCAGTTTACTACCGCCATTTGATTGATTGTACCAGAAATTCCGCTTTTATTCATCATGTCATAAATACCCACTTCCATATTCGGAGCTGATCTAGGCCAGAGTCTGTTCTCCCCTGAATGCTTCCAGAGCGATCTTTGCCTTCAGCCCTGCTTCGATTGTCTTTTTCATTCTAAACCTCCCTTTAGGCTTCTCTTACTACATTTCTTCACCCAAAGTAAGCTCTAAAAGTTGTCTATATCTTCCCGACCCTATAGTCTGCCTGCTTAAGAATGCGTACAACCTTTTCATAACCTTTTGCTTTCTGAATAAATTGAAGACAGCATAACTATCAAAAAGAAATGGTCCCTTGGGCATTATATACGCTCGTTGTTTCGTTCTTGAATAAGCTTTTTCGCAAGAGAAGGCACAGAGGGCAGCACATAGCATGCGGCCTTGATAGCGTTGTGGACCGGTGGAACGAGATATATTATGCCATTGTACTCCGAAATCTGTATTGTGGTGCCTGGTTCTATATGATATTTTTTTCTTATGACAGACGGTATTACAATCTGTCCTTTTGAAAGGGTTTTAAAATTAGACATAATTATCCAACCTCTTTTTAAAAGTCATAAATTTATAATGAACTATACAACTTTAAAATTGTTCAATCAAGTCTATTACATGCCAAAAGGTATTTTTTGTTTTTATGTGATTTGGGTTGCTCAATCATAACTGTTGAAGAATGCTGCGGTATATGCTCTTTAGCAGGAAGAGAATAGAATACATGACCGGAACAGGTATAAAAAAAAACAGAATACTGATTACATGTGCAAAAGGCATAACACCTTTTTTGAAGGATGAGCTCACCCAGCTCGGATTTCCCATAATCTCCGAAACCATCGCAGGCATAGCGACCGAGGGGACCATGGACGACACCCTCAGGCTCAACCTCATGCTCCGCACCGGACACCGGGTGCTTTTCCTGATCAAGCAGTTCCTCGCTCTCGATGCTGACGACCTGTACCGCTCGCTGTCGGAAATAGCATGGGAAGAGTATATTGCCGAGGACGGATATGTTTGCGTTACATCCAGCGTGGACAATACGAGTATCAGGGACTCCCGCTACGCGAATGTAAAAAGCAAGGATGCCATTGTCGACAGGATAAAGTCGCGGCGGGGGAGGCGTCCCGATTCAGGCCCCGATAAAAGCAACACCGTGATCAACATCTATTGGAAAGATGAGGAGTGCGCGGTATATTTCGATACCTCGGGCGAGGCGCTTTCCCAGCGCGGATATAGAAAACTTCCGATGTCGGCACCCATGCAGGAAACGCTGGCTGCCGCCGTAATACGGGCAACCGGGTGGAACGGGAGTCAGAATTTCATCAATCCCATGTGCGGAAGCGGCACCCTTGCCATCGAAGCAGCGCTGATTGCACTGAACAGGGCACCCGGGCTTTTGAGGGATAATTACGGATTCATGCACATAAAAGGATTTAACAAACCCCTCTGGGACAGTCTGCGTACGCAGGCAAAGAAGGAGTCCCGCAAGACCATGCAGTGCAGGATCATCGCCACGGATATCAGCAGACAGTCCGTAGAGGCGGCAAAGAAAAATGCCGCAACAGCAGGCGTGGATCACCTGATAGAATTCGGTGTCTGTGATTATGCCGAAACCACAATACCCGATGACAGGGGTATCGTAATACTCAACCCCGAGTATGGAAGAAGAATGGGAAACACCGGGATGCTCGAGGTCATGTACAAGGGGATCGGCGATTTTTTCAAGAAAAGATGCAGTGGATGTACCGGGTATGTCTTTACCGGGAATCTTGACATGGCAAAGAAGATCGGACTGAAGGCAAAGCGCAGGATCCCGTTCTTCAACGGCAGCATAGAATGCAGGCTCCTCGAGTATGAGATGTACGAGGGCAGCAGACGCACAGTGGAATAAACTTTTTCAGGAGGAAGGAAAGAGTTTGAGACGATGCGAAGTAAACCTCCTTAACCCGAATAATGCGATTGTAAAATAAGGAGGTTTATGCAATGAGCGATAAGCCCGCGTCAGACAAAGGTATTCTTCGAAAATCCGATAAGGAAACCATACCGGGTAATAGCATATAAACATACAGAGGACTAAAACCTCGTTTTTATATGGAAATGTAGAGATATCAGAAGGATCGCGGGATTGAGCGAATAAGTAAACCTCCTTATGACTTTATTCTGGTTAACCCGAATAATGCGATTTCCACCCTCCCGTTTTCCCTCCCGTCGAGGGAGGGAGAAAAATGGGCATCTCTGTTTTTTAAATGCGCGATCCTGGTTACTCTTTGGAATCCAGCCCCAGGGTTTTGCCGGGGTTCATGATATTGTTCGGATCGAAATGCCTCTTGAGTGCGCGCAGCACCTGAATCTGCTCCTTGCCGAGATAGTTCTCCATCCACGGTGCGAACATCCTGCCGATCCCGTGGTGATGGCTGATGGACCCCCCGTACTCCACGATCTTATCCACAATCTGTTTGCGAAACTCAAAAAACTCGTTGCCGTCTTTGGGCTTGAGCATGAGGATAAAATACAGGTTCGTTCCCTGGGGATAAAAGTGCGAGGCATGAGTCGTACAGATTGTGCCGGGGCGGCTCTTGACGAACGATCGTACACCCTGGTGCAGCCGGTGCAGGTTGTCCCAGGTTACGCCGGTTTCGAGCGTGTCGATAATGATACCGTAATCCAGGAGGTCTTCCCGCATGTGAACGTCCGAGTACCTGCCATGCTCCCATTGTTTGGTGGCATAGCCGGTCAGGGACATCGCTCCGAACCGGTGTGCGATCTTTGATGCCATTTTCTTCACATGCTTTGCACTGCCTTTCTCCCCTTCCGCCGTCCCGATGCACAGACACCGCTCCATGGGCTTAAGTCCCCGCAGCCTCAGAAACTTGTCCAGCACCCCATCATTGAATCCCTTGAGTTTCAGACCTATCTCCGTTTCCTCGGGGTCGGAGATACGCAGCACCGCAGGCAGGCCGAATTCGCCCTGCACAATCTCGCGTGATGCGTTGACCGCTGCTTCCCACGTCGGGAACATGAAGGCAAAGCGCCGGCGGTTATCCGGCATATACCTGAATATCTTCATCGTGACCTCGACGAGGATCCCGTAGGTACCTTCACTCCCTTTCATGATATCGTTCACTTTCGGACCCGTTGCCGTACCGGGAATGTCACGCGTTTTGATAATACCTGCCGGGGTTACATATTCCTGGCTCAGAACGATATCATACGCATCGCCGTAATAGGTTGAAGCTTGCCCGGAACCCAGCGCAAGTATCCAGCCCCCCACCGATGCAATCTCGAAAGATTGGGGAAAATGCCCGCACGTGTACCGGTGTGTTGTACCATAGATCTCCGGAGCGCGGTTCAGCGCTGCTTCATAATCCGGTCCCATAAGCCCCGGCTGAACCAATGCGGTCTGGTTGTTTTCGTTCACCGATATGACCTTGTTCATGTGGGTACTCATGACGAGCGCGATACCGCCTTGATCCGACCGTATCCCGAGGACCACACCCGACCCTGCCCCGTACGTGATGATGGGTATCTTCTGTGCGTTGCAGTACGCAACTATTTTTACAACATCTTCTTTGTTGCGCGGGTGGATCGCAAGGTCAGGCACCCTGTCCGTAGCCTTGTTCCTCATGGCAAGGTCTTCATCCAGGGACTTCCCATGCCCGTATCTGACACGGCTGTAATCGTCCGTCGCGACGTTATCTTTTCCCACGATACCGATAAATGCATTGATATGGCTATCGCTCAGTCCCGGCTTGCGTTGCAGAACGACCCTTTCATCACCCCCGGGCCGGCGCTTTTTGAAGTCTTCATCGGTCATTCCAAACTCTTTTTTGAACATTTCGTACCATGCTGCACTCGGATGTGAAAATTTTTTAGGGTCGTACTTAAAGATAGACCTATAGGTACCATCAGCCGGGATATCTTCTCTCCAAGCCGGCTGGAATGATTGTCGTGGTTTCATAATACTCCTTTTGCGTGTTCCATGATGGAACAGTTCTCTTGATTTTTGCAATAACGTGATTTTTTTGTCAAGAGAATACAGGTCTTTGTATTTGTGGAACGCGTTAGGGAACTTTTTCCGTTAGCACGCACAGTAAAATATACATGATTTCCCAATACACTTGAAATTAATGGATAGTCCGGTATTTTAATACCTAAAATAAAATGGCTGAGCGAAATAACGATAAAGATTACAAATGGTGGGTACTTGCCATCGTCATGATTGGCAGCTTCATGAGCGTTCTGGACAGCTCGGGCATGAATATCGCCCTGCCGCATTTCATGGTCGCATTCGGTATAAACATGGAACAGGTGGAATGGATATCCACGGTATACATGCTCGCGTTTGCGATATTTATACTGTTCGCAACGTGGATGAAGAACCTCATCGGGCTGAAACGGACGTTTTTGTTCGGCTTGTCCTTTTTCGTCATCGGCTCTTTTTTGTGCAGCTTCGCATGGAGCCTTGATTCTCTTATCTTCTTCAGGGTCATCCAGGCAATCGGCGCAGGGGCCATTACCCCGATCAGCGTGACCATGCTCTCGGAGGTGTTTCCGAAAGAGGAGCGGGGCTTCGCGCTCGGCATGTGGGGAGCAGGGACCACGGTGGCGCCTGCGATAGGCCCCATGATGTTCGGCTATATCATCGACCACGTTGGCTGGCGCGCATTGTTCTACATTAACATCCCCATCGGCGTGCTCACCCTGTTCTGGGCTATCACGGTTCTACGGCCATCCAAAGGTAATCTGAAACTCTACAAGAATTTCGATTACATAGGTTTCATAGCGTTCTCCGTGTTCATCAGTACGTTGATGGTCGCCCTTCAAAAAGGGCAGGAAAAGGGATGGATGTCCGGGTATATAACCTCGCTGTTTGCAGTTTCTTATTTCTCGTTTTTGCTTTTTCTCATGACAGAGTTTATGGTCGAGCATCCTATCATGGACCTTTCCATCTTTAGAAACTATAATTTTACCCTGTCCAACATCATGCAGCTCACCAGGTCCGTGGCTTTGATAGGGAGCGTTTTCCTTATGAGTATGTTCTTCCAGAACCTCATGAACTATTCGGCGACAACGACGGGCATGATGCTGATACCGCAGGCACTTGCCCTGACTGTCAGTATGCCGATCGCGGGCAAGATTTCCGACTGGCTGGGTTCGAAAAAACCGTTGATCTTCGGCACCCTGCTAACGGCATTCTCCCTGTTATATTTTTCTTCCCTGTCGATCTATTCGAGTACCGGCTTCATTGTAGCAGGTATGATTATGCGGGGGTGCGGCATAAGTTTTATCATGGCACCATTGACCAATTCCGCCATAAATGCACTCGAACCGGAACAGGTGAACCTGGGTTCGGGTATCCTGAATCTGCTCCTGAGGATCGGGAGTTCGTTCAGCATTGCGGTCATGGGCGTTATCGTGGAAAACAGAACGGCCTTCCACATGGCCACATACACCGGAAGCATAGCCTACAATTCTCCGCTCTGGTATGAGATGCTGGACAGGGTCAAAGCGTATGCCCTGAGTACAGGGGCCAGTTTTTATAACGCAGGTATTGCAAGTAAAGGCGTCTTCATCGGATACTATTTGAAACGGTGGGCAAGTGCCAATGCTTACGACGATGCGTTTTTCCTCTCTGCGCTGTTTGTACTGGCGAGTATGATCCCGACGTTCATGATAAGGAACATCATCTACAAAAAAGTAAAACCGGCGAAAGAGGCGGCTGTGGTCGAATCCAAACAGCAATGACCTTTATTCTTTCTGCTGCCGGTTAAATGCGAAAGCTGCAAGTATCGAGCTGACCAGGGTAAAGACAACCATGAGGAGGATATCCGAAAACAGGGAGAAATCGGAATGAAAATGTGCAAACTCAACGAACATGACGTGCTTGAAGCTGTCGATACCGTAACTCAGGGGATTCAAATACATCAAGTAACGCATGAATGCCGGTAAAACGTTTATCGGATACATGGCACCGCTCAGAAAGAACATGGGCATGACAATAAAATTCATGATGATATTGAAGCTCTCAAACGACTTTATCATGGATGCGATAAAAACACCGATTGCCGATATGCACATGGATACGATCATAACAAACACAACGAGCAGAAGTGCCTCAAATACCGTAAACCGGATTCCTATGAACGGAGCAGCAGCCATGATGATGACACCCTGAATGGTGGAAACAAGGGTCCCGCTCACAATCTTGCCGAATGCGACGGAGAAGCGCGAAACCGGCGTTACGAGTATTTCTTTCATGAAACCGAATTCCCTGTCCCAGACGATGGATATGGACGAGAACATCGCACTGAAAAGGATGGTCATTCCGAGAATGCCCGGGAGTATAAACTGGATATAGCTGACACCGAGCCCGCCTTTTATAACCTGATTCAGCCCCGTACCGATCAGGAAGAGCCATGTCAGCGGCCTGGCGATCATGCCTATCAACCGCGACTTCTGCCTGAAAAACTTCTTCAGGTCCCTCAGGGTGATCACATAAACAGGAAGGATAAATTTTCTCATCTGTTATGTCCCCTTACTTTGGGCGGACGGTCTATGTACTCGTCCCGTATCTCGGAACCGGTCAGCGAAATGTAGAGTTCTTCCAGCACAGGCTTGTTTATTTTAAAATCGTTTATTTTGAGGCCCGAGAGGTTCATCATTTGTTTGAGAAACATGTCGGGGTCTTCCGTTTTGATCTGATACTCTCCGCTGCCAAGCCCGCTCATGCCGTGCTCAAGCAGGGTCTGAACGGTTGCGCTGTCGGTCGCCCCGAAGGTGACCGTGGCTCTGCCCATTTCATTGATCAGCTTTTGCGGGTTCCCGACGGCAACAATCCTGCCGTGATCGATGATGGCAATCCTGTCGAAGTCGGATGCCTCTTCTATATAATGGGTCGTGACAAAGATCGTTGTCCCTTCTATCTTTTTCATTTCCTTGATAAATGCCCAGACGTTTGCCCGTGTCTGGGGATCGAGCCCGATCGTCGGTTCGTCCAGGAACAGTACCCTGGGCTTGTGCAGTAATCCCCTGATGAGCTCGAGCCTGCGCTTCATACCGCCGGACAGGTGTTTCACAAGCTCGTTCTTTTTGTTCTGCATTCCTATCATGGAAAGGATCTCGTCGATCCTCCTCACAGCATCGTACCTGCTCATGCCGTACAGGTACGCGTGGAACAAGAGGTTCTCGAAGGTTGTCAGCTCGTTGTCGAGGGTCGTCTCCTGAAAAACAAGTCCTATGTGCTCCCTGATTTTTTCTGACTCCCTGCTTACATCAAATCCCGCGATGAAGACCCGGCCTGCCGAAGGCTTGAGCAAGGTACACAGGATGTTTATCGTCGTTGTTTTTCCCGCGCCGTTCGGACCGAGAAATCCGAATAACTCTCCGTACCCGATCTCGAACGATATACCGTTGACCGCGTGAACGCCGTCATAGGATTTATAAAGCTCTTTTACCTCTATAGCATTCATGGTTCATACGAAACCACAGAAGCATACCCTTGATCAACAATTTGATTTACCAGGGAATTGTACTTTCCCGCATTCCTGTGCTACGGTTCAATGATACGATTGTAAAAAGGGGGACTGAACCATGATCGGAAAGAACGATGCCCAGTACGCGTACGATATAGTAGAGAGGATCTGCACTGAAGTAGGTCCCGGCCTCCCGGGAAGCTCGCAGGAGCATGCTCGGGCACGGATACTGCAAAAAGAGCTCGAATCCAATCTTGGCACCGGCAGAGTGACAACGGAAAACTTTACCATGGCTCCCATTGCCCTTCTCGGGTGGCTCCCCGCAGGAGCAGTCCTTATTCTTTTTTCCGCACTGCTCAACATCTCAATCGGCCGATTCGGTGCTGTTTCCCCCTGGATCAGCTCGGGCCTTTCTCTGGCGTTCTCCGTTATTACGGTACTGACCGCCGTACTCCAGTTCATTTTCTATCACGAGTTTGCGGAACCATTTTTTGAGAAAAAGGAATCGGTCAACGTGATAGGTACGCTCAGAAAACCGGACACCGGAGACGTCAAACGTCTCCTGATACTCGCAGGACATCACGACAGCGCACCGGAGATGACCTGGCTCAGATTTCTTGGCTATGGTTACTATGTTGCCGTACCAACCCTTTTTATCGGATTTATCACCATGCTTGTCTATAGTATCATCCAGTTTACCGGAATTATCGCTGCAAACGCCCATATTGTTCACATGGGGACACTCGGATACATTCCTCTTATCTATCCGGTCATACCCTCGATCATCTTTGCTGTTTTCTTCAACCGGGGAACAAAAGGGGGCGGGAATGTACCCGGTGCGGCGGACAACCTTTCGGCAAGTGCTCTGGTCGTTTCACTGTGCAGGTTCCTTATGCAAAATCCATCCTACGTCCCGGATCACACGGAGATCAGGTTTATCTCCTTTGGCAGCGAGGAGGCCGGATTGCGCGGATCCCGCCGCTACGTGGCCCGTCACCTCGAAGAATTGAAACGCCTCGATGCCCGCCTGCTCAATTTAGAGACCGTCACCCATCCGGAGGTATCCATCTTGACCTCTGATGTAAACGGAACGGTAAAAAATTCACCGGAGATGGTCAGGATCGTTGCCGCAGCAGCAGACCGTGCAGGGGTGCCCTACAAGATAAAGCCATTCCCGTTCGGTGGAGGAGGAACCGATGCCGGCTCTTTCAGCAAGGCCGGCTTGAAAGCAACGACGCTCCTGCCCTTCAAGGTCCCTCAGCAGATGGTTGCCTTCTATCACCAGAAGTGGGATGCGCCCGATGTGCTGACCATAGAGCCGCTCCTCAACGTCTTAAAGCTCGCTTTCGAGTGGGTGCGCTCCGGCGGAGAGTGAACCCAGGCAGAAGGGACAAGCAGGGTCGGGATAAAAGAAAAGGACGGGAACTTCACCCGCCGGTTTTTTTATACGCATCCAGGAACCTGATCCATCTTTCCAGATCTATGTTCTCTGCCCTGTCGTTGAGATCGATGTCCGCTGCCTTGCACCAGCCCATGACCTGTGACTGAGTGCCCACAGCTTTCAAGGTATTCTTTATCATCTTTCTGCGAGCAGTGAAAGCACGCTTCAAGAGACGGATGAGTGTACGCTCGTCCTCCGTGCTCATCAGTGGCTCATGAACATGCATGCTGATGACAACGGAATCTACCTTGGGCACGGGCAGAAAAAGGTTCCTGCTCACATGCCTGACGACGGTGGCATCGTAATGCAGCATGCGCATCATGGACAGCAATCCAAAATATTCGTCCGACGGCATGGATACAACCCGCATACCTACCTCTTTCTGCAGCATCATGACAATATCGGTAACCACAGCATGATTATCGAACAACAAGCGCAGGATCGGGCCGGATATATAATAGGGGATGTTGCCAACCACCTTTCCTTTACCGTCAAGAATGCGCGGTATATCAAGTTTCAAAACATCCTCTTTGAGGACCGAAAATGAGCTGTTGCCGCTGAAGCGGCTTTTGAGATACCCGACATATCGGTCGTCTATTTCAACCGATGTAAGAGACGCCGGTGTACCGGCGTCCGTGCGATCGATTGCTTCGAGTATGCGTTCCGTCAGGGCACCGCATCCTGCACCGATCTCAAGGATACGGTCTCCGGAACGGACGTCCAGGACGCGTACCGTATCGTCGACGACAGCAGTGTCGGTAATCAGGTACTGTGCCGCTGATTTATCCGGAAGAAGTCCGTGCTCTTTGAGGTATGCGTGTGTTATTTGCATAAGCATCTATGGAGATGTTGCTCTTTATACCGAGCTTCATCAATTGATAGCCGAGGAAACCCACCATGGAACCGTTATCCGTACATAAGCGTACGGACGGAATGTATATATCGAATTCGTTCCTGTATGCCATAAACATTTCTCTGAGCTGGGCATTGGCCGCAACCCCGCCGGAAACAGCTATCCTTTTCATACGTCTCTCCCGTGCGAGTGCAATGGTTTTCCTGACGAGGACCCCCGTTACTGCGTTCTGAAAACCGGATGCTATGGATGAGAGTCTGCGCTGAGTCATAGGAGAACCGTGCTCTTTTATATACCGTGATACCGCGGTCTTCAGCCCGCTGAAAGAAAAATTATAATTGCCCTTCCTCATCATGGCCATCGGGAATTTAACGGCATCATAAGGTTTTTCTCCCTGACCTGCATACGCTGCCGCGGCATCCTTGTCCCCCCGAGCTATCCTGTCTATCAAGGGCCCCCCGGGGTATCCGAGGCCAAGGGCACCGGCTATCTTGTCGTACGCCTCACCAGCAGCATCATCGATGGTCTTCCCGTTCAGAACGACATCGGTAAACGATTTGACCGTATAGAGCTCCGTGTGCCCGCCCGACACAATAAGACCTATGTAGGGAAATGAGAGCCGGTCGAACTCTATCAACGGGGAAAAAAGATGTGCCTGTACATGATCGACCCCTATCAGGGGTTTATCGAGGGCATAGGCAAGACCCTTTGCGAAATTGACGCCGACCAGTACGGAACCGATTAGCCCGGGTCCTCTTGTTACGGCTATTCCGTCAAGAGCGGTCAATGGTATTCCTGTGTCCGTGCATGCCTGCTGCGTGAGGGATCCTATCGCCTCGAGTTGGATCCGCGAAGCAAATTCAGGGACAACCCCGCCGTACGCGCTGTGGAAATCGATCTGGCTCGACACAAAATCGGTGAGTACATTTCCATCCCGTATGACTGCCACGCCGGTTTCGTCACATGAAGTCTCTATTCCGAGCAGGATCATTTTAATTTTTTCAGTTCCTGCGCAGCATCTTTGCTCAGTTGATCTTTCGGATAACGGGAGATAAGCTCATCAAAAAATAGTTTCGCCTTTTTCTTATCACCAAGATTTACGAAACTCTTGCCGATCATGTAATACGCACTCGTTATCAACGGGCTGTCGGGATATTTTTCGACGATAATGCCATAATTGGCAATAGCTGTTTTATAATCTTTCTCCCGGTATGCGATCTCGCCGAGGTAGAAAATAGCCCTTGTTTTTTGCCGGGCATTGCCGGTTTTCGCATACCGTTCGAAAACGGGTTTCGCTTCCTCAAACTTGTTGTTCCGAAAGAGTTTTATAGCGCCGTCAATGCTCAAAACGGTATGTTTTGTTGCAGTCTCCGTAGTATGGGAAGCTGTCTTCTTGCCGTAGGCACTCGAAAAGCTCATCCATGCCTCAACAGCCGTCATAGACGTCTCAAGTGCGGACAATCTTTGCTCAATGCTTGTATTCAAGGTACCGCCGGTCGTTGTAAAAAGATCGAGGTCCTGCCTGAGGTTGTTTAACCGGTGCTGGAGAATATCCACCCTGTTCCTGAGGTCTTTTATATCATCGCTGTTATTCCCGAGTTTCGAGAGCATATCGACCTGGTTCTTCCGTATCTCCTGGAGCTGCGCATCGAGCTTCTCATTGATCTGTTGGTTGTTCATGTCCACCTTGGTCTGGAGATCGCTCATCTCCTTATCGAGCCGTATGTCCTCGCTTGTCCTGATACAGCCGGGAATCATAAAACCTAACAACAGTATAAAACCGAGTATAAGCGCTTTTTTCATAATTACCTCGATATGATAACGAATTCGTCTCTTCTGTTTTCAGCCCATGCCTGTTCATTGTGTGCGGGATTGAGCGGTCTCTCCTTCCCGTAACTTATGACGGACATACTGTCCTTCTTCACGCCAAGCTGTATCAGATAATCCCGTGCCGCTATGGCCCTCTTTTCGCCCAGGGCGAGGTTATACTCTTCTGATCCCCGCTCGTCACAATGCCCTTCTATCTGAACCTTTATGGAAGGATGGGCACTCAACCACCGGGCATTCTCCATGAGGATCTGCTGAGCTTCGTTTGACAGGGAATAATCATCGAATGCAAAGTGTATCATCTTCAATTGTTTGATCAAGATACCCGTTCCCAGAGAGCCTTTCCCCACAATTGAATTTTCCTGAATACCTATATCGGCAAGAGATGAAGGCGCGGTGATCTGTCCTCCGGTATTCTCCGGAGTTCCTTTGCTTTTATCGAGTGCCATCTGCCGTGCTGTGTCCGCAAGCTGTTTGCCGGTAAGCGCCTCGATCTTCGCTTCCCGGTACTGCCGGGTGCCCAGATCGGACTCCGCCTTGTTTATATATCCCTTTGCCGATGAGTATTCCTGCGGAGCATAGGTCTGCGCACCGGCTATCCTGGCGGATTCCAGTGCTGCCTTTGCATCCGCAATATCATTGAGCGGGGGTTTGGCACACCCCACGAGTATGATCATAATAACAGAAACGATTCCTATAATAAATTTGTTCATATTCAACCTCATTTTATGGTTATCTTGAAATTTATCCTGCTCGACCAACTGGGAGCACTCATGCCGTAATCCGTGGATTTAATCCTGTGCTGGTTACCGCCGTTTGCATTCATGACGTACAACTGCTGATGGCCGTCCCGCGTGGATACGAATATAATATAGTATCCGTCCGGCGACCATCTCGGACTGGTGTTGTCCCCCTGATTTTCCGTTAACCTGACAAGGTTGGAACCATCCGGTGCCACGGTATAAATATCGAATGTCCCGCCTTTTGATAATCCCGAGAACACGATACGCTGACCGTTTCGCGACCAGTCGCACGATGCATTATAATCTCCGTTGAACGTTACACGCTGTACGTCCGACCCGTCCGAATTCATCGTATAAATCTGGGGCCCCCCTGCCCTGTTCGATACAAAGGCTATTTTTTTGCCGTCCGGTGAAAAACTCGGGGAAACATTAATTCCCGACGTGTTCGTCAATTGCTTCAGTATCCTGCCCCTGATGTCCAGAAGATATATCTCCGGACTCCCCTTGAAACTGAGCGAAACGGCTATTTTTTTGCCGTCCGGTGCAAAGCTCGGGCTTATGTTTAATCCATGCCTTCTCGATATCGTTGTTATGACACCGTTCAAAAGGTCGAGCATGTAAAGATCCGGGTTTTGATGCATATACGACGTGAATAACAGTCTATTACCGTCCGGCGACCAAACCGGTGATATGTTTATCGTTTTATTATAGGTAAGCTGCACCATATTGCTGCCATCGAGATCCATTGCATAGATCTCTTCCGTACCCGTCCTTTTCGATACAAATGCTATCTTGGAACCGGCAAGTCCGGGATGTCCGGTAAATGCATCGATAATGTCGTTCGCGATACTGTTGGCTATATACCGCACGTCCCTGACATTTCCGCTGTATTGTTTGGACAACAGGGATTTGCCCTGGACAACGTCATACAAATACACCTTTACGACGGCATTGCCGTTATCAACAGTGTACGCCATTTTTACGAGTCCTTCTGCTCCTATGTCCGTCCAATCACTGAGATTGAACTGCCCGAGTAATAAACCCCCTTTTTTTTCTATAAATGAGGCGGGGTTCAAAACTGCGAAATATCCCGATGTGTCAAGGGCATTGGTTATTGTAGTGTACAGTAATTGAACATCATTCAGGTTGGAACCCGGTCCTGCAACAGGCATGGTAACGGCAATGGGCAGCCTTGTTATGGTGGGAGCATTTATATCTATATACATCTTTGCGAATGCGCTCCGGACACCGAATACCGACAATGCAATGATGATGAACGTTATAATTCTCTGTTTCATTTACATCCTTCCTTACAGCTAAATTTTATACCTATATTTATATTCTTTTGCAGCCAGCTTGGAGGAAAAGGCGGTAAAGGAGATGCCCTTTTTATAGCACGAAGAGCGGTCTGATCAAAGTAAATGTTTCCCGAGCTTTTCTCTACTTCCAGGTCCGTAATGTTACCGTTACTCTGTATCGTTATAGTTACCACCGTCTCATAGCCATAACTTGCAGTGGCCATGCTCGAGGGGACGAGCCACGCATCATGTATCCTCTGCCAAATCAGGGAATAGTACTCATCTGCTGCATGACCGGACGGCATTCCCTTGCCGCTGCCCTGGTTGCCGGCAGACGATTCCGAACGTGTTGCAGCAGGAGCATTTTCACCTTTGAGGGCATCCTGTATCGCTTGCAGCATTTGCTGCCTTTTCAACTCGCTGTTTACGTGCTTGATAGCAGAGAGAAGCTCGCTTGTACTCGGTGCTTTTTTTTCGATGGGTAGTATCATGCGTGGCGCGGGCTTTGGGACTGCGGCGTGAATCTGAGGAGGGGTTTTCACAGCCTCCACAGCACGTGGTTTGCCGCCGGCTTCCGAAGCCGATGAAACGAGATTGACCTTGTATACCGGGGTATAATCTATCGATCGAGAAGGCAGCAGATGACCATACATCAGGGCAAACAGAAACAGCAGATGAATACCTGCCGAAAATGCAATAATCCTGTAAAAAGAGATACCTTGATGGATGAAATCATTCTTCATCGCGCATGTAAAGGTTCTGTCACCATTCCGAGTTCCTGAATACCAGCTGCTTTTATCTCTGACATAACCCTCACAACAAATCCATAGGGAACATCTTTATCCGCTTTGAGAAATACCTGCTTGTTTTTCTTATATGCGTGAAGAGCCTTTAAGGTCGTCCCGAGTTCGCCAATCGTATACGGATTTTTATTTATGTATATTTTTTGATCTTTTGTAATGGTTATCATGAGCTTTTGTTCCTGGGATTTGATACTCTGGGCGCGCGCTTGCGGCAGGTTGACCTTTATTCCCTGCTGAAGCATCGGAGCAGTCACCATGAAAATGATGAGCAATACCAGCATGACATCCACAAGCGGGGTGACGTTTATTTCCGAAAATGATCTTCTGTTGTTATTGCTTAAAGCCATTGGCGCTAATATACCTCTCGAACATGTTCAGCATTTCTATGATAAAAGCATCCATATCATCCATAAAAACCTTTATGCGCCGTTCAAAATAGTTATACGCGAGAACTGCCGGTATTGCCGCAAAAAGTCCCATTGCAGTGGTAATAAGCGCTTCCGATATGCCGGGAGCGACGATCGCGAGGCTTGCAGATTCCGTTATACCGATACTCCTGAATGCCGTCATGATTCCCCAGACCGTTCCGAACAACCCTATGAATGGCGAAGCACTCCCTGTCGATGCAAGAAACGACAGCAGATCTTCGAGTTTGTTGACTTCAACAAGAGTCACTTTTCTCATGGCCCTTTCTATTATATCGAGACTCACCGGTAAATCCTCGTCCTGTTCGGACTTTGGCCCTCTTTTCCTCATCGCCGTTTTGTAACCGACATCGAAAATGGATTTCAGGTAAGATGCAGGCATGGACCTCGTCTCTTCATAAGCATCGTTCAATGTCTTCCCGCCTATGAAAGAATCCATAAACTGATCCGCGGCCCGGGAGACCTTCTTATAGGAAATATATTTAAAAACAATGATCGCCCAACTGAGAATAGACATGATAAGCAGGATTATGAGGACAGCTTTAGCTACGGGTCCCGCAGCAAGTATCATCGAGCCTATGGAGCCTGTTCCGTTTTGACTTACGACAGATAAACTTACAATACTTATTAAATTGTTCATTTTCTTCTTTATGGATTATTCTAAAAATATCCCCCGCCTGCTGCGGGGGATATTTTTAGTCGAATTCTTTCCCGGATAATTACTGTACGATATGCAGTTCTGCCCTTCTGTTCATTGCCCATGCCTTCTCGTTATTGGCAGGATCAATAGGATCTGACTTGCCATAGCTGATTGTGGACAATCTGTCCGGGGCTACGCCGAGAGTAACAAGATAGTCCTTGGTTGATTTTGCCCTTTTTTCGCCAAGCGCAAGGTTGTACTCAACCGAGCCTCTGTCATCACAGTAACCGGCTATCTGAACTTTCACGTTCGGATTTTCACTCAATACCTTTGCATCACCCTCGAGTATCGTCTTTGCATCAGGCCTGATATTGTATTTGTTAAAATCGAAGTGTACCATCAAAAGTTCTTTTTGAATCTCTGCTATTGTTTTCTCTACTGCCTGCTGAGCCTGCGCTGTTACCGCGGGTGCCGTCGACTGTGATGGCTGTGGTGCTGCTGTCTGTGCCGCCTGTGGTTTTTCTGCCGGCTTTACCGTTTCTTTGTTTGCACAACCCGCTACCGTAAAACCTGCAATAGCGAGCATACTTAAAATCACTGTTATTTTCTTCATTCTTGCCTCCTTTTTTTGTTTTAAATCTAAAACACAAATCGTAATAAGTCAAATGTTTACTATACTTTTTTTACTCCAGTTTGAACCATTCCACGCTGTCCCGCAAATAGGCAAGCGTTTCCTTCAATTTCGTCAGTAGTATCTCCGTCTGCTTGATGGTAGAGACGTTTTCCTCTATGTTCTTCAGGCTGTTATCTATAGTATCCACGGCTGTTTTGTTTTCCCGCTTCTGGATGCCAAGCGTCTGATTTACATTGGTTATTACATGCATGGTCGTATCGGCATTCTTTGCTATGAGCTGTATGCTCTTTGTCTGTTCCGATGTCGCTATGTGGAGCTTATTCGTCAGGTCTTTTATACCGTCTACGGTATGGCTTATCTGTGAGGTACCGTTCACCTGGTCGTTCATCGCCGTCAGTATCTGTTTTGAGACCTTTGATATCATTTCCTGCGCCTCTGCTATGGTGTTCATGGTTATGGTTTGTTCCCGTATCATTTTTTCTATCGACATGGTCACCGAATGCGCATTTTTGGTACTCTCATTGATAACGGAAAGCTTCTTGTGCGTTGCACGGGTAAGGTTAATACCATCTTCAACTGCTTTCATACCGTCGTCGGCCGCAAGTTTTGCCTTCTGCATCTCGGAATTTATGCTCTTCACTATCCTGTCGATCTCTGTCGTGGATATCCTCGTTCGCTCGGCAAGATCATTGATCTCCTGCGCCACGACAACAAAGCCCTTTCCATGCTCGCCCGCCTGATTGGCTATGATTGCAGCATTCAGTGCAAGCAGGTTTGTCTTGTCTGCAATCTGATTGATGCTGTCCAGAACCTCGACTATCTGATTCGAACTCTTCACCAAAAGGTTTATGGAATTCACTATTTCATCGGTCGTTTGTTTGATCTTTCCTATACCTGCAATGGTAACATCCGCGGATTTCAACCCGTCCAATGATTCATTGACAACAACCTCTGCCAGTTTTGAGTTGTTGATGGAATACTCGCTTATCTCTTTTGTCGATGAACGGATTTCGTGTACCGAGGAACTCGATTCTTCTATGTATTTCGAAAGCTCCCCGAGGTTGTTTGTCACTTCCTTGATCGATCCGACTATCTCCTCGATAGATATGGATATATCGCCTATGGAAACGGTCAACCGCTCCGCCGAGTTGTCCACTTCTCCTATAGAGCCTGTAAACTGATTCAGAGCCGACGTAAGATCGGAATATTGCGTGACAACACCTTCCATGGTATTGGCAATATTGTCTATAGCCGCTATCGTAGAATTTATGGAACTGAAAGCCGTCTTGAGACCGGATATTTCCCGCGAAGAAGCCTTTTCGAGATTGTTATAAGTCTCCGACAACGAGACAGAGATACCGACAACATCCTTTGTAACATCCCGTATCTTTACAATAACGTCTTTGAGCTTGATCGTCGTATTGTTAAAAGCATGGGTCAGAATACCGAACTCATCTGACGAAAAGACCTTCGCGCTGTGGGTAAGGTCCCCGCTTCCCACCAACTTGGTATACGAAAGCAATTTTCCCGCAGATTTTGTGATAATAACTCCGGCAAAATAGGTTATAAAAACGATAACGAGGTATGCCAGCGCTGCAGTCCAGATATTCTGGTTATAGACATCAAATATAAAGGCCGTCACTTGCCGGTTGGACAAAGTAATGGCAATGTAAGCAACCGTATTGCCGTTTGCATCTGTGATCGGATTGATAAAATACCGGTACCGGTTGGTCGGGACAATAGTTATTCCTGATCTCGGCGATTTTAAATAATTCTGAATCTGATCCGGCAGTGTCCTGTTGTTCAAAAGCCCTTGAGAGGAGGCTATGATGGTTCCGTCAGGAGCAAACACGTCTACGGAAGATATTCCTTCGACGAGATGCATCATACCGGACACCGTAGACTCCGACACAGTCAGTGCGCTACCGGTAAAAGCCTGTCCGGACATCCGGGAAGATATGCTTTTTGATTCCTGTTGTAACAGGCTCTCGGTTTCCGCTGTAATAAGGCCTGTAAATTGTGATTTAAGATTATACCAGCCAATGATCAACTGAGAAGCCTCGAGCACAAATAATAGTCCGGCTATCAACAAGGTGATTTTAATTCTTATATTAACATTAAACACTTTTACGCCTCCTTACTGCACATACACTATTCCTATACACTAATTCCACGTATACAATCAAGTATGTCGGGTATTCAAGGGCTATGCAATTTCCGGTCTAACCGTTGAGCACATCAAGCAACAGGCTGTGCAGGTGGGCATTCGAAGCTACAATATGGTTGGTATATATGGAATAAGGGTTGCCTTTAAAATCCGTAACCATACCGCCTGCTTCCTGTATGATAAGAAAACCTGCAGCAACATCCCACGGCTTCAGCTTCATTTCCCAGAAGCCGTCAAACCTTCCGGCTGCCACATAACAAAGATCAAGAGCAGCAGAACCATCACGACGTACCGCCTGGGCCTTCCTTATAAATTTTATCCAGTTTTCTATATTGTTCTCGGTTGATATTCGCAAATCGTAGGGAAAGCCTGTCGACAAGAGGGATTGCTCGACGGCCTTTATGTTTGAAACATGAAGCTTTTTATTATTTAAAAATGCTCCCTTGCCTTTCACGGCATGGAACAATTCCTTTTTGACCGGATCATATACGACGCCCACGATGATTTTTCCTTTATATTCAACAGCTATGGATACGGAAACGAAGGGATAAGAATGAAAAAAATTTGTGGTACCATCGAGCGGATCGACAATCCATTTGTAATTGCTTGATTTTTCGATACCTCCAATTTCCTCGGAAAGTATGGAATGTCCCGGAAATCTCCGGGTTATCGTGTTTATGATGTTTTGCTCGCATAATTTATCTACATCGGTCACCAGATCCACTATTCCCTTATATGTGACGCGCTTAGACGTATCAATCCTTTTGTTTATGATAGTCCCAGCAATCTTCGCCGATCGTACGGCTATGTTCAGCAGTTCTGCACTTGATATCATCTTCAAAACCCCTTTAATAACGTATCTCATTAAAACACTTTTTTAAAAATAACAATAAATAAATCATATCAATGGGATCCACTGCCTATTTTTTAAGCAGAATGTGTAGAACAGGCATGGAATGGTCATCTGCCGTGTGTTTCAACGCACTTACGAACAGTTTATTAACAATTCAGTTGAACAATTAGACGCTTTATATTAGTATAGACAGATAATAGGGCAAATAAAATACATGAAAGACGATAAAACAGCTTTAATCAACATAAATTCAAATGATTTCAAAAATGAAAGATGGAAATCCTGCATTATCATTGAAGGCGACCAAATAGGAAAGATCTTCAATCTCATAAAACAACACAACATCATTGGCAGGGTGGAAGATGCGGATATCTGCCTCGACTCCCCGACGGTTTCGCGCAAACATGCGGAGATACGATTCGACAATCGAAACGGTATTTTCATAAAGGACTTAAACAGCAGTAACGGGACATATGTCAATGGGAAAAAAATAACAGAAACTGACCTGCAGGAGGGCGATATATTTTCGATCGGCATATACAAACTCAAGGTCGCTTCGCTATCAAAGCATGACACGATATTCTTTCAGCGCATGATGGACAATGCTGAAAAAGACAGCCTCACCGGTATGTACAATAAAGGTTTTATCACGAAGTTTCTCGACTCGGCATTAACGCAATCGGGACATTTCAAGAAACTGGTATCCATTGCAATGGTGGATATCGATCATTTTAAGAGCATCAACGATACCTACGGACATATTGCCGGAGATGCGGTACTCAAAGACATTGCCGCGGTGTTCTGCACCTATCTCAGATCCGCAGACAAGTACGGCAGGTTTGGCGGAGAGGAATTCCTGATCATATTCGACAGAACTTCCCTGCATGATGCACAAATCATCAGTGAACGGATACGGAAAATGGTTATGGAACACAAAACCGTTTACGAAAACCAGGCTATAACGGTTACCATCAGCATCGGACTCGCGAGTAACGAGAACAGTCAAATCAATGACGCGGAAGCGCTCATAAAACGCGCGGATGAAAAACTTTATTTAGCGAAAAAAAACGGCAGGAACCAGGTGGTATCTTAAGTAACCCCGATCATCTGAAAAGGTGATTGTATACCCCTTCTCCTCTCAGGAGAAGGAAGGGATGGGGTCTCATGCTTGATGTCAGTTGATATGAAATACTACGAGCTTGATCTCGGTCATCTCTTCGATCGCAAAGCGCGGGCCTTCCCTGCCTATGCCTGACTCCTTAACACCGCCGTACGGCATGAGATCAACCCTGAAGTTCGGTATCTCGTTTATCAGGACACCTCCGGCCTCGAGCCCCTTCGCGTATCTCCATGCACGATTGAGGTCATTGGTGTAAACACCCGCCTGCAATCCGTAGCGTGAATTATTTACCATGGAGATTGCCTGATCATCATCCCTGAACGAATTGACGACAAGGACCGGGCCAAAGAGCTCATCCTGTACCACTTTCTCTGTCTCCTGCGCATTGGCGATCACCACGGGCGTCATGACATTGCCGGTGACATCACCGCCGCAGATAAACCGTGCGCCGTGTGAAACAGCCTCATCTATCCATGATTTTATCCTGAGTATGTCGTTGTGCGTAATAACCGGTCCTACATCGGTCGATTCATCGAGCTGACTGCCTGTTTTAAGGGCCATGGCCTGTTCCCTGAGTAAGCCGGTAAACGTAGCGAAATGCCTTTCATGAACATAGACCCTCTGCACGGATATACAGACCTGACCGGCCTGAGAATACCCGCCCAGTGCGACCCGCTTTACCATGGTTTCCGGTTTTGCATCCTCGCAGATTACGACGGCGGAGTTGGAACCGAGTTCCATCACCACCTTTTTCAGACCCGCGTTCCGCGTGATCCATTCACCAACATCCCTGCTGCCGGTAAACGTTATCAGGCGAATGTCCGGATCCGTCACCAGCTTCAGTCCGATTTTTGAGCCGGATCCTGTCAAAACATTTACTGCCTCCGGCACTGCACCTGCATCGACGAATGCCTGCCCCAGCATCTCTCCGGTCATCGACGTCGACTCCGCAGGCTTCAATATAAATGCATTGCCGGCAGCATACGCCGGTGCTATTTTGTGAAGGGAAAGGTTCAGAGGAAAATTAAACGGAGATATTGCCGCCACAATGCCGACAGGGACCCGCATATAAAACCCAACCTTATCCCTGCCGGTCGGGGCAGCGTCCATGGGAACCGTCGACCCATAAAGTCTTTTTGCCTCTTCCGCGGACCACGATACGGTTTCAACCGCGCGCGATACTTCTGCACGCGCCTCCCGAATGGTCTTTCCCATTTCCGAGGCAATGGTCGTTGCAAACTGATCCGATCGCTGCGAAAGTATCCCGGCAAGTTTCATGAGGGTTTTATATCTGTCGTATGCAGTCTGATGCGAAAGCTTTACAAGGCCCGCCTTTGCGGCTGCAACGGCCTTTTTGACATCGGATTCCGATGCCCTTGAAACTTCACCAACGACACTATTGTCGTAAGGGTTTCTGACAATCACCTTATCGTTTGATTCGATCTTTTTACCGGCAATGATCATTGCCCCGTTCCTTTATTCTTCACGAGCGGCAGCCAGACTCTTTATCCCCGGACTCTGCGTTCTGCACTGAACGTACAAAGTCAGATTCTACCGGGGATTACTTCGCCTTCCTTATCTCAAACCGCTTATCAAGCTTTTTCATGACTTCGACAATGCCTCCATATTCAAGCTCGCCGTAGGGGAGCATTGCAGGCCCCGAGAACCCTTGTCTCCTGATCTCGAGTGCCTTTGCGGAAACATTGTTTCTTACATGATCCCAGAATGGGTGATCGAATGCATCGACGGGCTCCGTCAGCTTGCCGTTATGTACCGAGAATGCATGGCACGATACGATGGGGGGGCCGTCAAAATACGATATCGAGGAATTGATCTTGACCGGCATCAGCGGGCCATTGTGGCTTCCTCTCATAAAACCTGCGACATAATGTCCCAGACTGAACGTCGACAGCACCTCGCCCGTTGCTGCGAAATTGCCCTGAACCCTTACCAGCATTATGGGGTCGTCCTTGCCGGTATACGTACCGGCAATGTTGTGCAGCCTCGATGTACTCACGGCAACAGCCTGTGTCTGGTCGTGCCTTGAATAAATTCCTTCGACAACAAACCTTTGATTATCTCTCAGAAGCGCGGCAAGGCTATAGATCTCCTCGGGTGTTTCGAGCTCGATGACCCTGTCCCCTTCTATATGCTCGACATCCATAACGATAAACTTGAACCCCTTGCTCAACTGCGGATTCAGCAGCAGTCCGGAACAGTACATCGGATCGGTAAAGGAAAGGTATAACGGCAGGTTATAGGCACCCGGGTCTGTTTTATCCGCGGCAAAAAATAAAAACGGTTCGCTCTTTCTCTCTTCTATCTCCATTTCTGCAACAGCAGGACCAAGCCCCTTCACATTGCCCGAGAAGGCCGACTTGAGCAGGTCCTGTCCTGCACCATAAAGGCCCTGTTCCTTGGCAACCTCGGTTCCTTCCTTAAACGCGTCCCACGCAAGCTTGTGGATCTTGTCGTTTCCCTCTCCTTTTTCGTGTGTCATTAAGATTGCAATATCATCACCGGTTGAAGATATGTAGGAATCTATCAGCAGGCCTCCGCCTTCCGTTGAAATAAACTCCTTAACCCTCTCTATAACCCTTTTACTCGGACGTATATGCCCTCCGATACTTCCAATATCTGCTTTTATAGCTGTAATGGTTACTTTCATCTTATCTCCTTTATAGTGTTTTTATTTATTTCTTCAGCTATGTAATCCCGTATCTTGCCTGCCGGCGGTAAATCCGCAACCACCTTGCCGTTTGTTATAACCGGCTTCATAAGCTCTTCGATCTGTCCCCCGCATAGTCCGCATCTGTCCATCCCCGCAGGATACACGGAAACAATACGGTTGCCGCATTTTTTACATCTCAGGAGCGTTTTCCTTCCCGATTCTTTGCCGCGTTTCGCAAAGGGCTTATGTTCTATTTCCACTATGTCCATAGCGAAATCGACAACAGGCGAGTTAGATATATAAGTACCTACGCCGAAAAGATCAACTACTTCTTTTAACTCACGGACTTTATTTTCGTCAAGCCCTCCGCTTACCATGAACTTTATGTCCTTGTATCCCCTGAGATCGAGCTCCCATTTCGTTTCTTTAATAATCTGTTTCATATCCCCTCTTCTGGAGCCCGGCGTATCTAACCGTATGCCGTATAACCGTTCTTTCAAAGCATCTGCCACGTCTATAGCCTCAAACTTCTCGTCATGGAACGTATCTATGAGTATCAGTCTCGGGACCCCCTTTTCAATCACCTCATCAAAGTAAAGGGATGCTTTGACCGTATCGCCGATGATCAGGATAAAAGCATGCGGGATGGTCCCGACCGGCTGTGTGCCTATCTTCTGTGCCCCGAGTTTGTCTGCAACTCCGTCGCATCCTCCGATATAGGCACTCCGTTCGATCATGGGAGCTATGGCAGGGTGCATGCGCCGTGCGCCGAAGCTGAACACGGGTTTGCCGCCTGCTGCAAGCTTTACCCGTGCAGAGCCGGTTGCAACACCGCTTGCCTGGCAGATAAGCCCGAGCACCTCGGTTTCATAAGCGCCGAAGTCCTCGTAGCGGCCTTCGATCTCCAGGACAGGTTCGTACGGGTAGAAAACAGTGCCCTCTCGCAGGGCTCGTACATTTACCGGCATGCCCTGCAGCAGTTCAACGACTTCCTCAAGCCCGGAGTATACCGCCCATTCCCAGTTGGAAGGCAGTCCTTTTGTACGCACCTCCATGGTCACATGCCTTGAAATCCCCTTTGCCTTTAATATCTGCAACGCCCTTTCAAAGTATACGTCGGTTACCCTGCCCTTCCTGAGATCGTCTTCGCTTGCCATATAAAACATAAAAACTCCTTTGAACTTACGTATAATTTATAGTTCTCAATGTCAATTCAGATGCTGTTTTTTCATTTCGATGGGGGCAATGGTTTATCCCGGCATGGGATCTCAGCTACATTTTTCTTTCCCGGCAGGATGGATAAAAAGAAGAGTTCAAAATAATCTATGAAAAGAAGACCTCACCCTTTCACTCTCCTAACAAGGCGAGGGAACTAAGAGCATTGCAGACAAAGAGAATTTTCAAGTCTCTTTTCCTTTTATTCTCTACTCCTTCCCCTTTTAGCAACTGTGTTCTTTCTGCGTTTTTTTCCAGTGGTCCAGTTTGTCATTTTGATAGCTCATTTAAAGTAAAATATTCTCATTAATTTGATACGTATTCCCGTCAGCTTTTTCTCAAAAGCTGTAGTTCTATTGTCCCTGTCTTTAAAAACTACTTCCGCATTTGCCCTATAATCGATCTTTTTATGCTCGTTGATGGTTTTGTACATACCTGCTATTCCTTATCGCTGTACATAGCCTATTAGGCCGGTCCCTTCTCAAGCATACCAGGACTCACATTCCAAACAGTATCGTTTTTCACCAT
>JAJYUJ010000061.1 GCA_021792615.1 bacterium
ACCGCGGCAAAGACAGAAATTGAAAATGCGCGAAAAAAGGTCAATGAACTCAACACGGCTTTGAATGCACTGCAAAGCAGAATAAAGAAAAACAGTTCTTCGCTGGAAAAGGTCGAGAGCCTGCTCAACCAGGCTCTTGTACAGCTTCCCAAGGAATAGGCTGAGCGTGTATGAAGAAATCGAAGATTAAAGACTCAAGATTAAAGATTCGGGATCCGAAAGCAGAGAGTCAGGATTCAGGATTCAAAAGCGGGGATTCGAAATTGAAGATTAAAGACTCAAGATTAAAGATTCGGGATCCGAAAGCAGAGATTCAGGATTCAGGATTCAAGACCGGGGATTTGAAATTGAAGATTAAAGACTCAAGTTTAAAGATGCGGGATCCAAACACAGGGATTCAGGACCCAGGATTCAAAACCGGGGATTCGAAACTGAAGATCGGGGTACTCGTATCGGGGAACGGAAGTAATCTCCAGGCAATTATCGATAGAATAAAAGAAGGAAAATTACATGCAAACGTGCAAGTTGTTGTGTCGGACAATGCGAACGCCTACGCCGTCGAAAGGGCAAAACACAGCACTATTCCCGTGCATGTCGTTGATTACAAGGCATTCCCCAGACGGGAGGAAGCCGAACAGTCAATTATAGCTCTGCTGAATGATTATCATGTCGGGCTCGTGGTACTTGCCGGCTATATGAAGCTGATGACAAAAAAATTTATCAATGCTTTCCCTTTGAGGATAATCAACATACACCCTGCACTCCTTCCATCGTTTCCGGGTATAAACGTCATACAAAAAGCCATGAATTACGGAGTAAAATTCACGGGATGCACGGTTCATTTTATCGATGAAGGTACGGACACAGGCCCGATTATTATCCAGGCAGTGGTGCCTGTTATGGACAACGACACCGAAGAAACGCTTGCGCAGAGAATCCACGAAAAAGAACACGTCATATATCCTCTGGCGATACAGCTTTTTGCCGAAAACAGGCTTGTGGTAAAGGACAGGCGCGTCTTTGTAGATGGCTATATGTACTCCGGGCAGTCGCCTTTTATTAATCCGTACAATCCATAGGGTCATGGGATCGGACGATAATGACGGAAAGGTTCTTCGATGTTGCTGTTATTGCAGAGGGGTTGAATGGTTTGCTTGCCGCGTATGAGCTATCCAGGACCGATGTATCCATCGTCCTCATCGACAACTACAGGCCGTCTCTCGAAATAGACGGTTATCTGTTTAACTATTACCCGCAGCACATATTCTCATACTACGAACTGCCGGATCTGCTCAGGCAATTGCATGGAGTCTTCGAAACCTACACGAGTCCAGCGTTTCAACTGGTCCTGCCGGACAGGAGGGTTGATATGTATTCGGAGTGGAAAAAAGGCATAGCGGAGACAAACAAAAGGTTTCAAGGCAGGGCTTCCGCTCTTGCGGAATACCTGTCCCGGGAACAGGCCATTTTGGAGTTGCTCCTGAAGTTTAAAGAGACAGAAGATGAACACTCCGGCATGATGAAGAGGACCTTTCAGAGGTTGAGGACAGGGAAACACCTGCTCAGAGAAAAACAGAGGGCATACGAAAGCCTGAAAAGGCTTCTTAAGGAAGATATACCTTCCATGGTTTTCCATGCGGCCCTCAGACAGTTGTTTCCGTGGATGAATGGCGATAGCGCGCTCTCCGATATGCGGTGCGTACCTGCCTTATTGAGGAAACGGTTTTACCTTGTTGGGGGCAAGGACAGTCTGAAGAACACCATACTTCATGAGCTGATGCGGCGTAACGTCAATATCGTGCAAGAAAAGGAGATCGATCATATAGAGTACAGGAAATACTTCACCATTGCCCTCGATCATGAGCAATCAGTGCGTTCGAGAACTATCGTTGCAGAACCCATCTATGAACGGACGCTCTCCCTGCTCCCCTCGGATTCCTACAGGAATATAAAGAAAAAATATTATGTGGACAATATATTTGCAGGCGTTCACCGTTCATGCCTGCCGGAAGTCTATAACCGCGTCAACAGTGCCATTATAATCTCCGACTATAAGCAGCCCCTTTCCAATGACAACCTGATTTTTATGGACACCAATCCCATAAGTGATATCAAACGGGCAAAGGACGAAATGGCTGCACTTACCCTGTGTACCCTGATACAGGAAAATAGTATATCGAAAATATCCGCGATACGGAGCGCAACCATTGAGCATGTGAAAAAGTTTATGCCGTTTTTCGATGATCTTGTAGAGAACATCTATTTTACCGATCCCTCTATTCTTTGGGACAACAAGGGTGTGCCGGTATATAAAAAAGGTGTCCTGCTGCTCAATGATGAATTTATAAACCAGTATACTTTGGATTCAAAATATGCATATATAAAAAAGCAGATAAAAAAACTTATTTCAAATCTCTAAGGAGGCATGTATGTCCGTTAAAGAACTGACCAGAACGATAGAGATTCAAGGTACCCCCGACAAGTGTTATAAAAAGATTTGCAATTTTGAGAGTTATCCCGAATGGCAGTCCGCGGTGCAGCAGACAAAAGTTATCAAAAAAGACAAAGACGGAAGGCCCAAAACAGTCGAATTCAAAATCTCGGTCATAGGTAAGGAGATACGGTACGTTTTGAGTTACAAATATGATGATAAGAACCATTCGTTGAGCTGGACATACGTCGAGGGCGATGTAAGGGACGTCAAGGGAAGCTATACCTTTGAAAAAATCGACAAGGATACAACCCTTGCAACATTTAGCGCTGCTGTAGATCCGGGGTTCTGGGTCCCGGGCCCCATCATAAACACCCTGAACAATGTCGCCATGAAGAAATCCATGGAAGAGCTTAAGGATGCGGTTGAGAGCAAAAAATAGCGCTCAACGGTTTACGCCGTTCGAAAAGACGCTGACTCAAGGCACGCCCGGGCCGGTGGACTGAGACACCCATGGGTGACATCCTGACGGGGTTTATTGTCGCCTATACAACAGTTGGAAAAAAGGCTGACGCACGCAGAATAGCTGAAACGATTATCGAAGAGGGACTGGGGGCCTGTGTGAATATAGTGCCCGGACTTTCGTCTGTCTACCGGTGGAAGGGTAAAACGGTTACAGAAAAGGAATATCTTCTTGCGATAAAAACCCGCAAAAGTCTCATACCTTTGCTCGAAAAAACAATACAGTCTCTGCACCCTTATGAACTCCCCGAATTTATAACCCTCGACATCTCCTATGGAAGCAGTGATTATTTACAATGGCTTTCTACAAACACAAAAAAAACAAAAAGGAGAAAAACATGAAGCGAAAAAGTTATTATTTATTTACCATCGCCGTTGCTGTTGCAATGGCTTTCGCAGGAGGCTGCGGAAGAAAGACGACAAGTAACGGTGCAGGCGCGATAGGGCATCTGCCGGGCCCGCAGTTTACGCTTGTTACCTCAACGACAACGCTTGTTCAGACATTGGTACCGGTGGAACCGGCTGTGAATCCGGCAGACCCGAACAATATTCCGCCGTCCGTACTGCAAAATTTCGGCAAGTTTACCGTAGGTGCGGGAGAGGATTTCCACTATAGAAACGATCTCGGAATAACCGGTGTTACGCAGGCTGTCCCGGCAACCGCACGCTCGGTCATATACTTTCCGCTCATAACGGATATACACATCATGGACGCAAAATCCCCCATGCGGTTCTGCGATCTCGATATGGTCGGTGCGCTTCAGGGCGCATACAGGCCCCAGGACGGCTATACTGCGCAGGTGCTCGATGCAACGATAAGGACGCTGAATGATTTCAGTAAAACAAGGCACTATAACTTTCTCATCGCACTCGGGGATACCGTGGATAATACGTCCACAGACGAGGCGCGATGGTTTATCGGTGTTCTTGACGGCACGGTCATAACTCCGGACAGCGGAAAGCATGTTGATATTGTTCCGGGTCCTCTGAATGATCCACACGATCCGTTCCTGGCGTGGGGACTTGATAAGCAGGTGCCGTGGTATACAACCGTGGGCAACCATGACGGGCTTGTAAGCGGCAACTTTGCGGTTACGGATCAGTATCGATCGTTAGCCCCGGGGGATGAAGTATACCTCGGGTCAGAAGATGGCTATGGAAACATAATCCCTGCGGGCACAAAAATAACACCGGATGTGAACAGGGCGCTCATGGGTCCTGTTGCGTATATGCAGCAGTTATTTACGACGACGACCCTGCCGGTAGGGCACGGTTTCAGCACAGCGAACATAACCGGCGGGTATGGCGATTACGCATTCGATCCGGACCCATCCATACCCTTAAGGGTTATCGTTCTTGACTGGGAATGCAGGAACGGCGGCGATAACGGATGCATCCGGACAAACGAGGTCAATAATTTCCTTATTCCGGAATTAGATCAGGCGTATAATGATAATAAACTGGTGATCGTTGCCAGCCATCAGTATCCCGATGCCCTTGATTCACACTCGGAGATAACAGGCACTGCATTTGTCAATATTCTCGCTAACTATCCTAACGTGATTCTGCACCTTGTCGGGCACGGACACGATAACAGGATAATCCCGCACGCGGGCTTGTCTGCAACACAGCCGGGCTACTGGGAGATAGAATCCTCGAGCCTGGTCGATTATCCCCAGCAGTCGAGGATCATAGAGGTCGTGGATAACGGGGACGGTACGGGTTACATCTTTGCGACCATGGTCGACCACAACTCTCCGGCGGGCTCCCTGCCGTCTGTGTCGCGGTCCCTTGCCCTTGAGGATATACAGCTCGGCAACAGCACCAGCGGGGCGGAAGGTACAGCTTCAGACCGTAACGTGGAGCTTGCGATCAGGATCCCGGGCAGAGCAGAAAATGCCTTGAAAACTTCAACCCTGCCTGCAAAAATAGAATCACAGACAACCTTAAAAGGTTTGTAAAGTCAGGAGGCCGGTGAACAGCATTATCGATACTATTGCCCGGTGGGCTTTTGAACTTGAATACGATGATATTCCCGGCCGGATTATAGAAAAGGCAAGACTGCAGGTTCTGAATATTATTGCCGCTGTACTTTCAGGCAGGTACTGTGGGGCGCTGGAACCCATGGGATCCGTCAACCTGCCTGATGGCGCGGCTACCGTTATCATGGGGGGCAGAAAAACGAATGCGGAGAACGCTGCATTTATCAATGCCCTGTATTCCATGAGCTTTGATTTTGATGATTACCTGTTCATGGGACACACGGGACATTCTTCTGTCCTTGTCCCCCTGGCGCTGGCAGAAGAAAAGGACTTGAACGTAAAAGCCCTGCTGCTGGCACAGGTCGTTACCAACGAGGTGGAAGGCAGGCTCGGTGCTTCCGTCCTGCTCGGACACCACAATGGTCAGATGTGGTCATATATCCACACAGCGGGTGCTGCAGCGGCGGCATCGAAATTGCTTGGCCTGTCAAAAGAACAAACAGCCTCGGCCATTGCCCTGTCCCTTTATCAACCCAATTATCCCCTTGCCCCGGGCTTTATGATGAGTGATTCAAAACTTCTGACAGCATCCATACCGATAGTGTCCGGCTTGATGTGCGCCAAACTTGCACAGGCTGGCATGAAAGGCAACGCGGGCCTGCTTGAAGCTGAGAATGGTTTTTTATCCCGCTTTGCATACCTGCCGCTTCCACACATGCTTTCAGGACTCGGAGCATGGTGGGTAACGGACACAATCGCATTCAAGCCGTATCCCGGCTGTGCATACATAGACACTTCGGTGGACAGTGCGTTCAGGATTATGGATGAAGTCAAGCGAAAGACAGGCACATCTCTGGAGACCACGGAAATAAGGAATATTGATGTTTTTGCGAATATGCTCACCATGGGTATGAATGCACTTTCTGAAATGTATGATGACGGTACCCTGCACCCGGTGAATATAAACTTTTCCATTCCCAAAAGTGTAGCCATTGCAATTTTGAACAAATCCCTGCGTGCCGGGCACCTGTCTTCTGAGGCGCTTGGAAAGGATGAACAGGCGATAAAATCCCTGTCACAAAGAATAAAACTTTATCATGACTGGCGGTATACATTAAAGACACAAGCATCGTTTTACGGTTCCCTTGGCGGTAAATTCGTCCTCGATGGTATTGGCTTTTTCAAATTGATAAATGCGTTTCGCAGTATGAGACGGGACCTTCCTTCAATGCCGTTCAACCTGATGGGTTTATTAAAAGCCTGGCGCATATTACCTGCCCGGGAGAAGCATACCATAAAAAGAGGTATCATGAAAAAGGACGATTATGTCAAGATGGACGGATTTACATTTTCATTCGGTGCACGGGTAAGACTCGAGATGAATGACGGACAGGTTTATGAGGCCGAATCAATTATACCGCGGGGTGCTTCAGATATGGATCGGAAACAGGTAGTTATGGAGAAGCTCGCAGACGCACTGGATTCCGAAGACAAGGCAAATGCCCTGTATGGACTGTTGAATCCTCAAACACCGGCGAGGGAATTTATGAAGGGCATTTTGAAATGAGCCCGGAATATGCGTTCTTAAAACAGGGACGAGTTTGAGACGATGCGAAGTGAAACACCAACGAAGTTTTACGATCAGGGGCGAACAGCTCTTCCCTGTTACATTTCTTTTGGTTAAACAACAAGGAAACTGTTTAAGTTATGAACAAATCCAGACCTGACATCGTTACGATCATCAAGCGGTTGAAGAAGGTATACAAACAATGGGATGTTCCCATTGTAACGTTGATCAGCAACAGGAGCCATGATCCGTTCAGGATACTGATAGCGACGATCCTCAGCCAGAGAACGAAGGACGCTGTTACGGCCCGGGCATCGGAAAGTCTTTTTAAGGCGGCATCCACGCCGCATGCGATGGCAGGCATGCCGGTAAGGCAGATTCAGGATATCATATACCCGGTTGGCTTCTACAGGGTAAAGGCAGGGTGGATCAGGGTTGTTGCACAGGCAATCGACGGCAGGTACAAGGGCGTTGTGCCGGACACCATCGAAGAGCTCGTAAAACTCCCGGGGGTCGGGAGGAAGACCGCAAATCTCGTTGTTGGACTTGGATATCGAAAACCTGCGATATGCGTCGACACGCATGTACACAGGATCTCGAACAGATTCGGGTATATAAAAACAAAAACACCGTTTGAATCAGAAATGGCTCTGCGGAAAAAACTACCCGTACGATACTGGATCATCTACAACGACCTGCTCGTTGCGCTCGGCCAGGCGATCTGTCATCCGGTATCTCCGAGATGTTCAATCTGCCCCGTTACGGCATACTGCATGAAGACCGGCGTCGGAAGAAGCAGATGACTTGCATTTTTTACATCAAGTTTGTTATTCAATGACAGGAGGACGTTGTTATGAATTCCGTGTATCTTTTGCTTGCAGGACTGGGCGTTTTCGCGATCGGCTACCGGTACTACTCTGCGTTTATAGCTGCAAAGGTGCTGAGCCTCGACGAAACAAGGAAAACTCCGGCTTATGCAAAAAATGACGGCAAGGATTTTGTGCCGACCAACAGGTTTGTGCTGTTCGGACATCACTTTGCGGCAATAGCCGGGGCAGGCCCTCTGATAGGACCGGTTCTTGCAGCCCAGTTCGGATTTCTGCCCGGTGCCGTGTGGATCATCTTCGGTGCGGTGATAGCCGGTGCTGTCCATGATATTGTCATCCTTTTTGCTTCGGTGCGCAACGGCGGCGAGGCTCTGCATAACATCGCACGAAGGTACATGGGAAGACTCAGCGGCATCACGACCGCACTTGCCACCTTATTCATCATCATAACTGCCCTGGCAGGGCTTGCCATAGCTGTTGTCAATTCCATGAACGAAAGTTCCTGGGGTACGTTTACCATTGGGTTTACCATACCGGTCGCATTGCTTGTCGGATGGTATATGAAAAGCCTTCGCCCGGATAAGATCGCAGAGGCAAGCGTCATCGGAGTGGTGCTCGTGCTCGCAGGCGTAATCTTCGGGCGGATCATACAGCAATCGTCTTTTTCATCATGGTTTATGTTTTCCCGGCACCAGCTTTCCATCATGCTTGCCGTATATGGGTTTACCGCATCGGTCCTGCCGGTCTGGCTCTTGCTCGCCCCAAGAGATTACCTGAGCACCTACATGAAGCTCGGCACCATAGCCCTGCTTGCACTGGGCATATTTATTGCACATCCCTATTTACAGATGCCTGCTTTGACAAAATTCATACACGGAGGCGGACCGATAATACCCGGCAAGGTATGGCCGTACGTATTTATCACCATCGCGTGCGGGGCAATATCGGGCTTTCACGCACTCATAAGCTCGGGAACGACCCCCAAGATGCTCAAGAATGAGAAGGACATACGGTTCATCGGTTATGGCGCCATGGTTACCGAGGGCTTTGTCGCTTTGATGGCACTGATCGCTGCAAGCGTTTTGCCGCCGGGCGATTATTTTGCTATCAATACAGCCCCGGCAGTATTTGCTAAGCTCGGGATGAGCACGATTCACATGAACGAGCTCTCGAGGCTGGTCGGAGAAAATATCACCGGCAGACCCGGAGGCGCAGTATCGCTTGCAGTCGGCATGGCATATATTTTCGGGAATATACCGGGATTAAAAACGCTGATGTCGTACTGGTATCACTTTGCCATTATGTTCGAGGCACTCTTTATTCTTACGACCATAGACGCGGGTACGAGGGTCGGAAGGTATATCCTGCAGGAGTCTGTCGGGAGTATTATACCAAAGGTAAAAGAGATCTCATGGTGGCCCGGGGTCATTATTACGAGTGCCGTGATATCCGTTTCATGGGGATACCTTTTGTACTTCGGGAGTATCAGTACGATCTGGCCGATGTTCGGCGTCGCGAATCAACTGCTCGCAGTCATTGCGCTGACCATAGGCACCACGTTCATCCTCCATCATGCCCCCAAAAAAGTGTACAGTCTGATTACCTTTCTTCCGTTTGTCTTCATGTTTGTCGTTACCTTTACTGCGGGTCTTGAAAATATATTCGACATCTATATAAAGCAGCACACGACAACAGCGCAGGTAAACATCGTTTTGACGGCATCCATGCTGGTCCTTGTTCTGCTGATAGCACTCGACGGCATACGGAACTGGTTCAATATCCTTACCGGCAGAGCAAAGCCCGTTTCAGAAGATCAAGCCTCAGAGCCTATCCCGGACGATGTCCGGCGTTCGATAGACAACCTGGAGTAAGCCCCGTTAGAAGGACCTTACCGGCATATCCGCCTGCGGCGGAGAAAATGGCGGGGCGTATAGCCGGTTCTTTCATTTTTAACCCAAAAAATGCAATAAGGAAATTTACTTATTCGCTCAATCCCGCGATCCACCTGATATCTATAAGTTTCCTTATAGGAACGAGATTTTAGTCCTCTGTATGTTCACCCCGTTAGAAACTCAGCAGATGATAATTTGTACGACGATAGATTGAAAATTTATTATAAAAACATCTGTATTATTCCGACATTTCTAACGGGGTTTATATGCTATTACC
>JAJYUJ010000062.1 GCA_021792615.1 bacterium
GTGGTGATAACTCTGTCCAGATCCTGCTTCGTCCCCGGGGGAAGCAATCCCCGATTAATAATCCCTTTTCCTATTGCGGAAGAAAAAGAAATGGTATTCTGGGATACGTTCTCATAGTAGGTCTTCGCTATATCCAGGGACTGCGTCAGCGAGCTCTCCACCTGGTTGCTGAACCAGCTGTTGATCGTATGGGTTATGAATCCTGACGATATGATAAACATAACAATGGTTGGGATTATAGAAAAAAATACAAAAGCCAGTGCGAGCTTGGTTCTGACCTTTAACCTGCCGAACCCCTGTTTTTCCCCGAACACGATCTTCGCGGTATTCCGCATAACGAGGAAGATAAGCAGGGTGATCAATACGATGTTAAGGTTTATAAACGTAAATACCAGCGCATTCTTTGAAATGGGTACTTTTAGAATGACGTGATACACATTGGATTCCAATGATGTTAAGCCTATGAGGAAGCCAATGATAATGATGATAAGGGCGAATTCAATGCGCCGTTTTCTTGATTCCGGATCCATGATATCTTAATATATCAGACATCGCTCATTGTAAACAGTCCTTTATGGTGCACAGGTCAGTGGACGAATGTTGTCCTCCGGTTCATCGCCACCTGTCCTCTTCCTGCGGGGGAGAAGGTTTGAGAGATGTGTCCCTGAGAACTTTCCGGGTGGACACTCTACCTTGCTTTTTATTTATCTTTAATGGAATCCAGCAGCTTCTGTGCAAGCGGCCTGTCATACATGGCCCAGTCGGCCCTGTACGTCGGGTTTTTGAAGTTTATGACCGCGGTCAATATCTTTTTCGCCTGTTGATACTTGCCTTCCCTGATGAGCACCTTGCCCTTCATCGCCATTGCCAGCGTCAGATGGGGATCTGATGTCAGTGCTCTATTGAGAAAATCCAGCGTCTTTCCGTTGCTGTCGCTCACCACCCACTGCAGTTCATAGTACATTTCCCCATACGCCTCGAGGATATCGGCGTTCGTCTTGTCGAGCTCGTAGGCCTTGTGAAGGTTTTTCTTGAATTCCGGCAATGAGATCAGGGAATTCAACACGCCCTGCACTTCGCTTTTTCTCCCCAGATTCGCAGCATACCAGTAGTACCCCATGGCACCGTTGGGGTTTACCCGTATGGCACTTTTCGCCATTGCCATACCCTGTTCGTAATCGTTGAATGAACTCGTTTGTGTAAGCTTTGACTGGTCCCCCATGGTCTCGTATGCCCTTGCCAACCCCACATACCCTTCATAAATGGTACGTTTATCCTTCGATTCCGTTATGACCTGATTGAACATATCGATTGCCCGCTGTATGTTCGTAATGTCCTTATCATAATTATCGAACACACTTTGGGCTTCCCTCAGAGTCACTGCGTATGCATAGGCGGGATATACCAGTGTAAACGCAAAAAATAATAGTATCATGACCTTCGTTTTCAACATGCTTTGTCTCCTTTATCACTCCGCCTGTAACGGGCAGGGTTCTTTAAGTATGAGTCATTCTTTCTCGTCTATTGCAAGGTTAGCGAGTCTGTCCGCTTCCCGGTTTAATTCGCGCGGTATATGCTGTACGATGATCGTATCAAAATGCACGGCAAGGCTCGTATAAACCCTGAACAACTTTCTTATGTTGGGGTTTTTGACAGCGTACTTGCCGTTGAGCTGCGATACAAGGAGCAATGAATCGGAATTGATATGTATTTTCTTGATATTCAATTCCTTGAGTTTTTCAAGGGCAAGGATAAGGGCATTGTATTCAGCGACGTTGTTTGTCGCATGACCGAGATACCTGGTCAGGTACACCGGTTTGTCCCTGACTCCGTAAATAACCGCACCGCATCCCGCCTCGCCGGGGTTTCCCCGTGATGCACCGTCTATAAATACCGTAATTTCTTTTTTTTCCATATCTCCACGCTTATTAAAATACCTGTTTCCATCTAGTCCTGAATTGACAGACAGCCTGTTAAGAGGGGAACCCCGGGAAACCAAGCATTAAACCTGTGTTTGCATTGTAGCCTATTTCTTGTCTTTTATGGAATCCAGCAGCCTCTGCGCGAGGGGCTTGTCAAACAGCGCCCAGTCCGCTCTGAAGCTCGGGGTCTTGTAATTGATGACCTTTTCCAGTATCGCCCGTGCCTTGTTATACTTGTCTTCTTTAATATACACCTTGCCGATTATTACCATTGCCAGGGTAAAGTTTGGATCATTTTTCAGTGAAGCATTGAGGTAGTCAAGTGCCTTGGTGTCACTGCCTCCTACTATCCAGGGCAGCTCGTAGTACATCTCGCCGTACGCTTCAAGTATATTAAAATTATTTTTATCGATCGCATAAGCCTTGCCGAGATATTTCTTGAAATCCGGCAGCATAAAAAGTGAATTCAGAACACCCTTGTATTGTCCGACCCTTCCAATGTTCGCGGCGTACCAGAAATAACCCATCGCACTCTTAGGATCAGCCTTGATTGCCTTGTCTGCGGCAGCCTGTCCGGCCTCATAGTCTTTCAAGGCATCGGTGTGGGTGAGTTTCGCCTGGTCTCCCATGGTCAAATAGGTCCTGGCAATATCACAGTAAGCCTGAGATATAATGTTTTGATCCGTTGTCCCAGTTATGACCTGGTTGAACAGGTCCAGGGATTTCTGCAGATCGGTAATGTCCTTGTCATAATTATTAAACACATTCTCTGCGTCGGAGAGCGTAACTGCGCGTGCGTTTACGGTAAACAGAAGTGTAATGGATAGTACCAGTAGCGTTTTTAGTCTTAGCATATTATCCTCCTTTTTCCCGTCCGGGACGGCCTTTCTCTCTGTCAGACAACACTCTTGCTCTTAACCGCTTGAATCATATCATACTTCAATGGTTTTGTTTACAACTTTATGCTCCTGTTCAACAATGCCTTTACCGCAAAGGTAAACCCGTACGGCCCTACAGCGTTTATTCTTGTGATGCGGTCCAGGGTTACATCCGTGAAACTACCGCCGGGCTTTTGTACCAGAAACGGGACGTCGACCTGTCTGAACATGGGCTCGTCATTTTTACCTTCGCCTATGGCGACCGAAACGATGGTACCGTACACCTTTTTGTAGAGGGATATAAGCTCCTTCACTGCCTCACCCTTGTCCGTGTTTCCCATAAGATGGTAGAACCGTGTACCCGGATATACCTTCAGCCCGTTTTGCCTTGATAATTGTTGTATGCTCTCCAGAAGAGACGGGTCTCTGAGGATGAACGGCTCATCATGGCGTCTGACCTTAGCCATTGCTGCGAGTCGCGGTGCAAGGTTGAGGTAGCGGGACACCTCTTCGACGCTCATGTCTCCGAACCCGGTGACGCTGTTTCCGAAAGCCTTTTTCATCTGCTCAAAGACCCGGCGCAGGGTGGCGTAATCGGCACCGAGCTCCAGTGCCGCATAGTCACCGGATTGCTTCAACCGGTCTGCCTTCACAAAGGGTTTAAACTGTTCAATCTGTTCCCGGGGCAGGTAGATAGCCCCGCCGTTCTCGACGATGAACGGAGAGGTGTTGCCCGTCTCTTCCCTGAAGTGGATGACTTCGGCATAGGATTTGCTTGTGCAAAATATCAGAGGGACGCGATGACTCCTCAAGAGCTCGATACCTTCTTTGGATGCCTCAAACGAATAGGTATAATAATCAAGCAGCGTACCATCGAGGTCCGTAAATACTATTACTTGATCTGGCATGTACCTTCCTTCATGGCACGTATCTATCCTGTTTTTTCCTCAAAGGAAACAAATTTTGTCGGGATGAACTTCCTCCCCCATCCCCTGCTGCTTTCCCCAATCAACGGGTCACTGTTCTCGTTTTTTTAATACTTGTACCTGTCAAATAAAAACGGTAAGCTTTTACCAGGAGGTGTTCTATGGGGACATTATGGCTTGGTGGTTTGGTTGTCATGGTTTTTATGGTTGCTGCCGTGTGGAAGGTTTTTGAAAAGGCAGGACAGCCTGGATGGGCTTGTTTGATCCCGATCTATAACTTATATGTTACCCTTAAGATCGCAGGCAAACCCGGGTGGTGGTTAATCTTATATTTTGTCCCCCTGGTAAACCTGATCGTCACCGGTGTCGTTTCTCTCGGTGTTGCTGAAAAATTCGGGAAAGGAGTGGGTTTTGGGTTCGGACTCTGGATTTTGGCTTTCATCTTCTATCCCATTCTCGGCTTCGGAGATGCCCGATATAAGACAACCTGATAAAGAAGCCTTTCCTGTTTTCCGACATCCGCTGTCAAAAGGCTGACCGAGTTACTATTTGCGATCCGTCCCATTGAGTTATGCTTTTTAAGATAAATCAATTCGAAGACATAACCGTTCTTAAGATGTCAAAGACGCTTCTGGGAAAGCCTGTGTTTTTTGTCCATGCCTTTTTTATCGACAACCTCCTCGTGGATACAGGGTTTACCGGCGCCAAACTCCACGTACGGCAGTTTATCAGGGAGCAAGGGGTCGAAAACATCGCAATTACGCATCATCATGAGGATCATATCGGGGCCAACGCGGAGGCGAACAGGCTGGGTATCGTTCCACTGGTCCCGCAGGAAGGTCTGGAACTCATACGGCATCCGCATAAACTCCAGCGCTACCGCATGCTGACATGGGGCATGCCAGAGCCCTCGGAAGCGCAGGTGCTTGGCGGCACGTTACAGACCGGGCGTTTTACCTTTGCGGTACTGCATGCACCGGGCCATAGTCATGATCACAAAGTCTTCTTTTTAAAAGAACGGGGATGGTTGTTTTCCGGGGATGTGTTTTTGTCCGAGCGCCTCAAGTATATGCGCGACGATGAAAATCCCAATATCACCATAGAAACACTGCGCGGGCTTTTGAAGCTTGATTTTGACGTGATGTTCGACGCGCTCCGTGGCCCTGTAAAAAAAGGGAAAGCAGCCATGAAAAACAAACTTGAGTTTTTGGAAGAAAAAAGAGACAGGGTAATCGACCTTTATGCCAAAGGCATGGATATGCGCAGCATTACGCACGAGATATTCGGGAGAGAAGGGCTTATGACTGCGGTGAGCAGCGGTCATTACTCGAAGTTGAATTTCACCAGGGCATTGCTCGGTATAACAAACTATCCTCGTCCGACGTGAAAAACCCTTACTCACTCCCGTCAAGGTTGGGAAAGAGATAAAAGGAAAGATTCCCCGCGTCCATCGGTCTCAGAATCAGCCCTTGAAATGTGCAATGATACCATTGATTTCCTTCTGCAATCCTTTATCTTCATACATTTGCTTTGCCAGACTGCCGGCGGCCTTGCTCACCGATGAATAGCTTAATCCAAAATGTTCCCCGATCTCTGCGTTGCTCAGATTGCTATACCTCTTGAGTAAATATATGGCTACATTCTTCACTTTCGACGGGTGGCGTTATTGTGCGGAGGAGCCGTTTTTCTTTGGCGGCAATTTTTTACCGCTTGATTAATAAGACAACAACATCTACTGAATAGGTTGTTAGACAACGATGCTTGGGCTACATTCCGCCATCATGGATGGCAATAACATAGCCATCAGGATCTTTGAAAGAAAACGTCATGCCGAACGGACTCTTCCGAAGATCGGCGACAATAGGTACTGCTCGTACTCTGCCCCGCTCGTTTGTCAAGCCATTTCACATTTCAAGGGGTGACCCCAAAGTTCTTCCGAGGCGGTAAAATATTGGGAAAAGAATTGGGGGCAGGGCTACACCCCTGACATTAGGCAGGTTTACAGAGGGATTGTTTCGTCGCTTCGCTCCTCGCAATGACACACTTCTGCGCTCCTATTCAATGTGGGGAAAATCATATCTTCCTCGCCCCACATCCCATGTGGGTATCCAGCCTGTGGCGGGACGGGAATGGCAGGGAGATGTAACGCCCTTCAGTCCCTCTTATTCTAAGAGGGATGACGCTGAAGTTTAAGTTCAAAGCAACAGGTCTGTCCCCTTCCCTTTTCTTCAATAACTTTACAAGCCCGATATCTTACTTTATCATTGTTACCTCGGCAGAAATAGATAGCGCACAGTATAAATAATAAGAGGTAGCTCGATGAAGCAACGGTTGCGAAATTTTTGGGGATGGGGGTTGTCGGATGAAATACTTCCCGACGCATACATATCCGGATTCAAAAGGATGGTACAGCTTGCATTCGGTCTCAATTCACTTGATGAAACCCCTCCTCCCCAATTGTCAGAGCTCTCGCTGCGCCCGTCAAGATTTTCGCTTCCTTCCGATCTGAAATCTTTTTGTACGAGTGAAACATACGACAGGGCTAACCATACGTACGGGAAGTCATTTCGGGACATGGTCCGGGCGATAAACAGAAATTTCGATAATCCTCCGGACTATGTCGCGTATCCTTCCACCGAAGAAGATATCGTTGCGCTTATGCATTTCTGTGCTGAAAAGGAGATATCCCTCATACCCTACGGCGGCGGCTCAAGTGTCGTTGGAGGTGTTGAGCCGACCGGGGAAAATCAATACAAAGGATCCATATCTTGCGACATGATGAATTTCGATAAAATCATACGAATAAACAACAGATCCCGGACCGCGCGTATACAGGCCGGTATATATGGGCCTGCACTCGAAGCCGGGCTGAAGCCGTTTGGCTTAACGATACGTCATTTCCCACAGAGTTTTGAATTCTCGACCCTCGGAGGATGGATAGCTACGAGGGCAGGCGGACATTTCGCCACGCTCTATACACATATCGACGAGTTCGTTCAGTCCCTGAGATTGATTACACCGAAAGGCATTATAGAGACACGAGAGCTTCCCAGTGCAGGCGATGGACCCGATGCCAACCGTTTCTTTATAGGATCAGAGGGCATCTTTGGAATCATAACGGAAGCCACTATGAGGCTCCAGAGTATACCTGCCATAAGATCAGCGGCGGTTGTAAGATTCTCAGACGAGAAGGCTGCTCTTGAAGTAACACGCAGCATAAGCCAGTCCGGGCTTCATCCGGCAAACGCAAGACTTATCTCTGCCATGGAATCCTTCAGCATGGGCATTGGTAACGGTGCAGACACGGTTCTGCTTCTCGGATTCGAATCCCATGACCATGATCAGGAACCGAAATTAAGCCGGGCACTTGATATATGTAAGGAAGGCGGCGGGAGCTGGAATGTTTCGGATGTCTCGGTGAGAAGAGGCAATGAAGCAGCAGCTCCGGAGACAAGCGAGCAATGGAAGACTAATTTTCTCCGTGCACCCTATATCAGGAACACCCTCGTCCGGTGCGGTATCATCATGGAAACGTTTGAGACAGTGACGACATGGGACAATCTGGAAACCTTTCATACAAAGATCATCGGTACCGTAGAAACAGCCGTAAGAGAAACGTGCGGGAATGGGATTGTCATGTGGAGGTTTACCCATCTTTACCCTGATGGCCCCGTGATTTACTACACGGTGATTGCTCCCGGGAGACGCGGTGAGGAATTAGCTCAGTGGGACGCTATAAAGGCTGCTGTATCGGATGCAATCATTGCCAACCACGGGCCAATAACACATCACCATGCAGTCGGCAGGGATCACCGGCCATGGTTCGAAAAACAGAGCCCCCAGCTTTTCTTATCTGTCCTGCACGAAATGAAAAACAATCTCGATCCCGGCTGGATACTCAATCCGGGTGTCCTGATCAAATCCCCTTTCAACAAATCCGAATAAGTAATTGTGTTCGAGCGAGGGAGGGGTACAGACCCTCACAGGCTGACCGACATTCGGAAATAGCAGGCTTGTCATGCTTAACCCGAAAAATGCAATAAGGAAGTTTCCTTATTTTTCAAACGCATTTTTCCGGTTAATTTATCTCGGTATCCCGTATGAGTACTGTTATTCACGACGCGGTGATGCGTTCAGCAGTTGCTATCGTCTTCATCTCGGGAACTCTCTACGGGTAACTGCAGAATGAGGGGCAAGGATATGATAATTGAACGACACCAAAAACAACACGTGGTCGGCATCCCACCAGCTCGGACGGACGACACGGAGAAAACCGCCCCTGCATTTTAATCCATTTGCCACATACCCCTGCGCTTGCGCGCTTCATGCGGGACTTTTTAATCCGGTTACGAGCCCTTTGCTATGACCGCTGCGCCGAAGGCACCCATGATCTGGGGCTCTTCGGGAACAAGAATATCGAACCCGATCCTGTCTTCCAGCCGTGAAACCAGCGCCTTGTTCTTGGCCATACCGCCGCTCATGGCAATGTCCTGTTCGACACCGACCCTCTTTACCAGCGAGACGAGCCGGTCGGCAATGGACTTTACGATGGCCCAGGATATGTCGGGAACGCTCTGCCCCTGCGACAGGAGGGATATGACCTCTGATTCTCCGAACACCGTGCAGGTCGAGCTCAGGGTAAGCTCTTCTTTGAAGGAAAGCGCAGCATCGGAAAGACCCGGAAGAGTGAGGTTGAGCGCATGCGCCATAACATCGACAAACCGTCCGGTCCCTGCAGCGCACTTGTCGTTCATGGCGAAATCAAGCACCTTGCCTTCTTTTCCTATCTTCATTGCCTTGCTGTCCTGTCCCCCGACATCTATGAGTGTCGCAACCCTGGGAAATACGACGGATATGCCCCGTGCATGGCAGCTAATCTCGGTCTTTTGCATGGTCGCTTCCGTGAACCGCTTCCTGCTGTAACCCGTAGATACGATGGACGCAACATCCTCCTTTTTCAGGCCTGCCTTGCTCAATGCCTGTGTATAAGCGTTCATGCCCGCTGCAAGGCTGTCCTGTCCTACCGGCATGATGTGGGACCCGAGTATCCTGTTGTTCTCATCGATGACAACGGCCTTTGCCGTGAGCGAGCCGACATCGATACCCGCAAAGTGCTTCATTTTTCAAAACCTTCCAGAAACGCTTCTGCCCTTGTTTCGAACTGAGCATCGGAAAATACCCTCGGGTCGTTCATATCGGCCTCGATGATGAGCCCCGGCTTGCCCGTACGCTTTGTTACTTCCTCCTTGATCATGTACTGGCCGAGGGAGTACGGCTTGCAGCTGCGGTCGGAGTGGAACACAATGCCGTCGAGAGAGAACTCTTCTATCAGTTTTACCAGATACTCGATCCGGTACTTGAAATCCCGGTTGATGTACGGTGAAAGGTATGCCCGTGCAAGCTCTTCGAGTGCATGGTCCGTATCTATATTTCCCTGGATTGCCGCCCATGAGTTTGTATAGGTAGAGACGACGAACGCAGCCTGGTGCTTTGCAAAAAATTCCGACAGGTATTTTATCTTGTACCATATCGGCAGGTTGTCCCAGAGCAGCCGGATCTTTTCGTCCGGTACGGAACCGAACCCCTGTGCGTTCAGCTCCACAAGCTCGCTGTAGAACTGTGTATAATAGTCAACCGCCTTCTGTGTGCCCCGCAGTGTAACGATGGGTGCAAGATGGATAAAGGTATCGAACGAGTTGAGCGGCG
>JAJYUJ010000021.1 GCA_021792615.1 bacterium
AGGGGACCCTCGCGCCGTATTTGTCTATACGTTTTGCAGGGACAACATCAATGAAGCTTATGATGTTGTGAAGATGCTTGCATCGAACAAATGCAAAGTCACCTTCAATATGTTTTCAGCACCATTGAACTATACAGGCACTCTGTCGCATACACAAGAATCTCTGGATAAAACCCGGGAGGTCATACTCGATCTCATGGAGCGCTACCCCGAGTCGATACTGTTTTCGCACTATAGTGCCGTTGCGCACACCCATAAGAACAGCCTGTATCAGTTGTATTCATGCCCGTATCCCCGCAGGAACCCGTCTGTTGCCTTCGGTCTCGGCAGATCGTTCCGGCAGTACCGGACGGATCTTACCTGGGACAGGGATGCATCTTGCTGTGTTCCGGATACGGACTGCAATGACTGCAGGCATTATGCCGCGGGAAGCTCTATCGTTACATCCAAACTCAACAGGCATACCGCTCATCCGGAGATCTTTAAATCATGGCTCGATTATGTCGATACCTACCTTGCGGTCTGGGTTAAGGGATATGACAAAGGGGAAAACCTTTGTTCCCACGTTGAGCAGCCTCCGGGTTTCTGATATACTACGATTCTATCGATAGCGGAATATTATTCTGTTCGAAATAAAGATAAAACCTAAAGGAATGACTCATGTGGAACGGTAATAATTCTTTTGATGTTATGAAGAAAGGGAAGAATACATGCAAACAGTAAGTACGCTCCTCAATGGAGAGTGGAAAAAACGGTATAACGCCATTTCACATCTCAATATTCGCAGTTCGATCTACGATATGACGAACAAGTGCAACCTGAGATGCAAAGGCTGCTTCTTTTTTTCATCCGATGAACACAAACTGGAAGAAGAAAAAGACCTCGGTAAATGGGAGGCGTTTGTAGAGAAGGAAAAGGAGAGGGGCGTGAACCTCGCGATATTGATCGGCGGAGAGCCGACACTCTACCTCGACAGGATTGAGGCGTTTTACAAACGCATACCCACCTATTGCGCCACAAACGGCCTTATCAAAGTTCCGCGTGACCGTTTTCCGGACATGATGGTCGGTATCTCCCTCTGGGGAGACGAGCATGAGGAAGAGGTCCTGCGGGGCAAGAATACCTTCGGCATATCTCTCAAGAACTACAGGGGAGACCCTTACACGTATTATCTGTACACCATTACGCCGAAGCAGGTTGGTACCGGTACAATCGAAAGGATTATCAAAAAAATACAGGATGCCGGCCTCAAGGTGCATCTCCAGTTGTTTTCGAACGATGAGGATGTTGAAGGCTTTGTGTGGACCCCGGAGATACTTTCACGGGTACGGGATGAAATGGATGATATGCTCGACCGGTATAGCGACACCGTTATATCCAGCAAATACTACCATAAGATAATGACAACCGGAAAGATGCTGGACAGAACATGGGGATGGATGGAATGCCCTTCTGTCACAGAGCCAATGGATATGCGGGACCCCCAGCCAAAGCGTCTTATACGCTTCATCCGGTGGGGAGCCGATCTGACAACAACACACCGCTGCTGCACATCGGCAACACGGGAGTGCTCAACATGCAAGGATGGTGCCGCACACATGAGCTGGGTTATGGTGAATAAGAGGGCGCACATGCGCAGTCCCGAGGATTTTCAGCATTGGGTCGAGGTCTACGAAATGTTCGCAAAATTATACCGTTTCATACCGTGGTAATGCATTTGCGTGATAACCGGAAAAATCCATTCAAAAGCAGTGATATTTGTGAAGCAGGGGCGGTTCATGAACCGCCCTGTTTGATGAAACCCATGGTCAGCAGAGGATTCTTCTGCATTATTTCTCTTAAAAGGATATCCGACAATTCTTTTTTCTCTCCCTCCCTCGACGGGAGGGATGAAAGGGAGGGTGACTACAAGATAAAATATAAACACTATTCACCCTCTTTCTGTTTCACCCATCACCTGGATGGATACCGGTGTCAAGGGGAAGAAGCAAGTCTGTGCAATGCCGGAGGGCCTCTTAAAAAGAGGATAGAGAGAATTACTCAAGAAGGACATAGAGACGGATTATGAACACGGAAAGGCCTGTGGTCCTTGGTTATGATGCCGTGTCTCCTCTTGGCACTGTTTTTGAGGATCAGTGGAGCAAAGCCGCAGGGGGGCACAGCGGCATAGGTCCGTTGACCCGGTTTCCTCTGAGAGAGAATTTTCCCGTGCAGGTGGCCGGAGAGGTTGACGATGTCGATGTTACACTGTATCCCTTTCTAAGACCCAGGGAAATGGTACACTGGAAATCTCCGATTTTTAAATATGGCATGCTCGTGGTCCATCGTACCCTGAAAAAGATCGGCCTGGACATTACCAAAGAGCTATCGCCGAGAATTGCAACCACATTCAGTACGGCCATCGGCGGCCTTGATGCTGTCCTCGATGCAGACAGGACTTTGGTACAATCCGGACAACTGCCGAAACCGTACGTTAACCCGAATTCCTGCATCAATATGGTAGGCGGGAAGGTCTCGATCCTGACCAACGCCACGGGGCCGATTCTGACCACGGTCACGGCCTGCGCAACGGGAAGCACCTCGATGATTATCGGCTCCCTGTTGTTGCAGAACGGCATGGCGGATGTCGCCATTTGCGGGGCAGTGGATTTCCCGCTTGTGGAAAGCATCGTGGCAGGATTTGCAACCATGAACGGGGCATACCAGAACAGTGTGGAGTCTTTACCGGAGTCTCCGGAACGTGCAAGCAGGCCGTTTTCCATCAACAGACGCGGGTTTATCATATCGGAAGGTGCTGGATGCATCATCCTGTCGACCAGGGAATTTGCAGAGGCTCATGGCTTAGGCTATGCCCTGGAACTGGCAGGATGGTCTATGACTGCCGATGCCTACCACTCGGTAGCACCGCGGCAGGATACCATAGTCCATTGTATCGATGGTGCCATAAAACATGCCGGTATCAGCCCCGGGGACATCAGTGCGATCAACGCACATGCTACCTCGACCAAGGTCGGGGATGAGGTTGAGTATCTGGCCCTCCGGCAGATTTTCCAGGACAGGATTCCGCCGGTAAGCGCAAACAAATCCATGATCGGCCACGCGATGGGAGCTTCCAGTGCCCTGGAGAGTATATTTGCCATGGAAGGAATGATGAGGGACACGGTACTCCCGACGATAAATTATACGCCGGATCCTGACATAAACATTGACTGTGTTCCCGGCTCTGTTAGAACGCTGAAACAAGAATATGTGTTAAAGAACGCATTCGGCTTTGGCGGTGCCAATGCCTGCATCATATTTCACAGGACGAGATGAGGAGAGTATGAAATCACCGAAAAACAGACGGGTCTTTGTAGTAGGTTATGCTGCTGCAACGCCCCTGGGAAAGACGTTTGACGAAACATGGAAGCGGGCAGTGCTGGGAGAAACGGGCTTCCGGCGCGTTACCAGGTGCCAGGTGGATACACCGGCAAACGTGGTCGGGGAGATCCCGGATTGGAATCCCGCAGGCCTGGATTTTTCCAGTGAGAAAGAAGCCAAGGATTGGAATGCAATGTATGTTATCCTGACGATGGCGGTATGCAAAGACGCCCTGGCGCATGCAAAGCTCGAGATGGTAGACGGTGTCAAAGAAAGGACCGCATGCATGATAGGCTCTGCGATCAATGGTCATGATGCCTACAGGAAAGCGACGATTAACCTGCAGGAGAAGGGACCAAACTTTGTCAGCAATTATCTCCTGCCCAATCTCTGCGCCAACCTGCCTTCGGGAAAGGCGAGCATGCTGCTGGGGTTCACGGGTCCTATCTTTTCTCCGCAGGCCGCGTGTGCTTCGGGAAACTACGCTATCGGGCTTGGAGCCAGGATGATACGGGACGGTGACAGCGATTTTGTGCTTGCCGGCGGAGTAGATACCCCGATTATGCCGGAAATACTCCACGGGTTTGCCAACATGAATGCGATCATCAAGGTGACGGAGAAGGACCGCGCATGGAACGATCCGGGGAAAGCATCCAGACCGTTCAGCATCGACCGGCAGGGTTTCGTATTGTCGGAGGGTGCCGGGGTCATCGTGCTGGCAGCAGAGGAAATGATCCCCATCTATGGTCTTAAGCCCAGGGCAGAGGTCATTGGTGTAGGCTGGACATCGGACGCGTATCATTTTACCCGGCCGAACGGACCGACGGTCGTCCGGGCGATGCGTGAAGCAATCGATGATGCCGGCCTTCGTCCCGAAGATCTGCAGTACGTAAATACCCATGGCACTTCTACTCCAAAGGGTGATGCGAACGAGATTAATTGCTTGCGGGAAGTGTTCGGCAATAACCTTGAGCACATCCCCGTTTCATCCAATAAGTCCCAGATCGGGCATACGCTGGGGGCTGCGGCTGCTATAGAAGGCGCCCTTACCATAGAGGGGATGCAGCAGGGGATTATCCTTCCAACCATGAACCACATCCCCGATCCGGCATTCGACCATGTTGATGTGGTGCCGAATGCGGCGAGAAAGCAGAAGGTCGAAATTGCCATGTCCAATGCCTTTGGTTTCGGCGGGACCAATTGCTGTATCGTGTTCAAAGGAGTTTAGATGAGACCGACACCGTTTAAACCGGAAATTATCGGAAAGGATTCTCCTTTTATTCGTGACAGTATCGGCAATCTCGTCTGGCATAGAGTATTTAACCGTACGCTGTATGCCGATACCGACAGATCCGAGGTTGTTTATCACGCCAACTACCTGAGATACTTCGAACTGGGACGTGCGAGTTTGATGCGGGATGTCGGTTATCCGTACAAAGAGGTCGAAGACAGCGGGTATGTGTATCCGATTATAGACCTCGGTGTGACCTACCATTCTCCGCTCTATTATGACGATCCCATGTGGATACATACGCGTCCCGGGGAGATAACCCGGGTCAAGGTCGCCTTCAGGTACATCATTACGCATGCGGAGACCGGTAAAATCGTTTGCACCGGTTTTACGCAGCATTGCGCCATGAGCCCGTCTGGTTGGCCTGTGGCGATAGACAAAAAAACTGTCCATCTCTGGGAAACATTTCCGAAGTAAAGTTTTGCATGAGAGTTCCTGTCCAGATACAGAATCATCCCTTTCTTGCAGACCACAGGGTTGAGCGGCAGGCAGTGTATCCGGCCGTTGAATCTCTGGAAAGGCTTGCCCAGGTAGTTGCTGCTCAATACCCGGAACAAGGGCTTCTGCAATCGCGCGATGCACAGTTTCTCAGGTTCCTTCAGATGCCTGCTGATTTAACTTCTGTGGAAGCCATCGCCGACATTACGCCGGAAGACAATACCGGGGTAAACGCCTCTTTGGGAACGTCCATCCGAACACCACGGGGGTCCATCACCCGTATCCGCGAACACGCACGTGTGACATTCTCGGATATTACCCCTCCTGTTCCGATACCTCTGGACATGGCATGTGCAGGGGAGGGCATCTGTTACCCGTTACCTGCCGAAAAGCTTTATAAAGAGCTGGTACCGTTCGGTCCTGCATTTCAGAATGCAGCAGGACGTGTGCTTTTATTCAAAGATGGAGCAGTGGCAGCATTGAATGCTCCCCGGATTGAAACAGGTCCCCGTCTGTTGGGTTCACCTTTTCCTCTTGACGCAGCATTCCACGTTGCCTGTGCATGGGGACAGCGCTATCGCTCCTTTGTTGCTTTTCCCGTGGGTTATACTGGCAGGAAGATCATTCATCCGGCTGAGGCCGGGGCATCTTATTATTGCAGGGTTGTTCCAACGGATACACAGGGGGCTGACACAATTTTATTTGATATATGGATATATGATGCGGGCGGAGAGCTGTGCGAAGTTACCGCCGGGGTCAGGATGAAAAACATATTTCAGCAGAGAATGCATGTGCCGGAATGGGTGAAAGCAGGCGAACGCGACGCACTCCGAAAGATCAGGGAGCGAAGCAGCGGGGTATCTGTTGTGGAACTGACGAGCATTTTGCCGTTTGCGGAAAAAATACTTTCACCGCATGAGCTGGAAATAGGACGCAAGCGCCACCCAGGAAAAAGAAACAGGCACGTAGGAGCAAGGATCGCGCTCAAGCGGCTTGCGCGCTTACTCTACAAAACCAAACTACCCTTTGACCCATCGTCCATAGAAACTATAGCTCCGGACGGCATCCATCCCGTGTGCGTTCCATCGGGGCACAAACAGGATTTTTTCTGCAGCGCGTCTCACGATGACCGCTTTGCTGTCGCTGTAGCAGGCGATCGCCCCATAGGGGTAGACGTAGAACGGCTGAAAGATACCCTTCTGAAAGGGGCCCATGTCTATATGACATCGAACGAGCAGGCTTTATGTGCACGCTCACCGCTTGGACAAGGTCAGGCGGCACTCAGGGTCTGGACGGCGAAGGAATGTGCAGCCAAGGCACTCGATATACCGATTGTATCAATGTGGTCCAGGGCTGAGTTGAAGGAGATCGGCGATGACCGGAGTATCGTATCGGTTGAGGGCAGGACTGTTGAGGCCGTTCATGCCGGCGTGGATGATCACCTGTTCACGGTTCTCAGCATTCCGAAGGCTTGACCTCGAACATGGATTAAGGAGGTTTACGTTTTCGTTCGTCCCTTCAGCTTTTATGCTTTGTTTCCCTGTTCGTTCAGTACGGACAGGGCTGCCTGATGGTCCCGCTTGCCGGATAACGTTGTTGGAATAGCAGAGACGAGGACAATCCGCCTCGGCATGTGTGTAGGTTCCAGCACCCGTGCAAAGGCCTTCCTGAGATAGGTCAGTGTCTTTTTTGTCACGACCAGAGCAGCAATGTCATGCTCGCGTCCCGATCGGGAAGGAAGGGATAATACCCATGCATCCGTTATGGAGGGCAGGGATTTGATCTTTTGCTCGATTACGGACATATCGACCCTTTTACCGCCGATCTTTACGATCCCGTCTGCCCTGCCGTGAAGCATAAAAGTGCCCTTCCCGGTATCAGAAGCCTTGTCCCCGGTAGTAAAAAACCCTTTTTTGTTTACCGGCAGGTCCGGTGACAAAAACGGGGATGCTACAGAGAGCCGATCGTTGTCGATCGTCCAGCGGACGCAGGAAAAAGGCTGCCATTCTGACTTGCCTTCCGCTCTGCAGCGGGTGGCAATACCACCGGTTTCGGTAGAACCGTAGACTTCTATAACACCGGTATCCGTGGCACGGGTAAAATGCAGACTATGGGATTCTTCCAGAAAACCTCCTGACGAGAATGCATGGTTGAGGTGTGCCATATGGAAGGAAGAAGTTGCAAGTGCCCGGTAGTGCATGGGAGAACCGATGAATACCGTACCTTTTGCCCGATCAACAGTACGGATAATCTCACGGGGAAAATACGGGATAGTTCCGCTGATGCTGGCCCGCGAAACAAAAGGCAGCAGCACGGAGAAAAGCAGGCCGTAGATGTGCAGCGGGGGTACGGTAGAGACAAGGATATCGTTTTCATGGATGCCGAATACGTTTTTAAGGTTCAGGGCTTCGCCGATGAGATTGTCCGGGGTTTTAGGCCAGAGCTTTGGTGCACCGGTAGAACCTCCGGTGTATAACCATAGAAAAGGTTTGTCTGTTGTTCTCCTTGAACTTCTTACGGGTGCAGCAGTCTTTTTATTCTGCAGGGGAACGGACCTGATGCCCCTTGGTAAGGCAATGGATTGGTCCGTCAGGACGGCACCGGCCCCGGTCATCTTACAGGTTTCCGCTATCACTGCATCCGCAAGTGATGCAGGCAGGACAAGCAGGGGGCCTCCATCCAGAGACGCAAGGACTGCGGCCATAAGGAGCGCCTTGTCCGTAGTCGCCAGGCAAAGAGGTTTCCCTTTAGCGTGTTCGATTGTGGTCCATGAAGATATGACGGAAGCCAGATCAAAGACATCCTGGTACGTTTGTCCTCCAAGGATATATTCTTTTCTCATGAGTTCCGGAATAGGGGCAAGGGCTTGGGCTATGTTCTGTTTTGTGCCCTTCATGGTACCTTGCCGTTTTGTCTTGACATCATAGAATGGACGCTGAAGGTCTGAAGGACTACACGGCCATAGCTTGTGTGATCGTCTTTCACCTCGCCTTCGAATTCAGCGTATTGGTCGTCGAGATTCACACTCAATGTACAGGAAGTCTTCAGGCTGCTGCCGACCGGGATAGCGGGAACGGTTAAAACGGCCTTCTTTATTCCAACGATGACGCCTTCGCCGCCGGTTTTTTCCTTATCTCGCTTTTGCCATCCCGCAAAAGCAGAAGCCGTTTGTGCCACGAGTTCCACGATGATTATCGCATTGATTTGTTTACCGTCGCAGAGCGGCCATTGCGATGTGGCAAGGGACTGCGTTACGCAGTGCTCATCATCGATCTCGATAAGAGTACCGATCAATTTCATTCTGTCCCGATGGGGGATAAGGTCTTCTATGAGGTACTGTTTCTCCATCACCGTACCGTTTCCCCTCTGATAACAAGCATACCATCGCATACCTTTTCGTTTTCAGACATGCACTGAAAGGATCCCCGGAAGCCGTCCCCGGATGGTTCTATGGAGACGAACACATTAAAACGGGACTGCGGTTTTAAGACCTGTCTGAAGCGGACCCGTTTTATTTCCCGTATGGTCATCCGTATCCCGTGATGTGCCGCATACTCGGAAAGGGTGTCATAAACCATGCCCAGCATACCGATCGCAGGAAGTATCGGCATTCCGGGAAAATGTCCGGAGAACCATGGAGAATCCCCGGGGATAAAAAAAGAGCTTTCTATGCCGCCATCACGATAAATGAAATTTTCCGGGATTGTCCACGTTTCGCCCGCGGGAAAGGGACTGTCATGCGGCAGCATTGATTTTTGAAGAGACGAAGTCCACAACGTCCTGGACAGTCCGAATATGGGTAAGTTCATCCACGTTGACGTCGAGATCTATCTGCGACTCAAGCATACCGACCATATCCAGCGCATCTATGCTGTCCATTCCGAGATCTTTGAACAGATTGGCATTCGGCTTGATTTTTTCTTTTGGAATCTCGAATTGTTCCACAAAGAACGTTGAAATTAAATTATATATTTCTGTGCTGTCCATTGCATTCTCCCTTAAGTGATGTCGTTAAAAGTTCTGAATACTTTGGTAAACTATGATAATTTCAATCCCGTTGTCAAGCCCTTGCTGGTTTCAGCTCCTTTTCCTTTCCCGTGCTTTTTCTATCCGGATCTGTTTGCCTTTCAGCATGATTTTATCTATGGATTGGATCACACGCTCTGCATAATCCTTCGACACCTCGACAAAGGTGAATGCATCCATCAGGGTTATTCTTCCGATCTCGCTGAACGGTAAGCCTGCTTCCGCAGTAAAGGTCTTCACGATATCTTTTGCGGTTATTCCGTCCCTTTTGCCGGTCGTCATAAAGAGCCTGCTCATGGCGGGACCCATTGATTCGTGTTCCCCTTCCTGTTCATGCTCCGCTCTGCCGCCGAAGGCCATGCTCATGACAGCCGCAAGACACTCCTGGGGGGCGTATTGTTCAAGCAGCTTTTCTGCGGCAGGGATGAAGTTGCTGTGTGTCCCTTTTTCCATTACCGAGGTGATGCTGTCGAGGAGCGACTGCTGCTTAGCATCCATTACCTCTTTCGAAGAAGGGAGTTTCCCTTTTGCTATCTTTGTTTTTGCGATCTTCTCGATAAGACGGAGTTCTTTGTATTCCCGGGGCGTCACGAACATGATCGCTATCCCTGATTTTCCGGCTCTCCCTGTTCTGCCTATCCTGTGGATGTAGCTCTCGGGGTCCTGCGGTATACTGTAATTGATCACATGTGTTACGTCCTGAATATCGAGTCCCCGTGCTGCAACGTCGGTTGCAACCAGTATGTCGATTGTGCCGTTCTTAAAATGCCTCATTGCCGTATTACGCTGCGACTGGGAATAATCTCCGTGTATGGCATCGGCGCTGTATCCCATATCTTTCAGTTTTAATGCAACGCGGTCTGCCTCCCGTTTTGTGTGACAGAAAACAAGACACCTGGAGAGGTCTTCGACATCGAGGATCCTTGACAGCGCATCGATCTTCTCGTCCTCCCGCACCTCGTAAAAGATTTGCCGTATCTTCGGTACAACGATATCCGCGACATTTATCATCACCTTGACGGGGTCATGCATATATCTTTTTGCAATATCGAGAACTTTATTGTCCATCGTAGCGGAAAACAGCATGGTCTGCCGTGCAGACGGCGTTTTCCCGAGTATCTTTTTGATGTCATCGATAAAGCCCATATCGAGCATGTCGTCTGCTTCGTCCAGGACCGCTATGTTCACCCTGTCGAGATTCAGCGTACCTCTCTGAATATGGTCAATCACGCGTCCGGGAGTCCCTATCACGATATCCACCCCTTTCTTCAGGGCGCGCAGCTGATGCTCTATGGATTGTCCTCCATAAATCGGAACGGAGCTGAGCCCCTTGAATTTACCGATTTTGTTAAACTCCTCCGATACCTGTATGGCAAGCTCCCGTGTGGGCTCAAGGACGATAGCCGAAGGGTGTGTGCCCTTCTTACAAAGCTGCAGTATTGGAATTGCAAAAGCAGCGGTCTTGCCTGTGCCTGTTTGTGCCTGACCGATAATATCCTTTCCTTCCAGTGCAGGCGGTATAGCGCCTTTCTGTATAGGTGTTGGTTCTTCATAGCCTATCTCGTATACGGCTTTCAGTAGTTGTGCCGATATACCAAGTTCTTCAAAATTCATACGTTTTTTCTCCTTTCATGAGTATTGCCTCCAAGATGTATTCTGTCAAGCTATCAGGGGCTTAACCGGCAAAAAACCCTCGGTGTCAACCTCCTTATTGCATTTATTGGGTTAACATGTTCCATACCAACGAAGAACCACGCTGTTTACAGCGTGGTTCTTCAAATTATTTATTTAACCGCCGGCGGGTACCGGTTATTTATTATAGATGCTGTCCGGGTATGATTGCTTCAGCAGTTCCATAGTCTGCTTGTATTCTTCCGGTGAGTTTAACTTTTTGTATACCGTTGCAAGCTTATGGAGCGCCTTGTCGGCCACACCGCTGTCCGGGTATTTCTTGTAAACGGTTCTCAATCTGTTTATTGCCGCTTCATAGTGTTCGTGCGCCATATAAAAGTCAGCGATGTACAGGTCGTGGTTTGCGAGAGCTTTTTCGCATTGCTGGGCATATTTTTTAGCTTTCCCTGCGTACGGAGAAGACGGAAAATTATTTATAATAAATTTGAATTCGTCGAAAGCGTTGTATATGCCCGTTGGATCGACATCGTAAGGTATGCTTCCGGTGAGCCATGATTTCTGGTTTTCGAGGAACGATTTCCCTTCCATGAAAACTGCGTACGGTATGTTTTTATCGTTCGGATAGAGCTTGATGAAATGATCGTAAGCCTCTGCGGATTCAAGATATCTGCTTTCCTTGTAGTAAGTGTCCGCTATGCGGAGCTGAGCAAGCGGTGCATAGGTCGAATACGGATAATTATCTACGATCTGGTTCAGGGTTTGCCGTATCTGCTCATAATCGGGACCGAACAGCCATCCGCCTTTCATCTCTTCCAGCGCTTTGTTGTAATACGTCTCCGGCCCCGGCTGTTCCTTTTTTACCGGTGCCGAAGCGCAGCCGGACAGGAGGGCAAACAGTACAACAAATAAAATAGAGACTCTGTACTTTGGTGTCTTCATTTTATCGCCAGGTGATGCCGTATATCTTTGCCGATGACCATGAATATAACGTCCTCTGCTATATTGGTAGCATGATCGGCTATACGTTCGAGGTTTTTTGATACGAATATAAGATCGAAGGCAATGGGTATAGTCGTATGGTCGCTCATCATATAGGTCAGTAATTCTCTGAATACCTGGTTGTTTATATCATCGATCGTATCGTCTCTGGTAAGCACATCCTCGGCAAGCTTTACGTCTTTTTTTATAAAGGCATCGAGACTGTCGTTGACCATCTTTTGTGCTATCATGGATTCCCTGGGTATATCGACGAGCGGCTTTATAGCCGGCCGTTCAAGCAGTGATTCGGTCCTCTGTGCAATGTTGACGGCCTGGTCACCCAGCCGTTCAAGGTCGGTATTGATTTTAATCGCTGCGGTTATCATGCGCAGATCTCCTGCCTGTGGCTGCCGGAGGGCCAAGAGTTTCAGACAGAAATCATCGATCTCGACATGCATGACGTTAACGGATTCTTCCAGAGTATACACTTCGTTCAGCAATGACCGGTCTCTGTCGACGAGGGATTTTATGGATTTATGTATCATGGTTTGTGCAAGGCTTCCCATTTTCATGAGCATGCCGGACAGTTCTTTCAATTCCTCATCAAATTTGCGTTCCATAAAACCTCCTTTATCCGAATCTTCCTGTTATATAGTCTTCCGTTTTTTTGTCCTTCGGGTTCGTGAATATGTCCGATGTTTTATTGAATTCAATGAGTTCTCCGAGGAGAAAAAATCCCGTGTAATCGGAAACCCGTGCAGCCTGCTGCATGTTGTGCGTTACAATGACAATCGTATAGCGTTCTTTTATTTGCTGGATAAGCTCCTCTATCCGGGCGGTCGATATAGGATCCAGTGCTGACGCCGGCTCATCCATAAGTATTACCTCCGGTTCTATCGCAATCGTTCTTGCGATACACAACCTCTGCTGCTGACCGCCGGACAGGGCAGTGGCTGATTTGTAGAGCTTGTCTTTCACCTCGTCCCACAGTGCCGACATTTTAATACTCTTTTCCACACGATCGGCGATCTCATTTTTCTTTTTTGAACCGTTCAATCTAATCCCGGCTGCGACATTCTCGAATATGCTCATAGACGGAAAAGGGTTGGGCTTCTGGAATACCATGCCGATCCTGCGCCTGACAAGGACCGGGTCCATCGTGTTGGAATATATGTTCTCACCGTCGAGCAGAACACTGCCGTTGACCTTTGCGTTGTCAACCACTTCATGGATTCTGTTCAGGCATCTGACAAAGGTAGTTTTCCCGCACCCCGAGGGTCCTATGACAGCGGTTACACCGTTTTCTTCTATATCGAGATTGATGTCCTTCAATGCCTGTACATTTCCAAACCATGCATTAAGATGTTCTATAATAAGTTTTTTCGCCATGTGCCGTTATCTTATAAGGAATATTTTGTATTTGTAAACATCTTTGACAGTATGTTGACGACCAACACGATGATGATGAGCACAAACGCGCTGCCCCATGCTATGGCGTTCCAATCGGGATAGGGTGATGAGGCATAGTTGTAGATAAGCACGGTCATCGTCGAAATGGGCTGATCGAGCCTGAAGCTCATGAAGGAATTGTTGAATGCAGTGAACAGAAGAGGGGCGGTTTCACCCCCGACCCTTGCTACCGCCAGCATGATGCCGGTAACGATACCGGTCGATGCCGTCCGCAGTACGATAAACAGTATGACCTTCCACTGGGGGATCCCCAGTGCAAGCCCGGCTTCCCGTATGGTATCCGGCACCATTTTTATCAGTTCTTCGCTGGTCCTTGTTATGATGGGGATCATCATTATGGAAAGGGCAATACCGCCCGCAAGTGCAGAAAAACCGTGCATCGGTACCACAACGAAAACATAGGCAACGATACCGGTGACGATCGAAGGTATGCCGTTCATAACATCGGCGAAATACCGTATCAGGGATGCGAATTTGTTCTTGCCGAACTCTGCAAGGTATATACCCGACATGACGCCGACCGGTATCGCTATCAGGGACGCGATACCGACAACGATGAAGCTCCCAACGATGGCATTTGCAATGCCGCCCCCGGTTTCGCCGGTAGGTTTCGGCAGTTTAATAAAGAAGTCCAGATTGATGGACGATGCCCCCTTGATGATGATGTACGAGAGGATCAAAAAAAGGATAACAACACCGAAAGCCGCGGAGCCATAGGAGAGGAAAAGCATGAATCTGTTCAGGATACGCCTTTTCAGGTAACTGAATGAGTTCATTGCGTAAACCTGCCTCTCTTGATAAGCAGCTTTGCAATGGCGTTGAACAGCATGGAAATTATGAACAACAGAAGCGCAAGTTCTATGAGTGAAGAGATATACAGTTTCGATGTCGCCTCGGTAAATTCGTTGGCTATGACGCTGGACAGTGTATATGCCGGCGAGAATAATGACGCCGATATGACGGGAGCATTGCCTATCACCATCGTTATGGCCATTGTTTCTCCAAGAGCCCTGCCGAATCCCAGCATAACCGCTCCAATCATGCCTGATCGTGCCTGGGGAAATACTATTTTCGATATGACTTCCCATCGCGTCATGCCGATTGCAAATCCCGCTTCTTTATAGAGCGTCGGGATCGTATTGAAGATATCCCTTGTTATGGATGCGATGGTCGGTATGATCATGATGGAAAGAATAAGGCCTCCGGCAAGCATGCCGACTCCCAGGGGGGGACCCTGAAAGAGGGGAATAAATCCGAGGTGTTTACCGAGAAAGGGCTCGATGCGGGTTTGTAAAAACGGTGTCATGACAAATAAGCCCCATAACCCATAAATGATACTCGGTACCGCTGCAAGCATCTCGATCATCAGAGATACATAAATTCTTACCTTTTTGGGGGCAAGTTCCGATAAGAAGATAGCAATGCCGATACTCAGAGGCAGGGCTATGATGAGGGCAATAATGGATGAGACGATGGTACCGAATATAAACGGCAGTGCCCCGAAAACTTTATTGACCGGGTCCCATGTCGATGTTATGAGGAACCCCCAGCCGAATGTTGCAAGGGACCGGTCCGATCCCTTTATCAGTTCATAGACTATGCCCGCTACGAGCACCAATATGACAGAAGCGAAAAACAGAGATGCAAATTTAATGATACGATCGCCGATTCTTTTTCCCATCATATTCAAGGAAGTACACCCAATAAATTCCCTGCACAAGTAAATTGTCGTTTACGCGGATTTTACACGGATTTAACACAGGAATAAAGAGGGATTGCCGCTGCGAATAAATAGCTTTATAACTTGAAATCAATGGTATAAGCTGTTAAATGTTGAACAATTCAATCAAAGTGGAGGAGAAACTCTATGGCTATAAAAGCCGACAGGTGGATACGGGAAATGGCAGTAAAGCATAACATGATAGAACCGTTTGCAGAAAAGCAGGTTTCCCGGGGTGTTATATCGTACGGTCTTTCATCATACGGATACGATATCAGGATAGCGGATGAGTTTAAGATCTTTACCAACATTAATACGGCAATCGTCGATCCGAAAGAATTCGATACAAAGTCATTTGTGGATTTTAAGGGAGATATCTGCATCATCCCTCCCAACTCGTTTGCCTTGGGCAGGTCTGTGGAATACTTCAAGGTGCCGAGGAAGGTCATGACGATATGCGTGGGAAAATCCACGTATGCACGCTGCGGTATCATTACGAACGTAACACCGCTTGAACCGGAATGGGAAGGTTTCATAACACTCGAGGTGTCCAATACAACTCCGTTGCCTGCCAGGATCTACGCAAACGAAGGCATAGCCCAGATATTGTTTTTCGAGAGTGACGAGATGTGCGAGGTCTCGTATGGCGACAGAAAAGGCAAGTATCAGGGACAGCGCGGCATAACCATCCCCAAGGTTTAACCGATGGTTTGTGGCTTGTGAAAATTACCGATAAGTACATACTCAAAGAGATACTGTCTCCTTTTGTCGTGAGCCTGCTTGCGATAAGTTCCTTGATGCTTGTAGGCAGGATGGTGAGGTTCTTCGATCTTATCATCGGAAAGGGCGTTTCCGTCAAAGATGTTTCCCTGTTATTTCTCTATATGTCTCCTTTTATACTTGCACTCTCTATTCCCATATCGGTGCTTGTGTCCGTTGTACTTGCATTCAATAGACTGTCCGGCGACAGCGAAATCATCGCCATGAAGGCGATAGGCATAAATCTTGCCAAACTTTCGAGGGCCCCGCTGTGGCTGGGGGTTTTTGCCTATATAGCAACAAGTTTTATATCCTTTTATCTGCTCCCCGATGCAAACCTTGCCCTGAAAAGTGAGTTCTTCAATATCATTATAAAAAAGACCACCGTGGGTGTAAGTGAAAAGGCATTCAATACGTTCACCAGCGATATCGTATTTTATGTCGATAGCCTGTCCAAGAACCGGGAAATCATGAACCACGTCATTATTTACGATACAAGAAACCCGAAGCTGCCCAACACCATTATTGCCCGGCAGGGAACTTTCATTGTAGACAAAGCAAATAAGACGATAACATTATCTCTCAAGGACGGAACGATTCAGCAGCTGGGGGATAACCCGGATACGATACGGCTGATAAACTTTAAGGATTACGATCTGTCTTTCTCCCAGAGCGAGATTATGCCGTCGATGTCCTATTACAACAAGTCGACTTTTGAAATGACCATACCCGAACTTATCCATAAGTATTACGTCTTAAAAAAGGAACACAAGCATTATAATTCCCTGCTGACCGATATTGCAGAACGTTTTGCAATACCGTTCACCGTTATCATATTTGCCATAATCGGTATACCGCTCGGTATAAAATCACCGCGGTCCGGAAAAGCCTATGGTGTAACGATTGCGGTGATCCTTGTTCTGTTATACTACATTGTTTTAAGCGGTGCTGAAACCGTGGGCAAATTAAACATCTTGAACCCCATCATTGCCGTAGCGCTGGTAGATGTTTTCTTCTTGATCATAGCACTGCTCCTGCTCTCTATGGTCTCACTTGAGAAAAATCTTCAATTCCTGAATCCTCTTGTTTATTTAAGGAGGTACCGATGAAGATCATAAGCAGATATATCATTGATGAATTTTTACAGATCTATCTCATTTCAATAACGGCACTGTCCGGACTTTATATCATTGTCAACATATTCGAAAGCTTGAAGGACATCATAGCGCTGCAACCATCGGTGAATGCCCTCGTAATGTTTTATGTGACCCAAATGCCGGGAATTGTATACCAGACCGTTCCGATGGCAGCTCTCTTAACGGTTGTTATCGTGTATACGGTGATGTCAAGGAACAATGAAATAGGCTCGCTTCTGACAACGGGCATAAGTCCGTTTACCATCATAAAACCCGCGGTGATCATCGTCGTGATACTGTCGTTGCTTCATTTTGTACTTGGAGAATATATCGTGCCTCAGGCAAATATAAAAAATGCCATACTGGATGCGCAGATCCACCATACCCAGTCAAGCCTTTCAAAGAACTTCAAGGTAAACAATATATGGTTCAGGTCGGGCACCGACATCTATAAGGTAGGGTTGTTCGTTCCCTGGCTCGATACCATCAAAGACATTACGATTTACAAGTTCTCGAAGGATGACAGTACGCTGGTGAACAGGACAGATGTAAATGCAGCTCGATGGAACCACGGTGTCTGGGATGCAACGGATATCTACAAGAGAGATTTTCAGGGCGGATACCAGACGGCCTATGCCTTTTCAAAGTCAACAGAACTGCAGCTACCCTTTATGCTATCGGATTTCAGACACACCGGCAAGACGCCCGATGAAATGGATTATAGCGAGCTCAAATCATATATCAAGAAATTAAAAGACGAGGGATACACGTATGCTCCCTATGATGTCGATCTTAACTCCAAAATTACCTATCCATTGTCATCGTTGTTCGTCATCCTGCTCGTGATACCCTTCTCATTGAAGAAAAGGAAAACTTCCGGTGTTATGCTCGCTTTCGGCGTATCTCTTGCCATAGGGTTCAGTTATTGGATCGTCATGGCTTTGTCCATGTCCATGGGCAATTCAGAGATTCTCAATGGTGCGCTTGCCGCGTGGCTTCCCAATATCATGACGCTGCTGGCCGCATGCGTGGTAATACTCATTACAAAATGGTAAGTCCGCGCTCATTTTTTAGTGATTTATTTGCCTTTTTTTGATATAGACTTCATGAAATGTTTTCCGGCAGGCTGGAGGGGGGGAAGTTCCGGTGAAATTGGTTCATACAGGAAAGAAAAGGAAATAAGCTTTCATGACAAGAAGTTTTTCGGACAAGAGAAGAGATGTACCCGGTATAGACGGCCAGGAACTTGAGAGACGCAAGAAGTTTCTTTCGATTTCCGAAGCAGACATACGTCTGCTCAGGTCAGCATATAAAAAAGCCCCATGGATACCGGACAGGGTTGCCGATGTGTTTATAAAACACCTGCTGACGTTTGAGGAAACGAGGGACATTGCAAAGCAATACAATACCACTGACGTCAAGAAGAAAGTTTCCACGTATTTTGCACAGCTTTTTGAAGGCGAAAATGACCTTGATTACGTGATCGATCGACTGAGTACCGGTTATCGTCATAACATAACCGGTTTTGATCCAAAGTACTACATCGGAGCATACAATGAGGTTATAAAAGAGCTTGTCCCTCTTATACAAGAGTATTCAGGCAATAATAAGAAGGCTTTTTCAGGGATGATCTCGATTTTATTCAAGGTTATGCTTTTTGATATAACGAATGCCATGGAGGCTTACTTATACGACAAGCAGGTCCAGATCGGCCAAATGAACGCGTTTTACTCGGTCCTGAGTAAGATAAATGAATTTATCATCAGAGTCGGTAATATCAATGAATTGTTCGAAGGGGTATGTCCGATACTCGTCGATGAAGGCGGGTTTAAGTTCGCATGGATCGGGCTTGTGGACAAGGACACCAAAGAGATCAGACCTGTAGCAATGTGGGGAGATGGAGAGGCGTATATAAAAGGTCTCAAGTTTTATGCACGCGAGGATCTCCCTGAGGGCATTAGTCCCGCAGGCAAGGCAATCCTTGAGGGCAAGATCATAGCAAGCGACGACATCGATCATGATGCACGGATGCTTTCATGGCGCAGAGGGGCATTGAGCTTTGGTTTTCGGGCGTACGCTTCGATACCAATCCGCATGTCCGACGAGGTGATTGGAGCTCTTACGATATACTCGGCTACGCCGTTTACCTTCGGTCAGGACGAGATGCGTTTACTCGGGGAGATCTCGGGAGATATATCCTTTGCAATCGGATATATCGGAAAACTTCAGAAGACAAAGTACACCTCTCTGTTCGATCCCCTCACCGACCTGCCCAACAGAAATCACATTCTGCAGGAACTCCAGAGGCTCATTGATGTTTCTGCCGTCTCCGGGAAACCGGTGGCGTTGATTGTCATGGATGTAGACTGGTTTAAAGGAATAAACGAGACTATCGGTTATGCAAAGGGAGATGCCCTGCTCAAGCAGATAGCAAAAATGCTTGTGCCGGCGCTGAGAGACGACAGACAGCTCGGCAGGATCGGCCCGGATGAGTTTGCCATGATAGGCCCCGACATAAGTAACGAAGAAACGATATACAGGGTAGTGGAGAGTATCAACAGCCTATTCATCGATCCTGTGCAGATGGATGGAGAAAAGATCACCGTATCTTTCAGTATGGGAATATCCGTATATCCGAATGACGGTAATAGCGCAGAGGACCTTGTAAAAATAGCAGAGGCATCCCTTGTTCAGATAAAGGGCGCAGGGACAAGGGGTATCGTAAATTATTCTCCTGCCATAAATAATAAAATCTCGGGCATGCTGAAATTGAAAAATAGCCTTATAAACGCCGTTAAAAACAAAGAGTTCCTTGTTTATTATGAACCCAAGATTGATATTAAAAATTATACCATTGCCGGCGTCGAGGCACTTATCCGGTGGCAAAAACCGGATGAAGGACTGGTCCGGCCTGCACGGTTCATACCGATTCTTGAAGAGACCGGTTTGATATTGCCGGTTGGGCAGTGGGTCTTCGAAGAAGCGGCAAAACAAGTAATGCAGTGGAATGCCAGGGGGTATAACTTAAGGGTCGCAATCAACGTATCTGCTGCACAGCTCGATCAGAAGGACTTCGTGAAATGGATTATTATGACTGCCAGGGACAGGAACATAGACCCGTTAAGCATTGAACTTGAAATAACGGAAAGCCTCATCATGAAAAACGTTGAAGATAAAATCGAGAAATTGCTCCAGCTCAGGGATTACGGGATCAGCGTCGCTGTCGATGATTTTGGAACCGGCTATTCCTCCCTCGCATACCTGAAGAGACTGCCGGTCAACTCTTTGAAAATAGATATCTCTTTTATCAAGAGCCTGCCGGAAGACAAAGAGAATGCAAAGATCACCGAAACGATCATATCGCTCGCAAAAGCATTGAACCTGAAGACCATTGCAGAAGGCGTGGATAAAATGGAGCAGATAGATTTTCTCAGAAAGCTCGGATGCGATGAGGCTCAGGGCTACTATTTTACCATGCCCCTGCCTGCCCGTGAATTCGAAAAATTCGTCGCCGGTTTCCCGAAGAAGCATTGACCCAATAAATGGGTGTTCACCGCAATCCCCGCTATGGAGAGCGTGGTTCTTCAATTTTTCCGGGTCAACCCTGAATGTAGCTCAACAGAGGTCCGGGACTCAGAGTGATGGAGGTATCCTCGTACATATCCCCGTCGATAGTATATTTCATCGCATCGTTTGATTTGATCTCTACGGTCTTTGCAAGCGCATCGGTCAGATATTTAAAATCAGGCTCGTGTCCGACATAAAGCCTTCTGAGCCTTCGTATCACTTCGAATGCCGTGGCCCTGCCTGCAAATACATGGATTTTGTCGGGTAGTTCTTCAGCCCTGTATATTGCCCGGAAGTTAAGACCTATATTCCTTATTGCCGACGAAACAACAACGGAATATTCTTCGTAGTCCAGCGTTTTACCGTCTATTTTGACCTCTGCACGAATAGGTTTAAACAATTTGTCCACATATTCCGTCGAAAGAATGGCAGATGCGATGGCCTTATAAATGATCTGCAAGGCTTTAACAGGCCCGGGGTTTCCGCCCTCATAATAGATGTCCATAAGATTGGCCACGAAACCGGTGCCAAACATAAAGCCATATCTCCCGTTTATATTCAGTACCTTGCTTGTTTTCGTCTTAAAAGGCCTGTTTTCCTTGTAATGTTCAACCAGCTTTTTCGTTATGTTCGATACTGACCCTTTTATACCACAGAGGGCGTTCGATACGGTATTCATGGTCCCGCCTCTTAAATGCGCAACAAGCGGCAAGCGCTCACCTTTGTAAACATCGATAATGCGGCTTATTATCTGATGGTTTGTGCCGTCTCCACCGTTGACGCCTATTATTTCATATCCATCCCTCTTTATTTCCCTGGCAACCTCGGTCAGTTCTTCGAAAGAAAACGGAACGAATACCGTGCCATATTTTCCTATGGTCTCCTTTATCGTGTCCAGCATGGACGGGTGTTTCATATTTTTTTTGGATCGCGGGTTATGAATGATACCAATCGCTTTCATATCGTCCCCTCCATAGATTTTGTTTGCATAGCTATTCTTTAATTGATACACACATTGTATGAAAATTGGCAAGTTTTTAAAAGAAAGGCTTGATAGAAAGACCGTCGTAAAGGTGCTGATACTCATCTCCATTTTTACCATAGCTACTGTTGTGGTATATAATACGCCTTTGAGGGAATACGCCAATCCGCAAAAGCTCAAGGAATTCCTTCTCTCGTTCGGATACTGGGCACCGCTGATATTCATTCTTGCGTTTGCCGTTAAAGCCGTGATCCCGTTTCCTTCATCCGTTTTTGCTCTTGCTGCCGGACTTGTGTTCGGTCCGTTCTATGGTGCTGTTTATGCAATTATAGGCTCTGTCATAAGTGCGGCCATTGCATATCAGATGTCAAGGAGGCTCGGCAGGGACTTTGTGATTAAGGTCCTCGGGACCAAGGCAAAGGCCCTTGACCGGTTAACGAATGTCCACGGGCTCGAGGTTGTGTTGTTCTTCAGAATAGTTCCGTCGTTACCCTTTGATGTGTTTAACCTTGGTGCAGGGCTTTCCTCTATCACGTTTTCGGATTTCTTAATCGGTACAGCAATCGGTATGACACCATGGTCTTTTGCCCTGAGCTATTTAGGCGATCGCCTCGCGAACATGAAACTGAACTTTATATCCATTCTCTCATTCTTTCTCATTATAGCCATTTTTGCCCTGCCGGTACTTATCAGAAAATTTTCAAAAAACCGCAAAAAAAAAGCAAAACCTGATTAACCCGAAAAATGCAATAAGGGAGTTTACTTATTCACTCAATCCAGCGATCCACCTGATATCTATATGTTTCCTTATAGAAACGAACTTTTAGTCCTCAAATAAATTCCTTGACATAACGATATAATAATAATATGTTCCATTATAGAATATGAAGATTGATACTATTGAACATGACGGCTTGAGAGACAATGAATTACAGCAACAGTATAGTGCATACCGTTCACTTGAAAAAGCACTTGAGGTCATTGGTCTTTTCGTTCAATTCCCTGTGCTGACAGTGACGGAGATCAGCAAGAAACTGGGTTATCCAAAGAGTACCATATCGGGTCTTTTAAAGACTTTCTGTAAGTTCGAGATTGTAGAAAAAGGCAAAGATAATGCGTTCAGACTGGGTATAAAGGCTTTTGAACTTGGGTTCAGATATTTAAACGGTATGGAGTTGCATACGGTCGCGCGATTGTGGGCAGAAAGGCTGTCTCAGGAAGAACATGAGCCAATCCATATTGCAATTAGAAGGGGAACGGCTATCTATATTATACTCGATGTGCAGCCGCCGGCTTCTTATATGGCAATCTTGCAGACCGGCATGAATATACCTGCACATGCAACAGCCCTGGGCAAGGTGTTGATGGCACAGCTTCCGGAGCAGGAACTGAATGCGTTTTTTGAAAGACCTCTTGAGCGGTTGACCGTGCATACCATCGTTGATCCCGACAAATTGAGGTCCGAACTGAATACCATCAGGCAATCAGGGTATGGAATAGACAGGGAAGAGAGCCTTAAGGGGTTAACCTGCATCTCTGCACCCATATTCCAGAGCGACGGCCAGGTTATAGCGGCAATCAGTATCTCATCCATGGACTTTGTCGTTAAGGAACAGCGTCTGCAGATGCTTATTCAGAAAATCAAGCAGGTCGCAAACAATATATCCATGGACATAGGGTATCAGCCGGTCAGGGTCCAGGACCCAAGATTTAAAAAGCAGGATTCAACAATAAAGACGCAGGGTTCAAATTTAAAGATATAACGATAAAAAGGAGGCTTTATGGCATTCCCGTATACGAGTGATAAGCAAAAGGCAGACGAGTTTCTCTATGAGTTCCTTCTCAGCACAAAAACGGATCCCGACCTGTTTGAAGGATGGAAAAATCTGAATATGATAGTCGGTGTCCAGATTATCGATCTCGGCCTTGGGTACACAATCAATTGCACCTCCGGTACGGATGTTGTTATCACCAAGGGTTTTCCCGACAAGCCTCAGGCAGCCCTGAAGCTGAACATCGATGTATTCCATAATCTTTATATCGGCAAACTCAATGTCGTCTGGGCATTTTCCATGAGAAAGATCAAAACAGAGGGCAACATCGCGAGTGTCATGAAGTTGACATCACTCCAGCCGAGAGGCATAAAGCTCTACAAGGATTATCTGAAAGCCAAAGGATTGCCGGAATAGGGAGGAATCATGGATAAAAAATTTTTACTTGGTCTTTATGAGACCATGTTCAGGATCAGGACGTTTGAAGAAGAGGTGAAAAAGCAGTTCGAAGATGGCAATATCCCGGGGTTTATCCACCTCGGCTCCGGTCAGGAGGCTGTTTCGGCAGGCGCCTGTGCCGCCATAAAACCTGACGACAACATTGGCTCCACACACCGGGGGCATGCAAACCTAATAGCAAAGGGCGGAAGAACGGATCGCATGATGGCAGAGCTCTTCGCAAGGGAAACAGGGAGCTGCAAGGGCAGGGGCGGATGCCTCCATATCACGGACATGAGTGTCGGAAGTCTCGGTGCAAACGGCATTGTTGCGGCAGGCATTATCGTTGCAAACGGTGCTGCCCTGTCCGCCAAGCTGCAGCACAACAATAAGGTCGTCCTGACATTCTTTGGAGACGGCGCCACGAATCAGGGCAAATTCCATGAGGCAATGAACCTTGCCTCTTTATGGGCATTACCGAATGTATTTATCTGCGAGAATAATTTGTATGGTGAAGCAACACCACTGGCAAAGCATATGAAAATAAAGGACATTGCAGTCAGGGCCAAGGCATATGATATGCCGGGTGTTGTTGTCGACGGCCAGGATGTCCTGGCTGTCTTTGATGCGGTAACCGAGGCCGTTAAACGGGCGCGGGAAGGTAAGGGGCCAACGCTCATAGAAGCAAAGACGTACAGGTTTCACGGACACCATATCGGTGACCCCGAGACGTACAGGACCAAGGAAGAGGTCGAGGAGTGGATGGAAAAACGCGATCCTATCAAGCTCTTTAAGGCAAAGCTTCTGAAGGAATTCAAGGTGAATGCCTCCGATATCGATTCAATCGACAAGAAAATATTGAAGGAAATAGAGGACGCAGTCAAGTTTGCGGCACAGAGCCCGACGCCGGATCCGTCGAACCTGACGGAGAATGTGTACGCTTGAAGAAATTAAATATTAAAGATTCAATATTCAATATTCAATATTGAATTGTTTTATGAAAGGGGAGGTAATGTATGGCAGAGATGAAATTGATAACGGGAAAAGATGCAATCCGCGATGCCTTAATAGAAGAAATGAAGAGGGATCCGAAGGTATTTCTTCTCGGCGAAGATCTTGAACAGGCTACATTCGGCGTTACCGACGGGCTCATCGAAGAATTCGGATCGGAGCGGGTACGGAATACACCCATCAGCGAGAATGCGATTGTCGGAGCGGCCATTGGTGCGGCACTGACCGGCATGAGGCCTGTTGCAGAAATCATGTTTGCGGATTTCCTGATGGATGCAATGGACCCGATCGTCAACACCATGGCAAAGGCACGGTTCATGACCGGCGGCCAGGCAAAGGTACCTATGGTTATCAGGACACCGTCCGGTGCAGGCTTGTCTGCAGGGGCACAGCACTCCCAGAGTCCGGAAGCGCTGTTCATGCATATACCCGGTATAAAGATCGCGGTACCCTCTACACCGTATGATATGAAAGGATTGTTGAAAACAGCCATACGGAGCGATGATCCTGTGCTGTTTTTCGAACATAAGATGCTGTACTATGAAGGCGGTGATGTCCATGTCGGCGACTATACCCTGCCGTTCGGCAAGGCCGATATTAAGAGGAAGGGAAAGGACATAACGATCGTGGCCGTGCTCGCGATGGTGAAGAAGGCTTTACTGGCCGCAGATATGCTTGCAGCGGATGGTATCGAAGTCGAGATCGTAGATCCCATGACGTTGAATCCGCTTGATATGGAAACGATCATAGGTTCCCTGAAAAAGACAAAAAGGCTTATGACCATAGAAGAAGGTGCAAGGACAGGCGGTATCGGAGCCGAGATTGCTGCGCGGGTAGCTGAAGAGGCACTCGATTATCTGGATGCACCAATCAAAAGGCTCGGCGGCAGGGATTGTCCCATTCCGTTTTCTCCTGTTCTTGAAGAGGCCATGTACCCGACCGAAGACAGCATTGCAGCTGCAGTAAAACAGATGCTCGGCTAAGGGATATGATGGGTGTTTCCCGATGGTGTCATGGCGCGGGGCATGGTGGCCGCAGCGAAGTACTATTCCGATACGAGGGGATTGTTGTATTATTCAGCAGAAACAAGAGTGAGGTGACCGCGTGATTTCTCATGTTTTGATGCCCAAGCTCGGGCTTGTTATGAAAAAAGGCAGGATCATCAAATGGTATAAACAGACAGGTGATCCGGTTCAGGAAGGTGAACCGCTGTTTCAGATATCGACGGAAAAAGTTACCATCGATGTCGAAGCAAAGGCCTCGGGATATTTAAGGATGATATATGCCGGGCCGGGCGCAGTTGTTCCGGTGTCCGGCATCGTAGGGCTTATGGGAGATAAGGATGAGCCGTTGCCCGATATAAAGCCGCCGGTTTATGAAATTGATAAAAAGGGCCTGGACGGTTCTTCTGCATCGAAGAGTGCAGAGGCAGGTTTAAAACCGGTTTCCCCGGAAATACAGCAGGAAAAAGATATTAAGGCAAGCCCTGCGGCAAAAAGGCTTGCCAGGGAAAAGGGCATAGACCTCTCGGCAGTAAAGGGATCGGGGCCGGGCGGCAGGATTACGGAAACCGATATTGCGAACTTTAAACAAGAAATGCCGGGAGGGATCCCTGCACATGATGCAAACGCACGGGCAGGTGAAGGCTTGCAGTCAGTTTCTGCCGGTATACCCGCAACACCTTATGCGAGAAAGCTTGCCGAAGAACATGGCATAAACATCCGGCAGGTTGCGCACACGGCCGGAGACAGAAAGATCTATGCGCAGGACATCATAAACTCCTCTTCTCCGTCGGCTTCCGATCAAGCAGGCACGGCCGAACAGTCGACCTTGATGCTGCTAACGGACCTCAGGAGCGCCGTGGCAGACAGAATGAGCTACAGTGCGAGGACGGTTGCGCCGGTAACCCTGGGCATGGAGGTGGCAGCCGATGAATTGCTCAAGCTGAAAAATGCCCTCTCTTTGTCGTATCCTTCCGATAAGATTACCATAAACGATATCCTCGTGAAACTCGTTGCCATGGCTTTGAAAAGGCATCCCCTCGCCAATGCTTCATGGGAGGAAAACGGGATCAGGGTCTATCATGGTGTGAACATGGGTATCGGCGTTGCCATTGAAGGCGGATTGATCGTGCCTGCTATCGCGAATGCGGACCGCAAGAGCATCCTCCGGATATCGAGAGAAGCAAAAGACCTTATCGAGCGGGCAAAGTCCGGCAGGCTTACCTTTGAAGAACTTTCGAGAGGCACATTCACGCTCACCAATCTCGGGGCTTTCGGCATAGATATGTTCACACCTATTATCAATCCTCCGCAGTCTGCGACACTGGGTGTCGGCAGGATTGTAAAAAAACCGTGGGTTGTGAACGACAGGATCGAAATCGTACCGGCAATGGTCCTCAGTCTTACATTTGATCACAGGATCATAGACGGTGCACCGGCAGCCCAGTGCCTGATGACGATAAAACAATACATCGAGAACCCCTATCTGGTGTTGGAGGTATAGGGATGGATTATGATATCTGTATAATCGGCGGAGGGCCTGCGGGATACCTGGCGGGCATCAGGGCCGCTCAGCTCGGTGCAAAGACCGCGGTGATCGAGATGGACCAGCTCGGAGGTGTCTGTACGAACCGCGGGTGTATACCCACCAAATCGCTGCTCGAGGTCGCGTCACCGATACTGTCATCCGAAAAATGGATGGATATGGGGCTTGATATAAAATACAAGCTTGACCTTAAATCCGTCATAACGAGGATGAATGATGTGGTGGGGTATATACGGGCCGGTATACAGGCGCTGCTCGATTCAAACAAAGTGGATGTCATCAAAGGCAGGGCGCAATTCATAGACAGGTATACGCTCAAGATAGATGAACGCCGGACCGTCAGTGCGAAGTTTGTTCTCGTTGCATCGGGCTCAAGCCCTTCACTGCCCGATATCGAGGGCATTCATTCGGACGGGGTCTTTTCCAGCGACGGCATATTCACCATGAAGAGTGTACCGGAAAGCGCGGTCATCATAGGCGGTGGTGCCATCGGTATCGAGTATGCGACGATACTCAAGTCGTTTGGGGCGAAGAAGGTTGTCATCGTTGAATTTATGGACAGGCTCCTGCCGTTCATGGATCCGGACATTGGCTCGTTTGAAAAAGAACTCATGGAAAAGCTCGGCATAGAGCTTGTTTTATCGCAGAAGGCAGCGAAGATCTCGTCATCTTCCGGCAAAGGCATAACATTGGAAATCCGGCCTTCATCCGGCGATACGGCAGGAGGCAGGTCTATCGGCGCAGACCGGATATTCGTTGCAACCGGCAGGAAGCCGAACACAGCCGGGCTCGGACTGGAGGCTGTCGGAGTATCGACCTCAAAAGGATGGGTCAACGTCAACATGGCCATGCGGAGCAGCGTTGACAACATCTATGCCGCCGGTGACGTGAACGGCATAAAGCTCCTTGCACATGCAGCATTCCATCAGGGAATGATAGCGGTGGAGAACATGCTTGGCGCTCAAAAGATTTTTGAACCTTTGCTGGTGCCCTCTGTCGTGTATTCGAGGCCGCCGGTAGCCCAGGTCGGCATGGATGAACGGTCAGCACGGGAGGCCGGGATTGAGGTAAAGACCGGCGTCTTCGGGCTTGCCAACAGCCCTATGGCACTGGTGCACGGAGAACCGGCGGGGTTTATCAAAATATTATCCGATAAAAAATACGGCAGGGTGCTCGGTGCGTCCCTTGCAGGGGAGTCCGCTTACGAGCTTGTCTCTTTATTTACCTCGGGCATTGCAGGAGAGATTACGGTTGACGAATTAAGAAAGGCTGTTTTTGCCCACCCGAGTTTTTCAGAGGCGGTGGCTGAAGCTGCATGGGCTGTTGACGGCCTTGCGCAGCATGCCATGAAAAAGGGCAGTTTATGAAAAAGCTGCGCATCATCGATCTCGACACCATGGATTATCATGCAGCGGGAGAAATCATGCGCGAGGTGCGGGATGAGGTCGAACATGGTGCGAATGATACCCTTATACTCGTCGAACATAATCCTGTAATAACCATCGGATCCGACGGCAGTGAATTCAGTATCGTTGATACGGCATATATAAAAAAACAGGGCATACCGGTTGTTCATACGGATCGCGGCGGCGGTGCCGTTGTGCATAACAACGGGCAGCTTGTCGGATATCCGGTCATGAGATTATCGGACATGCCTCTTGACCTGCTCAAGGGGATTGTGGACACCCTGGCAGACGTGGTTGCCGAATTCAATGTCAAATCAGAAAAGGGCGATGAGCCCGGGATATGGGTGTCTGGCAGCAAGATCGGCTTTGTGGGTATGAAAATACACAACCGGGTCTCGACGCACGGTTTTGCCCTCAACATATCAAACGACCTCGATCTCTTCCGGGCCATAGAGACCTGCGGTGTTCAGAACGAAAGAGTGACCAACCTGACGCTCCAGACCAGACGGATGATCTCCATGGACAATTTAAAACAAATATTTATTTCCAAGTTTTCCAGGAGATTTAACTATATTCCCGATCAATTTATCATGAAGGAAGGCACTGACGCGGTATGATAAAGCCCGCATGGATTAACGTAAGATACAACGAGAACAGGATAAGGCCTGTTGCCGATTATCTCGATCAAAAGGGAATACCTACCGTGTGTGAAAGCGCTCTGTGTCCCAACAGATGGACGTGCTATGCAAACAGGGAGCTCACCTTCATGATACTCGGTGAAATATGCACTCGGCAGTGTGGTTTTTGCGGTGTCTCGAAAGGCGTGCCCGGGAATACCGGCAATCATGAAGGTGCTGCAATCCTGAACACGGTACGGTGGCTCGGAGCCGATTATGTTGTCATAACATCGGTCACCAGGGACGATCTGCCGGATGGGGGTGCCGGGCGGTTTGCTGAGACGGTCCGTATACTCAGGGCAGCAGGTGTACAGGTTGAGGTGCTGATACCGGATTTTAACGGGGACGAAGGATCCATACAAGCGGTCCTTGAAGCACAGCCGGCTGTTGCCGGACACAACATGGAAACGGTGCAGGGGCTGTATCAGTCGGTACGTCCGCTATCGGATTATGCTACCAGCCTTTCCGTTCTCGGGATCATAAAAAAGTCCGGAAAGAATATCATAACGAAATCAGGGTTTATGCTCGGTCTTGGTGAAACCATAACGCAGGTGAAAGAGCTCATGCGGGCCATACGGGACACGGGCTGTGATGCGCTTACCATAGGACAGTACTTAAAGCCGTTACCTGAAAACGAGGATGTCAGGACCTATGTGCATCCCGGGGTGTTCAGGATGCTTGAGGAATATGGATATGACCTTGGTTTTAACGCGGTACAGTCGTCACCGCTTACCAGAAGTTCTCTTAAAGCGAGGGAGATGTGGATGAAACTAAACCACAGTAGTTCCCTTATCAGGGAACAGGTTTAAGAGGGTCTTGAATTTCCCCCTGAAAAGGGGGATAAAGGGGATTCTAAGGAGGATATATGTTAAAAAAGGATGTTTCGAAAACATTTGTTGTGCTTGAGATAGTGGTGGCGGTGCTGACGATTGCATACTGGATATTTTTCTTCTTTGTGCCGGATAGCGTCCAGTCTTTTCCGAAGGAGCCGAGTTATATGATCTTCGAAAAAACATTTGTTGCTGCGGACATGTGGATGACCCTGGCATTTTTCCTTTCCGCTTATTACCTCCTGAGAAAAGACACGAAGGGGATACTGTGGGGGTTAATAGCAGGCGGAACGTTTGTCTATCTCGGCTTGATGGATTCACTGTATAACATCGAGAACGGCAAGTATGCCTTCATATTTTACGGCAACAGCAGTCAGGTAGGCATGATATTTGAATTGATTATAAACCTCGCAAGCTTTATATTCGGCGCTGCTGCAATAATCTATGTATGGAGTCTTATAAAGACACAAGAGCCAGGATAATACAAAAAAAGGGAGGCAGTATGACGCCAGGACAGGTGATAACACCAATAGAATTCAGTTCACTCCCCGATGGGAGGATTAAAAAAGCCGGAAGGATTAACCTTATAACGTTAAGCGGCAGTGCCTTCGATATGGGGTATCAGCACGGTGTCATAGCCAAAGAGCTGTACCTGAGGAACTTGATCAAATTCTTTGCCCTGTTTCTCAGGACATTGCGGCTTGGACTCGAGGACATGATAGGGTCTGCGTTTCTCCGTAAGCAAGCGGGCAAGCTTTTTGAGAAATACGTCAAAATCCTCCAATCCAACATGAGCAAAAGATACACGCCTTTTCTGCTCGACGAGATGAAAGGCTTCGCGGAAGGGAGCGGCGAATCGTATGAGCTTCTGAAGGGGCTTATGTCCATGCCGGATGTCTTGCAGATACTCCTTGCACGGGGGCTGTCTCATACCGTTGCAAATTCCGTTGCCGTCTTGAATTTAGGATGCACGAGCGCAGCAACATGGGGAGATTCAACGGCAGACGGCAGTTTTATCTACGGCAGGAACCTGGATTTTTTTGACAACCATGCCATGGACCACAATCCTTCCATAATCCTCCATAAGCCGGACAGGGGGATGAAATATGCGGCATTCTCGTTCCTCGGAGTACCCGGGGCGGGCATAACGGGTATCAACGAAGCGGGTATTACCTATGCATCGCATATCATGCTGACCAAAAATGTATCGAGCTATTCGACGCCTCTGATGAATATAGGGAACGAGATCCTGCGGAACGCCGAAAGTACAGACGATGCGGTCAGGATTGCCCGGTCATTGCGGTTTTCTTCGGGATGGGGCCTTGTTGTTACGGATGCACGGCATAAGGACGCGGTTGTTATAGAGGCCTCGGCAAAACATGTCCTTCCGCGGAAAGGTGTTTCTCAGTTTATCATCAATACCAACCACTACAACACCGGGCTGCTCAGGAAGAAGGAATACGATTACAGTGTTTCGACAACGGCTTCAACCGTAGGAAGGTACAAGAGGGCCGAGGAGATCATCAAAGAGAAGCACGGAAAATTTACTCTCGACGATATGATCCTGCTCCTCGGTGACCATCTGGAATACTACACCAGGAGGGAGAGGGCACTCGGCAGCACGATAACCGCCGTTCACAATGTGAGCAGTGTAGTTATGAAGCCTGAGGAACTCAAGGTATGGATGTCGCAGGGTGAAGCCCCTTCGAATAATTCCGATTACATCGGTGTTGATCTGAAAAGCTGGATGGACGGCGAGTTGAAGCTCCTCGACATCAAAAAACCGAATCCGTATGCAAACTCATATGCCTTCGCGGCCTTTCAGGAACATTACGAACAGGCATACCAGAAATACTTTTACCATAACGACATACCGGGTGCGCTCGCCGAGCTCGAACAGCTTACACAGAAGGACCGTCAGGAACCCATATACCTTATGCTGAAAGGACAATTGAATATCAAAGTTCACAAATACCGGGAAGCCATCGAGGCATTTGATCAAGCTATTCCCATGCCTGATATACCTCACAGAACAGCGGTAAGTATGCTCTGGAAGGCACGCACGCAGGATATCCTCGGCATGCGCGATGATGCCTTACGGTTATACCGTGACATCGACGCAATGAGCGGTATAGGTGCAAACCTGAGAAAGGCTGCTGTAAAAGGGCTGAAACGCCGGTACAGCGCCGCAAAGATCAAGAAGCACGACATCGATTTTGTATTCTCGGACAATACGGAATACTGATTCCCGGCCGCTATCGCCAGGTTAACCCGAATAATGCAATAAGGAGGTTTACTTATTCGCTCAATCCCGCGATCCTCAACTATAAAAGATTACCAATGAACAAGGTAATTTCTAACGGTATCTACTGACTGAATCAACAGTGAAGGGATGATTGAAATGTTTCCCCTCTTAAGATAAGAGGGGATTGGAAAATAACAGACAATACCCTAAATATCCTTCTCGATAAAAAACCGCACTCATCGGAAAAGTCAGGATTCTGAATACATTTCAGTTACTGGGTGTAAACTTAACGAAGAATGACACAAGATTGTCATTCTGAACAGAGCAAAACGAAGTGAAAAAATAATGGGGTAAATTCTTCAGCTACGCCTCTGAAGGCCAAATGACCTCGCAATGGTTTACTCATCGGATTTTCGAAGAATACCTTTATCTGACGCGCGACCCTTCCCTGCCGGGTGGGTACCCCATCGCTCATTGCATAAACCTCCTTATTTTACAATCTCATTTTTCGGGTTAAATGCATATATTGACGGGTCAATTCAACAATGCTAATCAAACAGCATGCTTGACATAAAAGTATTGAGGGAAAACAGAAAACTCGTCGAAGATGCACTTGCCAAGAGAGGCATGAATATATCCCTGAAGGTTTTCTACGAATGGGACGAGAGAAGGTTGGAACTCCTGAGGACCGTCGAAGATCTCAAACATAAAAGGAACATCATTTCAAAAGACATCGGCGTCAAAAAATCAAAGTCGGAAGATGCAAACGTACTATTGCAGGAAGTGAAATCAATAGGTGCAGAGATAGATGAGGTTCACCATTCACTCGATGTGCTGGAGAAAGATCTGAATGATTTCGTTCTGACGATACCCAATATGCCGCATTCCTCCGTTGTTTACGGAAGGACCAGCGAGGACAATCCCGTGGTAAAGACCTGGGGTGAAAAAAAAGAGTATCCGTTTACCCCTTATTCGCATGATGACCTTGCCGGACGGCTCGGCATCATCGACTTCGAGAAAGGTGCAAAGATTGCTGCATCCGGTTTTTCCGTTTCAAAAGGGCCCGGTGCTTTACTCGAGAGGGCACTGATTAATTTTTTTCTCGATGTGCACACGAAAGAGCAGGGATATACAGAGGTTTATATTCCGTTTATCGTGAACGGCAATAGCATGACCGGTACCGGGCAGCTCCCAAAGTTCAAAGAGGATCTTTTTAAAATCGAGGGGGAAGACCTGTACCTGATCCCTACTTCGGAGGTACCCATCACGAATATCCATGCAAAAGAGATCCTTGAAAGAACAGCACTGCCGAAATATTACACCGCCTATTCGCCCTGTTTCAGAAAGGAAGCCGGCTCTTACGGAAAGGATACAAAAGGATTGATACGGCAGCACCAGTTTAACAAGGTGGAGCTCGTGAAGCTCGTAGAGCCCGGGTCTTCGTATCAGGAGCTTGAGTCTTTGCTGGAGGATGCGGAGGAATTGTTGAAGCGTTTAAAACTGCCGTATAGAGTCGTCAATCTTTGTTCCGGGGATCTCGGTTTTTCTGCAGCCAAGACCTACGATATCGAAGTCTGGCTCCCGGGACAAAACGAGTACAGGGAGATTTCATCCTGCAGCAATTTCGAAGATTTTCAGGCGCGGAGAGCAGGCATAAAATACCGGCCTTCAAAAGGAGAAAAGCCCGCGTATGTCCATACGCTGAACGGCTCGGGACTCGCAGTCGGAAGAACGGTTGTCGCTATCCTCGAAAACTATCAGCAAGAAGATCAGAGCGTCATCATACCGGATGTCTTGCGTCCGTATATGAATGGTGTTACGATTTTAAAACCAGTGGAAAAGTAAGAAGCTGTATTCCTTGTCCTCCCTCATTGGTAAGAGGGACATTGCAAAAAGATATATATGACCTGGAGAGGTGGCCGAGCGGCTGAAGGCAACCGCCTGCTAAGCGGTTTTCGTCGAAAGGCGAACGTGAGTTCGAATCTCACCCTCTCCGTATTTTATAAGGTTCCGATGTGTAAGGCCGGTTGTGAGGTTACGAAAAAAGGGGGGTACAAAGATGTTTAAACGGACAGCTCTTATACTATTTATGATGTTCTTCATGATTTCGTTTTCAACCTGTAGTAGCAGCAAATCCGGTGTTCCCTATAAAGCATTGCATGCCGATGGTCAGTGGATAAAAGATTCGCAGGGAAGGGTCGTTATTCTCCGGGGCATAAATGCCGGGGGCGACAGCAAGATACCGCCGTTTATTCCATTCACTTCAGAGACGAGTGCCGCACAAATAAAAAGCTGGGGCATGAACTTTGTACGGTATGTTACGGTATGGGAAGGACTGGAGCCGACGGAAGGTGATTACAATACCGCATATCTCGATGATATGGCGAAGCGGGTAAACTGGCTTACTTCGAGGGGCATCTATGTTTTTATCGATATGCACCAGGATCTTTTTGCCAGGGAATTTTGCGGAGACGGTGCTCCACAGTGGGCGGCGACAGGTGATCCGTCGCAGCTTGCCGTTCCCTGCGGACAAAACTGGTTTTTGAATTACCCCTCGCCTCCTGTCGAGCAATCGTTTACCAGGTTCTGGACCGATACGACGTTACAGTCGCATTTCATCGATGCGTTCAAACTCATTGCCCGGAAATTCAGGAACAACAGCATGGTTGTTGGCTATGAGTTGTTCAACGAGCCGTGGAACGGGTATTTTACCGGTTCAACGTTTGAAAAGGACTACCTCGCTCCCTTTTATCAAAAGGTCATTGACGCCATCAGGACCGAAGACCCGGGTGCCATGATATTTTTTGAGCCCTTTGTCCTAACCGGAGGAATACCCCAGAGTAATCTGCCCCCATTGCAGAGAAGCAATCTTGTTTATGCTCCCCATTTCTATGCGATCGGCGTGACGACGGGCGGCACCACAAATATCACCGCTGCCATCAGCGGCATTGATCAGGATCTTACGCTGGTGCAGCAAAAGGCTCAAGCACTTGGAACGCCGGCAATACTCGGGGAATTCGGTGCAGCCCCCACAACCACCGGTATAGCCCTGATCCAGGGTTACTATAATATGCTGGATAAACACATGATGGGCGGGACAATCTGGGACTACGCTGTAGCTGATACGTGGAACAATGAAGGCATGAGCCTTGTCAATCCGGATTTGAGTGAGAGACCCTATGTGAACGCTGTCGTACGGCCCTACCCCATGGCAATAGCAGGCATCCCGACCTTGATAAGCTTCAGCACCACTACCGGTGACTTCAGACTGGAATTTGAAGAGGATGGTGTTACCGCTCCGACAGTTATCTACATTCCCCCAAGGGTTTATCCGACAGGTATTTCTGTACAGACAAGCGACGGTGTTTATGTTACGGACACCGCGTCAGACGAGCTTTACTTCACGGCCACAAGCAGTGTTCAGAACCACTGGATTGACATTTCGCCTGCACCATAATGAGAGGGATGATAATAATGAGAAATCATAAACAGATGATGCAGTTATACCGGCAGGTAATGCCGGTAAATAGAATAGCTTTCATAAAGTTGTAGTATAAGATCGGATTGAGATTACAATATTTTTCATAAAGGAGGTTTTACAAGCATGAAGCGATGGATCGTTTCTTTTCTTTTGTTCGCTATGGCAACAAGCAGTACGGTTTTTGCTGCACAACCAATCATATCATTCAAGTTTTTTCATAAACCCATACTGACTGCTACCCCGGGAGAGCCGTTACATGTTTCTGCAACAATAGACCCTGCCGGCAGGGTAGCTTATGCATCCTTGCTCTACAAATCACCGTCAGATACCTTTTATAAGGCCATATTTTTGAAACGTACGTCGGGTGATACGTTTGCAGGTACGATACCGGCAATGGACATCCACCCTCCCAAGCTCATGTACTATATCAACGTCGTGGACACGAACGGACAGTCCCATGTATTATTCATGGGTCCGAACAATCCTCAGATAGTGGATATCGGAAAGGTCAATGTGCAATCAGCAGAAGAAGCATCAGCCATGGAACAGGAGCTTGCACTGTTCAGCTCAGAAGACGTAGTTTACTCCGCTGCAAAGCATAAGCAAAAGATAACGCAGGCACCTGCCGCAATCAGTGTTATTACCGCCAATGACATTAAGTATAGTGTCGGCATTTCACTTTCCGATGTGTTCAGGACTGTTCCCGGTATGGACGTCGAATATATCAATCCATCCTATCCCATATTTAACGAACGGGGGTACGGCACGGAGAAGAATAACCGTATGCTGGTGCTGTTAAACGGCAGGGTGTTGAACAATACGCTGTTCGGCCCGACCTTCATAGAAGATTTGCCCGTTCCGCTGAGCGAGATCGGAAGGATAGAGGTCATACGGGGTGCCAGTTCTTCATTGTATGGTGCCGATGCTGTTACCGGTATCATCAGTATAACGACAAAAAAGCCAAAACAGACACCGACGTTCATCGTTTCGGGTATCGGCGGTTTAACCACGGAACAGCCTGCCAAATTTATTGGCAATTACGATACCTCTGTTATTGCGCAAGGGGAAACGAGCTCAACAGGGTTCATTGCCAGTGCCGGGTATAAGCATCTTGCCGATTTCTCCGACCCCAATAAAACAGCCCTCGATCTTCCGAGGGCATGGTTTTATATCGACCATACGTTCCACCATAACCTTAAAACCTCGTTTGAGGGAGGATGGGATAAACCCAATTTTGAGCTTTTTACGGATTTAAATATTTTCAACGCAAGTTTCCAGGAAAATTACCTGAAGGCTGATGTGGATTATAAAGGCCTGAAAGCGGATGTCTACTGGAACAGGTTCTATACGACAATCCCGATGAACGTATCGTTTTTGGGTGCATCCTTAAGTCTTTTCCCGTCAGATTTCAGCGGTACAACGAACAGCTATAACCTCGATCTCCAGTATAACCTGCCCAAAATTCCGTACAATAAACTTATTGTCGGTCTGAATACGAATTATAATGCCTACAACTATCCGCTGCTCCTGACCAATTATAACGGGATCGATCTGTCAAAAGAATTCATTTACGGCGGTTTCATTCACGACGAAGTCGGACCGTTTTACCATTTTGTCCTCACCCTGGATGGCAGATACGATCATTTTTCTGTTACCCAGCCCGGAGTCAGCTACAGGGCTAACCTGAGTTATTCGATAACGCCGGAACAGACAATACGTTTATCCTATGGCACCGCATTCAGAAAACCTATTTATATGGAGGCGCAGTTCATGCCGGTTACCAACCCATTGCCCGGCATAATATCCCCCCCTATTCTCGGCAATCCATACCTTAAAAACGAACAGATCCGCTCCACGGAGTTTGGGTATATAGGTCAATGGGGGACACATGTCAGGACAGAACTGACGGCCTATTATCAGGAGTTATTGAATATGATTAATTTTACGCTTCTCTCCAGCCCCATGAGGCTGCTGTTCGTCAACGCTGCCCCGCGGTACGTAGCACACGGCGGTGAGGCCGGTATCGAGTACGAGCCAATACAGCAGATCAAGACCTTTGCAAACTATTCGTATATTCTGCGGGAAGACAGCATTGGACCCTCGGTTTCGAATTACTCGACCGAGAAATTCAATGCGGGTGTGCGCTATGCACTGGCGCATAAGTTTTTTATAAACGTCGACGGGGACTATGTTTCCGCAAAGGTGGCGTCGCTGACCAATCCGGCCACAGCATACACCACGGATGTTATGACCTTGCCGTCATATTTTATCGTCAACACAAAAGTGGGGTATACGCTGATTGAAAAAAGACTGGAGATCGGCGCTTACGTGTTCAACATGTTCAACGACATCCATCATGAGTTTCCGTATATACAAACATCGAATGCCTCTTTGACGCAAACCAACACCTTCGGCGGTGAAGCAATAGGCAGGATGCTGATGGTTTATGCAAATATATACTTTTGATTGCCGGCTGCCTGAGGAGTGCCGTCGATGCCGATCTATTGCAATTTTGAAAGGATATGGTATCCTTTAGTTCATACAACAGGGATGATGTCATATCCTTGATAACAGCCTGCGTCGATTATCCATAGGATAAAGGAGGCTTTATGAAGAAAACGGTGTTCTTTGTTTTCATACTTCTTTTACAGGCATCGACTGCATTTTCTGCAAACCATACGATCATGGTATTCGATTTCAAGGGGATTGGTGTTTCAAAAGAACAATTAACCGCTGCCTCATATCTGCTGAGGCAGGACCTTTCGCAGACGGGAATCCAGGTACTCAATGCAAACGATTTTACGGACGGAAGTACCTGTTATGAGAAATCGTGCGGCATTCCTCTTGCGCGTTCACAGGGGGCAGATAAGGCCGTTACCGGCACGATGATCCTTATCGGGAACAAGATCGTCGTCAAATCGACGGTCTTTGATGTCGGGACAAGCAAGCCGGTCCTTTATAATTCACTCAATGCAGAAAGTCCGTCGGACATCGATGCCGTTATGAACAGATTGTCGGATTCCATAGCCGGCAATAAGCCCGCATCCGAGGTGATTACCTTGAACAATATTACGCAACAGGAGACATTGACGCCGAAAAGGGTCAGCACGTATGCTTATATGGGAATAGATATGGGGATGACAGCGCCTGTCGGAGCATCTTACTTGAATTCAGGTACGTTAAATAATCTGGATGCCTTGATATTCAGTTTTGAGCTTAATGACCATGCAATGCTTCAGTTCAAACCCCTGCTTGGGTTCAGCTGGAACAATTCTGGCAGCACGAATGTTTTGGACTGGAGGATTATGGATATAGGAGGCTACTATATATCGAGTATCGAGAACATATCCCCGTTCGTGGGCGGTAGCGTCAGTCTCCACCTGTTGAATATGTCCAGAACGACAAATGGCAGCTTATATACGACGACGGAAAATTATAACAGAACAGATATCGGGCTGTTTTTGGGAGGAGGGGTCATGTTCTTCAGAACGGCTTCGGTGCATCTCTATGTAGAAGCAGGCTATCAAACGATTTTCGACAGATTCGATGGAAACGGTGCACAGGGTATAGTCTGCAACATGGGATTTCTCTTCAAAATCTGAAGAGGAGAAGAAGCTCCTGTTTCTCAAGACTAGGAATTCACATCGCACCGGAGATACGCCGGTGACAGAGGCTGAAGCAGCGAATGTAACGCGGTGGGACGGCGAACCCGGACGCTATGAAGTATACTACCTCAAGTTTAATCACCTCAGGACCTCCACAGGGTTCTGGATCCGGTACACCCTGCTTGCGCCGGTCGGCGGCAGCCCGGTAGCAGAGCTGTGGGCCATATTTTTCGATTCAAAGGACCCGTCAAACAATAGGGCTGTCAAGAATACATTCCCTGCTTCGCAGGCTGTGATTAAAAAGGACAGCTTTTCATTCTTGATAGGCAATGCCCTCATAGCACAGACCCGTGCATACGGAGCGATCAGGGGTAAAGAAGGTTCGATAACGTGGGACCTCAGGTTTGAACCGGTCTTCCGGATCTTCCAGCATTTCCCGTATAGGTTCATGTATAGGATATCTGTCCCCAAAACCAAGGTTATATCGCCAAACTTCAGCATGAAGGTATACGGCAGCGTAGAAGTAAACGGCAGGACATTTGACTGCAACGGTGAACCCGGACAGCAGACGCACCTATGGGGAACGAAGCATGCAGAGCGCTGGACATGGGCAAATTCAAGTATCTTCAAAGAAGACAGCACTGCGATCTTCGAGGGCCTGTCAGCGCAGATTAAGGTCGGGAACAGGCCGAGCCCTGCATTGACGCTGTTTTTCATCAGGTGCCTTGGCAAAGATTACTATCTCAACAGCCTTTTCCGCCTCTTCAGGAACAAGAGTGAGAGTGACTTCCCGGTGTGGAAGTTCGGCTCGAGACAGGGGAAGATGCGGTTTATGGGAGAAATTTCCGCTGCACTGGAATCATTCGTAGGCGTTGAATATACGGACCCCGACGGTGAGAAGCTTTGGTGCTACAACACAAAGGTCGCAAACCTCGTCCTCGAAGTATACGAAGGCAGCACAAGGCTTGCTTCGCTGACATCGCCCGGCGTAACGGCACTTGAGTTCGTCGGCAGGTACAAAGACCCTCGCGTCTCCATACGGATATAGGCGGCGTCTTACGGGCCGTAACGGCATGTGCGGCCAACATAGTGCAATAACGGCAGATAGCACGGCTTTGTCATCTGAAAGACACCCCAGTATGCAACTTGTTGACAACTTTCTATTTCTATATACTATAAAAGTTGTATACTGTTTTGGAGGTTTCCCGTGGATGTTGTTCAACTTATACAAAAAGTGCTAAAAAGAAATGGTGAAGTCAGGGTTGCCGAAATTGTCAAAATTACCGGATTTTCCCGGGGCTATATAAACCATTATTTTAAAGACCTCCAGAATGAGGGACGGATCGTATTGATTGGCAAGGCAAACAGGGCAAGGTATGTATCTGCGTCGTTGAGAACCGTTCAGAAGATAAAGAAGCAGGAATTAAGTTACAATAGGATCTTAAAAAATATAAATATTTCAGAAGATCTCATTTTAGAGGACATACAACGCAAAACAGGGATATTTTCTCATCTGCGTGAAAATGCATCTCAGATAATCCGGTATGCTTTTACTGAGATACTGAACAATTCCATAGAACACTCTCAATCTTCTCAAATTATTGTAAAAATGAAAAGAAACAAAGAAAGCGTTTTTTTTAATATTACGGATCGTGGTATAGGAATATTTAATAATATCATGATGAAGCAGGATTTGCGCAGTGAGATGGAGGCTCTCCAGCAGCTTTTGAAGGGTAAGCAGACCACTGCTCCTAAAAACCATAGTGGGGAAGGGATCTTCTTTACATCAAAAGCCGTTGACCTTATGATCATACAAAGTTCTCACAAGAAACTGATCTTTGACAATCAGATGGATGACGTTTTTATTACGGATATAAAGCCGGTCAAAGGAACTGTGGTACAATGCCGGATATCGTGTAATACAAAAAGAGATTTACAGACCATCTTTAAACAATATACCAGCGAATCATTTAAATTTAACAAGACCATTGTTACGGTTGATCTTTACAAAGGGGATTCCGATTACCTGTCCCGTTCTCAGGCAAGAAGAATTTTGAGCGGTCTCGAGAGATTTTCCACAATTCTATTGGACTTCAAAAAAGTGAAATTTGTCGGGCAGGCCTTTGCAGACGAAGTTTTCCGTGTATGGCAGAACCGTCACCCCGGCATTAAAATAGAAGTAAAAAACACAAGCGAGAACATCCAATTTATGATCCGCCATGTGCTCGGAAAATCGGTTTCCTGACTATCGAAAATGGTTCTGTTAAGTCATTGATTATTGACGGCTTGTTGACAACTTGTTAAAGTAAAAACATCATAAAGTTGTCATGTATAAGGTGATTGCGGCTTCGGCCGGCTCTTGTTTGTTTTCCTGCATCTCCTGTCCTTGCCCGGCAGGAGAATTTTACAGGTGGTCAGGAGAGTGTCCTTGACCATACTTGATATTTTATGTAGAACTCTATTAGAAAGCCGGTTGCGGCAAGCAGCCGGTAATGAAAGGAGGCTGCTATGTCTGATCCAAAAGAAGGAACCATTTCACGGGAGGTCCGCGGTAATATTTTCATGATCGGTATTAACAGACCAGCCAAGCGCAATGCGCTCAACTGGTCTATGCTCATGGAACTGAGCGCTGCGTATACCGAATATGAGAAGAATCCGGATTTGAGGTGTGCTGTTCTGTACGGACATGGCGATCATTTTACCTCGGGACTCGATCTTGCGGATGTTGCACCGAGGGTAAAGTCAGGGCAGTCCTTTATACAAAAGGATGAGATCGATCCTTGGGCGCTCTACGGCAGAGCGCGGACCAAGCCGCTTATCTGTGCTATCAGGGGATACTGCATGACCGTGGGCATAGAGCTGTCTCTTGCTGCGGACATTATCGTCGCAGCATCCGATTCAAGATTTTTACAGATCGAAATAAAACGCGGCATCTATCCTTTTGGCGGGGCGACCATCCGCATGGTGCAGGCAGCGGGGTGGGGGAATGCAATGCGGTATTTGCTCACCGGTGACGAGATAAATGCTTCCGAAGCATACCGGATAGGGCTTGTACAGGAGGTTACCGAACCCGGCAAAGAGCTCACCCGCGCCCTGGAGATCGCACAAACCGTTTCGCTTCAGGCACCGCTCGGCGTACAGGCCACGCTCGCGTCAGCCAGGATTGCCATCAATAAAGGGGTCGATGCTGCGGCAGCGGATCTCGTGCCGCGCGTCATGAAGCTCATGGATTCGGACGACGCCAGAGAAGGACTTCAGGCCATGCTCGAAAAGTGGCAGGGGAGATTCACCGGAAAATAGGGGGACTGCATACCGTTGAGCCGGGAAACGTGGGTTTCCGGGCCCTTCAATGGTACGCTTCTATGAATTTTTCTCCCTGTTCTATGCCGGTACGGTATGCAGCCTTTAATGCATCCTTATCGGTCGTGGCCCTGCTAATCCTGAGCGTTTTTGGCGGTGCTATTTCATGTACGCGTGTACCATCCGGTGGATTTTTTATGAATTCCACTGCCTGCATATAGGTAACCGGCCTGTTTTTCAATGCGATGGCAAGCATGCCCTGCTTCCTGAAGATCAGGGGATAGAAAAGTGCACCGCTGCTCTGCTTCTTGACATAGTCCCGGGGACGCGTGCGGAGAACCGTAATATCCGTGGCACCTCGTTTGAATGCCTCGATAACCGGGATAGAATCTGCAACACCGCCGTCCGTCGCCCTTTCCGCGTTGACCGTGAGGATGGTCCTGTAAAAAAACGGGACCGATGATGAGACTTTTATATAATCCGCCACGGTATCTTTGTCCGGTATAAGATACATCGGCTTTCCCGATTCGATTGAGGTCGCGACGACGATAAATGTTTTGCCTTGTTGTTCAAGCCGGGCGAACATGCCTGCAGTATCGATGGGGTATTCTTTCATGCTGGCGTCCCAAAGCCAGTCAATGTCCATGAAGTGTCCGCCGCGCAGGAACCTCCAACCGTTGATAAAATCACGGGTTGTCGAAAGATTTACGTTGATATCGTAATTCCTGTCATGCTGGCCAGCAAGGTGCGAGGCAAGATTGCATGCACCTGCTGAAACACCGATGTACAGGTCGAAGGGATCGAAGCCTGCACTGCCGAATGCATGGAGCACGCCGGCGGTGAACATGCCCCTCATACCCCCGCCCTCTACGACGAGCGCCGATTTTACGGGTTTGTTATTCATGGATTGGCGATAAGGGAGCACGAGTTGAACAGAGCGTGTTATAAAATAAACCTGTATCCCACCATTAACTCAAAGCCGCCGACATCGATGTTCGTACCGAGGTCGCTGAAGTATGCCGTTTGGCTGACCGGTATCGAAATCTGCGCGGTAACCGCTCCGTTATACCCGGCCATAAAGTCGGCTCCTCCTACGATTTCCATTCCAACGCCGCTGCCGCCTGTGTTTGCGGAAGCACTATACCCGCTGCTGTACCCGCTGAAGGTGAATGTTGGATAATTGGCTACCATACCGATTCCCGCAAATGGAATGACTATATCCGCAGGAATGGTAACGAGCGCATCCAGTTTGAATGCAACATCGTCGAAATAGGCGGTATCGGACGCTGTACCGACATAATTACCGTATGAGTCATACACATTGTAGGTCTGGGTTGCACTGGAAACACCTATATAATCCAGTTCTCCTGCTAAAGCGAAATAATTTCCGAAATTGACGCGCCCGTCTACTCCCAATCCTAACCCCGGGCTGAAATCTTTTAAACCGTTTGAGTTGCTGTTCGGGAAAAAACTGAAAAACTTCACCGCCACAGATCCATTGCCTTCCGGATTCCCGTTCCAGTATTGTGCCGAAGCCAGGGAAGGGAACATAAATCCCAAAGCCAGGATAAACACGGATATTGCGATGAGCTTTCTGAAAATAGTCTTTTATATGAGCATTTTTCCTCCTTGTACTTTTCAATGTGGTTACGCATAATTCATCATAAAAACAGGGGGTCTGTCAACGGGAATTATGTGTTCACCGGGAATACGTGAAAAGCCTTTCCTTGTCGCATTTTTTAATGGGTGTTCGTCCGACCCAGCTTCACTGTGCGCCCGCCCGATGTTTACCGGGTGGTTCTTCACTTATAATTTATACCCGATCTTTCTCAGAAATTCTTTTCTGGTGCTGCGGTCTGTGTCTGTTTCTATCCTTTTCGGAGGAAATCCGTCTATCACCCCTATAATCCCATTACCCTGCTGGGTTGCTGCGACGACAACTTCGACGGGGTTTGACGTGGCACAGTATATACTGCATATCTCGGGACAATTTTTGATTGGATTGAGAACGTTTATAGGATAGGCGTCCTTGAGCACCACGCAGAATATGTGTCCTGCGCCTATGTCCTGCAGGTTTTTTACGCATGTCCGTATCAGTTCGGGATCGTTGCCCTCTGTACGAATCAGGCACGGGCCCGAGGCCTCGGTAAATGCCACACCGAACTTCGCGTGCGGTACTGTCGTTGCTATCACCTCATAGAGGTCTTCCGCAGTTTTGATAAAATGGGTCTGGCCGAGAATAATATTGCAGTCCGCCGGTACGCTAATCTTGACAACCTTTAAATCCATAGTCCCTCCGTTTTGATACCTTTTTCGCGAATCCCTGCTGTTTTTCTGGTCTACCGGTTTTGTTACTATAGCTGTGAATAAAGATCAACCTAAGAGCCGGGACGGGCATCGGACGGACACACGGCCCCATGCATAAGCTTACCGGCAGGTTGCCGGGAACAGCACATGGTATCATTGCATTTTTGGGGGATTCTATTATAGAATAAAGGCACGGGGTAATTATGGAATCAGTCAGGATTACCGGCACAAATATCAAGGTGTCAAGGATCGGCATCGGTACATGGGCCATAGGCGGATGGATGTGGGGCGGAACAGACGAGCGGACATCCATTAAAACCATACTGGCTGCACTCGAATCCGGCATTAACCTCATCGATACCGCGCCGATATACGGGTTCGGCCGTTCAGAGGAAATCGTCGGCAAAGCGCTTGCAGAGTACAAAAAAAGAGACAAGGTGATCATTGCAACAAAAGCCGGGCTTGAATGGATCGATAACAGGGTGTGGCGTAACTCAAGCAGGTCGCGCATACTCAAAGAAATCGATGATTCACTGAAACGCCTTGGAACGGACTACATAGATATCTACCAGATCCACTGGCCTGACACCGCTGTTCCGTTCGAAGAAACCGCAGAGATACTGCTGGAACTCTACCGGCAAGGCAGGATCAGGGCAATCGGTGTCAGCAATTACTCCCCGGAACAGATGGACGCGTTCAGAAAGACCGCCGTGCTCAATACCGCACAACCCCCGTACAACATATTCGAAAGGAACATAGAAAAGGACATTCTGCCGTACTGCATGAACAATCATATAACAACGCTTGCATACGGTGCCCTCTGCAGGGGCCTGCTCAGTAACAGGATGAGGCCGGATACAAGTTTTAAGGGGGATGACCTGCGCAAGGTCGACCCGAAGTTCAAACAGCCGCGCTACGGGCAATACTTGAAGGCCGTTCAGGCGCTCGATGAGCTGGCAATGAAAAATTACGGGAAACGGGTCATACATCTCGCCGTACGGTGGATTCTCGATCAGGGTGCCGACATAGCACTCTGGGGTGCACGGAGACCGGAACAATTGGATCCGATCAAAGAAATCACCGGTTGGTCGATCAACGAGAATACGAAAAAGGCCATCGATAAAATCCTCAAGGACACGATCGAAGATCCTGTTGGCCCGGAATTCATGGCACCGCCCGTACGAAAGCGGGAATAGCTTATCGCACTAAATCCCTCGCGGAACTATGCACGGATATGGACATTCAAGTGTCCCGGTGCTGTGCTATAACGTTATAAACCACAAGCCGCACGACACTAAAATGATCGACGATATCTTTGTGACGATGGAGGACCTGGTAATATCTTCTTTTATAATCCCGGGGAACCAGAGAGAAAGCATGAGTCCGAAGAGAAAAACAAACAGGGGGATGGTCCCTCCGAGGACGGCGACCAGCGAGACAAGCCCCAGCGTTATCGCATAAAAATTGCTCACCCTGCCGGCGATATAAAGAAGTTCGTTGATATTCAGGATTG
>JAJYUJ010000022.1 GCA_021792615.1 bacterium
TATAAGCGTGACGATCCACGCTAAAAGACGGGCTTTCTGCCCATAGGGGAAACGGTCTGTCACGCTTAATTACCTTACCTTTTTGTACTGAATAATACCATATTTTGAACATACAAGGGGAAGGCAGGGATGAGGTCTGGTAACAGGCTGTCCTACAATTCCTTTTTTTCTCAGTCCCTTGACGCTTATCATTACCCATATCTTTTACTGAACAGATTAGAAGAAGAAAAGAAAGGTAGGAAAATGACAGGCAGGAAAACGAAGATGTAAGATTCCACTCTTAAAATAAGAGAGGCTAGGGGATTTATGAAATTTATGCGCTATTATCCAGCATTAAAAGAAACAAGACAAACGTTAAAAATCAATCAAACAGATGTAGTGAAAACATCGAAGTTGATGCAGAAGTTTAAATGATGGATAGAAAATAGATTTTCTGTTTCTTTATATTGTTTATCCTGTAAAAGAAATGGGACACGTTAAGCTTTATTAAAGGGAGAATTTGTTTTCATGGTTGCTTCTTTCCTTGACAGTTGTAAAGTTCATGAATAAATGTGATCATTATTTTGCCCCGTTAGATAGCCCCGCGATTTATGGCGGAGACGGCTCTAACAGGGGGTTCTTAGCGGCGGCGTAGCTCAGTTGGTAGAGCGGGGGTCTCATAAGCCCTATGTCCGGGGTTCGATTCCCTGCGCCGCCATTCTTTACGAGGTCTTGATTTATAAGGCTGGGTGTCTACAAACCCGCTCCAGTAAAGTCTTTGCACTATTCAATGCATTATCTTCAGTTATCACACTTTAACATCAATTATGACCTTCTACTGACACAAAGCAAGCACAGGCAAAAATCGTATATATACAAGATATATGAAACCGTTAAAATACGAATGCCTAAAGCTGTTATGTTTACTAGTGTCCAAGCTCTTTTAGTATCACCAATGCTGTCTTTAAAGCCATCTTGATATGCTTGGGCTTGTAGTGTGATAGTTCTTTCAAAAGTTTAGTAGCATAGCCAAGTGAAACGTGAAAAGAATTATTCTGCTTTGGTTGTTAAAGTTTTACCAAATATAAACAAATCTAATAACTGTATGCCAAATCCTGTTGCTAAGTGTTCTAATGTTGAAACTGTAGGATTTATCTGCCCGCATTCTATGACAGGATTTGGTTGACAAATAGCTAACAATGAGGTGCTCTAAAGTAGAGCGGGAGCTTGTTTCAAGGCAAAAATTTATTTTTGAGTGCTTAAATGGAGGATTCTAAATTAATTTTCTAAATTCGCACAGGTTCCGGGATAATATGATCTGCATACTTAAGTTAAGGTTCTTTTATTCCATGATTTTGTTCTTTTTTTTAATTTCGTGTTCAAAGAAAAACTCAGCAATAAGTCTTCATCACGCGGGTGGGTGGAATAAAGACTTCAACTTAAGCCAAAAACAGTTAAACTCATCTCTGAGAGGTACTACTGAGAATGGGCATATAGCAGTTAATCCAGCTTACAATGCGGCCGACTCTCAAACATGCGGCATACAAGAAACTATCAATCAAATTAAAAACGTTAATTATTTTGATAATCTTATTGGGCAACCATCGGCTGGACTTTTTCCTAATTTTATAAAAATAACGCATCCTTGTATATTATCGGCTCCAATATATGTAAGTGGTATGCAATATCTCACAATAGGCGGTGCAGGCCCCGGCGCAGAATCAGCTCAGATTGTAGCCCTGCATCGAATGCCAGCTATGTTTATCATAACTGGAACTACCGGTGCATTTTCAGACATAAATTTATATAATATGATGCTTATGTCTGCAAAGGGGGCTTTATCGGCGGCATTTATATCAGAAACAAATAATTTTTACGGAACAATAGAAAATGTGGATATGTTGCCAGGAGCTTCTTCTAAACCACCTTGGGCATTATACCTTACTGGAACATCCGAACAAACGATTAAAAATATCAAAGAAATATTCACCAAAGGATCATTTATCTTTGCTAATGCTGAAACAGGATATGATAATGTTATCGACAACTATAATGGTTCAAATATGATTATTTATACGCAAAGGGGGGAATTAATACTGAGTCGATTTTATTTCGAAGCCGGGGGCCTCTATATAACTGGTGTTGGTACAGATTCAAGCAGTGGTGCAACGGTCATCAATTATCCTGGATATATGGCTTATGGAATGCATCTTTATAATATGTGGAATGTTTCTATTAACAATGTTTCTTTTCTTGATAATAATAGGGGAAATGTCCCTTCAATATCGCTGGATGCAAATTGCGGGAATATAATTGTTATCAATCCGGCTCAGTCTTTAAATATGAGTAATGCTTCCCAAAATCCTATATTCGTCCTTGGAAATCTGAGATATGGAGTTGACAGTATTGTTGGCAAATATGTGGTTTTAGGTGGCAACACGCTCCAGACAAATACCGGTTATTTTATCAAAGGTGGTATTACAGCAGATAGCCTGACGGCAGCTTCATTCCAAGACATGAATGGTTTTTCCATCATACCTCAATCATATACTGCAAAGCTCTTTAAAGGTAAGGTAAATGTGTCGCTGCCGAAAAACTTTGTGAATACTTCTTACCATTGTTCTGCAAATTATAACGAGTCTAGAGCGAAAAGCGTGTTCGGAATACTGAATGTAAAGATCATCACACGTAATACCTTTGCAATTACAAGCTACTCTACATCAGGGGCTATTAATACCGCAGACAGCGGCACTATCGAAGGTATATGTACGGCACAATAAAAGGCAACAGGGCCTGCCCTTGAAATGATAAATGATACCATTGTTTCCTTCTGCAATCTTTATCTTCATACAGTTGCTTTTCCAGACCGCCGGCGGCCTTGCTCACCGATGAATAGCTTAATCAAAAATGTTTTCCTAAGAAATGGGAACCGGTTTTGATCTTGACATCGGATAAATGATTTCTACTTCCTTTTAAATCTTTTTATGAGATCGTTTTTTATTAAAATGAAGTGTGAGACCTCATCCTAACCTTCACTAAAAGGGGAAGGAATTGCACACATCCCTGCGCCCTGCTGACAGAAAGAATTTTTAAACCCCCTTTATCCCCCTTATCAGGGGGAGACTCATAAGGCTGTCCCAGAAGCCAGCCGTGCGGAGATGATAATTTTATATTCGGCAGACAAGGGGCACTCGGCAGAGAAAAATTAAACGCAGGGAAATGCAGAAAACCCAAAAAAATGGGTGTCTGTCTCTAATTAGACCTACTTCCCAGGATAAAATGCCTATCTTGACTTCTGTCAATGTGCGGCATTATAATGAATTAAACAGGAGGCAACATGGTACCAATAGAATATGACATTATCATTTTTCAAGAAGATGAAACCTACGTAGCATATTGTCCCGAACTCGATATTTCAAGCTGTGGCAATTCGGTAGAACATGCAGAAAATATGCTTAAAACAGCGGTAAGATTGTTCCTTGAAGAAGCTGAAAAGATGGGTACTGTTGAAGAGATCCTTGAAGAATCGAGATATAAGAAAAATGAGTCAGGTAAATGGTTGCCACCCAAGATAGTGAGAACCGAATTGGTAAGCACGCTATAAGATGCCCAGAATTGTTCCTATTCCTGCAATCAAGTTACGGAGAGTATTTGAAAAAGCAGGTTTTAGCTGTGTAAGAATAGAAGGAGATCATTTCGTATACACAAAAAAGGGCATTCCAAGACCGGTTGTTATTCCAGACTGGAAAGAATTACCGGTATTTATAATTAAAAATAATCTGAGAACAGCTGGTATATCAAGAGAAGAATATTTTTCATTGTTAGATCAAATTTAGAAGCACGCAGCGTCAGCCCTTGAAAGGTTGTTGAAAAACTCGGTTTACTGTCATTACGAACGCGGGCACACAGCGGAGCTGGGTCGAGCAATCTCAGTTTTTATAAATCAATAAGTTATAGATTGCTTCGTCGCAAAATCGCTCCTCGCAATGGCTTGCAGTGGCTTTTCCAGACTGCCGGCGGCCTTGCTCACCGATGAATAGCTTAATCCAAAATGTTTTCCTAAGAAATGGGAACCGGTTTTGATCTTGACATCGGATAAATGGTTTCTAATTCCTTTTAAATCTTTTTATGAGATCGTTTTTTATTAAAATGAAATGTGAGACCTCATCCGCACCCTTCCCTGTCGGGTGGGTACCCGTTCCCCTAAAAAGGGGAAGGAATTGCACACATCCCTGCGCCCTGCTGACAGAAAGAAATTTTAAAACCCCCTTTATCCCCCTTATCAGGGGGAGACTCATAAGGCTGTCCCAGAAGCCTGCCCTGCGGAGATGACAATTTTATATTCGGCAGACAAGGGGCACTCGGCAGAGAAAAATTAAACGCAGGGAAATGCAGAAAACCCAAGAAAATGGGTGTCTGTTTCTAATTAGACCATCTCAAAGCAGGCGATCCAAATTGTCTTTTGTTAATAGTGCGGAATCTGCGGTTGTATCCAAAAACGGACGGACATCATTTTCAATGTTTTTCCAGTTCATCGTATCTATTTTTCCCCGGATCAATGCACGCCAATTGCTTTCTTTCAGTTCAGGTCCCGGCCAATGCGTCTGTCGAAGTGCATTGTTAAGTAAGGCCAGATTAGGAGAGGGCCATGCGGGGTCACTTAAGTACCAGAATAAATCATAGATGTCACGCCCTTTTAGATGTGGCCGCTGAAGTATAGCGTGCAGCTTTCCGGCAAGAAGAGAAGCTTTATCATGATGTTGCAACTGCAGAGTAACATAGCGCCGGATAATAGTAGTTGTCAGTACTGCACCGCGGGGAGGGTTGGTGTCTACTTCGATTTTGATCGCAGCGATCTCCTCTCTGTGTGATGAAAGCCCGAGTTCATAGAGCAAACTGCGGAAGTTTACGAACGCGCTATGCACGGTCTTTTTGTCGCTAACCTTGAGTCCGATATCATATCCTTCACTGGCCAGTCCATGTTTGATGCTCTTCAGATATTTATGGAAGTCATAGACATCCTTGTTCTTTTCCAATGAGAAGTCCAGATCTTCTGAATAGCGAGGTGTCGAAAAAAGAAACCGTAAAGCTGTACCTCCATGGAAAGATAGCGGAAGCATAGCTCCGGCATGCTGCATTTTGCCGAGGATTCTGGCCTGCAAGTATTCCCGAACAATATTCCTCGCTTGAAAAGGTGTTGTTGTATTGCGGATTAAATCGGCAAGATATTCCTTCATAGTGCCCTGTACTCCTCTGCTTCCTCACCAGCCAAGATGGAAATTCTTCGTGCAGCCTTGAGTAGCTTTTTACTTTTTGATTTCACGGCAAGCTCATGCAGATGATTTAGATCCAGTGTCTCAAGATTATGTAGTCGCAACTCATCAAGATACGACTCTGTATCTCCGCCTGGCTGCAAATATACAAGATCCAATAATGCTTTCTCCGCAGTGGCTATAAATGCTTTCTGTCCATTCCCAAGGTCGGATAATTTGTACCCGGTGAACAAACTTTGTTTCATGTGATGGAATTCGAAGGTTCCTAAAGGTGTTTTCCAGTGTCCGGGCCGCACTGTTGTAACACTTACGGTAACAGGGGTGTGTTCGGGAATAAGCCCATAAAATTCAAGTGCAGATTGGCAACTGACGTAAGAAGCCTTTACCATATGGTTCGCAATTAAAAACGGATGGGGTTTCACTTTCTGGTAAGGTGGCGCAAGTGCGTAAATACCGCGCCGGATCTGGTAAATTCGTCCGGACTTGACCCAGCGGGAAAGTTGTGAAAGCACATCATGCGGTTCAACATTTCCGGCAAGGAGTAAACCGGTTTCGAAAACGGGCTCATTGTCGACAAGTTTTGCTAATTGTTCGAATTCCATTGCAATAACTTAGCATCATTGTCAAGTTATTGCAATGGAATATGATATGTTTCATGAACCGAGGCGAGCATCTCTCTAATGTCCCCCGCTGCTCGCCTCGATATATTTCTCGAGTCCTTTGTAGATCGTGATAAAATTTGGCTCCACCAGCGAGTAAAGAATGCCCGATATCTGCTCGTTTATCTTGTTCTTGAGCACCGTAGGAATAAGGGGATAATGCAGGAAATTCACATCGATGTCCCCCTGAATCTTGACAATCGTTTCGTTTCCCTCCTGAGTATACGAATCTGTTCCACCCATCCTGATATAATCCTTAAAAACGAACGGCTCATAGCTCCAGTTGCATATTTGTTTATCATTCTGCCACTCTGCCCTGTCGAGCCACGCCATGTCCGGTACCTTTATTATCTGGCCTATAATGTCGGGCAGTACATGTTTGCCCTGCCAATGGCTTATGATGAAGGTTGAATTGCCGGTGTCCCTTCTCTCGAGTATTTTCATGCCAACTATGTTGGGTAAATAGACGATAATCTTATCGATATGATCCCGCATGGTTTCATACGCTACCTGTGCATGCAAAGCTAACTTTATAGAATATTCAAAATGCATGTTTCTTTGTTCTTCTTACACTTATAATATGCAGTATACCTATAACCTATAGGATATTACCGGTCAACACGTTCCTGAGATTTTGTCGGGAATACGAAAGCAGGCAGATGCTTAAAAAAGCTATATCCGAGTTTCGTGATTTCTTTTATACCTGCAATTTCCCGGATAACCTCGTGGTACGTACCTTCGCCCGAAACAACTTTGAAGAGAACATCCCTGAGATGCGGATCGTCTTTTGCCATGCCGATGACCTGTTCCACGAACCCGGTCTTTATCGAGATCATGACAAGCAGTCTGAAAAGTCGTCCATAAAAGAAGTCGGCGCGGAGGTGGTCGAACGCAGCGGGATACGCAGACAGGTCAGAGGCCGATATGCCGTTTTTGATCATAATCTCCGCTGCCTTCGCCCCTGTCTCAAGCGCCACATTTATCCCCTTGCCCTTGTAGGGACGTATCAGACCTGTCGCATCACCGGCAGCGGCAAACCGGTCGCCGATGATCCTCTGTGCAGGCCGTATGGGATACTTGCCTTTATAATAGTCAAGCCCTGAAAGTTTGAGACCTTTGAGAAGGACCCGGACAGGCGGATAACCGAGGAAGTTGTCCATGTCGATCGAGGTAAGGTTCCTGCCCGCAATGTTGATAATGATGTGATCCCCTTTCGGAGTTATGGCACCGAACTCTATGTTCTTCAGCTCGAGCGGTATGAACGCGTGGATCCTGCTGCCAAAACGCTCCTGCAGAATGTTTAGATCTATATGCGTCTTCACAACAAGTGTATCCAGCACCTTCGGCGGTCTTTTATACGCAAACACATTTCTTGAAGCATGTTCTATGACAGACATGATCCCGTCGTCAAGACCGAATGCCCCGATGACGGCATCCGCCCGCAAAAACTTGTCCTCGGCATAGATTTTTACCCCGCTGTCGTTAAACTCGATATCCGTTACCCTTGACCGTGTTACCTCCGCACCCAGATCCTGCGCGGTCTGAAGCATAAACCTGTCGAACAATATCCTCCGGGTGGCATACGTACCCTTTTCACCGGAAAGTTCCAGGGCACTGTTGGTCGCCGAATACAGCATATAGCTCGATATCTCCCGTTTTATGAGATGCTCCGGGAACGGCATCTCAAGCTTTTCCTCGAATATCTCGACAATGGGATGCGAGAGTACTCCGACACATTGATTGTAATGCCGGTCAAAATCCTTGCCCTCGAAAACAACCACCTTGATCTTGATCCCTTTTTTTGCTGCCTCTTTGATAAGCTTTATCGCAGCGGCACTGCCCGCAGGCCCGCCGCCGATAACGGCTACGGTGGAACCGTCCATAATCTTTAAATGGTCATTTTCCATGTGCCCTCTTTTTTATTCCGGCAATCCTGAACAAAAATCCAATCATTTCCATAATATTTAATATACTCCTTAAGATCGCCCTGTAGGGTTCGTCCCCTATAAACATGTGCCATGTAATATTCGACATCCACTGTTTTTCTATGGGCCCCTTTCCTTCATCGTTGATCGTGTCAATAACCGCCCCGCCTAACCGACCGTGTGCGGTAATCACCGAATGCATAAAAAACATTGCCCTTCCGAACCTGTTGTCCCTGACAAACTTCATAACACATTCGGGATAATAGCTGTCCCTGAACGCAGCTTCGTCAATACCGCGCATCATGACGGTCTGAGCGGCAGACATCGACGTGATGAAGGCGGATTCTATGCCGTTCTTCATGTACCGGGATACACACGCATCGCCGACCATAACAACCCGGGTATAGAACGGCCGTACCGCCGCTGTTACCGGAAGTCTCGGATGACAGTGGCATACGGAAGTCAGGTTCACGTTCATGGCCTCATCAAGATGCAGGGCCTTCAGCTCTTCAACAAGCTCGGAAAATTTGACATGCTCCCCGATGCCGCTTACCGTAAGATACTTTCCTTTCGGGGTAATGGCCGTAAACAGGAACTTCGATTGCTTGCGCGAAAATATGTTTATGTAGCCCGTTATATCGCTTTCGCTCCCGGCCATAAGCTCTGTCTGGCATGTGTGCCAGTACCCGGGCTCGACATAACCGAACCTGAATTTTTTGCTCAGGCTGGAATTTACGCCGAATGCACCGACAATAAGCGCTGCCTTCAGTTCATGGGATTTGTTCATTTCATCCTGATACAGGACCGTACATTGTTCAACGACCGGATTTTGCGGTATACGTATGTCGGTAACCGTACCGTTTATTACGGCAGCACCCCTTCTTTTTGCCTCTTCAAGCAAAAAAGAATCGAAACCGATAAATCCTTCCGATGATGCTTCACTGCGCGGGCCGACACCCCTGAAAACCGTATAGACCTTTGATGAAGGCCTCATGATAAGCGCATCCCTTCCCTGGATATTGAGCTTGAAGCCCTCCACGTTCTGACGAATTACCCTGCTGTCGAGCTTCAGTAAATCCAGATCCAAACCCGAGATCATGTTCACGATGTTCCCGCCCAGCACCCCGGCACACATGTTGCATCCGGTCGGGCCGTGTGCGACGAACGACTTCCGTTCCAAGATGATCAGGTTCAGAGAGATACCGAGCTTTCTTGCAAGCCCGCTGATATGCATGACAAAAAAGCTGCCCGCAGGTCCTCCACCGAGTATCGCTACGGTATCACCGTCTTTAAGCTTCAGATAATCCATTGCCGTAATTATACACCATTGCAGTATAAAAAGCTAAGCCGGCATAGCGGTACCGGTGAAACTGCAAATTTCTGTTCAAATGCTCCCGCTGATCTCTATTGACATTCCATGAAAAGGCTATTAAAATAGCTCTATAAGAAGGTGATACAGTATGAAAATAGTAAATACGGTTGAATTAAAAAATAAGACAAATAAGCTTTTGCATGAAGTAATAAAGGGCGAACCACTCATCATTACCTACAGAGGAAAGCCGTCTGCATCTCTTATACCGCTTACAGAAGACGATATTGAAGACTTTATCATAGAAAACAGCCCTTCTATAAGAAGAAAGATAAGAAAAGCCGAAGAGGACATAAAAGCGAACCGAGTCATTTCGCTTGATGAATATTTATTAGGTAAAAAGTACTGAGCGTGGATGCATTCACTGTTCAGATGACCGGTTCTGCGGTTGATGATTTGCAGGATATCCAGTTGAGGTTCCGTGAACAAATAGTTGCTGCAATCAAAACGTTGTCTGCGAATCCTCTGGTTTCAGGAACAGGCATTAAAAAATTAAAGGGATTTAAGCCGCCGCTGTACCGGCTTCGCTCCGGAGATTATAGGGTTCTTTATAGAATAGAAGGCAGGACGATTACCATAATGCGAGTCATTGATAGAAAAGAGCTTGAAAAAACAATCAAAAGATTGCATTTCTAAGTCCCAGCTCACGAAACGGAAAATATCGTACGTTAAGGATCAGCGGGCCCATCTTCTGATGGTAAAGGATTGAAAAATAACAACATTTTAATCTTCCCATAAGAAAGGTTATGTAAACTATTATATCTCATATACTATAAAATATGAATGGCGACCCTCCCAGCACTCATTACTGCCTATTATTCATCCTTTTCAGTTCACGGCGGTGCACTGTCCGCAGATTATTCCGTTCTGGTGTCCTCCGTATTTGGATAAAAGGGGCTAAAAATCATTTTAGAAAATCGGACAGACCAGTTTTGCATCCACGGCGCTCGTGGCTACGGACGTGAATGACCCCGGGGATCCAAAAATATTGACAATCTCAGTTTGTTGTGATGTCATAAAATCAATTCGAAAAGCGAAGCTGACGCCATTCACCTCCGAAAGCAGATTGTTTTAGATTATTAAAACCCTGTAAGGGGATTAAATATTTAATTTATAAAGGAGGTTTTTATGAAAAGCTTTACCTGTCAGCACCACACCGGGAAGCTTAAGTATTTCGTTATTCTCTTATTGGTTTCCGTATCAATATTTTTTCTCAGTATTCTTGCCTATGCAGACGAAGGTCAGACTTGCTACAATAATGGATGGCAACAGAACTATTGCAGTGACATAAATGTAGATGGTGTCAGAGACGAACTGTTATCTTCAAAGCCATTCTTAAAACTCTATGCCGCGCATAAGATATTACAGGCACCTGTATGTTACGGTATCGGACTGAGCCAGCTTGCAGAAGATATTGTGGCAAAGTACGCAGATATAGGATCAATTCCTTTTCTTTTAAGGATATTGAACCCAAGACGTGATAATCAATGCGGTTCAGGACTTGATATAAACTTACGAGCATTGGCTGCCCTCTCTATAGGTAAAATTGTAAATAAGCACATCGGCGACAAGCAAGGAGAAGACGAGATGGCTCCTGATGATGTTGTTGTTACATTGATTAATACACTTGGCGATGGCTATGATTTAAGGATACGAATGGCCTCGGCACAAGCTCTTGGAGATGTACGAGATGAGAAAGCAATACCTGTATTACAGACCATCGTATCAAACCCCAATGAAAACCCAACGTTACAATTCGTAGCCATGCAGTCCCTTGCAACCCTTCAATCGGTTGCAATTAACAAAGGCTGCTCGCGACAATCGGGACAGGCGAATGCGGATCCGGCTATCAGTGGTTCTGCAATTGGTGATCCTCCCCCCGATATTGCACAATCGGCACAAAACTATCTTTTACTCAATTTTGCTCCTACATATTATAGATTATCACCACAACCATAAATAATAGGAGGAAGTATGAATATATGGAAACTACGGCATTATATTCCTGTAATTCTTATTTTAGCATTTTTTATCGGGGTGGATGCGTGCAGTAATGGGGCATCCTGGTCGGCCACTACATTTTCGTGCACTCTTCCGCCACCTGCAAATTATCCGCCTCTTTCAGAGTATATTAACAGTATTCATATTACCAATCAAAACGGTGTTTCTGTCCCAGGGCCGATCCTTGAATATGGTGTACAATATGAGCTTATGATTAAATTCAGTGTACCGATAGCAGGATTTCCTATGACCGTGTTGACTTCATATCCTGCAGGTACCTGCGCAGGTGAACCGAACATAATAATAGTGGGGCCTCCATCGATTTCTACTGATGGTTTGACTGTAGCGATACCAATAACAACCCCCGCATCTCAGTCCGGAGTGAGCGGATCCGGGTGCCCTTATTATCCGTATGGTTATCAAATAAACATATGTGGCGCCGGCTCTGCGGAATGCTTAGGTTTTTTTAGTATAACTACAGTAAACGCAATCAGTTATCAGGGTACTAATACGCATGTACTCGCCGGTGGATTTTCATTCAATGTCTGGCTGAACAACCTTGATAATGACTTTCCCTATATCATGAGTTTTACACCCGGATATCCGGCCCCTATTGACAGCTATCCTCCGCCCGTGCCTGTCTCTGGATATTTCCCTCCCCATTCGCCGATAAATGTGGTGTTTAGTGAAATAATGATGGGAGGGACAAGCATGCCTATCTCCATGCTGTATAGCAGGAACAATGCTTCAGAAGGCGATGTGTTTACGCCGTCCGAGTTACCGGAGATAAGTTTTACCCGTACTGATACAAGTAACAATCAGACTATTCTTATATCAGATGGATTACTCGAACCTGCCAGCGAATATATGTTTACTTTTTTATCGGCAAGCAATCTCGATTTATATCATAGTCTGTACGGAAATCAGGATTCCTCAGGGATGCCGCTGTTTCCTTATGTGAATACCATTAATTGTGCGCAGAGTGATAAGGCTTGTATAGAGAATGCTTATTGGTCTGCTATTGAAAATGGCATTCCCAATGACCTTCGAGCCTTCAATACAAGCCTGGTAAGAATAGAAGGTCCATCTTACCCTGCATTCAGCGGTTTCAATGAAAGGGATGCTATCTATGTTACACCGACATCACTCTCGCTCAATGTTACCGGCAGCACTGGTACCGGTGTAAGTGCGGTACAGTTTACTGCAGAGTCTTATTTAAACGGCGCGATAACTCCATTGGGCTCTACCAGTGTAACAAACAATCAATTTTCTGCTAACGTGCCTTTTACCGGTCTTACCGATGGTCCCTATTATTTTGTGGCACAGGAGACCGCAGACAATAGTTATGACTTCATACCAGTTGTAAAAGACACTGTCCCTCCGGCTGCTCCTGGGAGTGTAATAATATCACCGACGGATATGAACATAGACAATATGCAGGACTTGAATTCTGTTTGTGCGACGGCGACTACATCGAACATAGAAGAAGCGCAGCTGTACATAGTGGATCCTAATAATCAGATTACTTACATAACATCGGTAACTCTGCCCGCTAATATGACGAGTTCGCAGGGATACCAATTCTGTTTCAGCAATATCGGTGTTCCTCTTACAGTTACCGATATAGGGCAGAACGAGGCTGGTTATCCAGTAAATATTCTGGCAGCAGGGATTTATACTGTAGAAATAACGTTTGTTGATTTCGGAGGTTTGGAAAGTACCGCAGGAACAGCACAGCTGAAAATACACCCTGAGATAAACTACGTCATAAAAGACAACGCAACTGCGGGATCGTCTTACGACGGTTGCCCGGGACAAACATTCGCTGTTTACGGTGATGGCTTTAATTTAACCAATACCACGGTTTTTGTTAATGGTATAGCATGGCCTACAACGCCATACGCAGTTTATACAAACTGGGGCATCTTATATGGACAACCAATTCCAACTTCTATAGCTTTATCCACAGCTATGCCGCCAAACGCGATATCCGGATATATAACAGTTGCAACCAACGGCGTAGCAAGTGTACCGGGCACATCACCTTCTTTAGCCAATACTAAAGTAATAGTGCCGCGGGCAATAGATAAGTATGTAGATACAGGGTATACACCCATCGGTATATCAATGGTGCTCGATCAGTTTGATAATCCGCTCATTGCAGCAACTGATGGGAATAAATTGTATTTTAGATATTGGGATGGGGATGAGTGGACAGATCCTACCAGAACTTTATTTGGATCTACACAGACAACAAGCGTACTTGATTCTGCACCCTCATTATCATCATCGAATGTAAATGGTTGGACGTTCGGAATAGCTCCAAAGATTTCCCTTGCACTTGATGCGTCTGGTAATCCCGCAATTGCTTATGCAAAGGCAACATTAGTTAATGGTATTCCTTCTGTTCGCATATATTATTTAAGAGGCACAAAAAATACGGATGGGACATATTCGTTTCCACCGCCAATATTAGCACCGACAATAATACCAAATTATGTGTTAGTAGATACATTTACTCCGTGTCAGAATGAAGGTTCTCTGGGATGGTTCTGTGATCCGGGATGGTTGGATAACAATTATTCTATAAACTTGGTTTTTGATACCAATCCTCCTTCATTATATGCCGCGCTTAAAAATGCTCCTATTATTTCATATAGAAGTGGCGATTACACTGGAAACCAGGTGCTTAAAATAGCAGAGATTCTTAGTAGTAACCAAACTGGTAATACAGGTGTTCCATGGATTTCAACAATTGCAAATGCAATAACAGAACCAGCAGGGTTATGCAGCGGATATAATATTCCTATGTGGGGTGCACAGTATGTATCTATGAATAAAGATCAATCTGGTAATATTGGCCTTATTTACAATCTTGCATATTGTGATGATAACGCTGCTCCTAATCAAAGCTATATATATTATGCACAAAGAACAACAGATACGAATGGACTTATTACATGGCAAAACGATGTTTCCGACTCAGGGTATTCTGCTTTATCCATACCATCTCTAATAATAAATTATAGCAATCCAACATTTGCCTTGAATAATGGAGGGCATGAGCTGATATTTAAAGGTATTGGAAACCCTCCATCTTCATGGAACGGTTTTACCATAGACACTATACCATACTCAAGTTTTGTATATACTTCGCTCGGATTTAATAGCGATAATAATGGATTAGCAGTAGTTTACTATGACCCTACTAATAAAACATTAAAAACGGCAGACGGTAATAACTGGATGCCCAATATAGCTGATATGGGTATTAACGTAGGTAGTGCAAATGCTGTTGCAATAGATAGTGCCGGTAAAGCCGATATTGCATATAGTGACAGCTACAATGGCAAACTACTCTTCTTTCAGGAGGCAAACGGAGACTTCATATCAACGAATCCTAATTATGTTAACAGTCCGACATCATGTGATGCAAATAAGTTTGAAAAGGTTAATATACCAGCATCTACTATAAATTCCCTTGCAAGCAATCTTGTGACAGATACCTCTATAAATTTACCATTCCCATTAAATATAGGTTATATTGGTATTGAAGCAAATGAGAATAATTTACCAATGTTTCTCTTCGGAACACTCCATTCCGGACATGCTATAAGAATAGATCAGAATGCAAGCACTAATCCCACCTCGTTTACATTTACATTCTATAACGAAGATAATTCATTCTTAAATCCTGCACAAGGTATAAAAGATATTGGATTTGATCTTCTTGCTTTGGAGAATAACATCATATCATTCAATACAGACTTTATGGATTCTAGCGATCCCTTATACTCCTCTTTATTACATAATTTTTCCTTTTCTATCTCCTCAAACAATGTCACTATTACAAACACATTAACGGGTGGCGGTTTCTATGGATTTGTAAATATAGGGAATGGGAGCTATGTAGGGATTCCTTATGGTCTTTCAAAGCCCTGTCCACCCGGATCTACCTCAACATGGGGAGGATACGCATGTGATATTAGAAACGTAACAATGAGTGATTTCTTCAGTTACTTCTTTCCACCCAATATTGGGGCAAATTTTCAATTGATGGTAGCTTTATGGATAGGGAGTAATTATACATCGGAGACGGTACAAGACTTTTTTACAAGTAGCAATATAACCATAATAATGAACGGTTTTCAGTTTCCTGTGATACCATCACCGATAGATATAATCTCTCAGAGTAGTGGTTATGCACCATCTCATATATTTATAGATTTAAGCAACATTCAGTACAATGGTTTAATAGGTAACAATATTCATCAGGGTGCTCTGGATTTTAAGGTAAATATGTTTGCAGAAGCATGGATAAATGGTGGGACAGTTACTTGTGGAGGCGGGAGTGAGGGCATTCACATACCAATTGTGCCCAATACTCCAAATAGCCTAATCCAGTACACCACTCCACAATATATAACTTCCAATATGATTAACCTATTTGCCATAGATGGAACATTTGTCCCTCTTTTAGATGCCACATGTTCTGCTCATATTCAATCGATGCTTGAGAAATGGGGAGCGGAACTGATGGGTATATCCTTGACTTTTGGTATACCTGAGCAAACAGGAGGTATACTGTCAGGTCTGTTTTATGCATCACAATTCCTTACAAATGAAGTTGTAAATACCTCTTCTCTTTCTACTTACCTATCTACACAAGTGGAACTTAACAGCATGGTTCTATCAACCAACGGCTTGGATGTGTATATAAGGGGGCAATAGAATGCAAAAGAATATAAAAATAAAAACAGTAGCAATAGTACTTACTTTATTCATTATAAGCTTTTTGGGGGAGAGCTGCAGTAGTATACCTAACAAAATTACGCTTTTCTCGCCAGCACCGCCTATTCTTTATAAGGCAGTAATTGCTGGTAGTGGCATAGTAGGGTTATACTGGTCTGAACCTACGTTCGGGGGATCATCAACTGCAGGTATCACTTATGAAATTTATATGACTAAAAGTGTGAATGTGCCTCTTCAGAAAATTGCCTCTTCAACAACATGTTTTGGATATGCAACTGGATTAAATATCGATACAATATATTGGTTCGCTGTAAGGGCAAATTATAACGGTGCAGAGAGTCAATTCTCTAATATGATAAGCATGACGACGTGGCCTACGTATACGATAACCAACTCAGAGCCTATGGCAATAGCCATAGATAACAATAATAATGTGTGGGTTACGGGCGTTAGCTTAGAAAATAATATTTATCTTACTGGATTAACACCGACAGGAACTATTATAGGTAATTATCCTCTAGGGAACAATCAAACATTTTTTCCGGGAGATATAGCTATAGATGCTCAAGATCATTTATTGATAACTAATTTGTCCGGCAATTATATAATCAAGATCGGTCAGACAGGTAACATCATTGGCGAGTATACTGTTGGGAATAATCCTTACGGTATAGCTATAGCCCATAGCGGGAATATATGGGTTAATAGTGCCAATAATGTTGTAACAAACTTAACATCGAACGGATCTATTATCGGAACTTATTCTGGTGGGGGACCTTTAGGAGGTATAGTCATAGATGCTAATGGAAATATATGGACAGTAAATGAAGGAGATGCAACTGTCACAGCATTGACCCCGACAGGTTCTGTTATCGGTACTTATTCAGTGGGAAATCAGCCCACAGGTATAGCCATAGCCCCCTCCGGTAATGTCTGGGTGGTCAATTATGGAAATAATTCTGTTACAGCATTGACCCCGACAGGTTCTGTTATCGGTACTTATTCAGTGGGAAATCAGCCCACGGGTATAGCCATAGATGCTAATGGAAATGTATGGGTGGCAAATTCTGGAGATGCAACTGTCACGGAATTGAACCCAACAGGTACTGTTATTGGTACAATTAATAGTTATGCATATACTCCAGGAACCCCCCAGTTCTTAGGAGGTATAGCAATAGATGGCTCTGGCAATATATGGGTAACACCACCGATCATCTCCTCCTCAAATTTTGTTATAGAACTTGTCGGCGTTGCCAAAGGCCCGCAATACTTTCCGTATACTGGCCCACAATGGCCGTGAAGGCAGGCTCACTTCAAAGGTCCAACCCGTCCAATAAACGTCCCTTTTTTGGTCATCCATCGATGCCGAGCTTTTCAGAGGGAAGCCCCTACCCTGTTTTTGATACCCCTTTTTTGGACACCTGTTATTGCGACAAAAATGGGAGTTTTACTTGTGCCGCCGTTTGTGTTCGATGTCCTGTCCGTGATGCTTATCTTGCTCTTGACCGTATATAATATCGTGAGTGATACCTTTAAACAATTCCTTGATTTCTTCGGTCGAGACAGGTTTCACCCAATTTATATTTTGTTCTATGAGTCCGTAATCAAAATCCGTTAAACGTTTTGCAATGAATGGAGGGCTTATGCCGGCTGCCTTGCTATCCGCATCGAGTAATGCCTTTTTTATATCCAGCCCGTCCCTGAGCAGAAAGAAAATGTCTACCATGTCCTTTGGTTCTTCCCGGCCAATCAACGCAGTCAATTTGTTCGCAAGAATGTTGTCTTTAGAGTCTAAAATACCAAGGACGGGGTGGTCTACCAACTTACCGATATGCGAAGGCACGTCATTTATTAGCTCTATTTTAAGGTTATTTTTCTCTACATAAACTCTCGCAAAATTTGTCTCTTCTTTATCAATTTCAAGGTCTGGAAATATCAAGGTTAATTTTTCGATCTGTTTCTTTGTAATTCTTTGAAAATCGGGGTGGTCGTTCACAAAATAATCAAGATCATCTGAATACCTATGATTGTAATACCCTCTTGAGAGCGCTGTGCCGCCGGTAAGATAGAAGGGTGAGTCCCTGAATACGGTGATTACTTTATCCTGTATGGGATAAAGAACCTGTGTGTAGTATTCTGCACGCAAAGTCCATACCTTCTTTTGTGTAATCTCCTCTTACCAGTCGCTTTACTTCGGGGGTCCATAAGGCGCATATCTCCTCCGGCTTAAAGACCTTAACAATCCTGTACCAATTGACATAATTTATCAGCCTTGCTACGCAAAACGCCCTTGTAGGCCACTTTGGTGCGCTCCGGCCTTTTATAATATCGTAAAACTCCTCTGGTGTCTCCGGCCTGTCCCAAAGGCACTTTTTAAGTATTTGTTTCTGTTCTTTTGTGAGCTTTTCGTTCATGTTATGAATTATAGCACGCCTTAGGAATTTTTCAATAACAAGATCGTAGACCCTTTCGCCAGTTTGATCGGCATGATGTTTCTCTGTTTTTTAGATTCTTCGGCTGCGCCCCGGGATGACAATCGCCGTACCATTGGCAAGCTCCGGTCTTTTCAGGTTGTCCGACAATTCAAAATTATCAAGTCTGTCATTCTGAACGAAGTGAAGAATCTAACGCGGGTAAACCCGTGGTTTTCTGCGTAGGTGTACAAATGCACAAGGACCGCGTTTCATTGACTATACGGTAATAACGATGTTATTTTAAATGTTATGATCAGCAAACGAATACTTGTTATGATCCTTGCCGGTGGTGAAGGCAAAAGGCTGCACCCTCTTACGCAGGACAGGGCAAAGCCTGCCGTCCCCTTCGGGGGCAGGTACAGGATCATAGACTTCGTTTTGAGCAATTTCATAAACTCCGGCTTCTACAAGATCAAAGTCCTCACGCAGTACAAATCCGAGTCGCTGAATTCGCACATAGCACGGGCATGGCACCTCTCCCCTTCCATAGGACATTCTATCGACCTCGTTCCTGCACAGATGCGTATCGGGAAGGATTGGTACAAGGGCACTACAGACGCCGTTTATCAAAACATAAACCTTATTCACGATGAACGTCCCGACCTCGTATGCATTTTCGGCGGGGACCACGTTTACAAGATGGATGTGAGGCAGATGATAGACTTCCATATAAAAAAGGGTGCACAGATCACGGTCGAGGCCGTTCCGTATCCATTGAAAGAGGCGAGTTCTTACGGTATCATAGAGATCGACCGGGACTACAACATAACGGGGTTTAAAGAAAAACCGCAGCATCCGAAGCCCATGCCGAACAGGATGGACATGGCACTCTGTTCCATGGGCAATTACATTTTCAACACGGATGTGCTTTTGAAAATGCTTGCGGATGATGCAAAGAAAGACTCAAGCCATGACTTCGGCAGGGATTTGATTCCGTCCGCTGTAAAGTCTCATGCGGTAAAAGCGTATGACTTTTCAAAAAACATCATCCCCGGTGAAAGCAAAGAGGCAGCAGGTTACTGGAGGGATGTCGGCGAAATAGACAGCTACTGGCAGGCAAATATGGACCTTGTTTCCGTAACACCAAGGCTTAACCTGTATAACTTTGAATGGCCCATCAGGACCTTTTATCCACCCTACCCTCCCGCAAAATTCGTATTCGCGGATGAAGACACCAAAAGGATCGGTATAGCAACGGACTCCATGGTTGCCGAAGGTTGTATCATCAGCGGAGGACAGATAAACAGGACGATTCTTTTCCCCGGCGTAAGAATAAATTCATTTTCCACGGTGGAGGATTCGGTATTGTTCGAGAGGGTCGATGTCGGCAGGTACGCGAGGATCAGGCGGGCTATCATTGATAAGGACGTGAAAATCATGCAGAATGTAACAATCGGCTACGACCCCGAAAAGGACAAAAAGAGGTTTACTGTTTCGGAGAAAGGCATCGTCATTATTCCTAAAGGGACTGTTGTGGATTGATATGCCTGAACTCTATGTATCCTTTCTCTGGCACATGCACCAGCCTGTATACAAGGACCCGTTTACCGGGAAGTATACCCTTCCCTGGGTGAGACTCCATGCGGTAAAGGCATACTACGATATGCCTTCAGTGCTGAAAAGCTATCCCGGCATAAAGGTCAACATCAATCTCGTGCCCTCCCTCGTCGAACAATTGGCGGATTATGCATCCGGGAATGCACAGGATGTTTTCTATGAATACTCCGCAAAACCTGCCGCTGATCTGGACAAAGACGAAAGGGCTTTTATACTGAAGTACTTTTTCATGGGCAACTGGGAAACCATGATAAAACCATATCCCCGCTATTTTGAGCTGCTCCTCAAACGCGGCAAGGGTACCGATGAAATTGATATAGAAAATACGATAAATACCTTCAACAAGCAGGACTTTCTCGACATCCAGGTATGGTTCAACCTTTCATGGTTCGGATTTACAGCACTTCTCGATTATCCGGAGCTTGCAAGATTAAAGGAAAAGCAGAGGGGCTTCACAGAACAGGACAAGAAGTTTGTCCTTGATACGCAGATGGACATCATAAAGAAGCTGTTCCCCCTTTATAAAGAGATGCAGAAAAGCGGACAGATAGAGATAACGACAAGCCCGTTCTACCACACCATTATGCCTCTTTTGTATGATTCGGATACGGCACACCGGTGCATGCCCAGGGCTGTACTGCCCAAAAGGGTAAGTTTCCCGGAAGACGTGCTGTCACAGCTCAAGCTGGGCAGGCAGTTTATCATCGATCATCTCGGTATCGAACCGAAAGGGCTCTGGCCTTCCGAGGGATCCGTATCACCCGAAATCATACCTCTTGTAAAAGAGGCGGGGTTTGAATGGATGGTCACCGATGAAGATATACTGTTTGCATCCATTAACAGGGATCGTGCAGGCGAACTTTTGTATAAGCCCTACGTTGCAACCTACAAAAATGCCGGTATACCCGTCCTTTTCAGGGACAAAGGCATCTCAAATTTCATAAGCTTCGATTGTGCACGGTATTCCTTGAGGGAAGAGGCCGTGGAAGAGTTAAGAAGACAGATTATGGGCGTAAAGTCATATCTTTCGGACAAAAACATGGATGGTATTGTGGTCATTGCGCTTGATGGTGAAAACCCGTGGGAATACTATCTCTACAGCGGCAAAAGGTTCCTCAACAGCATGTATGATGCCCTGAGTAAAAGCCAGGGCATAAAAACAACAACCATTTCTGCCTATCTTGAAACCCATGCGCCCGCGGACAAAATAGACAATCTTTACACCGGCTCATGGATAAACAAACGGTTCGATATTTGGATTGGACAGGAGGAAAAGAACCTTGCATGGGATTATCTTGCTTCGACCCGGGAGTATCTCAAGCAGAATGCAAACGGACTTACTCAGGAACAATTGAATACAGCCTTGAAATACCTGTACGCTGCAGAAGGGAGTGACTGGTTCTGGTGGTATGGAGATACCTTTTACACGGTCAACGAAGAAGAATTCGACCGGTTATTCCGGAAAAATCTCAAAAAGGTGCTTGAGATAATAAAAAAGCCCATGCTCGATTTCCTCCATACCCCGGTCATCGCACTTTCCGAAACCCAGTTCAACGCACAACCGCTTAATTTCATAACACCGGTGCTTGACGGTATACCTACGGATTATTACGAGTGGGAAGGCAGTTCCATAAGCTACTCCACATCCATTGCGGGGAGGCATAACCCAGAGCCTTTCATCCATAAAATATATTACGGCTTTGACCTCAACAATCTTTATATCCGGTTCGATCACAACATAGAAAAGATCAAAAATGAAAAATACAACGTGTACTTCGCAATAAACATCTTTGACCACAGCTTCGAATACCGCATTGTTATCCCCATAAAACACCTGCTGGATACAAAACCGTACTATGAGCTGCACTATGCAAAGGACCAGATTGTATTTGAATTCGTTAAGGTCAGTGAAGCGATTGCCATAAAAAAGATCATCGAATTGAAAATTCCCTTTGCAGACATAAGTGCATCACCGAACATGAAGCTCAACATGATCATCAGTGCAAGGGACGGTGATGTGGAACTCGAGAAGTATCCTGCAAAAGGCATCATAAGTATTATTGTGCCCGATCGGGACTACACAAATAAAATGTGGAGCGTGTAATGGGCAAGTTTCAATTTCATTTTACCGTTCACTGCCATCAGCCGGTCGGTAATTTTGACGGCGTCTTCAGGGAGGCTTTCGAGAAAAGCTACAAGCCGCTCATAAAGACCCTGATACGGCATCCTGCCGTAAAGTTCGGGCTTCATATATCCGGACCCGTATGGGATTGGATTGGAGCAAACGAACCAGCGTTCATAGCGGACATAGAACGGCTGACGGACAGGGACCAGGTAGAAATAATCTCCGGCGGCTATTATGAGCCCATACTTGAAATCCTGACACAGCAGGATGCGATCGGCCAGATCGAATTGATGAATAAATTTATCAGGACAAGGTTCAAGCAGAACCCAAAAGGTATATGGCTTACCGAAAGGGTCTGGGACCCGTCTCTCCCCGTATTGCTTTCAGGGCTCGGGATCAAATACACGACCGTCGATGATACGCATTTTTACTATGCGGGTCTGGAAGAAAAAGACATACACGGCTTCTACATTACAGAGCGTGCGGGACACCCGCTGAATATTTTTCCCATTCAGAAACAACTGCGGTATGCCATACCGTTCAAAGAGCCGTCGCAGGTCATCGACATTTTGAAAAAATACAGGGATACGGGTACGATACATTCCGTAACGTATGCCGACGACGGGGAGAAATTCGGACTCTGGCCCGGTACCTACAAATGGGTTTTTGAAGAAGGCTGGTTAGAGCGTTTCCTGACGGACCTTGAAAAGAACATGGACTGGCTGAGCATGACAACCCAGGCCGAAGATATTGAATCGAACAGGCCTACCGGCAGGATATACATACCCTCTGCCTCGTACGAGGAGCTGCTTGAGTGGGCATTACCCGTGGAGGCAGCTACAAAATTCAAATTATTCAAGTCGTCTTTGAGTACTATCGGCGCGGAAGAATGCTGCAATCCATTCATACGGGGCGGGTTCTGGGATAACTTCCTCGTAAAATACCCGGAAAGTAATTGGATGCATAAAAGGATGCTCCTGGTAAGCACGATGCTTGCAACCATAGAAAGCAGGATTGGCCTTCAACTGGACGATGCAAGGACCGAGCTTTTCAAGTCCCAGTCCAACTGTGTCTATTGGCATGGGCTGTTCGGGGGGGTTTATTTAAACTACTTAAGGCATGCGGTATTCGAACATCTTCTCAAGGCAGAGGCATTGATAGATACGCACAGGCCCCAATCGAACGGTATTTCCTACACCGAACAGGACATCGATCTTGACGGCATGAACGAAATTATACTCAAAAACAAACACCTCGCCCTGTACATAGCCCCGTCAAAAGGCGGAGCACTGCTTGAGATCGATGTGCGGGATCATCATTTCAATATCACCAATGTTATGACACGGCGCAAAGAAGCCTATCATGAAATTATCGCGGACAAACAAACGCACCACTCTTCCACACTGTCACCGGTAACGATTCACGACATGACAAATGTAAAGGAAGATTCCCTCGATCAAAAATTGATTTATGACTGGCACCCCCGGTACAGTTTTGTGGAGCATTTCCTTCCGTCCCAAACCCTTGAATTGGACAGGTTGCATAAGAATCAATACATAGACCTCGGTGATTTCACCCTTGAACAGTATACCCTCGTTCAACACGAGGGTAACACGGTTTTACTGTCGAGAGACGGACATCTGTTGTACGGCAGCGGAAAGCATTCTCTCAGGATCGAGAAAAGCTACCGGGTGTTAGAAAAAAGGCTCGAAGCAGGCTACAGGGTCACCAATACTTCCGATCAAAAGTTCGAGATATCGATGCTCATCGAATTGAATCTGACCTTACTTGGCACCGACGGCCAGCGTTCCCTCATCATCAACAGGGATGGTGAAAAAGATATGAAAGGCATGGGCGACTATCTGAAATACGGCAAGATAGACAGCCTTGAACTTTTGGATCAATGGCAGAGACTCGGCATAAAGATATCAACGCCGTCATTATCCTCTTTGTTTACCTACCCGATAGAAACGGTTTCGGCATCGGAAGACGGCCTTGAAAAGACGTATCAGGGAACATGTTTCCTGCTTGTCTACGAACTGCATATGGCACCGGCAGAAAGTAAAGGTATCACTCTGCCTGTTGATTTTTACCCCGTGAGAAACCCGGGAGACAAAAATGGTACACCGGATTGATAAAAGCATTTTCTGTTTCTAACGGACTCAATGTGTGGTAAGAGGAGTCCAAAGAGGAGAATGGAATGTCTGAATTAAGAAAAGATCCGATTTTAGGAAGATGGGTGATTATATCGACCGAGCGCTCGAAAAGGCCGACTGACTTCAACAATAAAAATAGAGAAAAAACAAACAATGCATTTTGTCCGTTCGATTACGGCAATGAGGACAAAACTCCCCACGAGATTCTTGCCATCAGAAAAGACGGCAGCCATGCGGATAAACCGGGCTGGTCGTTACGCGTTGTCCCGAACAAATTTCCGGCACTTCAGATAGAAGGAGACCTGAACAGGGAAGGCAACGGCATGTATGACAAGATGAACGGCATAGGAGCGCACGAGGTAATCATCGAGACCAACGAACACAACAAGATAATGTCCGCTTTCACCGCAGCGACCATGAAGGATATCCTCTGGACGTACCGGGAGAGGATCCGGGATTTGAAACGCGACAACAGGTTCAAGTATATACTGATATTCAAAAACCAGGGAGAGGCAGCAGGCGCATCGCTCGAACACACGCATTCACAATTAATCGCATTACCCATTATCCCCATAGCAGTGGAGGAAGAACTCCACGGTTCGAAGGATTACTATGAGTATAAGGAGCGGTGCATATTCTGCGATATGATACGCCAGGAAATAACAGAAAAAGACAGACTGGTAACACAGAACGTGGATTTTATCGCATTTACACCGTACGCTTCCAGGTTCCCGTTCGAGACATGGCTCCTGCCGAGACGGCATTTTTCTCACTATGAAACCATATCGAATGACCTGCTCGAGAGCCTGTCAAACATATTCCTCGAGGTCATCGGCAAGCTCGATAAAGCACTGAACTATCCCTCTTTCAATTTTATGCTCCACACATCACCGCTCACGCTGGATCAGTGCGAGTATTATCACTGGCATTTCGAGATCATACCTGTCCTTACCAAGGTAGCCGGCTTTGAATGGGGAACGGGCTTCTTCATAAATCCAACATCGCCGGAACAGGCAGCCGCCTATTTAAGGGAGATATCATGATCATAGTTCATGCAGGTTCGGAGGTTGTACCTTTTTCCAAGACCGGGGGACTCGCGGATGTATTGGGCTCATTGCCTCTTTCACTGGCAAAGAAAGGCCATGACGTGCTGATCGTGTCACCGCTGTATAAGTCCGTTGCGGAAAAGTTCAGGCCCGAGAAGCAAAACATATCATTCAGCATCAGGCTGAATGATCAAGTCATACCGGCAACTATTTACTCGATAAAGATCAACGAACACGCAACCGCATACTTTATCGGCAATGATGCATTATTCATGAGGGACGGACTCTACGTGGACAAGAACGGCATCGACTATCCTGACAATGCAAAAAGGTTCATATTTTTCTCAAGGTCGGTCCTGGAACTCATAAAACAATTGAATAGTAAACCCGATGTTATCCACACCCATGACTGGCAGGCAGGGCTTGTCCCTGTTTATATGAAAACGCTGTACAGAAATTATTTCAGCGGTACCGCATCCGTGTTCACCATACATAATATAGGTTATCAGGGCCTGTTCTGGCACTTCGATATGCCGCTGACAGGGCTCGGCTGGGAACATTTTACAAGCGACGGGCTTGAATTCTATGGAAAGCTCAGCTTACTCAAGGCCGGCAGTGTGTTTGCAGACGCAGTTACGACGGTAAGTCCGACGTACAGCAAGGAGATCCTGACACCGGAGTTCGGATACAGGATGGATGGCGTATTAAAGACAAGGAAGCCGGATCTGTTCGGTATACTCAACGGTGTCGACTACGAACAGTGGAACCCGGAGCACGACCGGTTTATACCGCATCAATACAGCGCGGATACCTTAGAGGTAAAACAAGACAATAAAATGACCCTGAACAGGATGTTCAATCTCGATGAGAGCGCCGCCCCGGTAATCGGTATGATAACTCGGCTCGCACAGCAAAAGGGCATCGATCTCATTCTTGAGGCAATGGGCAGAATCATATCCATGGGATTTAAGTTCGTACTGCTCGGCAGCGGTGATAAACCGTATGAAGAGAAGATAAAGGATGCCGCTGCCCGCTATAACGGCAGGATGAGCGTCAAGATAGGCTTTGACAACAGCCTTGCTCATCTCATAGAAGCTGGGGCGGACATCTTTCTTATGCCGTCGGTTTATGAACCGTGCGGGCTGAACCAGATGTACAGTCTGAAATACGGGACAGTACCCGTGGTCAGGTCTACCGGCGGTTTAAACGATACGGTCATGGAGTATAACCCGTCTTCGGAAAAAGGAAACGGGTTCAAGTTCAAAGATCAGAGTGCAGACCAGATGCTGTCCGCCCTCAAAAAGGCAATGGATGTTTATCACGACAAACAGAGATGGCTGAGGCTTCTCAAGGCATGCATGTTGTATGATTTCTCATGGGACAGGAGTGCAGCAGATTACGAGCTTTTGTATAAAGCGTATGCGATAAAATCGTATTTACATGGACACCGCAGTTCATATACTTAAAAAATTTCCTTTTTTTTATACGGTATCGGATGTCCTTCTCGAGAAGGTCGGCAACATAGGTATCGAAAAATCTTATGCAAAGGAAGAGTGTATATTTAACGAAGGGGAGCAACCGAAAGCAATGGGCCTGATCATCGAAGGCAGGATAAAGGTCGTCAGGCATTCACCGGAGGGCAAGGATGTCATTGTGCGCATCATAGATAAAGGTCAGATATTCGGAGAGGTCGCGGTATTCGATAATAAACCCTACCCTGCCGCAGCCATCGCAATGGTCGATACGAGGGCATTTGTGCTGGAGCGGTATAAGCTGATAGAGCTGCTCAATCATGAACCGCAGATAGCCCTTGATATTATTGCCGACCTCGGCCGCAAGCTCAGGGACATGCTGGACATGGTGAAAAACATCGCAACCGAGCACGTGGACAGGCGGATCATTTTCACCCTCCTGAAGATGTATGAATCAAGCGGCAACCCGGTTTTAAAGGTAAAAAGACAGGATATAGCCGAGATGTGCGGTACAACCGTTGAAACGACCATACGGATAACAAGAGAGCTTGAAAAAGAAGGTCTGATATCAACGGAGCGAGGCGGGATAACGCTCCTGAATACCGGGGCACTAACGCAAAAACTGCAATAGAAAGAGGAACTTCTTTCGAGTGTCCCCCTGACAAGGGGGAGTAAGGGGGTTGACTGTGCAACAGCAATTTATTCCCTGAAAACACCGGCTCAAACTACCCCTCCATACCTCTTATCAGGGGATAAGATGGGGAAAAATTCACTTCCAGCCGTTCAAAAGCTTCGGCATCATCTCAAAGCCGTTCTCGATAAACACTCCGCTCTTCTCCGCACCGAACTCGTCGTATGAAGAGGTGTTTTTAACCTCATGCTCTGAATCATAAAAGAGGAACGGGACCGGTTCTTCTGTGTGCGTTTTCCGTGCTATCGGTGTCCTGTGGTCCGGCATGATAAGCATTCTGAAAGGACCGGATCGTTTAAGTCCTTCGAGCACACCGCCCACGACCTTCTCATCAAAATCCTCTATCGCCTTTATCTTAAGTTCCGTGTCTCCGTTGTGTCCGGCTTCATCCGGTGCTTCCACGTGTATATAGACAAGGTCGTGGTCCTGCAGCGCATGAACGCCGTACTCTGCCTTGCCTTTGTAGTTCGTGTCCACCCAGCCGGTTATACCCGGGACAGCAATGATATCAAAGCCCGCGAGCTTGGCAATGCCCCGCACAAGGTCAACCGCTGATATGCATGCGCCCGAGAGATTGTGCAATTTTTTGAACGGGGGGATGTGCATCGCCTTGCCAAGTCCCCATATCCATATACTGTTAGCCGTGTCCTTGCCCTGAGCTCTGCGCTTTCTATTTACCGGATGGGATTCGAGAATGTCCCATGATGATTTCATCAGGTATGTGAGCTTGTCGGCGCCATTGCCCTCGGGCATGTGTGTTGCTATATCCTGATCCGTTATGTCGTGGGGCGGGAACGTATTGATCTTGTCCATGCCATGATGCCATACAATGAGGTGGCGGTAGCTGACACCGGGGTAGAAGGTAAAACCGTCATGTTTTAACGAGGAGGAGAGCGCATGAATAAGCTCTACGGCCTCTTCGGTGGTTATATGTCCTGCGCTATAGTCTTTCATCCTCGCACTGTTACCCTGTCTATCGAGGGTAACGAGGTTGCATCTGCACGCGACATCGTCTTTGTCGAGCGCTATATCCTGCCCTGCCGCCTCTATCGGTGCCCTGCCGGTATAGTATTCCTTCGGGTCGTAACCGAAAATGGACATATTACCGACATCGCTGCCGGGATGCATGCCCGCAGGAATCGTCCGTACCATCCCGACAATGCTCTTTTTCGCAAGCATGTCTATGTTCTTCTTCCGTGCAACCGAGAGCGGCGTGCCGCCTTTCAATTGCTCAAGGGGATAATCGGCCATGCCGTCGCCCTGTAAAATAATATATTTCATGTATCAATTCCTTTCTCGTTTTAATTATATAAATTCATTTTTAAATAAAAAGCAAGGCAGGCAGACCGCCGCCATCCATGGTAACTATTGAGATAGTGTGAACTAAATGACGATTTTCTCCGACATTACAGGATGCATCGATGCTACTCAAGGTGTTACAATTCGCGGGCATCACATGGTACATTGATTTACCCCGGTAGAAAACCACGACCTTTTTAACGGGACTGCCTTACTTGATAATCGTATTGAATATGGTAAACTGGAATGCAACGGAGAGGAGTATACCCACAAAACAGGAATGCTGCGCACTTTCCCCTGTTTTCATTTTACCCGCCATTTTGCTATGCCCGCGAAAGTCAGTGCGAGTACAAAAGCCAGGAGTGACACGAGGAGCGATGCGGCCGCAGAGGACATCAGTACGGCAAGGTACTGGTATATACCCGTCAGGAAAAAGCCCGCAGCGGCAAGGACCAGAACAGAGGCAACCCCGACAAATGCAAGCGCCCATCCCAGATTCATTACGGCTTTTTTCAATATTTTTCCTTCTGTTTCCAGCAAACGCAGAAAGGCTGTCACGATATCAAGGAGCGTCGTTAGTATCTGCATGTTTGCTTTCCTGATACCACAGTTTGGCGATTATATAGCCGAGTCCGAATGCGGCCATAATACTCACCAGCGGGTACTTCCCGACTTCAGCTGCAAGGTCGCTAACCACCTTTTCACCCTGGATCTTCGATGAGTTGAACTTGTGAAACAGGTCAGACCATACACTATGGCCTTCTTCGCCACGGGTTGAACCTTCCTCCCCGGCCGATGCATGCAGCTGTTCATAGGAAACCCCGGCTGCTTTCTTCGCGCCGGCAGAGAGACCGGCAATCTCCTGACGTAGATTGGCAATCTGGGCCTTCAGTGCATCCAGTTCGTTTTCATGTGTTTTGTTCGTCATATTCGTTTCTCCTTATGTGTATTTTCCCTCTGTGTTTTGGTATCGGGATCGTTATCTTTTTTCGATATTTGTGGAATACTTTCAGCGGCCGATTCTCGTCCGAGTAATACAGCGATCCATTGCGTGCTTTTATTGTTCTCGCATGCAAACTTCAGGGTCATGGTTAACGGTACGCACAGAATCATCCCGATCGAACCAAGCATGCTTCCCCAAAAGACCAATGAGAGAAAGACAACCAGCGTGGACAGTCCGAGCCTCCACCCCATAAGCCTCGTTTCAATCACATTGCCAAGTACGAGATCAACAGCCAGATATCCTGCAGCCGCGAGCGCTGCAGTGCCTGCTCCGAGTTGGATAAGGGTGAGAAGGATAGCTGGGACGGCGGCGATAATACCGCCGATATTGGGTACGTAGTGCAGCAAAAAGGCGATGAAGCCCCAAAGGACGGGAAATTTCACACCAAGGATGGACAGCAGCAGCCATATCAGAATCCCCGTAGCCAGGCTTATAATCGTCTTGATTACCATATAGCGCTCGATATTCCCGACAAACCCCGTGAACTCGGGAAATGTCTGCTGCGGGTCGCCAAGAACAGCGCGGAGTTTGACAGGAAAGCTTGGGGCCTCAAACAGGATGAAGGCTACGGTGAGCAAAATAAGAATAATGTTCGAAAGCGCAGCACCCAACCCGGAAAGCAAGCGGGTGGTCAGGCTCATCACAGCACCCGGATTGATAAATCCGAGCAGAACCTTGCTCATACCCTGGATCCTGATACCCTTGGTTGCCAAAAAAGACTGGAATTCTGGCACTTGTTCCTGTAAACGTGCCTGATAAGCAGGCAATTCCGTGTAAAACCTGTTGATGGACACACCTACGCTTGCACCGACAATCAACAGGACGATGATCATACCCGTCAGCACGATGAGCACCGAAACAATGGAAGGGATGCGTTTGCGCTCAAGCCATAGTACAGGTGGCGTCCCGATGATAGCAAAAAAAACCGCTATAAAAAAAGACACCAGAACTGTTTGTGCCTGATTGATACCCCAGATGATGATCGCGAGCGCTGCCACTATGATGAGGAAACGCATTACCCGGTCAGATTTACTCTGATCCTTCATAGACAAATTGCCTCCTCGCCATGGACATGCAGATACACTTTTTTGCCCTTCATCGCAAACTCCCTGCAGCCAAAACGATTTTATTTCTGTCAGCCTTTTTTCTTTCCCACGACCAGCAATACAATACCGCCCACGAGCGCAATACCGCCCACGATCGGCGGCAGAGGAAGCGTTTTCGTCTTCTCCGCAGTCATCTGGATAGGACCGATATTCACGACCTTCTCTCTGGTCGTGTACGTGATACCCTGATACGTGAGTATGACGATCCCGATCACGACAAGGATGATTCCTGTCCACGTGTATGTCTTCATTTTTCTCCTTCTTTCATTACCCTGTATGAATTGATATCTTCACGCAGATTACAAAACTTTTCGTCCCTGAATGACCCTGACCAGAACCACGATAATAGCAATTACCAGAAGGATGTGAATCAACCCACCCATGGTGTAACCAGTCAAGAACCCCAGCAACCACAGAACTATCAGTATTACAGCGATCGTCCACAACATATCTTCCTTTATTTGTTCCACGAGGTATTGCCTCATGGACTTACATCAAATGATTGTCTTTATTTTTGCCCTACGGGGCGGTAACCGCATTATTGTTCAAAGTGACCGCGGTCTGTGCCAACAGTCTGCCGTTTACTGATGCGCCCTTATTGAGCGTGATCCCGGTCTGCGACAGTATCACACCCTCCATGTGTGCGGTCGTTCCGATGGCTACGACACCTGCGGACTGCCAGAAAATGTTCTGGGGCAATGCACCACCGGCCAAGATCACCTTCGCTCCGGAAGCCACGGTAATACCTTTTGCAATCTGGAAGATCCAAACATCATTCGGTCCGCCGTTGAGTGTGACATTCGTTGGGATTGAAACTCCTGTACTCCATTTGTAGGTTGCAGGGGAAAGGGTCATCCCGCCGATATTTCCGGCACCAAGTTCGGTATAATCAGGAGTTCGTCCTGCGGCATCGGTGTACGCAGTCAGCATATCGCTTACAGCCGTGGTCAGGTTGGAAGGGGTCGGAGGCGCATAGTTAGCTGCGTATACTTTTCCGGTCACCTGAGACGATGTCGCAAATACACCGGTACTGTCCAATACCAATGCCCATCCGGTTAAGAAACTCGCGGCCGCCGGACTCACTCCGATATCTCCGGTTATAGCAGAGGTTGGAACGGTTGAGATCCCTGTTTTAGCCAGAATCACATAATTGCCGGCGGTACCAAGAACCACCGGTGCAGGGCCTTTCCCTATGCCGCCTACTCCTGTGCCGGAGCCTGGGACGGTTGGTGAAGCAACAGAGGATGAACTGCTTGAACTCCCGCATCCCGTAATTAAAAACACAGCCAGCAATGATGCGATAAGCCACAGATTAGCATACCCTTTGCATTTGTTTTTTGATTTGTTCATATATGTTTCCTCCTTGAAAACAGTTAGCTCTTCGTTGCAAACCTGAATAGACTGCAACTCTTTTTGTTGTTATTTTATTACAGGGAGATCAAGAAGAACATCGGAAGGTTTCCAAATATATTGTAGGAATATACCCATGTTTTTGTAAGCAGTTGTCTTACAGGTAAGTACCGGATTACTTTAATCTACCAGAGGGGTAATAGAATATTTGAGTTTAGACAGGGCCTTTTGCTCAAGCTGTCGCACACGTTCTTTGGATATACTGTATTTCTCGCCGATCGCCTGCAGAGAAAACGGGGTATCCGACATGACCCTGTGCTTTATAATGTACTGTTCCCTTTCCGGAAGGGTTTTTACCATGCTGTTCACTGTTTGTTTTAAAACCGATGCCTCTTCCAACCTGCTAATACTTTCTTCGGTGTTCTCGCGATCATCAACAAGCTGGTCAAGGTGCGACTCCCTGCTCTCTTCGTCCAGGGGAATATCCAGGGAAACATCTCGTAATCTGAGCCTGTTTTCAAAGTCTTTTGCCTTTTTCTCTGTATTTCTTTCATCATCCAGCATGTCCGGGTTGGGTTCCGGCTGAACTTTGTTCAGAGAATAGAACAGCTTCCTTTGCAGTTGCGTGGTACCTATCTTTACGAGACTCCATGTTTTCATGATGAAGTTCTGTATGTAAGCCCTTATCCACCACACCGCATAAGAGATTAACCGGAACCCCTTATATGGATCGAATTTCTTTACAGCCATCATGATCCCCACGTTGCCTTCCTGAATCAAGTCCATCAGTTTCACATTGTAATGCCTGTACTCCAGAGCTATCTTTACGACAAACCTCAAATTGGATGTCACCAGCGTGTGGGCTGCGTGGACATCTTTTTTCTGATAGTATATTATTGCCAGTTTCTTTTCCTCCTGAGGAGTTAAAAGAGGGTATTTATCTATCTGGGCCAGGTATTTTGTAATGCTATCATCCACTACCGTTTGCATAGTCATCTCCTTCTTTCCATTTTTACACTGTTTAATTTTATCGCAGGGAGATCAAGAAGAACATCGGAAGGTTTCCAAATATATTGTAGGAACATACTCATGTTTTTGTAAGCAGTTGTCCTACAGGTCAGCAGAAGATTGATTCAATCTACAAGGTGGTTCTGTATGGCATAGCTGGTCAATTCAGCATTGTTTTTCAGGTGCATTTTTTCCAATATACGGCTTCTGTATGTGCTGATGGTCTTGACACTCAAAAACAGTATCCCGGCAACTTCGCCTATTGTCTTACCCGAGGCAATCATACATAAAACCTCATACTCCCTGTCGGAGAGCTGTTCATGAAGCTCCTTTTCCTTATCGACATCAAGATTGAGGGCCAATATTTCAGCAAATGTAGGGCTGACATATTTTCTGCCCTCTGCCACAATCCGTATTGCTGATACCAGTTCCTCAGGTGCGCTGTCCTTTGTCATATACCCCGCTGCTCCTGCCCGCAAGACCCGTATCGCGTATTGATCTTCAGGATACATGCTCAGTATGAGAACGGGGAGTTTGGGGCGTTCGGTCTTTATTTCCTTTAAAGCATCGAGACCGCTCTTGCCGGGCATGGCTATGTCCAGGACAACCACGGAATAATCGTTTTTTCTGACCTTATCGAGCACTTCTATGGCGCTGGCGGCTTCATCGACTACCGCAATGTCGGAGACTCCCGAAAGAATCTTCTTCAGCCCTATGCGAACCACAGAATGATCATCACCTATGAGCACATTAATCATAATTCTATCATAACAGACAATACGTGGATAAGTCTATCAGCATAACAATGATTCTTCTATCGGTTTTTGTCTTACAAGAAAACCTTTGAAGGAGCATCAGCGGTAAATTTCTTATCGTTGGGCGTATGGCGTTTCTGAAGTGGAATGCTTACAACAATCGAGGTCCCTTTACCATGAATCCCTTTGATCTCGAATTGACCGTCCAAATAATTCACCCGTTCTCTTATGCCCATCAGGCCAAAGCTTCTGTGCCTGGTAAGCTGCTTTTGTGTTATCCCTTTGCCGTTATCTCTGAAATATAAAGCAATTTCCTTTTTCTTTTTTTCTAAGGCGCATCGGACTTTTGTTGCTTGTGCATGACGGGCAACATTGGTAAGCAGCTCCTGGAGGATTCGGAAAATCGCTATGGTGACCTCCTGATCAAGAATTATCCCTTTCGGTTTTATGAAAACAGAGCATTGAATTCCTGTCCGTTTCTCAAATTCGGTCATTTGCCATTCAATTGCCGCTCCTATGCCAAGGTGATCAAGTAATGAGGGTCTCAAGTCCGTGCAAATTCTTTTTATTGTTTCGATACTCCCGTCGATCTGTTTCATCATGCTTTCTATTTTTTCCATGATCGGTTTGTGGGCTTTGTTCAGTCTGCCGATCAATGACAAATCGATTTTCAAAGCTGTCAGTTCCTGCCCCATTCCATCATGCAGCTCGCGTGCTAATCTCGCCCTCTCCTCTTCCCTTACCGATCGCAGGTGCCAGAAAAGGTCACGCAACTGTTTATTGGCTCTAATTAATTCTTTCTCTGCTTTCGTTCGTTCCTGTATTTCCCGCTTCAGATGTTCGGTTGTTCCTTGCAATTCAGCGGTCCGTTGTTTCACGCGAAGCTCCAATTCATTGCGTGCTTTTTCGAGCTCCTTTTCTACACGTTTGCGCAGTGTGATGTTGCGGACGTTGCACTGGATAATCTTCTCATGATCGACAAGGTAGACATTACTGACAAATTCGACATCAATGGGACGGCCGTCTTTTGTCTCAATCGGTAAATGTTCGTACCGCACATACCCTTTGGTTTGCAATTCTGAAAACCGGAGCTTCGATGCTGCAATGTCTTTGAAAGGACCGATTTCCCAGAGTTTCTTTTTCAGAAAATACTGATGTGAATATCCCAGCATCTTTATCAGGAATGGGTTAACATCGAGGATTTGCCCTGTATCTGCATCGAGAAGTAATATCCCGTCTTGGGCGGTTTCGAAGAGCCTGCGGTAACGGGTTTCCGATACCTGCAATGCCTCCTCTGCCTTTTTGCGTTTTGTTGATTCTGCTACCAGCTCCTCAATGCGATGATGCAGCGTGGCTGATTCATTTATGGTTGTATATTGCTCTTTTGCTCTTTTGCTCTTTTGCTTTGTCTTCATATCCCATATTTATTTTTTTAATAAACATTGTATGATCCTGTATTATTTAATACCATTCCTTTGCTAAGAGTCAATCTTTTTAAATAGTATACAATCATCTGTAAACCATTTTTCAGCGTGATTAATGAAGATTGCCGGGGAAGGGAATTGAACCCTTATGTCCCGGAGGACGGGGGATTTTGAGTCCCCTGCGTCTACCAGTTCCGCCACCCCGGCGTGGTATCAGCGTATTTCTAAAGCATATTCTTGTTATTTTCAAGTAAAATGTATCAGATGAATATAACCGCATGATTCTACATTATACCTGTAGAGCACAAAAAACGTTATTTTACGGACAAAATGTGTAATGGCGTCCGGCTTAACTATTGAGATTTGAGATAATAGTGCAGGGCAGAACGCCTTCTTTTTTTCGGCAGGATAAGTCAGCTAAGATCTGTTATATCAGGCACTCATCCTTTGTCTTTCTTCGAGTGCCGGGCAATCTCCAGGGCCTTTTCATCCAGCATCCCGGTAAAGTGCGCCCACTCTTCCTTTTCTGAGTCTCCGGCTCGCCAGATCGTGAAATGACAGGTCTCCGCGCCGGATGGAATGGTGGTATCGAAGCGAACCTGGAACCCCTTGTCTTGCCCGAAGTACTCCTTGACGGCATCGATCATACCCTGGACAAAATAACGCTGTACACGGCAGTCGAATGCCCGGTAATGATCCTGATGAGGACACCAGAGGATATCGAAGCTCACCTTGTCTGTGCCGTCAATGTTCGGTTTCTCAAGGGATGCGTATACTATACGGTTTATCACGGTGGCATAAAAGCTCATGAACTCCATATCAGACATATCTTCCGGCTTTTTTGTCCCTTTGAGGATCTGTCTTCCGATGTCCAGACCTACATCGTGCAGGGTTTGGGCAACCACCTGCTGCCCTTCCCGTCCAAAGGCCTTTTCGCAAGCCTTAAGGACCCCGATGACCGCCATAGCTTGCATGGTTCCCCACTGCCACAGTGTGGCGGTATCAAAATCAGTTTCGGTCAACACCTTTTCTTTGAGCCGTTTCAGTCCTTCGTTGTAAGGCTGATTGAATCTGAACTTTTTCCAGGACGCTTCCGGGCGATTTTCCCAATGTGCCATACCTGCCTCCTTGTTCATTATCCCCTCGCTTCAGTCTCTCCTGCCAAAGGAGGAGGATTGATGATTAAATCAAATGTACGGCATTGCATAATTCCAGTCAAGAATATAGCAGTTTTCCAGTTATCTATTACCCTTCTTTTTTCGGTGCGTTTTGAACCATCATTTGAGATAACCATGCATTAAATAGATTGCCGCTAGTTGAGCCCTCGCCGCCCCCGACCAGGACCTGGGGCACAATCTGAATCTTACCGGCCGCTATCTCCTGAATGAGTTTGATTATCGCCACGTTCTGCTGACCTATGGCCGCTTTTTGAGCGTTGTAAGCGGCGGCAACACCGTCGCCCTCGATCTTGCTTTTGTGAGAATTGGCATCAGCCACTAATATTATAGCTTCTTTGGTCCCTTGCGCTTCGAGAATCACAGAGCGCCTTTTCCCGTCGGCTTCTTTCACCATGGCTTCGGCCCTGTCATTATTGATGTCTATAGATAATTTGGCATCAATGACATCTTTTTGTTTATCCGCCCGGGCCGCTTTTTCCATGACTGCAATACGTTTTTCCTGGGCCATTGCCTCCTGGTCGTACTGGGCCTGCTGCTGATTGGCAATCTCTTTTTTGGTTTGAGTGTCCAACAAATCTTTCGGTATATCGATATAAGCAATGAGTAAGTTTTGTGCCTCTACGTTGTACTCGGAAAATCTTTCTTTGGCGTGTGCCAATGCTTCGGTCTGCAAGTCCGTCCGGCTTTGGAAAAAGTCAATCGCTTTCTTCTCTCCAGCTTTGTTCCTGAAAGACGAATCGATCAGTGGATGCACGATTTGATCGATCAGATTCGCCACCGACCCGAACCGCGCTATGACATATGCCGCGTTCCCAGGTTGAATCCGAATCACCATCCGGACATTGACTTCCAGCTGAAAACCATCTTTAGAAGTCACCTTCAGGGGATCAAAGCTATACAGTACCCCCGCAGCCTTGGCGTCTATAGGTTTAACTCCTTTTACATCCGTCCCGATTTTTCCCTCACTCGCCCAATCGATGGTGACGGCTGAAGTCGGCACTTGATAGGCTGTAAAAGCAATTGCATTGAGATTGTATTTTCCGGGTGCTACCGGCTCTCTCCAGATGCCGCGTGTATATTTATCGGTTATCAAGATTTTCTCAACATCTTCATGGATCGGACCGCCGAGTCCTCCTTCTTTGACGGCTAAATCGGGCCCTAACACTGACCGTTCCAGTTCTATACCCACATTAGACCTGATTACTGCCACATATCCCGGAAGGACTTCGGCTACGTCTTCGATCTTAATATCAAATAAGTTCGGATTGATGTAATATATGCCTGGCTGCAGGGTATCCAACTGCGGCCCGCGGTATCCTTTGCTGTCAATAAAGAGCTGGCCATTTTGATAGGATTTATGGTCTGCTTCAGTACCGTTATCATTGCGTGCCTTCGGAGCGATGACATAGCCATTCGGTAAAGGAATACCGTCTTTGGCAACAGCGATACCAAGGGTATTCTCAGCTATTGTTAGCGCGGAAGCCTTGGTAATATTGAACAATCTGGTATTGATCCGGTAAGTGCCTGGACGTAGGATTCCAACCTGAGGTCCCTTCTTTCCATGGTTGGCCAAAAACATCTCTGCATCCTGGAATTGATTGCTCTCGACTTCATCGGCCAACACTCTGCCTTTGGGAAGTGGATCACCGTCGATGGATTCGACGATACCGACACTGTCAATATCTACCGTCACGACCGGGACCTTGGTGATTGACCAGATTACCGGTAACTTCCAGTACAGTCCCGGCATTAAGGTCTTCGCCTGAACCCCTATTTCTCCGCTTCGTGCGATTACTTGTCCTGCCGGCATTTTATTGCCGAACATGTTTTTGGTAAGGATGCCGACTTCGTTGGGCCCGATTAAATAGAAACCTTTAAGAATAACCATCAAAACAATAACAACAACTAAACCTGCCGCAATAATTTCTATCGTTACTGGTGTCATTGGTATTTCTCCTTTTTTATTTTTTCACACCCTTTGGATCTTAAGTAACGTGATAAGTTTTTTTATAACTGCGATCCTTTCTCTTACTTGTCAATACCTCTATTGGACAAAAGACCGTCCGTTCTATTCAAACCGTCCGATAAGTTCTGACACCTCTGCAGGAAGTTGATCGTCCATGCCGGCAATATACCATATTATGCTGTGGATTACTATGAAAATAAAACTGATGGACAACCCCATATTTTCATTGCAAGTAGCTCGCTCAGCTCACAATCCCCCTCCCGCCATAGGATGGTATTTGCGGCAGATGTCAATTTTGACTTGCTAAAAGCAATAAAAGATATATACTTTAAGTATATATTATCAGGAGGTGATTATGAAAATTGCAAAACTATTCAAAAATGGTCAAAGCCAGGCTGTGCGTCTGCCGAAAGAATTTAAATTCCAGGATAGCTATGTGTTCGCAAAAAAGTCAGGGAATGTAGTGGTATTGATTCCTGCCACAAATTCGTGGAATTCTCTTATCGAAAGTCTTGATAAATTTACCGATGATTTTATGTCGAAAAGAAAGCAAGCAAAGGTACAAACCCGCGAGGCTCTCTGATGAAGTTCATGCTGGATACCAACATCTGCATTTACCTCATCAAGCAGAAATCTCCATCAATATTGAAACATCTGAAAAGGTATTCCGTAGGAGACATCGGCATTTCCTCAATCACGCTTGCAGAACTTTATTATGGTGTGGAGAAAAGCCGGTATATTCAAAATAACCGCGAGGCACTCGGCGAATTTCTGCTCCCTCTTGAGATCACAGACTTTGACGAAAAAGCTTCACAGATCTATGGAGTTGTCAGAGCAAATCTCGAAAAAGACGGGAATCTTATTGGATCTATGGATATGCTCATAGCTTCTCATGCCCTGAGTCTTGATGTAACCCTGATAACGAACAATACGAGAGAATTCAAACGCATTAAGCAACTCAAAGTATCAGACTGGACGGTTTGAACGGGTACTCGCCTGAACCAGCTTCGCCGACTGCCCGCCCGCTATTTATAGCAGGGGCAAGGCAAGCTATAGAATGAACAAATTCCTTACCGGCGTAGAATCCACGTAATTTACAGCGGGGTTCTTCAAAATATCAGCGATATTAAATATCCAGTTTTCTGCTGCATAACCATTTCACCATTTCCGGGTCACGATGGTCAAAGAAGCTGCTCGTCTTCTTGTCCAGTCCCGCAATGGCATCCATGTCTCCGGGGCTGAGTTCAAAATCGAAAATGTCGAAGTTTTCAACGATCCTTTCCTTGCGAACCGATTTTGGGATGACGACTACTCCTCTTTGTACCAGCCAGTGCAGAATTACCTGAGCAACGGTTTTCTTATGTTTGCCGGCAAGAGAAAGCAATAATTCGTTTTTGAAAATGTTGTTTTTCCCTTCTGCAAACGGTGCCCATGCCTCAATCTGAACATTGTTTGCCCTTAAGAATTTCTGAGCTTCGATTTGCTGGCAGAAAGGATTCGTTTCAACCTGGTTCACCGCGGGAACTACTTTGTTGTTCATCATCATGTCCATTACCCGGTCCGGATGAAAGTTGCTCACGCCTATCGCCTTGACCCTGCCTTGCTGGTACAACTCTTCCATGGCGCGCCATGCCCCGAAGATATCGCCAAACGGTTGATGGATCAGATACAAGTCCAGATAAGCCAGCTGTAATCTCCTTAAAGATTTTTCAAAAGCCCTCTTTGCGCTTTCGTACCCAGCATCCTGAATCCAAAGCTTCGTGGTCACAAACAATTCTTCCCTTGGCACACCGCTTCTTTTGATTGCTTTGCCGACAGCCTCTTCATTTCCATACGAAGCCGCCGTATCGATAAGGCGATAACCGGCCTTTATGGCTTCATAGACGCTTCTTTCGCATTCTCCGGCATCGGTTACCTGAAAGACACCAAACCCCAAAACGGGCATTTCCACACCATTATTTAATACAATCTTTTGCATAGTTCTCCTCCTGCATTTATGGTCGCAGCAGCGTGTCACTCACAGACCGGTCCTTCGTTCCAGCTCTTCCGTATACCGCGCGCCCCGCACGCTGATTTTTGATAGAGCATCCTCAATCTTGAGCAGCTCACTGGGAGTAAGTTCCACCTCGGCTGCCCGTACGTTTTCTTCCAGACGGGAGAGCTTTGTCGTACCCGGAATCGGCACGATCCACGGTTTCTGCGCCAGCAGCCAGGCGAGCGCAATCTGAGCAGGTGTCGCCTTCTTCTCGCTTGCCATCCCGGCAAGCAAGTCAACGAAGGTCTGGTTCGCCTTCCGGTTCTCCGGTGTAAAGCGGGGAACGCTGCTGCGAAAATCCGACTTGTCGAATTGGGTGTATTCATTGATTGCTCCCGTGAGGAAACCCCTGCCGAGAGGGCTGAACGGAACAAGCCCTATTCCGAGCTCCTCCAGTGCCGGCAGCACCTCCTCTTCCGGACGTCTCCACCATAGCGAATATTCGCTCTGGAGCGCAGTGACCGGCTGGACCGCGTGTGCGCGGCGGATAGTCTGAACCCCTGCTTCGGAAAGGCCGAAATGTTTCACTTTGCCTGCCTTGATCAACTCTTGTACGGTTCCTGCCACATCTTCTATCGGCACGCTCGTATCAACGCGGTGCTGATAGAACAGGTCGATGGCATCGACTTTGAGCCGTTTGAGCGATGCTTCGGCAACCTGCCTGATGTGTTCAGGCCGGCTGTCCTGGCCCGTCTGCTTTCCGTCGGGACCGAATTTGAAACCGAATTTGGTGGCTATCACGACCTGACCGCGGAAGGGAGCAAGTGCTTCTCCCACGAGCTCTTCGTTTATGAACGGGCCGTACGCCTCTGCCGTATCGAAAAAAGTCACACCACGTTCGACAGCTGAACGGATGACCGAGATCATCTCCTTTTTGTCTCCTGCAGGACCGTAGGCAAAGCTCATGCCCATGCACCCGAGGCCCAGTGCCGAAACCTCAAGACCGCTTTTTCCCAATCTACGTTTTTGCATTGCTTGTCTCCTTTCTTTATCTCTCCGTTATTATAATATACTCATGAAAGATCAAAAACCGGTAGACCGATCCTGTTTATTTCTTGCCTAATCGTACGGGCTCTTCGATAAACGTGTTATTCGGCAGGATCGGTTGCAGGAGTGGATTTCGCAAGTGAGAGAATGAATAAACTTTCCTGCTGTACGCCGGGGGTTAATCCGTCCCCTGCATCACCTCTTTTATTTTCACCGCAAGGTCCTTGATGTGAAACGGCTTCTGAATGAAAGGCGTACCGGGATCGAGTATCCCCTGGTGCACGATAGCATTGTCGGTATACCCTGACATAAACAAAACCCTGAGAGCCGGTTGATTCTTCCGAAGGCGTTCGACCAGCTCCACGCCTCCCATGCCGGGCATAACCACATCCGTGACGACCAGGTCGGGTTTCAACCCCCGTTCCTCTACCAGGACCAACGCCTCACTCCCGTTGGCAGCGGTTGTAACGCGATACCCCATGGAAGGGATAGTTGCCTCAAAAAGGCGCCGCAGTTTTGCTTCATCTTCGACGACGAGAATGTGCTCGTTGCCTCCCCGGTGCTCTTTGACTCTCTGTAAATCCGCAGTTACGTCCGGGGCAGCATCGGTACAGGGAAGGTATATCTTGAAGGTTGTACCGTGTCCGGGTTCCGAGTAGACAAAAATATGTCCACCGGATTGTTTTATGATACCATATACCATTGCAAGACCAAGACCCGTGCCTTTTCCCTTGTCCTTCGTCGTAAAAAACGGCTCGAATATTTTTGATTTCGTTTCATCGTCCATGCCCTGGCCTGTATCTGTTATTGCGATCATGCTATACCTTCCGGGAGCAACTTCGGCATGGTCTTTAGAATACAGATCATTGAGATCCGCCATTGCGGTTTCGATGGTCATTTTGCCGCCCTTGATCATGGCATCACGTGCATTGATGGCAAGGTTCATGATGACCTGCTCAATCTGCACGGGATCCGCTTTTACGCGCCCGACATTCTGTTCCAATGCAAATACCACGTCGATATGCTCGCCAATCAACCGCCGAAGCATTTTGTCGAGATTCTTTAACAGGGCATTAATATCCAGCACCCTTGGTTGAATGATCTGCTTTCTGCTGAAGGCCAAAAGCTGCTGGGTAAGCGACGCGGAGCGGGTAGCTGCCTTAATTATTTCTTCCACCTCATTTCTCGGAAATGCGTCCTGACCGATTTTGCCGAGAACAATTTCCGCATAACCGATGATGACATTGAGCATGTTGTTGAAATCGTGTGCAACCCCTCCGGCAAGCCTGCCCACTGCTTCCATTTTTTGCGCATGGAGAAGCTGGCTCTCGAGTCTCTGCTTTTCTTCCTCTGCATGCTTACGCTCGGTAATGTCAAATGCAGAGGCTATCGCTGCAGTCTTTCCCTGCCATTGGATCTTTCCGGAGGTGAAATCAATCCACCGCTCCGTACCATCCTTGCGGACGATCTTAAATTCGTATCGGGACGGTATGTTCTCACCGCGCTGGCGGGCAAACCCCCTTTCCTTGATTAATTCTTGATACTCGGGATGAACCACGTCCCAAAACCGCCGTGAGAGTAATTCATCGGCAGAATAACCGGTGAGCTGCTGGCAGGCATTGTTCACATAAACAAACCGGTCGTTTGCGTAAACGAAAATGGCCGTGGCGGTCGTTTCGGTGAGTGTCCGAAATCGTTCCACGTTCTCACGCAGGGTCTCTTCGGTGAGCTTACGCAGCGTAATGTCTTCAATAATGCCAATGCCGCCCTCAACGGCCCCCTCTCTGGAAAACACGGGACCAAAAACGACCCTGACCGGCGTAACCTTTTGTGCGGTCGTAGACTTGTAATCTCCCTCAAACGATGAAACCCTCCCCTCAAGCGCCTCCCGTAAGGCAGTAACAACCTTCCGGTCCGGCAGTCCGGGCATATTCAATCCGATCAACTCTTTCCGGGAAGAGCCGATGATCTTTACAAAGTTGTCGTTACATGCCGTTATCGTTCCGTTGCGGTCGAAGTGCAATATTCCGAGCGGTGCGTATTCGAAGATCGGCCTGAATTTTTTTTCACTCTGGTCCAGCGCTTTTTCTACCTGACTGAACCCGGAACGCGTTTTCCTTGCAGCATGCTTTTTCACATTGCTTCCACTGATTTTCTTACGCATAATTCTGCCCGTCTTTTTCATGACGCCCCCCTTTATGACGAATATGCGCTG
>JAJYUJ010000063.1 GCA_021792615.1 bacterium
TCCTGGGTCCTGAATCCCTGTGTTTGGATCCCGAATCTTTAATCTTGAGTCTTTAATCTTCAATTTCGAATCCCCGGTCTTGAATCCTGACTCCTGACTCTCTGCTTTCGGATCCCGAATCTTTAATCTTGAGTCTTTAATCTTCAATTTCGAATCCCCGGTCTTGAATCCTGAATCCTGAATCTCTGCTTTCGGATCCCGAATCTTTAATCTTGAGTCTTTAATCTTCAATTTCTTCATACACGCTCAGCCTATTCCTTGGGAAGCTGTACAAGAGCCTGGTTGAGCAGGCCCTCGACCTTTTCCAGCGAAGAACTGTTTTTCTTTATTCTGCTTTGCAGTGCATTCAAAGCCGTGTTGAGTTCATTGACCTTTTTTCGCGCATTTTCAATTTCTGTCTTTGCCGCGGTGTTTTCCTTCGTCAATTTATCGTTATCCTTTTGCAGTCTTTCTTTCGACTCGTTTGCCTCGGTCAGCCATTTGTCTATAACCTTGGTGTGCTCTTTACTCTCGCTTAATTGTTTTAATAATTCCGTTTCTTTGTCTCTACTTTCCTTGAGGGCCCGCTGCATATCTTTCATGCTGCCCGCAGCCGCCTTTAATTCGTCGTTTTCTTTCTCCAGGGTGTTTATTCTATCGTCCAGCAGGATTTTCTCCTGAATCATCGAGTTGAGATGTTCCTGCATAAGCTCAAACTCTTTCTCCGTAATATGGAAGCCGATGAGGTTCTGGACCTTGGACAGTATCACCTCTTCGCTGAACGGCTTCAGTAAATATTCGTCGGCCCTTATTTTTAACTTTCTGTGCTGCTCGAAGTCTTTGGGCTTTGCGTCCCTCGAAATGAGGATGACGGGAATGTTTTTCAGGCCTTCGTCTTCCCTGAACCGTTTTGAAATCAAATAACCGTTTGCATCCTGCAATTCGATTGCAATGATGACGAGATCCGGCCTGTCTTTTTGGGCAAGCTGAAAACCGCTTTCACCGTCCAGAGCGGTATTGATCCTGTAATTTGCAGGTTCGAGTGCATTCGTTATGAGCGCCTGATACTCGATATCGTTATCTATCAATAATATTTTTTTCGATGGCATCACTGTACTCCAAAAAAGTTTTTAATCCGCTCGACCGCCGCCATTGCGTCTTTCGCATAAAGCTCGGCGCCTATTTCTTTGGCATACTCCGGTGTCACTACGGCGCCGCCGATAGCGATCGGAATGCCCAGGCCGTTCTGTTTAACTGCTTTAACAACCGAATTCATTTCGGTCATTGTGGTCGTCATCAGCGCACTCAAGCCTATAAGGTCGACACGTTTTTCCTTTGCCTGCTGAACAATCTCTTCTGTAGAAACGTTCTTGCCGAGATCGATAACTTCAAACCCGTTATTTTCAAGCAACGTTATTACGATATTCTTGCCGATGTCATGTATATCCCCTTCAACGGTTGCCATGAGTATCTTTTTTGTCCCTTTCTGTTGCTTTTTTATTTCTTTTTTTATCCTGGTAAAGGCCTTTTTCATTGTCTCCGCGGACAGCATAACCTGCGGCAGAAAGAATTTACCTGTTTTGAAAAGCTGCCCTACGACATCCATGCCCGGAACCAGCCCCTTATTGCTGATTACAAGCGGTTCATACCCATGGGAAAGCGCCTCTTCGACCATACCGGTAATGCCCTCTTCGTCTCCCTTGATAACGGCATTCTGGAGCTTCGCGAATATGTCGCCATCATCCGCTTTTACCGGTGCAGGCGTACGATCCTGTCCTGAAAATACGGTAAGGAATTGCTTTGCATTCTCGTCCCTCCCGAGCAACAGGGACGCCGACACAAACGCCTTTTTCATGTCTTCATCAAGGACGTTGACGATTGCAAGGCCCGCCCCCTGCGACATTGCCATGGACAGGAAGTGGCTGTTTAAAACACTGCGAGCCGGCAAACCGAAAGAAATATTGCTCAATCCCATCACACAGGGCAGGCCGAGCTGATCGGATACCGCGCGTATGGTTTTGAGGGTCTCCTCCCCGCCGTGCGGTTCGGCACTTATGGTAAGCGTCAGCGCATCAACGACGAAATTATTCTTCTTCATGCCCATGCGCTCAGCGGCCCCGATCACTTTCTTTGCTATGGCAACCCTTTCTGCGGATGTTTTCGGCAGGCCCTTTTCATCCACAGGCAGGATTATGGCGGATGCCCCGTATTTTTTTATGAGCTTTAAGGTAGGGATAAGCCGCTTTTCTTCCCCGGTCACGGAGTTGACCAGGGGTTTGCCGTCGATGGCCTTCAGCCCGGATTCCATGGCCTGCAGGTTCGATGAATCGATGGATACCGGCAGTGTCGAAGCGCCATTGACGGCAAAGATCGCCTTGCTCATCATGGAGGGCTCGTCTATACCCGGCGTGCCGACATTGACATCGAGTACATGAGCACCCGCTTTCTGCTGGAGCGCTGCCTGTTCGCGTATATATTTTGTTTTCCCGGATCTCAGCTCTTCGGAGTATATTTTCTTCCCGGTAGGATTTATCCGCTCGCCTATGAGCAGGGTATCTTTCGACAGCAGGAGTTCCCGGAACTCCGTTCTGCTCGCAAGTTTCAGGGCGGTGTCCTGTTTTGTCTCATAGGCTATGCTGTGATGCAGCTTGAAGCCTGTTTCAGCTATGTGCTTTATGTGGTCCGGCGTCGTACCGCAGCAACCGCCGTACACCCGTACTCCGAGGGCAAGGGACTGCTCCATATGTTCGGTCATCTGTTCCGGGGACGCAGGAAACACCGTTACCCCGTGTTTTAACAGGGGCATGCCAGCGTTTGCCTCCGAGATAAGAGGCAGTCCCGTTACTCTGGACATTCTTTTGATCACATTGTAGATGCCTTCGGGGCCGAGGCTGCAGTTGGCGCCGATAACGTCCGCACCGAGCGCCTCCAGCACGATAGCCGCAACTTCAGGGGGCGTGCCGAGGGTCGTCCTGTAGTCTTCGTTGAACGTCATCATCGCCATAATGGGCAGGTCACAAAGCTCCCGTATCGCTATCATGACAGCTTTGATCTCTTTTATATCCATCATCGTTTCTATAGAGAACAGATCTACCCCCGCTTCAAGCAGTGCTCCTGCCTGTTCTTTATAGATGTCTACCGATTCATCGAAATCCAGATCCCCGATGGGCTTAAGGAATTTTCCGGTCGGGCCTATGTCACCCGATACAAAGGCATTGCCCTTTGCAGCAGCCCGCGCATTTCTGACTGCCGCCTGATTGATCTCGCGTGTTTTTTGACCGAGCCCGAATTCTTTCAGCTTTACCCTGTTTGCACCAAAGGTGTTGGTCTCCACGATGTTTGCACCGGCTTCGATGTATTGTTTATGGACGTTCACCAGCAATTCCGGTTGTTCCATATTCAATATCTCGGGTGCCATACCGGGTTTCAACTTGCCTGATTTCTGGAGCATGGTACCCATTGCCCCGTCCATTATCAATATATCGTTTTTTATATAGTCCCTGAATCTTTCCATGGTGTTTTATCATTACACATTTTCCACGGTTATATCAAGCATACGCTGTGTCATGGAAGGCACCCCCTCCCTTTTATTGATTTTCGTCCGATAGTATTGTAATGACCTTAATAAAAAGGAGGCTATTATGGAATTGAGATGCTGCATATTCAATAATATGAACTCTGGCAAGAATAAACGGTACCGGTACAATAAAGACAAGTTCCAGGCCTTTGTCCCGGGCAATTATACAGTCATCGATGCCTACGCACTCTCCGACCTACCTGCCGCTGTCCACATAATCAAAGAACAAGGGATAAACCTTCTCATGGTCAACGGAGGGGATGGAACATTGCAACGGCTTGTATCGGCAATGATCAACAGTATGCCTGAAGATACATTACCTATCATACTGCCGCTTCGCGGTGGCACATCGAATATGATTTCAGGCAACCTTGGCGTACGAAAAAATCCAATGGATACGGTAAGAATACTCATGGATCATCTGGAATCTTATGAGCGCGGACTGGAAAGCCTGTCCACCCTCCCCGTTAAACCATTGAAGATAACTGATAAGGAACACGGAGTAAAGTATGGCTTTTCCTTTACCAACGGACTGATATACAAGGTTCAGCAATTATTCAACAAGCAGGAAAACCCCACCTTCAGTACCGTGGTAAATCTTATCACAACGACAATCGGCGGTTACACAATAGGCAGCCAGAGCATAAAAAAGAGATACAGCAAAATATCCGCGGATATTACGATTGACGGTAAACGGTATCCTGAAGACAAATACCTCCTTACCATTGCATCTTCATTCCAGAGGCTCTTACTGTGGTTCAGACCCTTTTATAATCCCGATGCAAAGGGTGTGGATAGTTTCTATTTTATAGCATCTGCTGCAGACCCATGGCTTCTGATAAGGAATTTGAGGACATTTTCGACCGGGAAAACCGTGCCTCCGAGATCATTTAACGATACTGCATCTCAGGTTAACATAAGAGCCGATAGCGGGTATGCGTTTGACGGGGAATTAGTCGAAGATAAGTCGACCGATATTACGATAGAGCAGGGGCCGCTCTTGAAATTCCTTGTCGTTCCGGAAACAATCAGGACGTCGTATGGGATTACCTATAAAGCCTACTTCAATGAAACCCTTGTGTCCATGCACAAAAGGGACAACGCCCCGTCATTGCAGGCTGAAAACCCGTCCGGTTAGCCAGAAATTGCATTCATCTGAATATCAATAATGAAACGATAATACCGAAAATGAGCAATATGACAGGGTTTATTTTGGTATAAACGAACAGTACCAGCGAAGTAAGTGCAAAAAGGGCTGTCTTGTAATCCGTAATATTTGTCTTTGCCAACTGTGCCACGACAAGGGCGAGCAGGCCTATGAAAGATGCCAGGATGCCTTTTAATGCGGACAACACCCACGGATTGTCCTTATACTTTATGAAGGGTTTGGCAACAAGAGCCACCAGTATGGTTGACGGCATGAATATCGATACGGTAGCGGTGAGTGCCCCAAAAATACCCCCCACCTTATAGCCAATAAAGGTTGCTGTGATAACCACAGGCCCGGGTGTAATCTGCCCCATGACAATACCATCGGAAAACTCCTTGGGGGTAAGCCAGTGATAGGTGCTGACGACTTCCTTGGAAATGAACGGCAGCATTGTGTAGCCGTTGCCGAATGTCAATAAGCCTATTTTAAACAGATTCCCGTTCATCAGCGCTATATTGGGCGAAATATGATAGAGAACGGAATTAAAAGCTATCAGAAGCACTCCAAGCCATAGTACCCAAATGTTGCTTTTTATAAAAGAGTATATGCCTGTCGCCGAAGGCCATTGGACGTGTACCCCCTGAACGGCGAGTTCCTTACCGATGATACCGTACAAAAATATGATAAGGATGCCGATGAGCAGGATCAAAACGATGTTTACATTCATCAGCAAAAGCCCCAGTGCCATGGCGGATACGACGAGACACCGAGGATTTTTAACGCCTGTTTTGTATATATCGATCATGACTTTGATGATAAGGGCTATCATGATCGCCGAAAGTCCACGCATGATGTTCTGGATCATGGGGAGCTGTCCGTACTTCATGTACAGCATGCTCAAAATAAGCATGAGCAAGAATGACGGTGCTATAAAAAACATCATGGCAAGGAACGCACCCTTTCTTCTTTTTATCAAAAATCCCAGGTATGATACGAAATCGACAAACACCGCACCCGGCATCACCTCTCCGACGGCAATGCCTTCTGTTATATCTTTATTTCCCAGCAGCTTCAGTTTTTCGACGAACTCGGTCCGTGCAAGGGTATACACCATGGGACCGTAAGAAAACCCGATATAAAAGAAATATTTCCAGAGTTCATGCCATGCATTGAGATATTTTTTGATCATGTTAATGCCCGATGGTGCCGAGACCGGTGAGTGTAAGGTAAACGCTGATGGTGTTCAAGTTGGGCGTTAATGGCCTCTGGATATACGATGCATCGATACTCCAGCAGTTGGCATTTGTCCCGAACTTTATTCCGTAAACATCCTGTATCATAGAGCGGTTATAAAAAGAATAGTTTGCACTCCCATAGAACGAAAGGTGCTGAGTTAATGCGAAATTCAGGTACGCATTGACACTGCTGACCATGCTTCGCAGGTACGAATAGCTTAACGCTAAGCTGTCACCCCTCGTATCGTTGGTTGATTCTATGACGGTCGTCTCGGTAAGACTCATGGTTGCGGGATCTACGGACATATTAATGTTCGTATTGAAAAAATTGGGAGGCTGAAGCACGAACGCAAGGTTAATGGGAAGGAACGGTTTGATGGCCTGGGTCGTTCCGGTCAATGTTTTCGCAGTGTTCATGAGATTATACCCGGAAGTGATGTCAAACCTGCCTATGACCGGATAGGTCACCATGTTTTCATACGGTTTCACCTTTCCGATGAAACTGTTGCGTATGCCGAACCCAACGACCCTCGATTCAAGCGGAGAGTTCTCAACTTCATCGAAACCGTACAACTCGTTGCTTATCAGGGTATGATTCGATGTTATGTTTACGAACGGTGATGCTATGTGTTTGATAGCCTGGAGCGCACCGATTTTTATCTGCAGGACTCTGGAAAGCTTTGTCGATATCTCCGCTGACAAATGGGATGCCACAATATTGCCGGGTTTATAAATACCGTATACTCCTGCATTGTAGAAATAGGCACTGAACTGCGCTTCCGAATTGAAATAAAGGTAGTGACCGAGCGTAAACGGCATATAGATACCGGGAATCAGACCGTACCGTTCTCCTTTCGGGAGTGAAGGGTCGCTCCGTATGAAATTTTCAACCGTGGTGTTGAATTCTGCATACAGGGGAAGCGCAGAAGAGATGCGCACCGGGAAATAGCTGAAAGAGCCGAACGGCAGCTGCTGGAGTGTTGCATCGTTATTGGGTGCCCACATATTCTCAAGGTATATCAATGAGGCGATCGCATCCGCATCATTGAAATTTTTTTGCAGGGTAAACATCGATTCGACATACTCTACCGATGATTGTTCCAGCAGGGTGTTGAAGTCGTTGAGATACTGCCGGTCGCTGTAATAGTTCAATAATCCCTTTGAGAAGAACCCGCCAACGAGGTCCTGATAATAATTCGCCCCTAAAAAGAACCGGTCTCTCTTGTACGACCGGAACAGTTCTTTAAAATATTGTGCATCGAATTCCCCGTGATCTTTTTCGTTCAACGCATACCGGTATTGCCCGCCCGCTCCAAGTCCCCTCTGGGTCATGGCATTGAAAGAAAATGTAGCATCCTGATCCTGGGATATTGCCCAGAAATACGGGATACTGATCGAAAAGCCGTTTAAGCCGGAATAAGCGTACTGCGGTATCAGAAAGCCTGATGCCCTTTTTGTTTTTACGGGTATCGTAGCCACGGGTATGTAGAGAATGGGCAGGTTTTTTACTTTAAAGAATGCATCTTTCAAGCTCGCATATCCACCGAGCGTTGCATCGATATGTTTTGCCGTAATGTCCCATGCCGGCCGGTTCAGGTCACACTTGCAGGTCGTGAGCGAACCATCTTCTACGATAAAGTGCACAGCCGAAAGTTTTTTGATAACCTTTCCTTTGATCGTATAGGCACCGTTATCTATGTTTATGTACCCGTTATGGATAACCCCTGTCTTGTTTGCCAGGTTTATGCTAAGTCTGTCCGCACTGATCTTCTCATTCCCGACAGACCAGCTTACGTGTCCCTGTGCAGCGATGTCTTCTGTTTTCGAGTTAAAGAGTATTTTTTCCGCCGATACAACGGCGTTTCCCTTTTCTATGTGTACGTGGCCCTGTGCGTCATAGATGCCCGTTTTGTCATCGTACATAATTTTGTCCGCACTGAACTTTATAATGCCTTTCTGCGTCAAAAGGGAGGAGAGCTCCAGCGCCCTTGCATTTTGCACGGCCAGGAGAGAAAAAAACAATATAAACGGTATCCAGAACTTCATAGAGAGCAATTAGCATAGACAGCATGGTTTGTTCAATACAAAATGAAAATTCGCGGATAATCTGCCGTTTTACAGGTCATGGAAATCACCAGGCTAAAGCCCGGAACAATCCATTATCTTGCTTGCGCCCCTTGCTTTTTTAAACATTGGATTATACATTACTCTCAATCCCGCCAATGACGTTACAGAACAGCGTATTTAAAAAAGAGGAGGTTCTATGAAACAAAAGGTTTTAGTGATCATTTCAACAGAGAACAAAGAAAAGGCGCTCGGAGCACTGGTATTCGTGCAAAACAGCATAAAAAACAAAAGGTTCGAAGACCTCAAGCTGATACTGTTCGGACCGAGTGAGAAACTGGCTTCAACGGATCAGGCGCTGCAGTCCATCATAGCCGATATTGTT
>JAJYUJ010000064.1 GCA_021792615.1 bacterium
GTAAAAGCGTTTTGCGGAGCTTGAGAAAAAATGTACTCTACAGAACGGCCAACTTTATGTGCACGCCCGGCAGTTAATTTCCCCAGCGTGTGTACATCTCATTGGAGATGTCTAATGCATCGAGTATCTTTGATACCATGAAGTTTATGATATCGTCCACGGACCCGGGCTTTTGATAAAACCCCGGCATAGCGGGCAGTATGACTGCCCCGGCTGATGACAGCTCCAGCATGTTTTTCAGGTGCAGGGAGTGCAGCGGCGTTTCCCGCGGTACGATGACAAGTCTCCTCCGCTCTTTCAGTGCAATGTCGGCAACCCTTTCAATGAGTTTTGAGCCGCTTGCCGCGGCTATCCTGCCGAGTGTCCCCATGGAGCACGGAACGATAACAACCTTGCTGGATTTACCCTGTTTCGATGACCCGCTCGATAAAGAAGAAAACAGATTGTCGTTGTCATGGATGGTGAGAAGGCCCTTGCCGTTCGTGATTGCACGTACCGTGAATTTTGTGCCTGTTTCATACTCAAACACCTTTTTCCCGGTTTCCGACGCTATTGCATCAACCGGGTATCCGTTGCCGGCAAGCCACCGGATCAGCGTCAGCGCATACACGGATCCGCTTGCACCGGTGATTGCCACGACAATAGGCCCTTTTGTTTGTATTTTTTTATCGATAATCAAGGTTAACAGCCTCTTATGACTACGATACATGAAACCGTAAAAGGATGTCAACCGTTCAAACCCGGTAATTCCTTAAGCATCTGTTGCGTTTTTTTGTGAGCTGTGAATATATTCAAGAAAAAGGCCGGATTGTTTCTGGGGGAAGATGAGAAACGTAAAAAGACCATACATGGTAGTGTTCATAATGATCCTGTTGCTTGTCGCTGTGAATGCACATGCCCAGCTTGGAGCAATCGGAGGCATAGCGTCAATCCAGGGACAAAAACAAACTACATTTCCCCTGTTTACGTTGACCGCAAAAACAGGCCAGCCCAATATTCTGGACATGGGTTTTTATATCTACTACGCGCAGGTAGACCGGTATATGGGAAAGGATTTTTACTCGGTTTTCAGCGGCAATACCACGGAACGGCTCCTCTACAAGATCCTGAACGTCAGTTATAATTTAACATCGACTATGAATCTCTCCGCAAGTATCCCGTATGTAAATGCCGATGTCGGGCAATTAGTAACAAGCACGGCAAATCCAGGAGGCACCTACAATATAACGCGAAGCAGCAGTGGATTGAGCAATCCGGCAGTCCGGTTCATGTATCAGTTCCTCAGTTCCCCGATGCTTGCCGTGTATGGCACAATCTATTTACCGACGGGTTTTATCGGGGTTGGATCCGGCGGAACGGACCTCGAGGTCGATCTGGCCTATACGAGAAATATCAGTATTGTTCAATGGGATTCAAACATTGGATATAGATTAATAGGCGTTGATCCGGTGACGCACAGAAAACCCAACAACGATATCCAGATAGCCAATACTGCCTTCAGCATACCTTTTGGAATGTCTCTGTCGGGTTTTTTCGAGATCAATGCGATGTACGAGGGGCAGGTTACGGATATCAATTTTGCAGGTACCAATAAGCCGTACACCGTTCAACAGCTCTTGGTGAATCTTGTTCCCGGCATACGGTTAAGTATAACGCCTAATCTGTTCCTTACATCCGCTTTGAGATATTCTGCGTACAATACCTTCCTTTACGGCTACCATTATATTTACACCATAGGTCTTGATTATCTTGTACTATGAATAAACCGTTACTTCTCAGTCTTAAGGTAAAGCTTGGACTGCTTGTTGCAATGATCATATTGGTCATCATGGTTATCGTTGCGTATACATCGGTGATCAGGCAGGAAAAAAGTATGCGCAATGAGATGCGGGCTAAGGCCATCAATATGGCGCAGATAACAGGCGCCCTTGCCCTCCTCGGCGGGAATGGAAGCGATCCGTGGGCATTTGCAAAACAATTTTTGAAATTTGCGCCCCAGCTTGACAATAATATCCTGTACGTCGTTATTACCGATGCTAACGACACGATTATCGATTCAGAGATCAACACACCGCTGTTGACAACGATAATCGGCCATAACAGTGATCGACTGCAGCATGAAATACCGGAGGCCGTAAAGGCGCACCTCCTGAAATCAGAACGGAGTCAGAGTGAAGCTGTTTTTGAAAGGCTCGGTCACGTACTACCCATAGACGTTGTGTTGAAACCCGCGAATAAACTCATAGGAACCATGAGTATAGGTTATTCACTCTATATGTTTGATTCATCCGTAAAAACAGCGAGGACTGTTACCCTGCTTTTTACCCTGGGTTTTATTGCCCTTGGTATCATGGCGTCCTTTGGACTGTCTCTGAATATAACGAAACCCATTTATAAAATCGTGGATGCCATGAAGAATGTAGAGCAGGGAGATCTGAATCAGCACGTTGAAGTAAAAACAAGAGACGAGATGCAAATGCTCGCTTCCAGTTTTAACTTCATGGTCGAAGGTCTGAAAGAACGGGAACACATAAAGCACACCTTTAAAAGGTATGTTTCCGAGCTCGTTGCGGACCGGCTTATCCAGGGAAGGGAGATCTCCATTACGGGTGAGAGAAAAAACGCGACAATCCTGTTCCAGGATATACGGGGCTTTACGTCAATGTCGGAACAGATGTCACCCGAAGAAGTCGTCGGTATATTAAAAGAGTATTTTACTGCAATGGTCGATGTGATCTTTGCCTACGAAGGCACCCTGGACAAGTACATCGGCGATGCGATCATGGCAGTGTTCGGGACACCCTATGCGCATACCGATGATCCCCTGCGGTCTGTCAAAACAGCCATAGACATGCAAAAGGCACTGAAGGCTTTAAATGATACGTGGGTGAAGGAAGGCAAAAACAGGCATCTTGCCGTTGGTTGCGGCATTGCAACAGGTCCTGTCGTGGCAGGAAGCATGGGTTCGGAGAAAAGGCTTGAATACACGGTTATAGGTGATACGGTAAACCTTGCTTCGAGGATAGAGGGACTGACCAGGGGCGGCCAGATACTGATATGCGAAAATACCTATAAAGCCATTAAAAACGATATGAGCATAAAAGCGCTGGATAAGGTATATGTAAAAGGCAAGAAAGAGCAGCAGCAGATCTATGAGGTTTTGTATGAATTATAAAAAGATTGTTGTACTGTGTTCCGTTGCAATGATTGCATCTGCAACGGTATTCTCCGCCTGTTCCAAAAAGAAAAAGGAAGAAGACATCACCATCACCCTCAAGACAGAGGGTACTGTTCCTGCCCAGCCACCGGCCGGACAAACACCCCGGCCGGCGGAGCAACAGGCAAAAGAGAAGCCAAGGTCTGTACCGAAGAAAAGAGAAAGTGTAAAAGAGGAACGGCGGGAGCGGGTTGTGTCTTTGCCGCAGAGGAAGGTGTCTCGAAATAAGACAGAGCCCATACAACAACAAGTTGCAAGTGCAGTACCCCAGCCGTCACCGCAGCCTTCGCCCGAAGCTGTTGCACGGGAACAAATACGATCCATTATCAAAAGACAAAAGCTGGCGATGATAACAAAAAATGTGCCACTTGCGCTTCAGGATATTGCCGGTAACAATGAGCAAAACAAGAGGGCACTGGAAGATTATTTTAACCGGTATGAAAAAATAGATGTCAATTTTTCAAATATTTCCATAAATGTGTCGGGCAATACCGCAACAGCGGTGATGGACCAGAGGACATCTATCGTTACCAAAAGCCTTATACCACAGACGATCACGGAATTGACTAAGGTACAATGGACATTCATAGAAGAGGACAATCGGTGGCTCATCAGCGGTACCCAGATACTGTCGAAGATGAAAGACAAATAGATTCTTCTTTCGTTCCAATTAGTATTCCAATGCTGTAGATGCCTACAAAGCTGTTCTTTATTTTTAATCAAACAGCAAGCAAACTGACACACCTCTGTCACCGGCATATGTTATTGTAGCCGCAAACATCATAATAAAAGTAAGCGGAGGTGTAGTATGAATGATAATACAATGCTTGATGAGAATGCGTTTGAACTTTTACTTGAGATAAATGATTTGTACGAGAAGAAAAATGCTGAAGGCGTGGATTCTTCTGGCAAAGATACAGCTCTAAATGCAGCATTTCTGATAAAAAGCTCAATTTTTGAAGGGTATAATCTTGATGAAGATGACATTAAAATCGTAGCACTTATTCTGGGGAATTATCTTGAAGGCAAAAAAGATATAGAGGCTGTTGAAATTATTAAAAGGATTTGGAAGGATAAAAAGGTTGTAAAGGCAGAACTAAAAAGGCTCTTAAAAATGAACAAATCAGGGATTCTGGATGTCGTTTGCGGCCCCACGACAAACAACGGTAATGAAGTAACACTTTTGCGGTCAAGCTTAACGTTATCAGATACAATTTTAGGACGGATTTTTGGTACGGAGTCAAAAGCTTTGGAAAACGAAGAATTTGAGCCATACAAGGATAACCTTGAGTATCTTGCCGACCAGTTTGAAAGGGTAAGAATTCTACGCAAGCGAATAGACATGGAAGCCTCAACATCGAGGCTGAAGGACAACAAGGCATTGGAAAGGATTGAAAACAGGATCGATCGTCGTCTTAAAATAACCGGCAGTTTATTTCCCATGGAAGCATTTAAAAAAGAAAAGGGTTTTAGCCGGGAAGAAGAGCTGGTTATACTTGCGTTGCTGCAACAGGAAATAGTCGGGAACAACTTCTTCAATCGTGAAGAAGACATTATTGGTACAACCCAGTATGAAAGACTCTGTTACAGGAAACTCCTTGAGGAAGACGGAATATTATTTAAAGAAAGGATTATTGAGCCAGTTTCTCCAACTGCTTCAAGAAACGGCAGCCTGCTCGGATTAAAGCTGAACAAGGATTTAAAAAACAGGCTTTATGAAAAGAGAAAGGCTCAAGGAAATGTATTGGATAACCCCGACAGCTTCTTTGAAATAATAGAGCCATCCATATCAATGGATAAAGTTATACTTCATCCAAAAACTCATGAGCAGATAAACCTTGCGATCGATATGGTTAAAGGTGAGGTATCTGATCTTTTGAATGAATGGGGCATAAAAAGTATTAATCTTATTCAGTCCACTTCAAAGAAAAGGCAGCATTCTGTTACAATGCTTTTTTACGGTATACCCGGGACTGGTAAAACCCTTACTGCAAATGCAGTGGCTTATGTCTTGAAGAAAAGGTTATTGACCCTTGATTGCTCACACATGTTAGGCAAATATGTTGGAGAGAGCGAACAGAATACAAGAAAGATTTTTGATAGGTATAGAGAAATTTCCGGCATGATGAAAAACCCGCCTGTTCTTCTTTTGAATGAGGCTGACCAGTTTTTACACAGGCGTATAAGTGCTCAGCATTCAACTGATCACATGTATAACCAGATACAAAATATCTTGCTTGAGCAGTTGGAAAGGTTTGAAGGGGTGCTGATCGCCACAACAAACCTTGCAGACAATCTCGACCCGGCCTTTTCAAGGAGGTTTCATTATAAAATTGAGTTTAGACTGCCGGGGGTCAAAGAAGGGCTGAAACTCTGGCAGGTCCATATACCGGACAAGGCACCTGTATCAGAAGATGTTAATCTGCAATATCTTTCAGAAAGATACGGTTTAACCGGCGGACAGATTGCGGTTGTTATAAGGAACGCAGCCACTATGGCCGCAAAGAGGGGTGATAAAATTTCTATGCATGATTTCATAAGTGCATGTGAAGACGAGGTAAGAGGTAGCTTTGGAGAGCGGGCAAAGGCAGCAATAGGGTTTTAGGGATGATTCTAAACAGATCAAAAAGTTGACGATCACAGAGAGGTTTAATAAAAGGAAAGCTATGACACAATCCTTCCTGAGTTTCATGAAAAGATGCAAACCCTACAGGAGTTTCAATGCCATCTAAGTCCGAAAGATTTACCGATAAAACCAATAAGCTGCACAGGCTTATTTCCATCCTGCGAAAGCTTGATATCCGTAATAGATGTACTCCCAGAAGCCTTGCAGAAGCGTATGGTACGACAGAACGCACCATCTATAGAGATATTGATGACCTTAACTCTGCGGGCTTTGGTATCAGGTTTGATAGGGAAGCAAACATCTATACTTTTGCAGACCCTGACTTTACGCTACGAGACCTTAATCTGAGTGAAGATGAATTAACAGTTCTTTTAATCGGCAGGCAGGTTGCTCAAAACCTTGGCAGCCCTTTTGATAGGATATATCAGTCATTGATGAAAAAAGTTCGCAAGGATACAGGCAGAAAGACTCAGGAAGCGGTTAAAAAGTCCAATGGAACACAGCGTTTCTGGATAGGGCTTGACCCAATGGAGGAGTTTGAGAGTATCGAGCATCAGTACAATATTCTGAACCAGGCAATGGATGAAAAGCATACTGCCGAGATAGTTTATAAGGCAATGTCTTCACAAAAAGAAGAGAAAAGAACTATTGCACCCTATGGGCTTATATTCAGCAAGGGGATGTGGTATGCGGTTGCGTATTGCAGCCTTCGCAAAGGGATACGGAGCTTTGCACTCGATTGTATAAAGGATGCCGTATTAACTGATGAATTTTATGAAATACCGTCTGAATTCGATCTGAAAGAATACCTTAAACCTGGCTGGCAAATAATAAGCAGCGGCAAGCCGGTGGAAGTGATGTTAAGGTTTAACAAAGATATCGCACGGTGGATAAAACGCCGCAAATGGCATCCGACACAGAAAATAGAGGATCAAAAAGACGGCTCAATTATATTCAAGGTGACGGTGTCCGACACAAGTGAGATAAAATGGTGGTCATACAACTGGGCGCCGAACTGTGAGATTCTCTCTCCACCTGAATTAAGGAAAGAAGTAACAGAGGATATAAAGAAACTGGCAAAGATATATGAGAAAAGTTAAGGAGGATAAATTATGGCCATCTATTCTAACAGCAAATTAGGCATGTATGAAGCATGTCCTCTCAAATACAAGCTCAGGCATATAGATAAAATACAGGTTCCGGAAGAAGAAGGAATTGAGGCATTTCTTGGAATCCGCGTTCACGAGGCACTCGAGAAATTATATAATGATTTAAGTTATTCAAAATTATTAACCCTTAAAGAACTGCTCTCTTATTATAATGCAGAATGGGACAAGAACTGGAATGACTCTGTTGTTATAAGGAAAAAAGACTATTCTTCCCAAAACTACAAGGACACCGGCATAAGATGCTTAAAGGCCTATTACGAAAAATATAAGCCTTTTAATAAGGCAACAACCATGGGGTCAGAGGTAAAGCTTAATTTTTCGTTAACTAAAGACGAAAGGTATAAAATGACAGGTTATATAGATCGTCTTGATAAGATAAAGGATGGGCAGTATGAGATACATGATTATAAAACATCCAATAGTCTTCCATTGCAGGAACACCTTGATAACGACAGGCAATTAGCACTGTATGATATGGGAATAAGAGAGAGTTTTCCTGACATAAAAGAGGTCAAACTCGTATGGCATTATCTGACTTTTGATACGGAGATGTCGTCTAAAAGGACACCCGAACAGATCGAAGATTTAAGAAAAAAGATGATCGCCCTTATTGATACCATAGAAGCGGACACTGAGTTTAAACATCGGGAGTCCGCTCTTTGTGGCTGGTGCGAATATCCTGAGTATTGCCCTGCGAGAAAGCATCTGGTTAAGGTACAGTCCCTGCCTTCGAATCAAGTCCTGCTTGATGATGGTGTTAAGCTTGTTAGCAAGTATATTGCAGCGTGGGAAACATCTAAGCGTATAAATGAAGAAATAGGCAGACTGAAAGATGCACTAATAGGGTATGCCAAAAAAAATGGCATAGAACAAATCGCTGGGAATGGTTACGCAGTAAGGGTCAAGATAGGGGAAAAACTTAAATTTCCGGACACAAGCGATCCTCGGCGTTCAGAACTTGAAAAGCTTGTCAAAGCAGCCGGTCTCTGGGAGCAGTTTTCAAAACTTGATACAGGTGAGTTATTAAGGTTTATGGAATCCGATAATGAAAACAAGGCAAGATCGG
>JAJYUJ010000001.1 GCA_021792615.1 bacterium
TAAGAGGAGAGGAAACGAGGACAAACTGCGGAGCTAGGCTTTTTCTTCAGTTCCTCCCCCTCGACGGGGGAGGCGGGGTGGGGGTGAAATAGGAGCAATATCCACCCTCCCCTTACCCCTCCCGTCAAGGGAGGGGGATAAACGTAGAGGAAACAATTTTGAATCTTTAATCTTTAATCTTTAATCTTTAATTTTCAGTTCCTCCCCCTTGACGGGGGAGGTTAGGTGGGGGTGAAATAGGAGTAATATCCACCCTCCCCTTACCCCTCCCGTCAAGGGAGGGGGATAAACGTAGAGGAAATAATCTTAAATCTTTAATCTTCAGTCTTAAGTTCCTTCCCCTCTTAGGGGAACGGGTACCCACCCGACAGGGAAGGGTGCGGATGAGGTCTAGTGAACAATCCCAAGACCTCACCCGAGACCTCACCTTAATCCTCTCCTAAGAGGAGAGGAAACGAGGACAAACTGCGGAGCTAGGCTTTTTCTTCAGTTCCTCCCCCTCGACGGGGGAGGCGGGGTGGGGGTGAAATAGGAGCAATATCCACCCTCCCCTTACCCCTCCCGTCAGGGGAGGGGGATAAACAGAGAGGAAATCGAGAGCAGGAAATCCAGAGCAGGAAATTCAGAACCCCCATCTCCCCTTATCAGGGGGGCAAGAAAAGGTCTCCCCTTATTGCGTGTTTCGGATTAGGCTTCTTTACCGTGGCAGTTTTTGTACTTCTTGCCGCTGCCGCACCAGCACGGATCGTTCCTGCCGATCTTCTTGTTCTCCCGCTTTATAGGCGAGGTCACACCCTGGCCAGGAGGAGGCTGTGCTGCAGGGGCGGCAGGCATGCCTGCCGGCTGTGAGAGATTCAGATTGAATTTCAACGGCATTCTCTGGGCGAGCGTCAATCTCTTCTCGTCTTTTTCTTCGATCTGGATCTTGAACAGCCTGGTTATGGATTCTTCCCGCACCTGGCCGAGCATGAGCTGGAACATGTCGAACGCCTCTTTTTTGTATTCTATGAGCGGGTCTTTCTGCGCATAGCCCCGCAGCCCGATGCCCTCTTTCAGGTGGTCCATGTTAAGGAGGAAGTCCTTCCAGTTGCTGTCCAGGACCTGGAGGAAAATAAACCGTACAAGATCGGCAAACGAGGTGTCCGGCATCGTTTTTTTCTTTTGCTCGATAAGTGCCTTTGCCTGTTCGACGATCAGGTCTTTCAACTCGTATGCTGTACTGTTTTGTTTCTGTTCTTCGGACAGGGATACTTTCAATGAAAGCATGCCGTCCAGTGCGTTGTTGATCGCGTTAAAGTCCCATTCTTCGGGCCTGTCCGGGTTCTCGATGTGTTTGTGCAGTATGTCGTCAACCGTTTGCTCGGTCATCTCCGCGATGATCCCGTCGAGGTTTTCTCCTCTCAGGATCTCTTTACGCTTCGCATAGATGACTTCCCGCTGCTTGTTCATGACGTCATCGTACTCAAGCAGCTGCTTCCTTATTTCGAAGTTGTGCTCTTCCACCTTCTTCTGTGCGTTTTCTATGGCCTTTGAAATCCAGGGGTGAGTTATAGGTTCTCCCTCGGACATGCCGAGCCGCTGCATAAAAGACGAAATCCTGTCGGAACCGAACCTGCGCATCAGGTCGTCTTCAAGCGCCATATAGAACCTCGACGATCCCGGGTCACCCTGCCTGCCGGACCTGCCGCGCAATTGGTTGTCTATACGCCTGGCCTCATGCCGCTCCGTACCGATGATGTGAAGCCCGCCCTGTTCGACGACCTCTTTTTTTTCTTCGTCACAACGGGCTTTTGTAGCTTCCAGAAGGTGATCGTAATTTTCCTGCTTTGCATCGCCGGTCTTGATCTTTTCTTTCACCATGAACTCCGGGTTGCCGCCGAGCAGTATGTCCACGCCTCTTCCTGCCATGTTGGTTGCAATGGTCACCGAGCCTTTTCTGCCTGCCTGGGCGATGATCATGGCCTCTTTTTCATGGTATTTTGCATTCAGGACATGGTGTTTTATGCCGCGCCTCGTGAGCATGGAGCTCAAAAGCTCCGACTTCTCAATGGAGATGGTGCCGACCAGTACGGGCCTGCCTTTTTTGTTCAACTCGAGGATCTCTTCTATCACCGCATTGAATTTCTCTTTCAGTGTCCTGTAGATAAGATCATGGTTGTCCTGGCGTACCATGGGGAGGTTGGTCGGAACGATGTTCACGTCGAGATTGTATATCTTTTTGAACTCCGACGCCTCGGTGTCCGCGGTACCGGTCATGCCTGCGAGTTTTTTGAACATTCTGAAATAGTTCTGGAATGTTATGGTCGCAAGGGTCTGGTTTTCGTTCTCTATCTTGACGCCCTCTTTTGCCTCGATTGCCTGGTGCAGGCCGTCGCTCCATCTCCTTCCGGGCATCAGCCTTCCGGTGAATTCGTCTACGATAACGACCTCGCCGTCCTTGAGCATGTAGTCCACGTCCCTTTTGAAGATAACGTGCGCCTTCAATGCCTGGTTCACGTGGTGCAGGGTCTCTATCTGCGAAGGCTCGAAGATGTTCCCGATGCCGAGCAGTTTCTCGACGTTCAGCGCCCCCTGTTCCGTGAGGATAACATTTTTTTGTTTTTCATCTATGGTATAATCCTGTTCGAGTTTCAACCGCGGAATAATCTTGTCGATGGTGTAGTACTTGCTGGTTGATTCCTCGGCCTGACCGGATATGATGAGCGGCGTCCTCGCCTCGTCTATCAGTATGCTGTCCACCTCGTCGACGATCGCGTAGTTTAAGTCCCGCTGCACCATTTCCCTTATGTCGAATTTCATGTTGTCCCTGAGGTAATCGAACCCGAACTCATTGTTCGTGCCGTAGGTAATGTCGGCGTTGTACGCTGCCTGCCGCTGCCCGTCATCCAGGTCATGGACAATGACCCCGACCGTGAGCCCGAGGAATTTATAGACCTCACCCATCCATTCCGCATCACGTTTTGCAAGGTAATCGTTTACGGTAACGATATGCACGCCCTTGCCTTCGAGCGCATTCAGGTATGCCGGCAGGGTGGCTACGAGGGTTTTACCTTCACCCGTTTTCATCTCGGCAATTCTTCCCGTGTTGAGAACGATGCCCCCGAGCAGCTGGACATCGAAATGCCTCATACGGATGACGCGTTTTGATGCCTCCCGCACAACGGCAAATGCCTCGGCCAGAATATCGTCGAGCGTTTCGCCGTTTTCGAGCCTCTTTTTAAATGCTGCGGTCTTTTCTTTCAGCGCACTGTCCTGCAGCACTGAAACAGAAGGCTCAAACCCGTTGATCTCTTCAACAAGAGGGTATATCTTTTTCAGGTCCCTGTCGTTTTTTGAGCCCGCAATTTTTTTAAGGATCATTTCAAACATTATTTTCCCTGCCTCTTTGAATAAGTATAGTGTATAATTTAATCCTGCTGCCCGTATAAAGTCAAACAAAGACCGCGCCTATCATCCATTCAAGTGCTTGCCAAGAAACGAGTATCAATATAGGAAGATCTCATGAAGCTGAAAAAATTAGCCATCCCGGTTGTTATCACAGGGGCAGTCCTGATCGTTGTTATAAAAATACTGTCATCCGATAAGCCTGTCACGGTAAATGCCGTGTCCGTAAAAAGGGGTGATGTCGATCAGATAGTAAGCTCAACATCTTCAGGCTCCGTAGAACCTGTCGAAAAGGCAGACCTGATGTCCGAATACCCCGGGGCAATAACCCATATTTATTATAAAAAGGGCAGCCACGTTCATAAGGGCGATGTTATCATCGTCATGGACAATGCTATTGCAAAGGTCGAACTCGACAGTACGGCAGAGGCATACAACAGGGCAAAAAAGCTTTACCGGTCTCACGCCATATCAAAGGCATCGCTTGATACGGCGATGTACGCGTACAGGGGTGCATTGGCACGGTACAATCAGTCGTTCTTACGAACACCCATAACCGGGGTAATAACCGAGTTGAACGCCCATCTCGGGGAATTTCCCCTCGGCGGCAATTCCATGCTCCCGGGCAGTGCATCCGCATTGCAGCAGTACGGGCTGCTGGTACAGGTCGTCGATGACCGTTCGTATCACATAAAGGCGCCGTTCGATGAGGTTGATTCCGGCATGATAAGAACGGGACAGTCCGCGCACGTTACCTTCGATGCGTTTCCGGACAGGGTTTTCCACGGCAGGGTCACCGAGGTGTCTCCCTCGGTATCTACTGCCCTCGATCTCAACAGGACCATCGAGGCAGAGATCTCCCTTCCGCCCATACGCGGTATCAAGATGGGCATGTCCGCTGACGTCGAGATCATCGTCAGCGTGGCAAAGGACGTCCTCTCCGTACCTACGTACGCGGTCCAGGAATCGTCTTCGAACAAAAAGTTCGTGTGGATTATCCGCGATCAAAAGGCAGAAAAGATTGACGTACACACGGGCATATCGAACTGGGACAACACGGTTGTTACAAAGGGACTGACACAGGATATGAAGGTGATCCTGCCCTCTGACAAATATACCCTGCATGAAGGCATGAAGGTCTCGGCGCATGATTGAGATGGAACATGTATGGAAGGTATACCGGATGGAATCCGTGGAGGTAACGGCTTTGAAGGATATTAACCTCCGCATAGACAGCGGCGAGTATATCTCCATAATAGGTCCGTCCGGTTCAGGCAAGTCCACACTGATGAACATCCTCGGGTGTCTGGACAAACCGTCCGACGGGAAATTCATTTTGAACGATAAAAACATATCGGACTATTCCGACAGAGAGCTCGCGCACATACGCAACAAGCAAATAGGGTTCGTGTTCCAGATGTTCAACCTGCTGCCCCGGTACAATGCGATCAAAAATGTTTCCATCCCCCTGCTGTACGCGGGTATAGAGGGAAAGGAGATGGAAACACGATCGAAAGATGCCCTGGAAAAGGTGGGGCTGAGCGACCGGATGTATCACAGGCCGTCGCAGTTGTCCGGGGGGCAGCAGCAGCGTATTGCCATAGCCCGGGCGATCGTCAATAACCCGGATATTATTCTTGCGGACGAACCCACCGGGAACCTGGATACGAAGTCCGGCGGGGAGATCATATCCATTTTCAAAAACCTCAACCAGCAAATGAAGGTGACGGTCGTGCTCATCACGCACGATCCCTCCATAGCCCAGCAGGCGAACAGGGTGATAAAGATACTGGACGGCGCCATTGTGCAGTGATCTATGAACAAACTGACCTACATCGTTACGGCCTTTGAGGCTTTATCGAGCAACAAGATGCGGTCTGCGCTGACCATGCTCGGCGTGATCATCGGCGTTGCTTCCGTGATCCTGCTTGTTTCCATGGCAGAGGGTGCAAAGCAATATATCCTTGAGAAATTCACGGGCCTCGGGACCAATCTCATTATCATACAGCCCGGCAAAATCCAGACCAAGGGCGGCAGTTTTCCGGTTGCAGGCATAGCGACGACGCACAAGCTGACGCTGTCGGATGTCAAGGCAATAGAGCGGCAGGCAACGTACGTGGACGGCGTGTTCCCGATGATACTCGGAGCGCTTATCGTGAAATACCATGACGCGCATGCCGATACAACGGTCGTCGGTGTCAATGAGCAGTTCACGAAGATCATCAGCATGATGCCCTCGATCGGCGGTTTTATGACAAAAGAGGAAAGCGACGCGGGCAGGAATGTGTGTGTACTCGGGTACAATATATGGAAGGCGTTGTTTGCGGACAAAAACCCTCTCGGCAGGATCGTCAAGCTCGGTAATTTTTATTTCAGGGTCATCGGGGTTATGGAAAAGAAGGGACAGGCTGTCGGGTTTGACTGGGACGATCTCGTGTACGTGCCTGCACGGGCGGCGGAAAAACTCTTCAACACGGACAGCCTGTTCGGCATCCGGGCGAAGGCCATATCCAAGAACGTGATCAACGAGGCCGTTGCACAGATAACGCAGATCCTGAAGAAACAGCACAACAACAATGAAGACTTCAGCGTGGTAACGCAGGAGTCCATGCTTTCGACGGTCGATACCATTATGAACATGATGACCATCGTTCTCGGCGGCATAGCAGGCATATCGCTGCTCGTGGGCGGTATCGGGATCATGAATATCATGCTGGTTTCCATCAAGGAGCGCACCAGAGAGATAGGCCTGCGCAAGGCTGTCGGGGCGAACAAGCAGGACATACTCATCCAGTTCCTCATAGAATCGGCAACCCTGAGTACAACGGGCGGGGTCATCGGTATGCTGATAGGCATCGGCGGCGGGTTTATCATGCAGTCCATGATCAGCGGCTTCCACATCAGCATTACACTCTGGTCGATCCTGCTCTCGTTCTTTTTTTCCGCCTTCGTCGGGATATTCTTCGGCGTGTATCCCGCGTACAAGGCAGCTCAGCTCGACCCCATAGAATCCCTGCGGTACGAATAGTCAAAACGCTGCTTGATCATCCTGAAGTTGAGGAACAACAGCAGCAACATTCCGTAAAACTGTGCGGAATAAAACGTTAGCCGGTACACAAGGTCCAAAGGATTGCCGGATATAAATGCATGGGCTATCTCCATGGCCTTTTGAAAATAAACAGAACCGGTATCGATGGATACAAGGAACAGTGCCGCTAAAAATAGTACGATCTCAAAGAGAGTGTTTTTCCTGGAGAGTTCTTTTATGAGAATAATCAAAGGCAGGAGCAGGAGGGTAAGGTAGTGATTCCAGCACAGCGGCGACAGGAGCAGGGACGCCAGAACAAATGCGGATAGTCCCAAATCGCCCGTGTAGGTATACCGTGAGATACTCCATGCCCCATACAACACGAGCAACGCTTCCGTACAATAGAGAAACAGGTTTTTATCGAAATAGCTTATCGACGCGGTCAATGCCCCGGTTCCGGGTGATGTTTTCACAGAGAGAAAAAGCTTTGTGGCAAAACCATTGAAAGAGGAATTCTGCAGATGTGCCTCCCAGTATCCAATATCCGCCGGTATCATGCTCGAAAAGAAATGCAAGAACTCGTATTTTGTAACGAGAAAGGTAAGGGTAAGGATAATAACGATACTTGCAATAGCATAGAGGAACGCCGTATACTTTTTACTGATGAGGAAGTAAAGGATCAGAAGTCCCGGATAAAACTTGAGCATCGTTGCGAGCGCAATAAAAATGCCGGACATACCTTCTTTTCCTTTTTTCAAAAAATACCATCCCGCAACAACGAACAGCGTAATAAGAATTGACGTTTGGCCCAGAGCAAGGTTGAGCTGAAAAGGCGGCCATGCGGTCATGAACAGGAACAGCAGAGGAACATAGAAAAATGAGCTGTCTGCGGCCTTAATCAATAAAAAGCTTGTCAGGATTGCGCATGCTATGGTCAGGAGACTCCACAAGAATATTGCGTTGTGAAAGCTCAGTCTCCACAAAGGAAACAACAGCATGGCGGTAAACGGCGGATGGGCATTGATGTATTTAAGGTGATCGCCTGCAGGGATCCCGTTCTTTTTAAGAAGACTTGTATATAGATCCATAAAATGAGAAGGGTACAGGGATTGACCTGCAAGGAGTTGCCTTCCGGCAATATAATCCTGTGGAAAATCATAGGGTGATGTTATGCCCGTCAAAAAGGACTGTTTCAGCTCCGGCAGCCTGATCAAGAAGTATGCAATGACCGTTACGGAAAGAAAAACGTAAAACGCAAACTTTTTTATCGCTGCTTTTTTCATGCAATCTCCTTTTTCCGGGCTAAGGCGAGGCTGAACAACAGGAGGCTTATGATGCCGGTTATCGTGAGGATCAAGCCGATGAGAAAGCTCAACGGCTTGTAGGTCAGGACCACGGTATGGACTCCTTTTTCAAGGAACACGCCGTCAAATGCATAATCTGTTTGTATGAGCCTTGTTTCCTCGTTGTCCACGTACACATGCCAGCCCGGAAAATAGGTGTTGCTTATGACCAGCAACCCGGGCCCCGATGTGTCAACGTTCATCTTGATAAAGGACGGTTTATAGACTTCGAATTGGACATCGAAGGTACCTTGCGCATTTTTACCGGGGGAAAAGGTGGCGTACCGAGCATCAGGTTCAGGTATTATCGCCGTCGTGCTTAATTGCCCGGCATTTTTGTTTACCAGATCAAGCCAGTTCCGGTCGTCAAGTTTATGGCCGGCCGATGGCATACGCGCTGTTTTGTAATCATAGACCATGAATGCCCTGTTCAATGCAGACCGGTTCTTGTAGAGCGTATAGCCATTATACGAAAGCATGGGTTTCAGCCCGAGTCCCTGAAAACGCGGGACATCATCTTTTGTCATGATAATGAATTTGATATTGGCAAGGTTAAGGAAATCATGGAACGGCATCGTTTTAATAAGCTGAGAATACCAATGAACAAGCATTGCGTCGTAACCGGTCGGTTCTTCAAATCCATAGTACTGTACTATGCCAATGGGCCAGGGAGGTCCAACCTCGTTGTTGTGTGCTTTGAATAACGGCAGGATCCTGAATGGCTTTTTTTGCCGGTCCAACATTTCGATGATAGGATTGACCGGATAAAAGTATGCCGGCCTTATCGCAGATTCCAGGGGAATCATGGGTAATGCCGTCTCTATAAAAACAAGTACTCCCATACCGTATGCCGCGAGCGTATTCTTTTTTGACTTCTTGAGCAGAAGGAGTGTGAGGATGAGCAGGATGGCCGCCCCGATGATATCAACCAGCGACGGCAGCAACAGATCCAGTTTATTGACGGCAGCCTGTCCTATATCCTTGTTCATCTGCAGAAGAAAAGGAAGAAAGGCAATTCCGGCAATAAGGAGTACCGTAAAAAAGGCAAACGAAAAGTATTTCGATGGTATGCGTCCTTTAAAATAGGCATCCAGCGCCAGTGTGCCCGACAAAACCACAAATACAGGCAAGTTCCCGAACATGTAATAAGAGAAGCCTGTACTGAACACGGGCAGCAGAAGGAGAAGTGAATGCACAACCGGTATATCGAAAGCGACGACCAGAATATAGATGATTATGAAGAGGTGTACACTTATCAATTTGTTCTGAGCATGTCTCATCCCGATTAACGCTGTGATAAACAAAAAGAACATTGTTATACCGGAATATCCGATTGCGGATAGCGGGAAAAAGCCATGGAAAACAACATAGAGAATCTTTATATGGAGAAGCGTACTGAAAAAATTGGGCACCAAACTGAAAAGAGCGGTTGAAAAGGGAATTATGGAAAGGTTGCCGGAGCCCGTTCTGCCGGCGAATGCACTACTGTTCAGCATGTATTCGAGAAACGGGATGAGTTGAACACCGGAGATCAGCATACCGATTATCAAAAATCCCGTTAGTTTCAAAAGTGCCCTGATTCGTGCTTTTTTTTCTTTGAATTCCTGAAATATCCTTATAAAGGCATACAGAAGGATAATGGTCGTGGCATAAAACAGGGTTTCGGGATGGCCTGCAAATACCGCAAGGACAAAACCGAGGCACAGGATCATATACCCCTTGATACTGTCCTGGTGCTGAACAATGAGTTCTACAGCCAATAAGCCCAATGGTATGTAGAAGGCAAAAGCCGAATTGTCATGATAAAGCCAGCGGGTATTGTATCCGGTAAACATTGCGGCTATGGAACCGACGATTGCTGCCCGGTAATCAACATGTACCTGCGAAAGATAAAGGTACACGAATATACCACACAGGTAAAGCCGCATAAGATAGATCAGCAGAAGGCCCCATTTCATGCCGAGCAGGTAGATAAGGAAGTTGAGCGGGAAGAAAAACGCCGACTGCATGTTTGCTATATGCGGTTGTCCGCAAGCCTCATGCGGGTTCCACAGAGGCAGGCTTCCGGATTTGATTGATTCCGTATTGAATTGGAACCACGGTATGAATTGATCCACGTTGTCGAGGTCCAGTATGCTCCTGTTCTGTATGGCCGCAGGGAGCCCTTTTTTTTGAAAGAACGTACAGGTTTGCAATATGTCGGCCGTGGCCGGTATCCTGTCCGTGAAGAGGGAACGGGAAAAGAATACAACGAGGGACAACAAAATGAATATATGTGCGTAGAGAAATGCTTTCCGTCTGCCCATAGCTTTTGCGTCTGTATCCATAGAACAAATTTATATAATAATCCCGTTTTTATACAACATTTATTTGTATTGCCTCGCGTAAAAACCAGAGTAACGGAGTTTACAGAGGAGTCCCTGTATGCTATACCGTAACCATGAAAAATATAACGTTTCTTCTTATATCCGTTCTGGTGTTTGCTGCATTCTCGGGATGTGCAGGCAGTAAAACAACCGCTGCCCGTACTGCGGTGTGGTCCGATGGTACATGGCTCAGAGATACGCAGGGCAGGGTGATTCTTATCCATGGTATCAATGTCAGCCAGAAAGTCCCTCCGTATCTGCCGGATAGTCCTCCGGCAAGTACCATTTCCCAGACCGCTGCTTATTTCGCAAACATCAAACAGGCAGGATTCGATGCGGTGAGGCTCATCATTATATGGGCGGGTCTTGAACCGACACCGGGCACGATCGATCAGCAGTATCTTAAGCAGATCCAGCAGGAGGTGCAATTCTGCTCGGATGACGGGTTATATGTGCTGCTGGACATGCACCAGGACCTTTACAGCCAGTCCCTATGCAATGGCGACGGAGCGCCTGCATGGGCGTGCGACCTTACAGGATACAGTGTGACCCAATGCAGCACAACCAGTTGGGCTACAAATTATCTGGTCCCTGCAATTACGCAGTCTTTCCAGAACTTTTGGAATGACGCTCAGGGCCCCGATGGGATAGGCCTGCAAGAGCATTACGCCGAAGCATGGCAGCGCGTTGCAGCCCTGTTTGCAACCAACACCTCGGTGCTCGGCTATGAGATCATGAATGAGCCTTACCCGGGCAAATATGATTTATTTTCGACCGGCTTTGAAATACAGGCGCTCGCGCCGTTCTACGAAAAGGTTGCCGCAGCCATACGCAAGGTGGATTCCTCCCATGCCATTGTATTCGAGCCCTCGGTAACCCGGGCAAACCTTTTGCACAACTACAACACCGGCATCAGCAGTACCACGTTTCCGCAGGATTTCAGAAACCTCGTTTTTGCACCCCATTATTATCCGCTGACATCCGGCAGCAGCATCAGCACGACCGATATATCTGCGCTCCAGACGACGATCCCGCAGATAGCCATGGTGAGCGCATCCATGAAGACCCCGTACATCGTAGACGAGATGGGGCTGGATCATAACGAAAGCAACAGTGCAGATTATATGACCGCACTGCTCGGGGAGCTTGACCGTGAGATCAGTAACTGGATGTTCTGGGCGTATGGGGAAGTTTTTAACGGGAGCGGCAGTGAGATACTGCTGGATGCAACCGGTGCACCTGCCTTTCCCCTGATGGATGTCCTGTCGAGGCCGTATCCCGTACTGACAGCAGGGACTCCGGTCAGCATAAGCTATCCTATAACAAGCGACCCTTCAAGCTTCACGACAACTTCGTTCACCTACACGTACAAAGAGGACGGCATAGGCCATGGCCCTACGGAGATATTCATCCCGCAGATCCATTTCCCCAACGGCTTTACGGTTACGACGTCGGACGGGACTGCGGGCTTCGATGCATCCACGGACATCATGTCCTATACAAAGGGCGCGAGGGCGAGCCACACGATAACCGTATCTCCGTGTATTCAGGGGCAGGCAGGCTGTATCCTGTTTTAGATGATCGAAACGGTTTATCTGTCGCTGGGTTCGGATATGCAGGATAGGGAGGTGCATATCCTGGAGGCGCTCGGTGCACTTGCCCGCTATCCGGGAACAGAGATAATTGCGCTGTCCCCGCTCTTTGAAACGGAGCCCGTCGCACTGAAACCGGGGCACGATGCCCTGAATTTTTTTAACCTGTGCTGTGCCATAAAAACCGGTGCCGGCCCGTTCGGGCTGCTTGAACTGATTCAGCAAACCGAACGCGGCATGGGCAGGCGTGCTTCCGGCAGGGGTTACAAGGGTCGAAAAAAAACATACACCCGCCGCACGATCGATATAGACATACTCCTGTACGGAGAACGTATACTCTACACACGGGAGCTTGTTGTACCGCACCCGCTGCTGCACGAGCGGCGGTTTGTGCTCGAACCCCTTGCCGGGATTGCGGGCAGCGTCGTCCATCCGATGTTTCGGTTGACTGTAAATGAATTAAAAGATAGGAATACGGACAGGCATTTTGTAAGATATATCAAGAAGATAATTGATCGATAGGGTGCGACGATTTGACCACACAAAGGAGTCAGGTTTTATGGCAGTAAAAGAATTAAAGGTGTTTGATCAAAAGCTCTACACAATAGTACATGCTATAACAGATACTATCATACCCCCGGGCGGTGCCTTCGATGTGGACCCAAAGGTTGTCGATCCCGTTTTATTGTTCGATAATTATATAGACAGTATGAGCAGGTTACAGCTCAAAGCAATAAGGGCGGTCATCTATACAATAGAATATGCGCCCATGGTAACCCGGTTAAAAAGATTCACCAAAATGTCTCCGGAACAGAGATTGAAGTATCTTCAGGGATGGGAAGACAGCCGGATATTCGCGAAGAGAAACATTTTTTTATTGATAAAGATGCTTGCTTTAATGGCGTTTTATTCCGATGATGCGGTTGCGGAAGCAATACATTATCATCCGGAATGTTTGATAAAGGATTAGGTGTACCATGCTCTTTACGTACAATGACATAACCAAAGATGTTGTCGAAAGACCGGATGTCTGCATCATAGGGTCCGGTGCAGGCGGTGCTGCGATGGCGGATGTGCTGAGCGGAGCAGGCCTTGACGTCGTGGTGCTCGAAGAAGGCGGCTATTATACAAAAGACAGATACAGCACGTACAAGCCGGCAGTTGCCATGAAGATCCTGTACAGGGATTATGGCGGGACCATTGCGTTCGGCAAAAACCCCATCATGCTTCCGCTGGGCAAGGCTGTCGGCGGTACAACGGTCATCAATTCGGGTACCTGCTTCAGAACACCGGACAGCATATTGAAGGACTGGGCAGAGCGTTACGGCGTGGAGAACGCCTCTTCGAAAGACATGGAGCCTTACTTCAAACAGGTCGAAAAGAAAATAAATGTTACGCAGGTCAGTCCCCAGGTGCTCGGCAAAAACGGTCTCGTTTTCAAGAGAGGTGCTGATGCGCTTGGTATGAGCAACGGCATGCTGATGCACAACATGATAAACTGTCACGGGTGCGGCAGGTGTGCATTCGGCTGTCCGCACGATGCAAAACAGGCCGTGCATCTGAACTTTATCCCGTCCGCGCTGGAACACGGAGCGCGGGTCTATGCAAATGCGCGTGCCGAAAACATAACCATAGAGGCCGGCAGGGTAACACGGATACAGGGCAGCATTATCAACGAGCAGACCGGCAACAAGCTGTACGGCCTGAGCGTTTTCCCCAAACTGCTGGTCGTGTCCGCGGGAGCAATATACACACCGTACATTCTCGAAAAGAACAACATAAACCTGTCACCCGAGCTCGGCAGGAACCTTACCATACACCCCGCTGTCCGCATAACCGCGATGTTCGATGAGATTATAGAAGGGTACAAGGGTGTGCCGCAGGGCAGCTATGTCGATGCGTATGCAAGCGAGGGCATCATGCTCGAAGGCATATTCGTCCCGCCGGAGATCGGCCTGCCGATCCTTGCTCCTATAGGAAAGAAAAACAAAGAGGTAGCAATGGCGTACGATCATCTTGCAGCCTTCGGCGTTATGGTTTCGGACAAAAATTCCTACGGAAGGGTCAAGGTAGGGATAGACAAGAGGCCGTTTATTACCTATCATTTCGATTCTTATGATTTTAAAAAGCTCGTCAAGGGCATTGCAATCGCGTCCGAGATCTTCTTTGCAGCCGGCGCTAAAACCGTCAATCCCGGTATCTACGGCATTCGGGAGTTTACATCGCCGGATGATATAGCGCAGCTTTTTACAAAAAAGGTTCCCATGACGTCAGTAGAGATGATGGCCTTTCATCCTCTCGGTACCGCACGGATGGGGGAAACGAAAGATCATTCCGTTGTAAATTCTTATGGCAAGGCGCACGGGCTCGATAACCTTTTTATCTCGGACGGCAGCATCTTCCCGTCGTCCCTCGGTGTAAACCCGCAGGTTACGATCATGTCCTTTGCCCTGAGAAATGCACAATATATCGTTGAGAATAAAAAAGCATTGTTCAACCATGAATAACAGAGAAAGCGCATCCGTAGTACGGCATTATCGTGCAGGGGCGGTTTGCTGAATCGCCCTGTTTCGGAAATAATTTACCCATGAACACGCTTATACATACAAAGATTTGCAGTTTGCTCGGCATAGAGTACCCCGTGCTCCTGGGCGGTATGGTTTACGTATCGTACGCACCGCTTGTCGCCGCGGTATCGAATGCGGGGGGGCTCGGCGTTCTCGCGGGAGGCTCTTTTCAGACAAAGGATGAACTCAGACAGGAGATAGAAAAAATACGTTCCATGACGTCCAGACCCTTTGGATTGAACGTTCCCCTTATGTACCCGCTTGCCCCGGATATGATTGCAGCGGCAATAGAAAGCAGGCTCCCCGTTGTCATTACATCCGCGGGAAGCCCTGCAAAATTTACCGTCATGCTCCACGATGCCGGTATAAAGGCCGGACACGTCGTTCCCTCGGCAAAGCTTGCCATGAAGGCGGACAAGGCGGGTGTGGATTTTATCGTGGCCGAAGGCATAGAGGCCGGAGGACATGACAGCCCCCTCGGCATAACGACGATGGTGCTCATACCGCAGGTCGTCGATGCGGTACACGTCCCGGTCGTAGCTGCGGGCGGCATAGCGGACTACCGTGGGTTTGTTGCTGCGCGGGCACTGGGCGCAGAAGGTATCCAGATGGGAACACGGTTTGTTGCAGCGAACGAAACACCTGTTCATAAGGCTTTCAAGCAGGCAATCGTGGATGCCGGGGACGATGCGACCGTGCTGACCGGCATGTCCATAGGCAGGCCGGTGCGGGTGATCAGGAACAAGCTTGCCGAACAGGTCCTCGAGCTGGAGAAAAAGGGTATAAGCGAGATGGAGATTTTATCCTTTATCGGCCCGGGCAGGAGTAAGGCGGCATCCATCGACGGGGATGTCGAGACGGGCTCGGTCATGAGCGGCGAGATTGCGGGACTTATAACCTCGATACAGACAGTAAGCGAGATTGTGAACGGGATGATTCAAGGCGCACAGACACTCGTAAAGGCACTGAACGGTTAAGCCAAAAAAGAGGTTGGAATAAATATATGACCTATGCAGATCAAAAAAGTTGTCTTACCTGTGCATGGAGAGAAACCTGCCAGAAGAGGTTTGCCTCGGCAGAAGACCTCGGCTCAAGGTGTCCGGAATATACCTTTGATGTCAGATTGAAGAAACATGGTCCGGCGGATACACCGGATGAGACCGGCGGATTAACGCATGAACAAAAAAAGTAGGCGGATCGCATGCTTGAGCGGGGATGCGGCGGCCTCCCACTGCAGTCTTTCTTAAAAATATGATAGATTTACTCCTCAAACTTATCAATGATGCTGCAACCGCATATGCGGGTCCCGGTATCCAGGTACCCATGCCGGGTATCGTCGTTCCTCCGAATGAAAACCAGGGTGATTTTTCAACCGGTATTGCGTTTAATCTCGCTCCCCTGATAAAAAAGCCGCCCCACGAAATTGCAGCCGGGATCGCAAAAAATATTGAAGGCAAAACCGCAGACATGATTGCCGGGATAGATGTTGTGAAGCCGGGGTATATCAACCTTTTTATGCAGCAGGCGTTCTGGCATGATGCCCTGGCCTCTGTAGTGGAAAAAGGTACTGATTACGGCAAGGGTGATGCAGGCAAAGGACAGAAGGTTTTGATGGAATACATCAGTGCGAACCCGACAGGTCCCATCCATGTGGGGCACGGCAGGGGCGCCGTTATCGGTGATGTGCTTGCGCGTATTTTATCCGCTCAGGGATACAATGTTACCAGGGAATATTATATCAACGATGCGGGAAACCAGGTTTTGTCTCTCGGTTATTCGGTATTGAACGAATACTACAAGAGCAGAAAGATCGATATCCCGGTCTCGCGGCAGGGAGAATATCAGGGGGCGTATATCCACGACATCAGCGATGCACTCGAGTCAGCGTTTTCCCCTGCCGATATAAACGAGGAGCATATCCAGCGCATAACAGAGTTTTCGGTCAACAGGATACTCGATGAAATAAAAGAGGTGCTCGGAAATTTCGATGTCGGGTTCGACCATTGGTTCAGTGAAAAACAACTGTATCAGGACGGCAGCGTATCCCGCGTTATCGGGGAACTCGAGAAACGGCATGCGGTCAAACAGGAGGATGGGGCGACGTGGTTCTTATCTACGCTGTACGGGGACGAAAAGGACAGGGTGTTGAAGAAGCAGTCCGGAGAGCTGACCTACTTCGCATCGGACATAGCGTACCACGAGAACAAGTATACCAGGGGCTATGACCTGCTCATCAACATCTGGGGTGCGGACCATCACGGTTACCTGCCGAGGGTCAAAGCCGCCATGAGCGCACTCGGTTACGACGCCGGAAGGCTCGCAGTGATGTTCGTTCAGATGGTCAGGCTGACGCGGGGAGATAAGCCTGTCGCCATGTCGAAAAGGGCAGGGGAGTACGTAACGCTCAAAGAACTGGTAGACGAAGCCGGTTCCGATGCCGTACGGTTTTTCTTTCTGCAGCGCAGCCATGAAAGCCAGCTCGTTTTCGACATAGAGCTTGCCAAAAAACAGTCTCAGGAAAATCCCGTTTACTATGTCCAGTACGCGCATGCGAGGATCGTAAGCATATTCAGCTTTGCACAAACGAAAGGCTGGCATACGGATGTGTTGAAACAGAACCGGAATTATGCATTCAGTGGACAGGAAAAGAGATTGCTGTCGCAGTGCCTGTTGTACCCCGGTCTTGTCAAAGAGATTGCCGGCAGGAGAGAACCTCACCGGTTGACGCATTATCTCGTTGACCTTGTCGGAATACTGCATAAATATTATACTGACACAAGGGTCGTTGACAGCGATGCGGATACGGAGCAGCGGCTTTTGTTGATGAAAACGGTAAAAATTGTTTTAAAGAATGCGCTGGATCTGCTGGGCATACATGCCCCGGAGAAAATGTAGGCAGAGGAACAGAGGATTACGCTGGAAAGGGATGAAATTCCCTTCAAAGAGGAAGAGGAGGCAATTATGAGAGATATGGAAAGGATAAAACCAAAGTACAATGTAACCTTGGATAACAAGCAGATTGTCATGTTGATCATTTCATCCATTGTAATACTGGTTCTCGTGTTTATTATAGGCTTTGTGCTGGGCAAGAACACCGGGATTAAGGAATCCCAGCTCGCTTCGGCATCTTCCCAGGGAAGCATGCCGCAGAATGCAGTGGTCTTTACCCAGCAGACCATGCAGTCCGGACAGGGTGTAACTCAGCCCTCGGAAGAGGGAGGGCAGGTTACCGGGGAGACGCAGGGATCTGCCGTTACCCGGACGACCGCGGGCACAAGTCATACGGAGCTGACGTTTTATAAGTCCCTGACGAACAGCAGGAAACAAAAAAAGACAGAGAAGAAACAGGTTAAAAAGGCAGAGAAAAAAATAATTGAGAAGAAGAAAACAGTCCGGGCAGAAAGAGGGAAATTCAGCATCCAATGCGGTGCATTCAGAGAGAAATCTCAGGCAGAGCGACTGGGTACGGAACTCAAAAACAAGTACGGGTTGAGTTCATGGCTAGAACCGATCACCAGTCAAGGTGAAAGGCTGTTCAGGGTCAAGATCGGGCATTTCGAAACAAGAGAACAGGCGCAGGCGTACCAGAAACAGAGGCTTTTACCGAAGGGCCTGAGGAACTGTGTCATTACGGTAGACAAATAGAAGGAGACATCATGGAATTTCTTGGCGGATTAAAAAGGACGTGTTACTGCGGAGAAATCGCTGCGGCACACAGCGGAAAGGAAGTTGTGCTTATGGGCTGGGTTCACCGGAGGAGGGACCACGGCGGACTCATCTTCGCGGACCTCAGGGACAGGGAAGGTATCGTTCAGGTTGTCTTCAACCCGGAGAAAGACAAATCTGCGTATGAGAAGGCAAAGCTTATCAAGCCCGAATATGTAATTTTGGTAAAGGGCAGCGTGCGGGAGCGGCCGCAGGGCACCGAAAACAAGGAAATAAAGACAGGCCTGTTCGAAGTCGAGGTCACGGAGCTCCGCATTCTGAACGAAGCCAAAACCCCTCCGTTTCCTGTTGCCCAGGAAAAGGTGGATGTCGATGAAACGACGAGACTCCAGTACAGGTACATAGACCTGAGAAGAGAGAAGATGCGGTCCAATTTGATCATACGCCATAAAATTACCAACCTCGTCAGAGAATTCCTGAACGCCGAAGGCTTTATCGATGTCGAAACCCCGATCCTGACGAAGAGTACGCCCGAGGGCGCGCGGGACTTCCTTGTGCCGAGCAGGCTGAATGCCGGTAAGTTCTATGCACTGCCGCAGTCCCCTCAGTTGTTCAAACAACTGCTCATGGTATCCGGTTTCGATCGCTATTTTCAGATTGCACGGTGCTTCAGGGATGAGGATCTGAGAGCAGACCGGCAGCCGGAATTCACCCAGATCGATATTGAGATGTCGTTTATCGAGATGGAAGACCTCATGGGGATCATGGAACGGCTGTTCGTCAGGATCTTTAAAACTTTCAAGGGTTTTGAGCCGGTACGTCCCTTTTACCGGTTATCGTACGACGAATCCATGCGGCGGTTCGGCAACGACAAGCCGGACATGCGGTTCGGTATGGAGCTTGTGGAACTGACTGAAGTTTTTAAAAATACCGGGTTTAATGTTTTTAAGCAGGCAGTAACCGGCAAAGGCCTTATCAAGGGCGTTAAAGCCGGACAGGACTTTTCCCGGAAGGACATAGAAGAGCTTGAGCAGTTCGTCAAACAGTATCAGGCAAAAGGCCTTGTATGGCTGAAAATGAAAGACGGCATACTTTCGTCTCAGGTCGATAAGTTCCTGTCGGAAGAAGAAAAGGACAGCCTGAAACTGCTGTTCGGCATGAAAAACGGAGACACGGCCTTCGTAGTCGCAGATACTTCCGTCAAGGTCGTCAATGATGCGATGTCCAATCTCAGGCTGCACCTCGGAAGGAAGCTCAACCTCATAAAGGACGATGATTATAAATTGTTATGGGTAACAGGCTTCCCCGCTTTTGAGTACAACGAAGAAGAAAAACGCTACGACTCCGTCCACCATCCTTTTACCTCGCCAAGAGACGAAGACATTCCGATACTTGAACAATCGCCGCTCAAGGTCAGATCGAAGGCTTATGACCTTGTGCTCAACGGCACAGAGGTCGGCGGAGGGAGCATCCGTATCCACAACAGTGAAGTCCAGTCTAAAGTGTTCAGGCTGCTCAACATATCGGACGAATCTGCGCGGGCTAAATTCGGTTTCCTGCTCGATGCACTCCAGTACGGGGCACCGCCGCACGGAGGCATAGCATTCGGTCTTGACCGGCTTGTCATGATCCTGACCGGGTCCGAATCGATACGGGACGTCATACCATTCCCCAAGACGCAGAAAGGTACCTGTCCCCTGACGGACGCACCGTCGGATGTTGACGATAAGCAGTTGAAGGAATTATTTATCAAGAAAAACGTTAAGGCTTAGGAGGAGAAATGCCGGAAAATACCGTATCACACGCAAACCCAGATACCATCTACGATAAAATAGGTGTCGCTACCATTATCCTGTCGTTCCTTGTTATCCCGCTCTTGAAATTCGGCAACGAATTTATATGGATAAAGACGACGGTCCTGATAGCAGTTACCATGATCCTTACCTTTCTTTGGCTGATAAGGGCCGTTGACAGGCGGGAGCTTGTCTTTCCGAAGACATCGCTGTGGCTGCCGATGCTTATCATGATCGGGATTGTGTTCGTGCATCTCGTTCACGTAACGGACATCTGGAGAGCGGTGGATATGATGATAAGGCTCGGTGCAAATATTTTCTTCTGGTTCTTCACCCTGCTGTACGTGAGAAAGAAGAGACATATGAAATGGATCATTATCGCAATGGCCATATCCGTGTTTATCGTATCCATGTACGGGATCATGCAGTTCTACGAGATCCTGCCGTGTCCGTATGATATATATGGCGAAAAGGACCCGTCGTCCACAATAGGTCTTACCAATTTTTCCGCGGAGTGGATGGTCGGGTTTATGGGGCTCTTAATCTTCGCGTTCTTCATGGAGGATTTCAACATCGAAACGAAGACGATTTTGTTCTTCCTGTTTATCCCCTCGTATTTCTACTTCATCTTAACAAAGGCGAGGGCGGCATGGATGGGATTCATTCTCTCGAGTTTCGTTATATTCGGTTTCCTGGCCTATCAGTGGATAAAACTGAGAAAACAGAAAGGCGCCCCTGCTCAACAACCGGTGAAGCAGAAGGCGGCATTGTCTCCTCCGGGTGTTTCAACAGGGAAGAGGATATCGGTCATAGTGACGTTCGCCCTGCTGGTACTCATTGGCGGTACGATCCTTTCGGTTACGCACTTCGGAAAGAAAAAACAATTTGCTGCCGTGTATTCGACAATCAAGGATGTTGAAGAACCGCATACCAATACTTTAAAAGATATATACGACCTGCTTGTTTCTAAGATTACTACAAAGGACCCGTCCATCAATTTCAGGTTCATGGCTTGGCGGAGTACCTACGACACATGGAAGCACAATCCGATATTCGGTGTGGGCATCGGCCAGGTAGAGGTTGATATCCATAAATACCAGGTACCCCAGCTTCAACAGATCATATCAAAGACGTATCAGGTGTTTTCCGAATCCCACAATGACTGGCTGCAGATACTTGCAGAGCTCGGCATTATAGGATTTATCGCATTCGTGTGGATTGTCCTGAATATCGCGATAAAACTCATAAAACTTGCGAGACGGAATACAGCGCATGAAGATAATTTCCTTTTGTCGCTTGCCATCGGCGGCGGTATCATGGGCATTCTTATAGCCGCGGTTTTCAGTTTCCCGTTGCAGGAGCCCGCTTCGAGCATGTATTTCTGGGGGCTGATAGCATTGGCCGATGTTATGTACAGGGGTTTTGATGACGAGAATGCGCAGGACGATGCGAGAAAGCAAAAAAGGATTGCCGCACCTCCGATGCCCGCATACCTGCTTGTCGTCGACCCTTCCGCAAAAGGCAGGATACCGGTTGCATTGAAACAGCTCGTCTTGATAGTGGCCATCGTCCTCAGCGTGTTCGCCGTTTTTGTATTGCCCATTTATGCAGGGCGTACCGCGGTGGCGGAGAACCATATCAAAGACGGTGTCGCATTCAGGAACAGGAGGGATTTCCCCGATGCTATCAGAGAATTCAATGATGCGATAAGGCTGAACCCGTTCGAGTATATCTACTACTTCCATAGGGCCATAGTCCTGTTCAACACCGGGGAGCTGCAGCAGGCAATATCCGATCTCGATCAGTCCTTAAAGCTCAGCCCTTACTTCGGACTTGCGTACAGGCTGAGAGGCGGCGCATATTTCGCTATGGACAACTGTGCAAAGGCTGTGCCTGATTTCGACAAAGCACTGCATTTCCTTCCTCCGCTCGTGAGTGAAATAGGAAACCAGGTTGTTGCCTGTGATGTCAGACTGAATAGGTTCGACGACGTGCTCAAGATCGCAGCGCTTCAGCTGAAATTCAACCCCAAAGATAAAGATGCTTATTATAATATCGGCAATGCCATGTTCCTGAAAGGCGATTATAAAGATGCGCTCGCGAACTACGAAAAGAGCGTACAACTGGATCCGACCTTCCAGGGCGGCTTGTTGAATTTGGCAATGACCTACTACTATGAGAAGGACTTTAAAACCGGTAACGCATATTTTGAGAAGGCAAAAAAGCTGAATTCCTCAAACCCCATTCTGTGGTACGATCAGGCAGTCGGATTGGTGCTTGAAGGGAAAAATGCACAGGCTCTGGAAAGTCTGAAGAAGGCCCTCAAGATGAAACCGGACCTCAGGGTGTCAGCTCTCGAGGAGCCTTCTTTCGCGCCGATCAGGGGCACGCCGGAATTCAAAAAGCTTATGGGTCCTAAACTCATGAACAAGTATGAGGAGATCGAAAAGCTCAAGGACATGATCAAGAACATGAAGGTGAAGCAGCCGGTCAAATAAGACGGAGAGCCCGGAAAACGCAATAATCAGACAGGGAGGAAAATTTTTATCTCCCTGTCTGATTGACCCGGAAAATATAATAACGTGTTTTTAAGTTAACCCGAAAATTGCGTTTGAAAAATAAGAAAGTTTATGTGATGAGCGATAATCCCGCGTCAAATAAAGGTATTCTTCGAAAATCCGATGAGGAAACCATGCCGGGTAATAGCATATAAACATACAGAGGACTTAAATCTCGTTTCTATAAAGAAACGTATAGATATCAGGTGGATCGCGGGATTGAGCGAATAAGTAAACTTCCTTATTGCATTTTCCGGGTTAAAACTTTTCCGGTATAACGAGCAGGGCACCGGTGTTGTCGATCACATCCTGAACAGAGACGCCGGCTGCGAGCTCTTTTAAGACCAGGCCCTTCTCCGAAACATCGAGCACACAGAGGTTCGTTATGATCATGGAAACACACCGGTACCCGGTCACCGGATAGGTGAGTTCCCTGACGAGCTTCGGTTTACCGTCCTTTGTGGTGTGCGACATCATGATGATGATCTTTTTTGTACCGGCGGCAATATCCATTGCACCGCCTATACTCGGCAGCATGCCCGGGGCCGTCCAGTTTGCAAGGTCTCCTTTTGCCGAAACCTGATAAGCGCCCATTATCGCAAGGTCTATGTGCCCGCCCCGCATCATGGCAAAAGAGATATCGCTCGGGAAAAAGCTCGCCCCTTTGATACAGGTTACCGGTTGTTTCCCGGCATCGACGAGGTCGGGGTGTGCGGCGCCTTTTGGCGCAAAGCCTCCCATGCCGAGCAGGCCGTTCTCCGTATGGAAGAACACCGTTTTACCGGCCGGTACGAAATCAAGCACGAGCGTCGGCATGCCGATACCGAGATTCACATAAGAGCCGTCGCGGATCTCTGCTGCGGCACGCTGCGCCATTTCCTGTTCATTCATACCAGCGATCATATCGTTCTCCTTTGAGAATCCTCTGTACAAAAATACCCGGTGTATGAATCGTATTCGGATCCAATATGCCCGGCTCAACCAGCTCTTCGACCTCCGCTATGGTTATGTCCGCAGCCATTGCCATGAGGGGATTAAAATTGGCACCGGTGTATTGGTAAACGAGATTGCCGTAGAGGTCGCCCTTGTAAGCCTTTACAAAGGCGAAGTCCGCGCCGAGCGGCTGCTCGAGTATGTACTCTTCGCCATTGATAAGACGGGTTTCTTTGTCTCTGGCAAGCAGGGTCCCGGCACCGGTCTTTACATAGAACCCCCCGATGCCCGCGCCTTTTGCCCGGATGCGTTCTGCAAGCGTGCCCTGGGGTACGAGATCGAGTCCGACCTTCCCTGCATCGTACAGTTCTTTGAAGGATCTTGTCGCGGTGGGGTATGAGCCTATGTATTTTTTAACCCGTCCCGCCTTGAACAGGATTGCAAGCCCGTACTCATGATCACCGAGCCGCGAACCCGGGTTGTTGCTGATCACGGTCAAGTCCTTTGTGCCCTTTTCATAGAGCGCACGGATAAGGTTCTGCGGTATGCCGGCAAGGCCAAAGCCCCCGAACATGATGATTGCCCCATCCCCGACATCATGGATAGCCCCAAGCGAATCGCCGAATGCTTTGGTGATCATTGTGCCTCTTTGAAATAGATGTCCGTTATCCTACCGTCCCTCTGTTTGCGGAACATAACCTTTACCTCCATACCAACCTGCGCCTTTTTAATGTCCTTCATCTCGACATTCGACAGGATAGCGGTGTCCGCACCGTCAAGCTTTATATACGCAACAATATACGGCACCCGTTTGATATACGATGATGTGGCGAAGTATACAGTCGTGTAGCTCAGGAGTTTCCCCGTACCTTTCAGCTCTATCCATGCCGTTTGTTCATAGCAGACCGGACAGTGCGATCTCGGAGGACAGAATACCTTGCCGCACGTGCCGCACCTGGTCCCCATCAGGCGTTTGTTCTCAAGGATCTCCCTGAAGAACCTGGACTGCCCGCCGTAAGAATACCGCATGTTGACGTGCATGGTGTCCGGGATCTCGAACGGTGCATCGGAGCCCGCCTGTGCCATCATCTCTTTTTCAAATGCTTTAATGACCTGTCCCTTTTTTACGCCGATCCGCCGTGCGTTCCTTTCCGCCCAGAGTAAAAATGTTTGTTTATCCATAAGTATCGTTCCTTTAACTCCTTACCGTTCATCCCTTTCCTTTTTCTGTGCCCCCTCTTAAGATAAGAGAGGATAGGGGGCGTTATGATTTTGTACTGTTTTTCGTAACTCCCTTAATCCCTCTTACCCTAAGAGGGATAACACAGAAGCAAATGCGTACATACAAAATCCCATTCTTTCTTTATTGTGCATTACTCAAACTTCTATTTTTCATCCCTTTCCAGTACCAGACACACGGTCCATGCTGCGCCCGGTCCTCCGATGCTCTGGACAAGCCCTGTCTTTGCGTTCTTAATCTGACGGCGGCCTGCCTCGTCCCTCAAGTGCATCACGATCTCGTTTGCCTGCATGATCCCGGTCGCACCGACGGCATGGCCGCACCCTATAAGCCCGCCGCTGACATTGACCGGCAGTTTTCCGTCCCGCATGACAACGCCTTCATCGATGAGTCTGCCGCCCGCTCCCTCGTTGCAGAAAAAACAGTCCTCATACGCGATAAGTTCGGTTCCGGTGAACGCATCGTGCAGCTCTGCAAGGTCTATCTCTTCCACCGGGTCGTGGATGCCGGCCATGGTGTACGCTTTTTTTGCCGCTATCCTGCTTGACTCGAAGCTGTACAAGTCTTGCCTGTTGCCGATGACCGCCCAGTCCAGCGCTGCGCCGATGCCCTTTATCCAAACCGGCGGTTTTTTTAATGTCCTAGCAACATCCTCGGATGCAAGGATGAGGACTGCGGAACCCTCGGAGTAAAGGCAGTTGTCGTACCGCTTGAACGGATATGCGATCATAGGCGATTTCATGACATCATCGACCGTCAGTGCAATCGGACTCTGGGCAACGGGGTTGAGGAGGGCGTTGGTGTGGTTTTTAACGGAGACCTTCGCCATCTGTAACTCTGTCGGGTTCCCGTATTTTTCCCTGTGAGCGATGGTTGTCAGCGCAAAGGATCCCGCTGCTGTCCTTCCGGTCGGCTGTTCGTACGTCATGTCCGCTGTATAGGAGATCGCCTTGAGTACCTCGGGGCTCGATTTGCCGGTCTCATAATCGAAGCAGTCCGCGGATTTCTCGACCCCGGCGACGAGGCACACGTCGTAGAGCCCCGACGCAATCTGGGCAAAGCCCGCGCTGATTGCACTGCCGCCTGTTGCACCGCCTGTGGAAACCCTGATTGCAGGTTTCGGCGCCATGCCGAGATAATCATGGACAAACAGATCGGGCTGGAATTGACGTTCGAAGAAGTCGTTGTATATGCCGTACACGACACAGTCTATCCTGTCCCTGGTAATGCCGGCATCAGCGAGCGCGGACTTTACCGCATCGAACGCGAGTTCGAAGTATGTTTTTTCAATCCACCGGGACCTGAACTGTGTCGTGCCGATGCCGACAATGCCGACCTTTCTCATCACAGCTCCCGTGAAACCACGAGCTTCTGTACCTCTATCGTACCCTGTGCTGCAATCCATGAGAATGCGTCCCGTAAATAGCGCTCGACCGGATACTCCGGGGATGCGCCGTAAGCACCGAGCACTCTGCTTGCGAGCTCCACGGCGCCGACCAGTGTCTCGGCAGCGTAGAACTTTGCCATAGATGTTTCTTTTTTGTGCCGCATGCCCTTGTCGTGCATCAGCGCGACCCGGTAGGTGAGCAGCCGCGCTGCATCGATCCTTGCCGCGAGCCCGGAAAGCGGGAATGCGATTGCCTGGTTATCTATGATAGGTTTTCCGGCAACCGTCCTTTGTTTTGCGAATTTTACAGCCGTATCGAATGCAGCAGCAGCAAGACCCGTAAACCCGGCAGCAAGGCTTATCCTTGTAGTGTTCAGGATCTCGAGTGCGAGCTTTAATCCTTCATCCGGTTTTCCGAGAAGGTTCTGGTCCGGGACAGCCAGGCCGTCAAACCTGATATTGAACGCCCGGTGCCCTCTCAGGCCCATAGTTTGGGCGTGGCTTTCAAAAACAAGTCCCTTCGGCTTGCCCTCAAGGATAAAACCGCTGATGCCTTTTCCGCCCTTTTTAGGAGACGTTTTTGCGAACAGGATGTAGAATTCCGATATATCTGCGAACGTAACAAGTCTCTTTCTGCCGTTCAGAACATACCCCTTTTCCGTTTTTGTTGCCGTGGTTTTCATACCGGCAGGATCTGAGCCCGGTCCTTCGTCCGTGAGCGCATAACATCCTACCATGCCGTCCGCCAGCCGTGTCAGGTAGTTTTTTTTCTGTTGTTCGGTGCCGCCGAAGAGAAGTCCGTGGACGAATAGTTGTGCAATCTCGACGAGCGGGATCAGAGCAGGACATGCGTAGCCGACTTGTTCCGCGACAACGCAGACATCCATGGTGCTCAGCCCCAGACCATTGTACGCTTTGGGCACGGACATTGCGGTCAAACGCAGCGGTTCGCCCAGCAGCTTCTTTATCAGTGTTTCGGGGATCACATCGTCATGGTCTATCTTCTCCGCAAGAGGTGCTACCTCTTTTGCCATGTACTCGCGTGCCTGATCGCGCAATTTTATCTGCGATTCGGTCAAAAACACATCTGCCATACCATCCTCCTGACAAAGGAATTTATTGATTATTTTATCAATATCAGAATAAATCCGTTTATGCAAACAGATTTTTTTGTCGGCATGGAGACGGCAGGCATGCACAGGGAAAGGCTTCGTCCGGGTTGACATCCATCCCTGTTCTTCATATGGTTGACCCGTGAAGCAAAAAAGTCCGGCAACCCCTGCAATAAAAAAATTCCGAACCATAATCTCCAGCTCCTATAAAAAGCATGGCAGGGATCTTCCGTGGCGGAGGACAAAAAACCCCTACCATATCCTCGTGTCCGAAGTCATGCTCCAGCAGACGCAGGTGGAAAGGGTCACCACGAAATATGCAGAGTTCATCGCTGCTTTCCCGGATTTTACATCGCTCGCAAATGCCTCCCTGCAGGAAGTGCTGCGCGTATGGCAGGGCATGGGGTACAACCGCCGGGCGGTTGCGTTAAAGGAGATAGCAGTCCGGGTGATACGTGATTTCAACGGCATGCTTCCTGATTCCGTGGATGTGCTCGCAACGCTTCCCGGGATCGGCAGGGCTACAGCTTCCTCAATTGCCGCCTTTGCGTTTAACCTGCCGGCTGTTTTTATAGAAACGAACATCCGCCGGGTCTTTATCCATTTCTTTTTTCAGGACAAACAAAACATCAAAGACCCGGACATCCTCCTTCTCGTTGAAAAAACGCTGGACAGGCGCAACCCCGGAGCGTGGTACCATGCTCTTATGGATTATGGCGTGCTGCTCAAGCGGCAATTCCCCGGGCTCAATAAAAGAAGCGCCCATTATCAAAAACAAACTCCTTTTCAGGGATCGAACAGGCAGATGCGGGGAAGGATCTTAAAGACACTTATCGAACGCCCTGCAACTGCAGCTGCAATCGCACGGATGCTCATGATCGATGCCGGGCATGCCGGAAAGCTCCTCTTGCAGCTTGGGAAAGAGGGGTTTATCATAAAGAAAGGGTCCCGCTATTTCATAGCAGCATGAACCGGACAAGAGATGCATTGCCCTGAGTTCCGATTTAATGTATGCTTGGTGCAAAGGAGGATAGGTATGAATATAAAAAGTATAATTTGGTCAGTGGTTTTCGTAGCAGTATTTGCCACCATCGGTGCAGCTGCTTCACCGAACATGAAGTACGGATTATGGGAGATAACAACGTCCATGGAGATGAAAGGCATGCCGATGCCGTTTGCCATGAAGCCTATGACACATACCCAGTGTATAAGCAAAAAGGATGTTGAGAACCCCGAGAAAACAGTCCCGCAGACATCGAAAGAAAACAAGGACTGTAAAATCAAGGACTATAAGGTTGAGGGAAACCGTGTTTCATGGAAGACCGTGTGCACGGGCAAGAACCCTATGACCAGCACCGGAGTCATAACCTATAACCAGGGTACGAGTTATGAGGGGAGCATGACCATGGATACCGAAGGAAACGCCAAAAAAACCATGCACATGATCTACCATTTTAAAGGGAAACGCATCGGCGACTGCAAATAGAAACCGTCTTAACAGCACAAGGGGACGAATCCTCACCCGCCCCTTTGTGCACATTGTCTGAATAAAGGGCCATAGAATGATATTTGCCGAGAGGGAAGAGTACATAAAGTTACGGGACGAGGTGCGCAGGTTCAATCTCAAAGAACTTGCACCGCGAGCAGAGGAGTGCGATGAAAAAGAATCGTTTCCCCTGGATGTACTCAGGCATGCAGCGGGCCTCGGTTATGTCGGCCCCCACCTGCCGGAACAGTACGGAGGCATGGGTGATTACTATGCAAAGGCTGTCGTTTATGAGGAAAACTGCAGGGTGTCATTCGGATACAACCTTTCTTTGAATGCATCCGACCTGATCTTCGCAAACAATATTGCCCGGCATGGATCGGAGGAACAAAAGCAAAAATACCTGCCCGGTATAATCAGGGGAGAAAAAACGGGCTGCTGGGCTCTGACAGAACCCGATGCGGGCTCCGATGCTCTGTCTATAACAACGAACTGGAAAAAAGACGGCGGAGATTACATCATCAACGGCCGCAAGACGTTTATAACCAATGCACCCATAGCGGATTTTTTCATCGTGATAGCGAGAAAGCCCGGCACGACAAAGGCAGAGGGCGGCTGCGCGTTTATCCTTGAAAGGGGCATGCAGGGCCTGTCCACGGGGAAGCCGTTCAAAAAACTCGGGGGACGGTGCTCGCCGACCGGTGAAGTCGTGCTCGAAGACGTAAGGGTTTCGAAGGACCAGCTCCTCGGCAAAGAAGGGAACGGATTTAAGGATATGTTTGCGTCCCTTGATGTGGAGCGGGCTTACACCCCGCTTTCAAGCATCGGCATTGCACAGGCATGTCTTGATGAAGCGGTCGTATATGTAAAACAACGGAAACAATTCGGCCAGTATCTTTCGGAGTTTCAGCTTATACAGGAAAAGCTCGCAGTCATGTCCGCAGAACTCGAGGTCGCACGCCATTATGTCTACAACCTGATCGAACTCATGGTCCGGGGGAAAAGGATCACGAAAGAGGCTTCCATTGCAAAGCTGTTTGCCTCGGACATGGTCAACAGATCGGCACGCGAGGCAATCCAGATCATGGGCGGTTACGGGTACATGCGCGAGTATAAGGTTGAGCGGTATTTCAGGGATGCCAAGCTGCTCGAGATCGGTGCGGGCACATCCGAGATCCAGAAGCTCATCATAGCGCGGGAACTGCTGAAGTAGAGCATACGGGCATTACCCGCGGCAGTATCTTGTTGCTCTCTTTTCCGGTCATGGTATAAGCATACCATGAAACGGTTACAGGGCATTTTTATACTCGGTGTGCTTGTCTTTTTGTTTTTTCTACCCGATATTCTGAGGCCAAATGCGGTCTATGCACCTGCCGATATGATCTATCTGTCACAGCCGTGGCGTGCGTATAGCAGCACAATGCCGCACAACGTGCTTCAGGGCGACGGAGCGCTGATGTTTATACCATTCAGGACATTTTATTATAACCAGGTCCACGAACACCGCTTCCCGCTCTGGAACCCGTACATTTACGGCGGAGCTCCGTTCTTTGCAAACGATCAAAGCGGGGTGCTTTCGATCTATAACCTTCTCAGTCTTCCGTTTTCATTTGCCAGGGGCTTTCTCGTTATGTCCATCCTCAGGATTTTCGTAGCAGGGCTGGGCGCATATCTGCTCCTGGATCTGTTCGGGCTCGGTATCTCCGCGTGCCTTTTGGGCAGTCTGGCATGGATGTTCTCCGCGTACATGATTATGTACCTCCATCTCCTGACCTCCACGGCAGCGGGCAGCTTCATCCCGTGGCTCTTTTATTTCTTCGAACGGCTTGTGCGTGCATTCGAACGGCAGTCGAAGTTTGCGTTCCTGAACATGTTCGGCATTTCAGCGATAGTTGGTTTGTCGTTTTTAGCCGGACATGCAGAAACAACGGCAGTCGCGATTACCGGGCTTGTGCTCTACGCCGTTATTAAGCTTGCAATCGACAGGGGGCACAGCATGAAAGGGCTTCTTTACATGCTTGCAGGTATCACGCTGGGAACCCTCATAGCTGCTGTACAGTTGTTACCGTTCATCCAGATACTGTTGAACAGCGAGCCCCTGCTGTACAGGACTGCTACTGTGAACAACGCCATTTCCCGACCCCTCTATGCTTTGACGATGATGTGGTTCGTTCCGTATATCAATGCAGACTCCGCATACAGCTACCTCTGGGATCATTATCTGAACAATCATACCTTTGTGTACGCGTATATCGGTATGGCCCCGCTCTTGTTGAGTATCTATGCACTGTTCCATAGTAAAGAAAACAGCAAGGATACAATCCCGTTTATGATAACCGCATTAGCGGCGATCTGCATAACCCTTCACATCCCTCCGTTTTCATGGCTCTTAACCCTGCCGTTGTTTGCGGCAGGGGGCAGCTGGTATTATGTGCTCGCTGATTTCAGCCTGTCCATACTTGCTGGATTCGGGGTACAGCATATTTTTCGGACCGGTGTCCCGAAGAAGCTGAACAAGCGCTGGCTGGCAGCATTAACAGCGGCGCTGCTTATATTTTTGACGATACTATACCTGATCACTCGGTTTCAAGCACCCTGGGTCGCCCTCTTGCTCCATGAAGCGCTGATACTCAAATCATGGTTGCATACAGGCGTTCAGCCTGCTGCTGTGGTATTTTTTATGACCCAATTCCTGATAGCCCTGTTCTTTATTGCAGGTTCAGTCATCCTCCTGATAAAAGCAAAGGCAGAACCAAAAACTGCGGTTGTATGCCTTATACTCCTTACGGTAACAGACCTGCTCCTCTTTGGCATGGATTACAATCCGGACCCGCCGGCCGCGGATCTGACCAGGACAACACCTGTCATTCAGAGGTTAAAGGAACTCAGTTCACCGGAGTACACGTGCTATGCAGGCGATGATATCATGGTGCCGGACCTCAACATGAATTACGGTATACGGTATTTCAGCGGATACGATATAACGGTCTCGCTGATGTACCAGAGATTCCTTTTTGCCTTGTTCCCGGGAAGCACGCCGCTGCTCGGGAATAACGGCAGTGATCCGCGATCAAGACCCGGGATACCGCCCGACCACGTGATCGCAAGTATTGCAGGTATACGATACCTTCTTTTCACGTCATCGACCCACCTCAATCCGTCTTCCTATAAGCTCCTCGGTACCTATAAAGACATTTCCTTATGGGAAAACCCTGATGCAAAGCCGCTCGTATATCTTGCCGACAGTGTTACTCCGGTCATGAGCGGTGATGAGGCATTCCGCGTATTGTCGGCCCATGATCCCAAACTTATGCATACCTCGATAGTAACGGACATTGATGAAACCGGCGCATTGGACAACACAAAAATCCGTTTGACGAGGATAAAAGATGTGCCGGGGGAGCATGTTGTAAAGGTTGATGCCGGCAGCAACGGTTTTCTCGTTATCAACGAGCCGTACTATCCGGGCTGGCACGCCTCCATAAACGGCAGGGATGTCAGAATGTATCAGGTGAATTACCTGTTTCAGGGCATCAAGCTGCCTGCGGGAACGTATACCGTCAAAATTACCTATGCACCCCGCATGGTTTACATCGGACTGATCGTATCCGCTATAACCATATTTTTAATGGCAGGGGTTGTTGTAATAAAAATTATATAGCGGGATTTTATGAACCCGAAAAATGCAATAAGGAAGTTTACTTATTCGCTCAATCCCACGATCCACCTGATATCTATAAGTTTCCTTATAGGAACGAGCTTTTAGTCCTCTGTATGTTTATATGCTATTACCCGGTATGGTTTCCTTATCGGATTTTCGAAGAATACCTTTGTCTGACGCGCGACCCTTCCCTGTCGGGTGGGTACCCCATCGCTCATTGCATAAACTTCCTTATTTTTCAAACGCATTTTTCGGGTGAATGGGTGACCGGCCGCTATTTTTCAGCCAGGGGACTGATCGATCCGTCTTCGGCGGAACAGCGTGGTCCTTCGATTTTTACTCTTGTTATGACGCTGAGCTTTTGCCTGCGGATCCGAACACCTCTATTCTGTTCAGGACCATGGCCTTTACCGCCTGCCGTGCAGGGCCGAGAATGTTCCGCAGGTCGAACGCCTCCGGATGTTTTGTCAGCTCTTCCCGTATGCCGGCGGTAAATGAGAGGCGGAGGTCCGTATCCGTATTGACCTTACAGATACCTTTTTTAATAGCCTGTTTCATAATATCATCCGGCACGCCCGCGGTGCCCTTGATCGCAGCGCCGTAAGCATTGGCCTTACTGACGACATCCGCAGGAACGCTCGATGCTCCGTGAAGCACAAGGGGAATACCGGTAAGAAGTGCCACGCGCTCCAGCCTCTCCATGTCGAGTCTCGGAATGCCCTTGAATTTAAATGCCCCGTGTGATGTTCCGATCGCGGGTGCGAACGCATCGACACCCGTTTCCCGAACAAAGGCCTGCGCCTGAGCAGGGTCTACGAGCGATGCCTGCGCATCACCCACCCTGAGCGTGTCCTCTATGCCTTTGAGCCTGCCGAGTTCCGCCTCGACCGAGACGTTTACCATGTGTGCGATATGTACGACCTGTTTTGTTATGGACAGGTTCTCCTCGAACGGCCTGTCGGAGGCATCCATCATAACCGATGTGTAGCCGTGCCTGATTGCGTGCATCACGGTCTCGAGGTGCTTGCCGTGATCCAGATGGAGCACCACGTCTATGCCGGCGTTTTCCGCCGCTGTCCTTGCCAATGCAGCGAGATACCCGATACCCGCGTATTCTATCGCGCCTTCGGTCGTCTGGATTATCACGGGTGCATGAGCCTCAACAGCGGCATCGAGGATGCCCTGCAGCATTTCCATATTGACAAAGTTGAATGCGCCGACAGCGTAACCCTGTTCCCGAGCCTTCACCAATACCGTGCGCAGGTTGACCAGTCCCATTAAACACCTTGCTTTTTGTTCAATACCGGAACTTGCACGGGCTGCGGCTCGATAACAACGGTGTGTTGCCCGCTCTGTCCCTGCCAGGGTATCAATACACGCTGTGTGTACGGGTCTATACTGACGTCGATCTGGCTCCCGTCAAGCAGGACGATGAACCCGTCCGGATAGGTGTGGTGCGGGATGTACGCAAGCGGTGCGCCTTCGCCGCCGTTTGCCTTGAACGTAACGGTCAGAGTGTCCGTAGCATAGTCAAAAACATTGCTGACGAACCTTCCCGGGACTGCAAGCATGTACGGTTTTGCCAGTGCATCGAGGCCCGGCTGTGATGCTGTAAATCCGTTCACCGTATAGTCCCAGGAATAACATCCCCATGAGTTTGCAGCGTCACTCCCGAAGTCCGTCCAGTCCCAGAAGGCATTGCCCATAAACCGCTCGTCGGCGAGTTCCAGGACGGCAGTTACATACGGAAGCGGATTATTTATCTGATGCAGGTTCGTGCCCCATTCATCAAGAACAGGAACAGCTCCGTAGGATTGAGCCTCTGCGATGGCGGAGTTGAATGTTGCGGTTAAAGCAGTAAACCAATCGCTGTAGGTTGAAAAATTCAACCCGGCCAATCCCGGGTAAAGATGAAACGCATAGACGATGTCCTTATCCGGAAACGCGGAAGTCCGCAGCGGATATTTGAGTGAAAAGTTGCGCGTCGTTACCTCGGGCTCGAGCCAGAACAGGTGATTGTTGTCGACTTCGCGCAGGTACTTTGCTGCCTTGACATGAAAATCGTCGAGCAGCTTGAGTCCGTTGGGCGTCTGAATAGCGACGGGCTCGTTCATGTCCTCGTAACCGATAACCGCCGGATTGTCCGCATACCGTGATGCAACGAGCTGCCAGAGGGGCATAAAGCGCTCCTGCAGATTGTCCACATCTTCCCAGAACGAATTGAACGCATCGAGCACCGGTGCTGACGTGCGCCTCAGGTTCAGATCATAGCACGGGCAGGAAAGTGTCGGGCCCTGTGCAAGAGGGCCGCTGAGCAGGGTGGTCGGCGTGGGTATGATCGCCCACAGGGGGGCACCGTCCTCTCCGATTTCTTTCGAATATGCATCCTCGTGATAATCTATCAGTACGTATATGCCGGCATTCTGTGCGCTCTTCAGAACGCTGTCCAGGAGTTGGAGATCGGCATAATTGAATGTTCCCTCTGTCGGCTCAAGCCCGCTCCAGTTGACTGCGAGGCGGATGAAATTGAATCCGAGGTGTGCCATCTGTTGTATCTGGGCATCGGTAAAGCTTGCGAGGTCTTCGTTACGCGTGCGGCCGTCGCTGAAGGTCACGTCGAAAAGATTTTCGAATTTTGCATTGACGCCGTGCAAAAGTACCTGTCTGCCATACTGATCGACGAGGACGCCGTTCGACTCTTTGATCCAGCTCAGGGTTTTTGTCGTCAGGGGCGGCAGCGGTGTTGAAGCCTTTTTTGCCGAGCATGACACAAGAAGACCCGCGGCCATGAAGAGTACAACAACAAATCCAAACACTCTTTTTCCATCTTTGTGCATTTTTTTCCTCCGTTCGATAGTCATTCAAAGGCTTTCTTAGCGTATATCAAGTGCGCCATAAGTCAATCCAAAGAGCACAGCATAAGGTTTGAGCAATGACCTGAAGCAATACATTGACTCATGGCCGTGGATAGTATATTGAAAGAGAAAAAAAGGGAGAAAACGGATATGATTTTAAAACGGTTTTCCGGATTTTTTTTAGGTATTTTGGCCGTCGTTCTTTTGAGTGCTCAGGCCGTCTGCGCGGATACCGTTGTGCTCAAGAATGGCGACACGATCACCGGAAAGATCACCGGAGGAAGCAAAGGCACACTCATCATGTCCACGGACTATTCGTCTCCTATTACCCTGCAGACAGGTACAATCAAAAAAATTACCATGGAAAAACCGCTCAACGTGCAACTTAAAGACGGCAAAACAATGCAGGGAAAATTTGCTATAGGGAGTAACGGGAAACTCGAGATCCAAACCGGACAGGGCGTATCCCCTTCCACCCTGAACTGGGACCAAATTCGGGCATTGAATCCACCGCCGAGCTCGGTGACCGGAAATATCACAGCCGGAGCAAATACGCAGTCCGGCAATGCCCACGTGTTGAATGCATCCATCGGTGGAAATGTGCTGTGGAAGGGATCATGGGACAATGCCGGTATCCGTTTCCTCTACAACTACGCTCAGAACGCAGGAATAATGTCTGCCCGCAACGTCTATGGCTCGGCAAAATATGAGCACCTTTTTACGGATTATTTTTATGGGTATGCGGACATGGAGATGCTTTCGGATAAATTCAGGGACTTGCGTCTGCGCACCGCTGAGGGCCCCGGCATAGGATATCAGGTATGGAGCGTTCCTTCGAGCACCCTTTCGGTGGAAGCCGGCTACTCTTATTTTACCGAGGACCACTTTGTCGGGAAGGACGGCTCGTGGAGTACCCTGCGTGCTGCCGGCACGTTTCTGTGGGCCCTCGGAAATGCAGTGCGCTTTTCCGAATATTTCGTTCTGTATGACAGGCTCGACAGGACAGACAACTATACGACACGAAACGAAGCGAGTATCTCATCGGCGCTGGCAGGGAACCTGGCCCTCAAGGTATCAAATATCATCGAATATAACCGCACCCCGCCCCCCGGAATCTTCAGTATGGATATATACTGGGTCGCCGGCCTCCAATACACCTTTTAACCTAAAAAATACATTTTAAAGGAATAGGGGCAGATAAGCGGGCACGTTTGTCTCGTGATTGTTTCGGATCAAAAAAACTCCGGCTGGGTAGGCTATCTGGAATCCCCGGTAATGCTGATCCTGCCGTATTCTCCGTCATAACCGGGTGTAATCGTTACCTTACTGTTCCTGACCTTCAGGATCCCGGTCAGAATGTTCTCCGGCAGCATGTCCCGCAGCTCCGCTGCAGGTATATTCTGCAAGATGTCGAGCTCGGGTATGCCTTTGTCTATCACAACCCCGGTGTATAACCTGTTTACCCCGACGGTGTTGACGCCGGTCCCAAGTATGTCCGCCATGATCTCTTTGAGCGGGATAAGGTGACGAAAAGGTATTGCGTTGTCCGGCACGATCCCGTTTTTTCTCGTTGCAAGGCTGTCGACACGGTTCAAAACACCGATGGTCAGGGGCTTGCCGCAAACCGGGCATATCCCGTCATGCCGGCGGGACTGTTCCGGAGAAAAACTGACTTTACAGGTGCGGTGACCGTCAAAATGATACTTGCCCTCTTCGGGAAAAAACTCTACGGTATACAGGAACCGTTTTTTGTCTTTGGATATTATTGCCGAGACGATGTCCATATAGGACATCGTGCAATCGAACACATTCGCCTCCCTGCCGAGTTTCTCCGGTGAATGTGCGTCGGAGTTCGAGATGAGCGTGATCCCGTCAAGTGCCTTAACGCGCCAGTTCATGGGCGGGTCCGATGAAAGTCCGGTTTCGATAGCGTGTATGTGATGTACCTGGTCTTCGAAGCATTCTTCGATCGAATCAAAGCCCGATTTCGAACCGAAAACAGAGTACCACGGTGTCCATGCGTGTGCGGGTATGACCATGCACGATGAAGACGCATCCATGACCAGTTTGACAAGGTCTTTTGCACTGAACCCGAATATCGGCCTTCCGTCGTAATCGAGCCTGCCGAGCCTTGAAAGCGCCCGGGAAATCTTGTCGACCGCATCGAACGAAGGGGCCGTGAGTACGTTGTGGATGCGCCGGGTCTTGCCTTTGGAGGAGTAGATATTGCTGATCTCTGACGTCAGCATGAAGCGGACACCCCGGTCCGGGCCTTTGAGCGCGAAAAGCCCGTCTTCCGCAGGCACCAGTTTTTGTTTCAGCTCTTTGCTGTATGCAGGGTGGGTGAAGTCTCCTGTGCCCACAAGGTTGATGCCCTTGCGGTGCGCCCACAGGGCAATGCTATCGACATCCATGTCTTTGCTCGTCGCCCTGCTGTACTTGGAGTGAACATGCAGGTCCGCAATGATTTTCATGAGACCCTTATGTTGATCCGCTCCCCGCACGTGCTGCAGCGGTTGTCCTTCAAACCCCTGATCCTGACGGTGTAACCAATCCTTTCGATGAGAAGGTTTTTGCATTTCGGACAGTAGGTGCTGTCCGTTTTGCTGTCTATGACATTGCCCACGTATACATAGTTGAGTTTTTTGCTTGCGTAGGCGTATGCGAATTCGAGCACCCCCACCGGTGTCGGCGGAGCATCGAGCTTGTAGCTCGGGAAATAGCGCGAGAAATGGAGAATCGTGTCTTTGCCGAGAGAGGCAACATAGTCGACAAGTCTTTTTATCTGGTCCTCGGATGTGTTATATCCCGTTACCAGCAGGTTTGTCAGCTCGACGTGCACGCCCTTTTTCAGGGCATATTCAATGGTGTGTTTTACCGGTTCAAGCCTGCCCTTGCACAGCCTCTTGTAAAAATCATCGTCCATAGACTTGAGGTCTATATTCATCGCATCAATGAGTGGAATGATGTCCTCAAGCGGCTGCGGATTGACGAACCCGTTCGAGACAAGCACATTCATCATGCCCTTTTCGCGGAAGAATTTTGCCGTGTCCTCCACGAACTCGAACCAGATGAACGGCTCGTTGTAGGTATAGGCAATGCCGAGGGAATCCGTTTGTTTTGCCTGCTCATAGAGATACTCTTTTGTCGTTTCGTGCGTGGGCGCCTGACCCTCGACAAGCTCCCAGTTCTGACAGAACATGCAGTTGAAGCTGCATCCGATGGTGCCGACCGAGAGGATAGATGAGCCGGGATAGAAGTGGTACAAAGGTTTTTTTTCTATGGGATCGAGGTTCATGGCACTGATCGTGTTGTAGGTCTCCGCGATGAGCATGCCGTCCTTGTTGCTCCGTATACCGCAGACACCCCTGTGCCCGCCGGCTATCAGGCAGTTATACGGACACAGCCCGCACCGTACCCTGCCGTCCTTTTCCTTCGTCGAGTATTTTGCAGGTATCTTCATGTTCCACCCCCTCTGCTTTCCAGGATACCACAACCAACCGGCGCATTTCCACAAAATCGGAAAGGGTGATACAGTTATTTTTCTCTGGACATACTTCGAATGGTTACTATCTTCTGAGCATGTTACAGAGTTGCTGCAAGGAGGATGTATGAAGGCGATAGCAGTCAACCCGGGCAAGCCCGGGGTCTTTTTTGTGGAGAGGGATGAACCCCGCCTGCAATCACCGGACGATATCAAGGTAAAGATCCTCGACGTCGGCATTTGCGGGACAGACCGTGAAGAGGCGAACGGCGGAAGATCCCTGACCGCTCCGGATCAGAAAGACCTTGTCATAGGACACGAAATGTTCGGTGTCGTGCAGGAAACGGGCAAGGACGTTACGCAGGTCAGGGCGGGCGACTATATTGCTTTTACCGTACGCCGGGGCTGCGGGCATTGTGATGCATGCACCATGGGCAGGCCTGATATGTGCACTTCGGGCGGCTACACGGAACGGGGTATATGGGGGCGCGACGGGTATCAGACCGAGTTTGTGGTGGATAAAGAGGACTACTGCGTACCAATTCCCCCGGAGGTCCGGGACATCGGTGTCCTGGCAGAGCCGCTCTCTGTGGCTGAGAAGGCGATCGATGAAAGCGTCCTTGTCCAGAAAAGCCGCCTGCCGTATGTCCGGGATGCATCCGGGGTTCTGGCCGGCAGGAACATCCTGATCGCCGGTATTGGCCCGATAGGTCTGCTTGCAGGCTTTATTCTCAGACTCAGAGGGGCAAAGGTGTACGGACTGGATGTTGTCGATGAGGATTCGCCCAGGGCACGGGTGCTCAGCGATATAGGCGGAACATATGTGGACGGCAAAAAGGTGAAGGTTGACGACATACAAAAAACGTATGGGTCCATGGACATGATCTTCGAGGCAACGGGCGTTACATCCCTTGAATTCAATCTCCTCGATGCACTCGGTATCAACGGCCTGTATGTCCTGACCGGTATTCCCGGCGGGGAGAGGCCCCTGCAGGTACAGGGTCCGGACATTATACGCAGACTTGTTTTAAACAACCAGGTCATGATCGGCAGTGTCAATGCCGGTAAGACCCATTACCGGATGGCTGTTGCCGACCTGATGAAGTTCAGGCAGGCTTACGGCAGCGCGATTGACCGGGTTATTACGCAGAGGATTCCCTGCGATAAGGTGCAGGATGCGTTCATGCACAACACGGCTGAAGAGATTAAGACCGTAATACAATGGGGGTGAAGGTATGCTGAAACAGGCGCCGGGCAAACCCGGCATGGAACCAAAATGGACATCCAGTGCCAAGAGCGGGGTTGGTACGGCCGTCAGCGGTAACAGCCGCGTATGGTTTACCGTGAGCCACGGCATCATCAACGAGATCTATTATCCCGGTATTGATCAGGCATGCACCAGGGACATGGGCATGATTGTAACAGACGGGTCATCATTCTTTTCGGAAGAAAAGCGGCATGCAATGCCCGGGATATCATACCTCGCGGATGGCGTTCCCGGCTTCAGCTTAGTCAACGCATGCATGCAGGGCAGATACAAGATTCACAAAGAGGTTATCACGGACCCCGGGAGAAACACCGTCCTCCAGCGCACGCGGTTCGTCCCGATCAAGGGCAGTGCAAAGGATTACCACCTCTACGTCCTGCTTGCCCCGCATATAGGAAACAGGGGATATGGAAACAACGCGGTGAGCGGGGAATATAAAGGTATTCCCATGCTGTTCGCTTTCAGGGAAGGGACAGCGATTGCGCTCGCCTGCTCAACCGGCTTTATAAAACGGTCTGTCGGGTTTGCCGGGGTATCCGATGGGTGGCAGGACCTTTACCGGCACAAGATCATGACATGGGAATATACCGCTGCGAACGACGGCAATGTTGCGATGACCGGTGAAATAGATCCCGTTCACAACAACGGGGAATTTGTCCTGTCCATCGGTTTTGGCAGGACAATGGCGGAGGCGGGCAACACTGCACGGGCATCCTTGTTGAAAGGCTTTGATACATGCAAAACAGAGTATATTGAGGGCTGGGCATCTTATCAAAAAGGACTGCTGGATATACACAGCCCGTCTCCGGAAAAGGAAGTGAACCATTACCGGGCAAGTACTGCCGTGCTCAAGACACATGAATCAAAAAACGTACCCGGCGCTGTTATTGCATCCCTCTCCATACCATGGGGACAGGCAACCGGAGACGACGATATTGGCGGGTACCATCTTATATGGCCCAGGGACGTCGTAGAAACGGCGGGGGGCTTCCTTGCAGCAGGCGACTACAGTTCGGCCCGGAGGGTGCTGTTTTATCTGATGACAACGCAGGAGGCTGACGGGCATTGGCCGCAGAACATGTGGCAGGAAGGAACGCCGTTCTGGGGAGGCATACAACTGGATGAAACGGCTTTTCCAATCCTGCTTGCCGGCATGTTGAAGCGGGAAGGCATGCTCGGTACACTCGACCCGCGGCGTATGGTTGAAAAGGCCGCCGGGTTCATCCTGCGCAACGGGCCTGTCACCCAGCAGGACCGGTGGGAAGAAGACCCCGGCTACTCTCCGTTTACACTCGCGGTCGAGATATCCGCGCTGATCGTGGCTGCGGAATTCGCACAACAGCAGGGCATGTCCGATAAGGCCGCTTATATGAGGGAAACGGCGGATATGTGGAATGCGTCCATAGAGAGATGGGTATACGTAAAAGACACCGGGCTCGCGGACCGGATGGACGTAGACGGTTATTATGTCAGGATCGCACCTCCGGATACATCCAGTGCGGGTTCGCCGCTCCGCGGCTTTGTACCGATCAAGAACCGTCCTTACGGGGATAATATCAAAGCAGCTGCCAATATCATCAGTACGGATTTTCTTGCACTTGTCAGGTTCGGGCTCAGGGCACCGGACGATCCCCATATCATCAATACCCTCAAGGTTGTTGATGCCATGCTCAGGAGGCAGACGCCGAACGGTACATCCTGGCACCGGTACAACGATGACGGCTACGGCGAACATCAGGACGGGAGCGCATATGACGGTACGGGAATAGGCCGGCTCTGGCCCCTGCTGACCGGGGAGAGGGCTCACTACGAGCTCCATGCCGGCAACATCACCGGGGCAAAGCAACTCCTGCTCGATATGGAGAGGTTCAGCAATGAATCGGGGCTTATATCCGAACAGGTCTGGGATGCACCCGACGTGCCCGAGAGAGAATTGTTTGCCGGACGGCCTTCCGGTTCTGCCATGCCCCTGGTGTGGGCGCATGCGGAGTACTTAAAGCTCCTTCGCTCCATCCGCGACAACAGGATCTTTGACATGATGTCCGAGGTTTATAAAAGGTATGTTGTGGAAAAACGGGGCTCGGCACTCTACGCATGGAAGTTCAATCAGAAATGCAGGAGTATCAAAAAGGGAGGCGTGCTCAGGATAGAAACTGTGTCACCCGTCCTTGTTCACTGGAGTCCTGATCACTGGCACACGGTCCATGACACGGAGTCAAAAGATACGGGCATGGGTATGCATGTCGTCGATATAGATACGGGGAGCATGGCAGCGGGCTCGGACATTGTGTTTACATTCTTCTGGCCTGAAGAAAACCGCTGGGAAGGCCGGGACTTCGTTGTAACCGTCAGGGTGTAAATGCTCAAGCTCCACGACTGGTATTCTCCCTGGTACATTGTCTATGTGCTGTTCGGCGCCCTTGCGGTCGGCATATTACCGATCCTTATACCGCTCTCGGTGAGCAGCGCCGGTGCAGGCAGTATCGGTATAATCATGGCAGCGCTCAACATCGGCGGGCTGTTTGCGGGAGGGTTCGGTTTTCTGTGCGACCGGTACAGGCTGCACCGGGCAGTGGTGCTTTCCGGACTGGGTATTGTTACTGTCTCGATAGGGCTGTTCCCTGAGTTTTCGGGCTTGCTTCCGAGGGTTGTGCTCGCACTGCTCACCGGCACAGGTATGGCTGCGGTTTCGACCGTTGCAAACCTTTTGATCGTGGAAGTCTATCCGAAAGAACAATGGGACAGCCGCATAGGATGGTTTCAAACATTTTACGGCATCGGCCAGGTCGCCGGCCTGCTGCTCGCCGGTCTTTTTAGCAGCCGGATCTCCGAGGGGTTGCTGATAACCTCTGCCGTCGGTGCAGCAGCGCTTATCGCGGCAGTGTATACCGTACGCACGCCCGCAAAACCTCCTGCCCCTGTCCATGCAAGACCTGCGGTTATACTCCATGGTGAATGGGGGCTCAGCAGCCCTGACAGAGCGCATCACCACGTGAGCATGCATGCTCTCAGGGACTTAAAGTCCATATACTCCTCGCAGCTCGGCATTTTCCTGATCGGTTGGCTGTTTGTTTATACCGGGGCAACAGGCATATTCTCCCTGTACCCCGTACTGTACCAAAACCTTTTCAAAGTAAGCCCGGTGCTATCGTCGGCAGGATTCGCCGTTGCTGCGGCAGCCGGTTTGTTCCTGTATGCGCCGTCCGGAAGGTTGTCGGACAGGATCGGTACGCTCCGCGTACTGAACACATCCGTCCTGATAAGAATTTTTGCATTCCTGTGTTTATGGGCTTTAACCTTTTTCCCTGCACATTCCACGGGTGCGGTTTCGTTGCTCGTGTTCGGGGTCATCGTTCTTGCATGGTCTCCGATCAGCGTGAGCAGCGTCGCATTTACAGCGGCTTCATCCTCCCTTGGTGAAGGTGAGGCAATGGGTCTGTACAATGCGGCGAGCGGTGCGGCAGCCATCGCCGGTTCTCTGGCGGGTGGAGGGATTGCTGCTGCAGCGGGGTACAGGGCGGTTCCGCTGCTGGCCGCGAGTTTACTGGCCATAGGGTTGTTCATCAACATCCGCTTTTTGAAAACACCGGGCAAACACGCAGTTACATGAACGGGGGAGGCCGGAATCCCGGGCCGCGGCAGTCTGCACCGTGCCTTGCGGACATGACGTACTGTTGGTTGATTTAAAACAAAAAACGTGCACATATTCAGGGTAATTATAATAGTCGAGGTTATTGATGGAATATGAAGCGGTCATAGGTCTTGAGGTGCATGCTCAGTTGAAGACCCGGACAAAAACGTTTTGTGATTGTTCTACGGTCTTTGCACTCAAACCGAATATACATGTATGTCCGGTTTGTCTCGGTATGCCGGGTGTATTGCCGGTACTGAACAGGAAAATCGTCCTGTACGCATGCATGTTGTCGATGGCAGTGGAAGGTACGATAGAAAACCGGAGTGTCTTTGCAAGGAAAAACTATTTTTATCCGGACCTGCCCAAAGGCTATCAAATATCACAGTACGAATTGCCTATAAATAAAGATGGTATCATCCGAATACAAACAGACAGCGGTACCAAGAAGGTGCGGCTCAACCGCATTCATATAGAAGAGGATGCGGGCAAACTCATGCACAACCATGACGGCACAAGCTTTGTCGATTTCAACAGGTCGGGCATACCGCTGCTCGAGATCGTGTCGGAGCCGGACATGGCATCCCCGGACGAGGCTGTGGCGTATCTGAAAAAGCTCAGGACAATCCTTTTATATCTGGGTATATGCGACGGCAATATGGAGGAGGGTTCACTGCGCTGCGATGCGAATATATCGGTAAGGCCCAAGGGACAGACGCAGCTCGGCGTAAAATCCGAGCTCAAAAACATGAACTCGTTCCGGTTTATTCATAAAGCCCTTGAATATGAAATAAAAAGGCAAACGGATGTCCTGGAAGACGGCGGCACTATCGTTCAGGAAACAAGGCTCTGGGATGAGGCGTCGGGGACGACAAAGTCCATGCGATCGAAAGAAGAGGCCCATGATTACCGGTATTTCCCGGAACCCGATCTCCTGAACCTCGAGGTCACCAGCGCGCTTCTGGAGGAGGCACGCAAAAACGTACCCGAGCTGCCGGATGCAAAGGCGAAACGGTTTGTTGCCGGTTATAACCTTCCGCAGTATGATGCGGAGGTGCTTACGGCATCGCGTGACCTTGCCGGCTATTTCGAGGATATGGTCAAGCTGTTCGACAAGCCGAAAACCGCAAGCAACTGGATCATGAGCGAGATGCTGCGGTTCATCAAAGACATCGATACGGGGATAGGGTCCTTTAAGGTTACCCCTGCCCAAACAGCAAAACTTCTGGGTCTCGTTGAGGACGGGACTATAAGCGGAAAGATCGCGAAATCGGTTTATGAGCGCATGGTTGAAACCGGTAAAGAACCGGACGGACTTATCAAGGAGCTTGGACTCGAACAGATCTCGGACGAGAAGGAGATTCAGGAGATAATAAAATCGGTCATGGAAAAGAATCAAAGAGAGGTTTTGCAATACCGTGCCGGCAAGGAAAAGGTCTTCGGTTTTTTTGTGGGACAGGTGATGAAAGCAACCGGAGGAAAGGCAAACCCGTCGATGGTAAATGAACTTTTAAGAAAAAATTTAAAAGAGGTAAAGTAAATGAAGATTAAAAAAGTTTTTTTGTATTCGGGAATAACGCTTGTAGTGATCCTTGGTATCCTGCTTGTACTCCCCTTTGTTATCAATCTCGATAAGTATATAAGCAAGATAACAGGTCCTGCGAGCAAGGCAATCGGACGGCAGGTTTCGATCGAGCATTTACGGCTGACGATACTGTCCGGACTCGGTGTGGAATTGAAGAATGTTACCGTTCAGGAGAAGGTGCCTGCGAAGACACCGTTTGTCCATGTCGAGGACGTAGAAGTAGGCGTAAAACTCCTGCCGCTGCTGGAAAAAGAAATAGCCATCAGCAAGGTAATTCTGGTAAAGCCCGCGATAAACATTATTCGGTATCCAAACGGGACGTATAATTTTTCCGACCTGTTGCAAAAACAGGCGCAGAAACCTGAGGAAAAAATAACCGCAACAGCCAAACCACCGTCCGGCATACCGGAGGGATTTTACCTTGATAAGTTTTCTCTGACCGACGGGGTGATAAACATAACCGATGCCGGGCATGGGAAACAACACACGTACGGGCTCAACCACATCAACCTCGGCGTGTACGGTTTTAATGTCAAAAAGGCATTCAAGGTATCGGTGGGCGTTTCCTTCGACAATTTAAAAGACGCGCGGCTCGATATAAACGGAAAAGTAGGCCCGACCGGCAGGCAGGTATCTGTGGAGCACCTGCCGCTGAATATAACCATCTCGTTAAAGCACATCGATATACCGTATGTAATGTCCCTTGCGGGGGTAAAGGCAATGCCATTGAGCGCGGGCACGCTCGATGTCGATGAAAAACTCAACTCACGATCCTCCGGCGATATGGATATAAACGGAACAATCCAGCTTACGGGACTTGCTCTTACCAACGGTACGGTGAGCCCATTTTCCATAAGCAACAACCTGCAGTTTATACCAAAAGAAAAGCTGTTAACGATAAAGGACGTTACCGTGAAATCCGACGGTATAAATCTCGGCATAAAGGGCAATACCAATATTGCCGCAAAAACAGTCAATCTGGACCTTGCCTCCAGGCAGTTGTCCATGGAGAAACTGCTGGCGTTTTACAGCCCGCTCAGCAAATCATTGCCGCAGAATGTAAGCATCAGCGGTGACGGGAGTATTAAGACGACCGTCCGCACAACCAAAACCGTGGTAGGCGTACAGGGTACCATCGATTTGGCAAATGCAAAAATAAGCTATGAAAAGATGTTTATAAAGCCCGCCTCGGTACCATTGAGCCTGTCGTACGATATTTCCAAGGATGGGAACGCGGTTACCATCAGTGACATAAAATTCATTCTGGATAAGCTGGCAATGGATGCAGCCGGTAAGGTCATGATGGCAGGTGACATGAACGGGGCGATCCATGTTCATACGAACGCAATACAGATTCAATCATTGGAAGACACGGTCCCTATGATAAAGTCATACAAAGCAAAAGGCAGTTTTGTGCTCGAGGCAGATGCTCACGGAGCATTCAAGAATCCGAAGACGCTTGCGGTTCAGGGCAGGCTGCAGGTAAAGGATGTATCCGCGAATATTGCCTCTCTGCCAAAGCCTTTGAAATCCTTTAATATGGATGCGTTATTCACCCGTGACAGTGTTAATCTGAAATCCATGCTTGTCCAGATCGGCCAGTCCGAGGTCAAAGCAAACGGTATGATCCATGATTTTTCCGCTCCACAGGGCAGGCTGAATGTCGTGTCTCCGTACCTGAATGTGGATGAATTAATGCCTGCATCAAAAGCCAATGAAGAACATCCGAAGGAGCAAGCCGCTGCTCAGCAAGGAGCAGCAAAGCCCTCTATTCTGGATAAGGCCGATATAACCCTGTCGGCGAACGTGAAGAAAGGCGTTGTTAAGAAGGCGTCGTTCAACGATCTGGTAGCACTGGCAAGGATTGTTAAGGGTACCATTATGCTGGATAAATTTGATGTAAAGACATTTTCCGGCAATATAGCGGCAAACGGCACCGTTGGTATGAACAAGGAACAGCCGTACAATGTAAAACTGAAGGCGAATGGATTGAACCTTGGAGATATGCTTGCCACCTTTACGACCTACAAGGATGTCATGAGCGGCAAGCTTGGGACGGACATTGCGCTGCATGGAAACGCAAAAGAACTGAAGCGTACGGTCTCGGGCAAGGGTACTCTTACGCTTGCAGACGGCGAGATAAAAACATTCTCCATCCTGTCGAAGCTATCGGATGTCGCAAATCTTGCGAACATTCATGCCGGGAACACGACAAAGATCCATAACATGAAAATGGACGCGGTCATCGATAACGGGAAGGTAACGTCAAACGATCTGAAAATGATCGGCAATGATGTGGACGTAACGGCAAACGGGTATTTCGATCTGGATTCAAATCTCAATTATCATGCAACCGGCACGCTTTCCAGGGGAATCTCCAACGGCGTCGGCGGAACAGCAGGACAGCTCATTAAAAACCAGCAAGGACAGGTTGAGATACCGTTTATCCTGACCGGCGATATACGGAGGCCGGTATTCAAGCTCGATGCCCAGGCATACGAACAGAAAATAAAGGAAGCTGCAAAGAAACAGGTTATCCAGCAGCTCAACAAACAGCTCAATAATGAATTGAAAACAAATAAATCCATCCAGCAGATACAACAGAACAAGAACGTCCAGGACATACAAAACCAGGGCAAAAAAGCCATAGAGCAGTTGTTCCATTAACATGGCTTTTCACACACTGATCCCGAAGAAGGATCATATACTGTTGCTGGACCAGAGGCTTTTGCCCGGGAAGACCCGTTACCTTAAGGTCAGGACATACCGGGATGCGTATGATGTTATCAAGCGAATGGCAGTACGGGGTGCACCGGCAATCGGCGTGACGGCAGCGTTCGGCGTTTGGCTCGGCGCGCGGTCTGTCAGGACGAATAGTCGTCAGAAGTACCTGTCGGAGCTTCAGAAGGTATGCAAACATCTCGTGAGTGCGCGTCCCACCGCATACAATCTCTCGTGGGCCGTAAACAGGATGATGGACGTTGCACGTTCCGGAAACCTCGCTCCCGCCGCAGCAACTGCCGCACTGTACAAGGAAGCTGTCCGCATTTATCATGAAGACATCGAGGCAAACAGGAAGATGGGTGACTACGGCGCACGGTTGATCAAAAACAAATGGACCGTGCTCACGCACTGTAATGCCGGCGCTCTTGCGACCGCGGGCTATGGTACTGCTCTCGGAGTCCTTCGCTCGGCAAAGGATGCCGGCAAGGACTTGAAGATTTTCGCTGACGAAACGAGGCCGTTTTTGCAGGGTGCACGGCTGACCGCATGGGAGCTCCAGCAGGACGGTTTTGACGTAACGCTCATAACGGACAATATGGCGGGGTGGATGATGAAACAGGGGCTTATACACGCCTGCATCGTCGGTGCAGACAGGATCGCCGCCAACGGTGATGTCGCGAACAAGGTCGGTACCTACAGCGTTGCCGTACTCGCCCGTGCCCATAACATACCGTTTTATGTCGCTGCACCGTCTTCAACATTTGACCCGGGGATGTCTTCGGGAGACGGGATAATCATAGAGGAACGGCCGGACAAAGAGGTCCTGACCATAGCTGGTATGCGGATAGCCCCTGCAGGCATTAAGGTGCGCAACCCTGCGTTCGATGTGACACCCGCAAAGTACGTGACCGCAATCATAACAGAGAAAGGCGTCCTCTTTCCCCCTTATAAAAAGAGCATTCAGAAACTGCTTGTCTGAAAATCGCGGCGCATAATTGCGAAAGGAGACTGTCCATGGATTTTGAAGTGTCTGAAAAGATGAAGGTCGTTTTAGGCATGATCAATGAATTTGTCGAAAAAGAACTTATCCCGCTCGAGCCTGAGTTTGTGAACAAGAGTATCAAGAGCATGATCCCGGTGCTCAAGGAAAAAAGGCGGATGGTCAAAAAGATGGAATTGTGGGCGCCGAACCAACCGAAAGATTACGGGGGTATGGGGCTTGATCTTATAGAGCATGCGCTTGTTTCCGAGGCCCTTGGCAAGTCTCCGCTCGGTCATTATGTGTTCGGCTGTCAGGCACCCGATGCAGGCAATATGGAGATACTCTATCTCCACGGTACGCCGGAGCAAAAGGAAAAATATCTGAAGCCGCTTATTGCAGGCGACATCCGGAGCTGTTTCAGCATGACCGAGCCCGAGATGCCGGGGTCGAACCCCGTTATGCTGGAAACCACTGCGGTGAAGGACGGGAGTGACTATGTGATCAACGGACAAAAATGGTTTTCCACGGCAGCAGACGGCGCCGCGTTCACCATCGTTATGGCAATAACGAACCCGGATGAGCATCCCTATATGCGTGCAAGCATGATCATTGTCCCGACCGATACAAAGGGCTACAGCCTTGTCAGGAATATCCCCGTTATGGGACACACGGGAGAGGATTATTTTTCCCACGGCGAGGTAGCTTTTCAGTCATGCAGGGTGCCACAGACGAACCTGCTCGGCCCGGAAGGTATGGGGTTTGTGATTGCACAGGAGCGGCTCGGGCCCGGAAGGATACACCACTGCATGCGGTGGATAGGTATCTGCAACAGGTCGTTCGACCTTATGTGTTCCAGGGCGTCCAGGAGGATTATGTCCCCGGACGGTAAAACGCTTGCGACAAAACAGATCGTCCAGGAATGGATAGCCGATTCCGCAGCTGAGATCAGCGCCGCACGGCTGATGGTGCTCAATGCAGCATGGAAGATAGAGAAGCTCGGTCAGAAAGAGGCGCGGGATGATGTATCGTTTATAAAATACTATGTTGCCGGCGTTTTGCAGCGTGTTGTAGACAGGGCATTGCAGGTGCACGGAGGACTCGGTATGACGGATGATACAATCCTTGCTTTTTTCTACCGGCACGAGCGCGCCGCACGCATATACGACGGTGCGGACGAGGTGCACAAGATGTCCGTTGCGAAGAGGATACTGAAAACATACGAAGGGAGAGATGTACGCTAACCCTAATAAGCCAAATTCTAAATTCGAAACCATAAATTCTAAACAAAAAAGCGCTAAAAATAGAATTTCGATCATTTAAAATTTGAATTTATTTAGGATTTAGATATTAGAGTTTAGTATTTAAGAAAACGGTGGATCGCTGGTTTGAACGAACAAGTTAATTCAACTGTTACATTTTTGTGTTAAAGATAAAGGCTGATTATGGATTTTACGGACAAAGCAAAAAAAATACGCGAAGGCGAGCAGCTTGATATTCCCCGGATAGAACAGTTCCTCAAGGACAGCATACCCGGGCTGAAGGGTGCACTTGCCGTGGAGCAGTTCCCGAGCGGGTATTCGAACCTTACCTACATGATAAAGGTCGGCGATACGGAGCTTGTTCTCAGAAGGCCGCCGTTCGGCACCAAGGCAAAAACAGCGCATGACATGAAAAGGGAATATACAATACTCAATGCGCTTAAGCCCGTTTTCCCCTATTGTCCCAAACCCCTCTTATACGCCGGGGATCCCTCAGTTATGGGCTGCCCTTTCTACGTTATGGAGCGCATACAGGGTATTATCCTGAGGAGGGATCTGCCCAATGGCCTTGTGTTCAGACCCGAAGATGCAAGGCGGCTCTGTGAAAACCTGCTCGATGTTCAAATCGAACTGCATTCCATTGATTATAAAAAAATAGGTCTTGCCGGTTTCGGCAAGCCTGAGGGGTATGTGAAACGCCAGGTCGACGGCTGGTCTGAGAGATACAGGAATGCGCGGACGGAAGACGCACCCGATTTTGAGACTGTCATGAAATGGTTGCAGGAAAAGATGCCGAAAGAGACGGGTAGTCCCTGCATCATCCACAACGACTACAAGTTTGACAATGTTGTGCTATCTCCCGAAAACCCGCTGCAGATCATCGGCGTGCTTGACTGGGAAATGGCAACTATAGGCGATCCGCTCATGGACCTCGGCAGTTCTCTTGCCTACTGGATACAGGCTGATGATCCTCCGGAGTTTCAGGCAATACGCATGATGCCAACGGACATGCCGGGAGCCATGACACGGGACGAGCTCGTGCGGCGCTATGCCGGGAAATCGGGCACGCGCATCGATGACTTCGATTTCTATTACTGTTTCGGCTTGTTCCGGCTCGCGGGTATTGCCCAGCAGATATACTACCGCTATTTTCACAAGCAGACAAAGGACGAGCGCTTTGCACTGTTGATCTTTGCCGTAAAGGCCCTCGAACAGGCGGCATTGCGGGTCATAGAACGATAACCCAAAACATGCGATTGGAAAATACGGAGATTAGGAAATGAGCGATAAGCCCGCCCTGTTACTCTTTTTGGGTTGTTTCCTTGACTCGCTTTTGAGAAATATGATTATGATTTACGATTATGATAAACCTTATTTTAAAAACAATAAGGACCCCAAAAAATATAATCCCGGTTAATATCGATGATCCCGAACAGGCGGAAATCATTGCCGTCGGCGAAAAGATACAAGACAAGGTAAAGCGATTGTTCAGAGGTTCCCTTTCCATAAGACAGATAGATGCGGGTTCCGACAATGCCTGCGAACAGGAACTCGTCGCCCTTTCCAATGCCTTCTATGATGTTGAACGTTTTGGTATCCATTTTGTTGCCTCCCCGAAACATGCGGATATGCTTATGGTAACCGGCCCTGTAACGAGGAACATGGCAAAAGCACTGCGGCGGGCGTATGAAGCTACGCCCGATCCAAAGATTGTAGTGGTTGTCGGAGACGATGCAATAAACGGCGGTATTTATAGAGGCGCTTATGCGGTGCTGGATGGGGTGGATACCATAGTGCCGGTGCATTACCAGATTCCCGGAGACCCCCCGTCGCCAAAAACCATTCTCTATCACCTTCTCAAAATTTTTGACACACTGGACAGGAAGCTATTATAAATACCATGCTCTCTACCGTTACCTCCTCCATGGGTTTTATTGTCCTGTTGTCGCTGTTTGCCGCGGGTGCGGCCGGTGCTTTCGTGCTGCGAAAACATGACGCGCCAGCCAATGCGTGGACCAGCCTGTTTTCGATTGCCGGCTCCTCGTGGGGCATATTCTTTGCACTTTCCGTTTTCATCACCGGGCACGATCTAACCTTTGCCGCCGGAACAGCGATTTTCCCGCTCCTTTCCCTGTCATTTCATATCGACAAGCTGTCCGCCTTTTTCATTTTTGTTGTTTCTTTGATAGCCCTCTTTTCTTCTCTGTACGGGATCGGATATGTAAAACATTATTATAAGACGTACAGCATCGGCGCTCTTGGATTTTTTTACAATCTGTTCATTGCGGGTATGCTCCTCGTGGTATCCGCCTCCAACGGGATCTTTTTCCTTATTGCATGGGAAATCATGTCCGTTACGTCTTATTTCCTTGTCGTGTTTGACCGCAACGATGAGAACAATGTTAAGGCAGGGTTCCTCTATCTCATCATGACCCATGTCGGTACGGCTTTTATTATTCTTGCCTTTTTACTGTTTTATAAATTTACCGGCTCATTTGATTTTGAAACCGTGAAAGCCGGCGCTGCGCTTATTCCTCTATCGGCAAAAAACGCCATTTTTTTGCTAGCCCTGATCGGTTTTGGCACAAAAGCGGGCATCGTACCGTTCCATATCTGGCTTCCGGGTGCCCATCCGGCAGCTCCTTCCCACGTCTCTGCGTTGATGTCCGGTGTCATGATTAAAACCGGCATTTATATGCTCATCAGGATTTTTCTCGGTATGCTCCAGCCGGTTCCCGTCTGGTGGGGGCTTACGGTGCTCATTGTCGGCTCGGTGTCTTCCTTACTCGGTGTTTTATACGCGCTTACCGAGCATGACATCAAAAAACTCCTGGCGTATCACAGCATCGAGAACATCGGGATCATCCTGCTCGGGCTTGGAAGCGCACTTACTTTTTCTTCGCTCGGCATGCCGTCGCTTGCACTCCTCGGACTCATTGCAGCGCTCTTTCATACCTTGAATCACGCTGTCTTTAAATCCCTGCTTTTCTTAAGTTCTGGTTCGGTCATCAACCAAACACATACGCGGAACATGGAAGAATACGGCGGGCTTATCCGCTTTATGCCGCAGACAGCTTTTTTCTTCCTGGTGGGTGCCATGGCAATATCCGCCCTGCCTCCGTTGAACGGATTTTTTAGCGAATGGCTGACATTTCAGTCTCTTTTCCAGGGAATAACAATGAAGGCTTTTTCCGTAAAATGGACTTTTATACTGGCGTCCGGAGCACTCGCGTTTACCGGAGGACTCGCGCTCGCTTGTTTTGTAAAGGCGTTCGGTGCAACATTCCTTGCACGTCCAAGGGGTCCGGAAGTCGCTCATGCAAAGGAGTCATCACTCTCTTTGCGTGCGGCTATGGGGGCTCTTGCTCTCCTGTCCGTTTTATTCGGAATATTTTCCGGATACCTGATACCTTTTATTGAAAGCATCGGAAGCGGGCTTGGTGCTTTTCAAAACGCCCCATCGTTTGTGAACGTGTCCCCGGGTCTGGGCATTACCGTGGGGAATGGTTTTTCATCCGTTTCCGCACCGGCGCTTTTGTTGGCATTTGCCGGTGTTATTTCTCTTGTTGTCGTTACCGTCAAGTTTATCATCAACAGGACGCAGAGGGTCAAGATCGGCGCCACATGGGATTGCGGTACCGACTTAACGCAGCGCATGGAAATAACCGCTACCGGGTTTGCCCGTTCGATCATCCTTATCTTTAAGGGCGTGCTCAAACCGAGTATCCAGAAAGAAATCGAATACAATGATTCCAAAAGCAGGTATTTACCGAAAACCAGGACCGTCATTCTCGGGGTCAGCGATGTATACGGGTCTTATGTTTATAAACCCTTGCGTAAGATGATTACCGGATTATCCGAGCGCGCGAAGGACATCCAAAGCGGAAACATAAATGCCTACATTTCCTATATCTTCATCGCGCTGCTCGCCGCTTTATTTTTGGTGCTCTGAATTATGATGACACTCTTATGGACAATGCAATTTATCATGGTGCCGGCGGTAGCACCTCTCTGTGCGGGCATTATTAAAAAACTCAAGGCCAGGCTTCAAGGCCGGGAGGGTGCGGGTATCTTTCAGCCGTACAAAGATATAAAAAAACTCCTCTATAAGGACGAGGTGATCAGCAGGGACGCCTCCTGGGTCTTCCGATATGCGCCGTACATCATCTTTGCCGTGACCGTTGTCGCCGGTGCAAGCATCCCGCTCTTCGCGTCCTTCCTCAAAAACACCCTGACGGGCGATTTGCTGGTTATCATCTATACGCTTTCCATCGGCACGTTCTTCCTGGCGCTTGCGGGTATGGACACGGGGAGTGCTTTCGGAGGATTTGGTGCGAGCCGTGAGATGACTGTTTCCGCACTCGCAGAAGGAGGACTTATATTCTCGCTCTTGACCGTCGCTCTTGTGAGCGGGACCACCAATCTGTTTGCCGTTTCCGGCACCGGTATGTTTACTCTGGGACGGTCTTTCCTTCCCAGGATATTGGCGTTCGGCGGGTTTTTTATCGTGTTGCTTGCCGAGACCGGACGCTTCCCTTTCGATAATCCCGCAACGCATCTTGAGCTGACCATGATCCATGAAGCCATGATTCTGGAATATTCGGGAAAAAGACTTGCGCTTATGGAATGGGCATCGGCAAACAAACTCTTTATCTTTGCAGCCATGGTGGCGAACCTCTTTTTCCCCTGGGGTATTGCGCAGAGTCCGGATGCGATTGCGGTTATCCTCGGTATAACCACATTTGGCATTAAAATATTCCTTTTTTGTATCGTTATTGCCGCGCTGGAATCAAGCATGGCCAAGTTCAGATTCTTCCGGCTGCCGGACCTTTTAATCCTCTCCTTTATTCTGAATGCCATTGCGATCGGGCTGGTCTTTCCATTATGAATATCTGGGTTTTGCGATTATTGCTTGAGATAGTTTTTTTGACCGTTGTCTTCCTGCACCTCGTAAAAAAGAATTACGGGGCCGTGCTCGCGTATACGATCCAGTCCCTCGCGATTGTTGCGGTACTGTTCAATTCTTTTCTTGAGACGGGCGGAATGTCCCTGCTTCTGATAGCCCTGCTGGCATTGATCGTAAAAGTGATTTTGGCACCGCTCTTTTTTGTCCGGATGATCAAAAAAAACGGATTGAGGTTTTCGGTAAGTACCTATCTGAATACACCGCTCACCCTGATAGTGATTGCAGCGATTACCGCCATAGCCCACTCCCAAAAACTCGCACCGCTTGCGGATATCGTTCCTGCCAATCATGCACTGCTTTCGCTTGCGCTTTCCGCCATGTTGCTTTCTCTTGTTTTAATCATCAACCGCAAAGGCGCGCTGTCGCAGATTATCGGTATCCTTTCATTCGAAAACAGCATTATTGCCTTTGCCGTCTTTGCCGGTCTTGAACAGTCACCGTCCTTGCAGGCGGGCATTCTGTTCGACCTTTTCGTTTGGCTTGTTATCGCTACGGTATTTATGGCCATGATCTATAAACACTTCGGCTCACTGGATGTAACCTCCATGAAACATTTGAAAGATTAACCGTATGGAACTCCTTATCATTCTCATATCCCTTTTTACGGCAGCATTGATCGGTATATCGGTCAGGCACCGGCGCATTATCGAGACCGCTTCGGTTGTTGCTTCGGCAGTCTCGTTTGCGGCGTCGGTTGCTGTCGCACTCAAGGTCGCTTCCTCAGGCAGCTATGCACCGTACTCATTTTTTTACGTCGATGCACTCGGTGCTATTGTTATGCTTATCATAGCCTGTGTCGGGTTTGCGGTAACCGTGTATTCGGTTGCATATCTCCGGCAGGAAACCGCAAAGAAGATCATCGGGTTCACCAGGGTCAAGCAATATTTTGTTCTGCTGGACCTGTTCATAGTGGCGATGTTTCTTGCGGTCACAGCCAGCAGCCCGATAGTAACATGGATTTCCGTAGAGGCCACGACGCTTTCCACCGCATTTCTCATCAGCTTTTACAATAAACCGTCAGCCATGGAAGCGGCATGGAAGTATCTCATCATTAATTCTATCGGACTGCTGCTCGGATTTTTCGGGACGCTCCTGTATTTCATTCCCCTGAACCCCTTGCGGGGAAGCGGGCTTATCAGCTGGCAGATGCTTGCGGCCAGTACAGCGCATTTCGATCCGTTGATCGCCAGGATTGCTTTCGTCTTTGTACTGATCGGGTACGGAACGAAGGCCGGGCTTGTACCGATGCACACATGGCTGCCGGACGCCCACAGTAAAGCACCGGCACCGATCAGCGCACTCCTGTCGGGAGTGCTTCTGAATGTCGCATTTGTCGTCATCCTCAGATTTAAAGGCATAACCGATGCAGTCGTCGGCAGGTCTTTTTCCCAGGGGTTTTTAATACTGTTCGGTGTAATTTCCATGCTCGTCGCAGCCTTGATCATTCTTACCCAGGCGAACTATAAACGGCTGCTTGCATATTCAAGCATTGAAAATATGGGTATCCTGTCCCTTGGATTCGGTTTTGGAGGCCTTGGTGCCTTTGCCGCGATTCTCCATATGATCTACCATGCCCTTGTAAAATCCACACTGTTTCTGTCGGCGGGCACGGTTTTATTAAAGTACAGTTCAACAAAAATTGCCAGGGTGACCGGAGTGCTTGCTACGCTTACCGTGACGGGTATACTTTTTCTGACAGGGTTTTTCTTTATCACCGGCACCCCGCCGTTCGGCATATTCCTCACCAAAATATTTATTCTTTCCGCCGGTATAAAAACGCACCCGGTGGCCGTTCTCGTGGCGTTGTTTTCCACGGCAGTCCTGTTTATCGGGTTCTTCAAACATATTACAGCCATGTTCTTCGGTAAAAAACCGGAGGGAATCAAGGCAGGCGAAGGGAGTGTCTGGCTCGTTGTTCCGCCACTTGCACTCATTGCCGTTGCTTTTTACCTGAGTTTCCATATTCCGGGATTTTTATTTACCTTAATCAACGGGGCGGTATCACACGAGTGATATGAAGATAGAAACTCTACAACAATACGTTCCTATAAACGCAAAGACCGGTATTTCCGGTAATGCCATTATTTTTGAAGTGCCGGTTTTGAACATCAAAGAGATCGCCCTCTCACTGTACGGCAACGAAGAGCTTTCGCTCAAACTTATTACTGCGACCGATGAAAGAGAAACGCAGGGATGTTTTAAAGTGTGGTACATCTTCGGTGTTCCGAAGGAGAATGCGTTTATCATTCCTTTTATTCGATTGAAAAATACGGAAGAATTCCCTTCTCTGACTCCCGGCATACATGAAGCCTGGAATTATGAAAGAAAAATTCAGACGTTCTTCGGTCTCACGCCGTCCGGTCATCCCGATCCACGGACGATCATCCTTCATGAAAACTGGCCCGGAGACATTTTCCCTCTCAGGAAAGACGTTAACTGGCAAACAAGGCCGCCAGAATCGCAGGGAACATATCAATTCCAGAAAGTCGAAGGCGAGGGGATATACGAACTGCCGGTCGGGCCGATCCATGCCGGCATCATCGAACCGGGGCATTTCCGGTTCAGCGTCGCAGGGGAAGAGATCCTCCTTCTGGAACCACGCCTCGGATATACCCATAAGGGCATCGAAAAATTATTCGAGAAGTCACCCCTGGACAAGCAGGTGCGCCTGTCCGAGAAGATCTCGGGCGACAGTTCGTTCAGCCATTCTCTGGCTTTTTGCCAGGCGGTAGAACAACTGGGAGATAGTGTGGTGCCGCGCCGGGCACGATATCTCCGGGTAATCTATGCAGAACTGGAACGATTGGCAAACCATACAGGCGACCTCGGTGCGATTATGCTTGATGCGGGTTTTAATTTCGGCGGTGCACAGGGAGCGAGGCTCAGGGAAATCATCATGCAGATAAACGGGAGGATCACCGGGAGCAGGTTTTTGCGCGGCGTCAATGTTGCCGGCGGGGTTGCGAAAGACATTGCCTCCGGAGAAAAGGATAGATTATCCGGAGAGCTTTCGGCCATAGCAAAAGATTTTTCCGAAATTATCGAGGTAGCGGAAAACAGCACATCGCTGCTGAACCGTCTGAAAGGTACCGGCGTCGTCTCCTACGGGGTCGCAAAAGATCACGGTGCTGTAGGGATCGCCGCAAAAGCGGCAGGCATAGAAGGGGACACGCGAATCGATTTTCCGTATGCGGCTTACGATGAACTGCGACCCGATGGGGTAGAAACAGAACAGGGCGGTGACGTCTACGCGCGCTTCCTCGTCCGCGTCAAAGAAGTGCGTGCATCGATTGAGATTATTCAGCATGCACTGCATAAACTTCCGGAGGGGCCTGTCCGGGTGCCCGTGGACACCGCCGCTTTCAGGAAGGACTCGTTTGCAGTAAATGCTGTCGAAGGATGGCGGGGAGAGATCGTGTATTTCATCACAACGGATGCGCGGGGAAATATCGCGAGGGTTGCCCCCCGGGATCCCTCGTTTATCAATTGGGCTGTCCTCGGTAATGCCGGGCTTGGTAACGTGGTGCCGGATTTCCCCCTGATCAACAAAAGCTTCAATCTGTCGTATTCGGGAAACGATCTGTAAGTCCCGGTTCTTGTTCTTTCCGGTTTCCCCGGATTTTATGCAGTCTTTCGGACTATTGACAAGATACGTGGAGAGTATTATTATAGTCTTAATTCTGGTCAACTATAAAGGAGGTCAATCATAATGAAAACACTGTCATTGTCAGAAGCGAAGATGAAGCTGAGCGGACTCATTAAAACCATTATCGCGGCGGATGAGGAAATAGTGATCACAAAGAACGGTTCCCCGGCGGCGGTTTTAATAAGTCCGGATGAATTTGAAAACCTGAAAGAAACGATTGCCGTCCGCTCGGACGTCGCATTGATGGACGAAATCAAAAAAGGAATAAAGGCGTTCAAGAACAAAAAGACAGCTCTGTACACGCTCGAAGAGCTTTTTAAATAACCTGGCAAATGAAAGAGCTGGCACGGGAGCTTATAATCCCCGACGATGTGGCAGAGTTCGTACGCAGAATGCACCCGTATCTTAAGAAAAAGATCAAGGCGTCTTTAAAAATCATCATATCCGATCCGGGTTCCGGAAAAACACTGAGAGACGAACTGACCGGCTTGAGAAGTTTCCGTGTTAGCAGTTTCAGAATAATTTACAGAATTTCCACAAATAAGTTTATAGAGATCGTAGCTATCGGTCCACGGGAACGCATCTATGAAGAAACCTTCCGCCTGCTGAAAAAGTCAATGGACATGAAGGGATAGACCCCGAGTTTTCTGAAATCGAAGAATGAGACCTCATCCGCACCCTTCCCTACCGGGTGGGTACCCGTTCCCCTGAAAGGGGAAGGGATTGCTACGCCCCCCTGCGGCCATCTTAACAGACTACCCGACAACTTCCTTTTTCTCCCTCTCTCGACGGGAGGGACTAAGGGAGGGTGATAAATTCATTAAATATCAATATCTTTCACCCCCATTCTTTCTCCCCCGTCAAGGGGGAGAGGTAGTTTTGTGTATTGTCGGACAACCTCTTAACTGCAGGGAATTTTAAAACCCCCTTTGTCCCCCTTGACAAGGGGGATGATAAGATAGACCTCATAGACCTAAGCCTGCGCCTGCATGCAGGCACGAATGGGTACCCCGAAAACGGTAAACAAAGGCCGGATAAATGTGGTATGACAGTGCAGCGGAGTTTACGGGGTGCAGATATACCATGCCACCTGTGCTGCGAACGAGCGCATTTCCACGGTACTGAATACGCCCTTCATTTCCTCCTGCGCATGTTGAATGAAGGAGAAATAATTCCCGCCTTCAAGCCATTCTATAATATCCGAAAGGAATTTTCTTTTTTTATTGTAATCCTGAAAGACGACCTGCACCCGCGCGAGCCGTTTCGCCTCGGTAAAAAAGGCCGGGCGCTGTTCCTCCGGCAGTCCGTGCGCTACATACGAGGATATCACCAAATCAAAGCTCTTGTCCGCGAACGGTAGTCCCTTGAGTGCGTTTGCGACCATGAATGATGCGGCGTTTCCTGGGTTGTTCTTTTTCGCGATGCTTATCATCGCGGATGAAGCGTCCACTCCCGTTACTCTGTATCCCATCTCATGGAGGCAGAAGGCGAGTGCGCCGGTGCCGCAGCCTATGTCAAGAATGCGGGCATTGCCGGGGATGAAAAGTTGCCCGTTTGTCCGTGACAGGATTGTCCTGAAAGAACGTACCTGATACCTGACAAAGATATTGTACACAGGAGCAATCGTTTCAAAAAGGCCCCGTTTCATTGCGCTTTGTTTCCGGGTTCCATGCCGGTGAGTTCCGCGAAGTTATCGCCAAGAAGTTTTTTTTGCACACCCTTGTCCGGGAACAGCCGTTCTATCCTTCGCTTGATGAATCCGTAATCGAATTTTCCGTCGGATGCATAAAACCCGAAAGGTCCATCCGTACCGAACAAGCACCGCTCAACACCAAGATAATCAACGACAGCCTTTGTTATGCCGTTGCCCACATAGCTTGTCTGGGACAGATCGACATAGACGTGTTTGTTGTCTTTAATCCTTTCCCATGTTTCCCGGTACACGGGAAAGCCCGCATGTGCCAGGATAAGCTTTAAATCCGGCACCTCTTTCAAAAGGCTGTAAAAATCGCCTTCTTCTCCGAATCCTACATGGATGAGCAAGGGCTTACCTGTTTTTGCTAGCTCCCGGGCAACGGGGGCAAGCTCGACGGGTTTAAAGTGGTGCCAGAAAGAATGTGCTTTTATGCCGATCATTCCCGGTGTGCTTTTCCATTTCTCGTAGACTGCGGCAGGTGCATTTTTTCCTCTCGGATTGACGAAGACCCAGCCCGCAAATCTGTCCGGATGCTTGCGTACTGCATCAAAAACCGGGGCGTTATCGGGGTCCTTGTCTATTTTATAGATCTTGCCGAGTATATCGATATCGCCGTCGGCATTGAAGTTTGCAACAAGGGATTTACCGATGCCACGCATGCTTTTGTGTGTTAGCAGAAACTGGAGAAGGCTTACTAGAACGAGCGAAGGTTCTTTAAAGGGTTCGACCATGGGAGCCATGAGTGCTACTTTTTCGACCCCGCTTTTATCCATGCGGCTAATGAGTTCATCCGTCTTCATCAGGCGCTCGTCAAGATGGTAGTGACAATCGATAATCATACAAAACCTCCTTGAGCAAAGATGCCCCGACTATACAATAGGTGCACGGAATAAGCAATCTGCAGAGCTTGTGCCGTTATGGCGCATAGTATTAAATTTTGTGTCATTCCCGAGACATTAACCCGAAAAATGCAATAAGGAGGTTTACTTATTCGCTCAATCCCGCGATCCGCCTGATATCTATACATTTCCATAGAGAAACGAGATTTCAGTCCTCTGTATGTTTATATGCAATTACCCGGTATGGTTTCCTCATCGGATTTTCGAAGAATACCTTTATCTGACGCGGGCTTATCGCTCATTGCATAAACCTCCTTATTTTACAATCGCATTTTTCGGGTTAAGAATCTGGACGTCGTCCCTGCTCAAGCATATCTACGGAGAAGCCCACGGGCAGGAATGACAAGCTCGTTGAGATTGATATGTTTCTACCAATCAATTTCTTCCACTAAACTAATTTGTATAATTTAAATTAGTCCACTTTTCAACTTAAATGACAGGCGCATAGTATTAAATTGACTTATCGAGGATGTTGTATAAAATGAAGAACGGAGAGGTACCGAAGTGGTCATAACGGGCCCGCCTCGAAAGCGGGTATCCTGGGCAACCGGGAACGTGGGTTCGAATCCCACCCTCTCCGCCATATACTCACAGGAAACCCGCGGTTCGTGCACCGCTGGTTTCCTGTTCAGCTATGGGGAACGACTGGCATGCAGCTTATTTGATCTCGCCCCGGAGTTCTCCGTCAGGATGCTGTGTCGTATGCACAACCACGTACATATCCCCGGACTTGATGCCTTCAATAAGCGCACTGACCGGTTTACCGGAAAGCGGTCCTATCAAATCGCTTGCCGTGATCTTGCCTTCCGCAAGCACGCCGCTGAACCTTCCGTGTTTTTCCATGGGGGCCATGCCTTTATCCGGATAGAGCCATACGACCGGCGGTCCGCTCGAATCTGCTGACTCCCTGTGAATGTGTGCCATAGTAACGTTGTCGATGTTTCGCACGATGAGCTTGTACGAGAGTACCTTACCGTCCTTGCTGAGGAAGAATACCGCTTTCCCCGTTGCCCGGGTATCTACTTTCTTTGGTACCACGGTTTTACCGGAAAGATAAGCTGTAAATCTTGTCGACCTGGCGCTTGCCGAAAGGGCGAGGGCGAATGTTGCAACTACCAGAATAATCAACGAACCCGTTAGCCTTAATGCTTTGTGTTTCATACTCTTACCTCCTTGCTTTTTCATGCTTCATAGCATAGCCGGCGTAATGTATTAAAACCCCGTATCCCAAAAAGGGATGCCGGTACACATCGGTAATGAAAATATACTATGCATCCAAAAGCATATTATCAACCGCCCGGGATCTCATGTAAAACGGGTTTGGGAGGTTACAGCCAGTACCGAATGAGGAAGAACATTTTCTCAAGGAGCTTTTCCGTGAACTTCCGGTTTTTCCATTCGTTGTAATCGAGCTCTTTACAGTTTTTCAGGTCGTAATCAATCAGTGCTTTCATCCCTTTGCTGAAGCCCTCATGCATAACCGCAACATTGACTTCGAGGTTATGCATGAGGCTTATCCTGTCTATATTGAATGAGCCCACCGTGCTCCAGATGTCATCGATAACAGCAGTCTTTGCGTGCAGCACCGTGCCCTGCCAGAGAAATATCCGTGCCCCCCATTTCAAAAACCTGCGATACAACTTCCTGCTTGCATACTGTACTGCCGCGATGTCCGATTTTGCAGGGAGGATTAAGCAAACGCTCACCCCGCGCTTCAGTGCGTTTTTTAAAACCCTCTGGATGCCCCTGTCCGGCACAAAGTATGCGTTTTCTATAGAGATGTATTCCCTTGAGTGTTTAATCGAATTTATATAATCCCGGCGAATGATCCGCCTGTTCTTCCGTTCCTTGCTTCCGAGGATCTTCAAAGCCATAGCGCCGCGCGGCTCTATCTGCGGGAAAAAACTCCTTGTATCTATCGTCTCTCCGCCTTTGCTGAACCACGTGGAAAGAAAAAGCCTTTGCAGTTCCCTGACTGCCGGTCCTTCGACCGCAATGTCCGTGTCCCTCCACGAAACTGCATTTCCGTAAGAATCCGTATACTCATCCGTTAGATTGATGCCTCCGATAAAACCGGTCCTGCCGTCGACGATGAGCATCTTTCTGTGGTCCCGGTGAAACCAGCCCCAATGCTTTTTCAAAAACGGCGTGTAGGGGTTAAACTCCAGCAGCTTTACCCTGTTTTCCCTCAGGTAATCAAAAAAACCATCACCCGTTTCAAGGGAACCTATGGCGTCATAGATCATACATACCGTACACCCCTGCCTGCTCTTTTCCGCAAGGCGGTGTGCAAATTCCCAGCCTGTATTGTCGCTGGCTATCTTGTAGAATTCGAGGTTGATCGATTCTTGCGCACGTTCCATGGCTTCGAACATTGCGGTAAATGCGGCGGTACCGTCTTTCAAAATGCGGACACTGTTACCCGGAACGGCTTTCTCAAGAAATGTGTTTATCCACCGTTCCCGACTTCTCAACGCGTCATGTCCCTGTACAGAAGTATCAGTTCTTTCATCTGCAGCCCAGTCGGACAATGGACGAGACAGGTGTCGCACTCTGCACAGGCTTTGAGCAATGAATCCGAATGGAAAAGTTCGGGTAATAATCTTGAATAGCTGACATAAAGGTATACCGGAGGGACTTCGTGCTTTATCCCTTTGCACTCGGCTATGCAGATACCGCAGTCAATACACCATGATAAAGATGGATAGGACGCTCTTGTCTCTCTGCTGACGGGAGCGAGTCCCTTGTACTGGTTCACGAACAGATCATAGCCTTTATACCCCATAAGCCAGTGCAAGGGCTTCTTGAGGATGTGTACCATCAATCTGTATGCGAGGTTTAAGAGTGCAAGAATGTCTTTTTTACCCATAGATTACCCTGCCGAAAATATGCCTGCTTTTGCCCCGGTTATCATGGCAGTGCCCATACCCGTTTTGTCATAGATATAGTTATAACCGGACAATACGGAACCTGCGGCATAGAGATTTCTATAAACGACCCTGTTATCCGCATCCACCGGCCTTAAGCTTTCATCCGTTTTTAACCCCAGGGAGAAAAGTATCTGTTCATCGAAAGGATCGTCGGTGAGATAGTTCATGGGGAACGCATCCTGTACCGGCTGTGCCCCTATAAAAACGGGCAGTCCAAACACAGCCTCCTGCCAAACCTTGGTATTCACAATGCCCCCGGTTATAAACTTGCCCGTCGCGAGTACGAAGCTGCCGGCTGATAATGATGCTGAGCTTCCGTCTTTTCGTGATAGAGTTATTGCTTTTATCGTATCCGAAGGATTGTTGCTGCTTACCTGTCCGTCTATGATGTTAATCCCGTGCCGGACAAGCAGCTTATCCAGTGCGTACTGGAGTCTGAGCCCGGGTGCGGATGACGGAGGCGATAGAAATTCCGAAACGCGTTCTCCAAAATAGTCGGTAAACATTTTTGCAACCCCACCGTAGTTTGAAATACCCATGATGGGGGGCAAAAAGGCATGATCGTATTCCATGGCATCCAGTGCCTGTTTTATGATGGAAAGTATCTTGTTTGCCTGTTCGGGGTTATCCATCATAGCCGCAAGCGATATGAAATCATGCTCATTGCATTTGATCCCGTGTGCGTGCAGATTAAGGTTGGCATAGCTGATATTTTTAAATGATGCAAAGCCATACTTCGAGAGAATTTTTGATAAGAATTCTGCACGGGTCTTATTGTGGATGGCAGTTTTTTCGAAACCCAAAAAGAGCACGGACCGTCCCATCAGCTTTGCCAGGTTGCCTGACGTCATGGACGACTGACAGAACGAAGTGACCTTGAACGTGCCGTGCTGGTTGGGGATGATCATGTTGTTTTCCCATGACCCCTCGTACCGTACACCTTCGCTTGCAAGCTCATTGAAGAACTGGTCTCCTATGGTTTTCATCATGCTTGTAAATTCGTTAAAACGGTCGCCGCTGAAAGTCATGGACAGCAGGGAATATGGATGGTATTGCTCGTTTTCGAGTATATTGCCAATGGCTTCCGTCAGGTTCACAAAGCCCTTGAACGGCCTGCCCCGTTTACCGGCCCTGCTTGCAATATCAAAAGCTCCCGAGGACAGTGCGGTCGCACCGTACCCCTTCCTGATGACGGCAACCTTCTTTGTCTTTGCCGCGTTGATGGCGGCAAGTGTGCCTGCAATGCCGCTCCCGATAACAATTACATCATAGTCCATGGTTTACTTCTCGATAATAACATTTAAGCTGTCCGACAGGATATGGGTCGACAGATTCAGCTCTTCTTCCGCAAGCTGCTTGCCGGTCAGTATCGGAGCCTTGCCTTTCCATCGTTCTTTTATAAACCCCTGTATCAATTTCTTTATTCCATCCGCATTAAGACCGAGTTCTTCGCCGAGGATATAAGCAGCACGCACCGTGCATCTCCTGCCCTGACAGGATCCTGTCCCGAGTCTTGTCCTGCGTCTGAGGTCCGGAATGGTTCTTGCCCATTCGTTGCGAATGGCATGCCGGATTTCCGCCTCTATGACGGGCTCGCACTCACATACGATATTCCCGTTGGACGGTTCATCTTGCGTCAACTTCAGGATCTCCTCTGTCTTGGAACCATGCCGGTAGGCTATTCTTGAAACGACGTACGGATCAAGACCGTACTGCTTTGCAAGTTTTTTTACATCCGGTATAAAGTGCCCCCCCGGCAGGGGTTCTGTATGTGTTTTACAGGTGCTCTTACAGCCGAGTTTTTTGCAGATAACATCCGTTGCTTCTTCGGACATGAGCCTGTAGCTCGCGAGCTTGCCGCCGGCTATGGTCAGAAAGCCTTTAACGCCATCCTCGGCTTCATGGTCGACTATCCTGTGTTCCCGGTAGAGCGCATCCTCGTTCTTGCCCCACGCGTACAGCGTCGGCCGCACACCGATCATCACACGCATGATCCTGTATTCCCTGATGCGGGGGAAATAGTGCTCTGCTGCCTGAAGCAAGTATTCAATCTCATCGTGTGTTGCCCAGAGGTTGTTGAGATCGCCGTAATAATCATCGTCGGTCGTTCCAATGATAAACGTATTGTCATGCGGCATCATGAATACCTGTCTGCCGTCTATGGCCTTTATCACAATGCCGATGTTTGACGCGCGACGGTCGAGGATAAGGTGTATGCCTTTGCCGGGGCGGATCTTTACCGTTGTGCCTGCAAGTCCTGCAACACCGGGCAGCCATGGCCCTGCGGCATTCATAACAATCCGCGCATGGATGTCCCTTGTCTCGCCCGAGAAGGTATCTTTGACCCTTACTCCCTTGACCTCTTTACCTTCCGTCAGGAGCTGCTTTACCTCGGTATGATTATGTATGCCCGCTCCGTGCTCAGCCGCCGACAGGGCGTTTTCTGCGCACAGCCGGAACGTATCGATGCCGAACTCATCAAATGAAATGGCTCCGATTGCGTCGTCGGTGATACCCGGCTCGAGTGCCTTCAGCTCTTCCTTAGTCAGTTTTGTATGGGGCTTGCTGTTTTTCAAAGGTGCGAATTTGTCATAAGCCTCGAAGAATGTTTCAAGCAGTTCGATATAAACCTTTGGCATAAAGTCCTGTTTGAGCACCGGTGTTACAAACGGTATTCTGAACAGCAAGTGGGGTGCAATCTTCTGGATATAGCCCGAATCAAGACTCGAAAGATGTGTCGTATGGATGTCGTTCAATAAGTATCGTGCACCGCCATGGATCATGCCGGTACAGGCGCCGGTCGCACCCGAAGACAGATCGTTTTTTTCGAAGAGCGCAACCTTCAAACCGCGCAGGGAACAATCCCTTGCGATGCCGGTTCCGTTTATGCCTCCGCCGATAATGGCTACGTCATAGACGGTAGTGTCCATTTCATTACTCACGGGATTATTTTTCTCCGCTTGCGAGGTTTTGTACGCTGAGCTTTGCCGCCACCTTTGCTGCAATGTTCCGGAACTCTTTTGCCGTTTGAGAATTAGGATCTGCCGCCACGATGGGGTTTCCGCTATCACCGCCCTCCCGTACACGCGGCTCGAGGGGGATCCTGCCTATGAAATCGACGGAAAGTCTCTTTGCCGTTTCCTCCACACCGCCGGTTCCGAAGATGTTCGTCTGTTTACCGCAGTGAGGACATATAAAATAACTCATATTTTCGACCATACCGAGGATAGGTACCTCAACCTTGAGAAACATGTTCAATGCCTTTGTAGCGTCGAGGAGGGACACATCCTGCGGTGTCGAAACAATGACCGCCCCGTTGATAGGGGCTTTCTGCACAAGGGTCAACTGGATGTCACCCGTACCGGGCGGCAGATCGACGATCATATAATCTATCTCTCCCCATTTCATCTGAGTAAGAAATTGTTCGATCATCTGGCTTATCAAAGGACCCCGCCAGATAACCGGCGTTTCATCGGGGAGGATAAGACCTATTGAAATCGCCTTGATCCCGTGGGCCTCGACAGGCGCAAGTTCCTCTTTTTCCGCAATGGCCCGCTTCTGTTCGCTGGTTATGCCGAGCAGCATGGGAACATCCGGTCCATAAATATCCGCATCGATGAGGCCAACCTTCGCCCCCGTCTGCGCCAGGGCGATCGCCAGATTAGCACTGACCGTAGATTTGCCGACGCCGCCTTTGCCGCTCCCGACTGCTATGATATTCTTGATGCCCTCGATGGGAACCGGTTTCTGCGGACCAGCGGATTTGGCTTTTGGAACAGCGGAATCCTGTTTTATATCGACGGATTTTACCCAGCTCAGGGCTGCAACCGCTTTTCTTACCGATTCGTTCAAACTACCTGCAAGCGGGCATGCCGGTGTAGTCAAAACAAACCGGAAACTTACCTTGCCGTTGTCTATTTTTAAGTCCTGGATCATGCCCAGGCTTACGACGTCTCTTTTGAGTTCCGGGTCCTCCACCGAGCTGAGTGCCTTGAGTACCTGCCGTTCAAGTTCAATATCCGACACTTTCGTGCTCCTTTCTAATCTTCCCGTGCGAGGATCTTCGGTATTTTCAAAATCATATTCGGTTTAATAAGCCTACCCCGCAGCCTGTTGTTGTACCTTATTTTTGAGATGGTAACGTCGAATTTCTGGGCTATGTCCCATAAAGTGTCTCCCTGCTTTACCCTGTAGTAGATGTACCGGGAGCCTGCACGCGGCGTTGTGTATGAGGTGTTGATTATCCTCATTCTCTTTGCAGAGGCAATTGCTTCTTTATGGGCATACGGACTTACCGGTATTATAATATCATGCCCGGGCCGCAGTGTTCTTACGTTTTCCACATGGTTCATGACCCTTAATTCGTGGAGCGGTACGCCGTACGCTCTTGCGATCCTATAAAGTGTATCTCCGTTCCTGATAACGTATCTCTTATAACTGAAGAGTTCTTTCCGGGGCATTTTTGCAAGACCCGCAAGGAAAATGGCTTTTGTATTTGCGGGTATATTCAGTGTGTACGAAGGTACCGGCGGGGTTGCCCATCGCAGGAGCTCGGGATTTATTTTTTTTATGGTCTCATAGTTCGTATCAGCCAGCCGTGCAGCCACATGGAGATCCATCTGGTGATGCAGCACGACGGTATCGTAATCGATCGGCTTATCATAGGTTAAATCATTAAATCCATAAGCTGCCGGGTCTTTTGCTATCATTGCAGCGGCTATGAGTTTCGGTACATAATCCCTTGTTTCTTTTTTCAGATACCGGTGGTCCGCAAGCTTCCAGAAATTATCCGTTTTCTGTTTTTGCATTGCCCACATGACCCGCAAGGGTCCGGCATTATAAGCCGCCTCGGCCAGATACCACGAACCGAATGTATCGTACAGGTTTTTCAAATATCGCGCTGCAGCGAGTGTCGATTTTTGCGGATTTCTTCTTTCATCCACCCACCAGTTGACCTTTAAATGATACAGCTGCGCAGTGCCCCGCATAAACTGCCAAGGTCCGCATGCCCTGCTCCGTGATATTGCATGGGTATTGAACCCGCTTTCTATGAGAGCCATGTAGACGAGGTCCTCGGGCAGGCCGTTCTCCCTCAGGATCTTTTTCATCTGCGGTATATACTGTTCGGACCTTTCAAGCCATTTTGCAAAAATGTCATGCTGCGTATAGGAAAAATAGTTTATAAAATATTGGACCTTCTCGTTCATAACCATCGGGATGTCGGTATCCGTTGTTATTTTTTCCAGATTTTCCGGAGCGGTGCTTTGGGCAAGCACGTCCGATATGTCCTGATCCGTGGTTGTTGTCACAGATGAAGAGGCACTGACCTTGGTACCCGCCGATGTCGTACACTGAACACCCGCAGTGTCCGGGCTTTCAGTTTCAGATCCGGCCGTTTGCCCCGTTATGGCCAATCCTGTTCTGTCGTTTGCAGCACCGGTTGAGGTTGCACATCCCTGAATTAATCCACCGATCAATAAAATCGAAACAGCATAGTATAGTTTTTTCATAACTCTGGATGTACAATAAGAACACGCACTCTGTCAAGGTAAGTGTGCAGCGCAATGCCACGGTGTTCTTGAAATTTCGTGCCCGATTATCTATTATTAAAGTATGACAAATGAAGAATTGTCGCATATCTTCAACGGCATAGCGGATATACTCGAATTAAAAAACGAGAATCCCTTCAGAATACGGGCATACAGGAAAGCATCTCAGATCATGGAGGACCTTGCAGAGGATGTGACCGGGATGATCGGGACGGGGAAGCTCAAGGATGTGCCGGGTATCGGAAAAGACCTTTACGCAAAGATAGAAGAATATGTCCGGACGGGCAAAATAACAGTTTTTGAGGAGCTCAAAAAAGAATTTCCGCAGGGTGTTCTCGACATACTCTATATACCCGGGGTCGGTCCGAAGACGGCAAAGCTCCTCTTTGAAACCCAGGGTATAGATTCCATCGAAAAACTCGAGACCGCCGCAGGCTCAGGGAAATTAACAGGTATCAAGGGGATAAAGGACAAAACGATCGCAAATATCCAGAAGGGGATAGCGCTGAGAAAAAGCATCCAGGGCAGGTTCCCGCTGGGTACGGCATTGCCCATAGGAGAAATGATCGTAAACGAGTTGAAAAGGGTCAAAGGGGTGAGCACGATTGAACTGGCGGGAAGTATACGGCGCAGGAAAGAAACCGTCGGTGATATAGATATCCTTATTATCTCGAATGAGCCGGAGCTTGTGATGGACAGGTTCGCTCAGATAAAAGAAATAGAAAGGATGCTTTCCCGCGGCTCAACAAGGTCATCGGCCATCCTGAAGAACACGCACATCCAGGTTGATGTCCGGGTCGTAGAAAAAGACAGCTTCGGTGCCGCACTTGCATACTTTACGGGCTCAAAGGCGCACAACATAAAGCTTCGGGAGATAGCAATAAAGAAAGGATATAAGCTGAACGAGTATGGCGTGTTCGACCTCAACAACGACAGAAAGGTTTCCGGTGCCACGGAAGAAGATGTCTATGATGTCCTCGGTTTGCAATTCGTGCCCCCCGAGATCAGGGAAGACCAGGGGGAGATCGAACTTGCACTCGAACACCGGCTGCCGGCATTGATACGCCAGCAGGACATCAGGGGGGATGTCCACATGCACACGGTGTACAGCGACGGCGACAGCACGGTTTCGCAGATGGCGGCATATGCACGGTCCCTGGGTTACGCGTATATTGCCATTACGGACCATTCGCAATCGCTCGGTATTGCTAGGGGACTTGACCCCATGAGACTGGAGTCGCAGATAAAAGAGATAGACGCATTCAATGCAACTGCAGCCGGCATCAAGGTGCTGAAGGGTATGGAGGTCGATATACTCGGGGATGGGAGGCTTGACATGGACAGTGCCCTGCTTGACCGGCTGGATATCGTTATCGGTTCCGTGCATTCCGGGTTTAAACAGACCAGGGAGCAGATCACCGGACGCATGATAAAGGCAATGGAGACCGGGCTCGTTGATTGTATCGGTCATCCGTCGGGCAGACTTATCGGCGAAAGGGATGCCTACGAACTCGATTGGGATGCGGTTTTCGACGCGGCTCGAACGTATCACGTTGCCATGGAGATAAATTCCTATCCTCTGAGATTAGACCTGACGGACACCATGATCAAGAAGGCGCATACAAAAGGTTTGAAGTTTATCATTACAACTGATAGCCATGATCCAAAGCAGATGCGGTATATGAGCTACGGCGTGTCGGTTGCGCGGAGAGGATGGCTTGAAAAAAAGGACGTCATGAACACAAAAAACTATACAGACCTTATGAAATGGCTGAAAGGAGACAGATGACACAGGACAGGATTGTTCGTTTCGGAGATTTTGTTTTTAGACACAGGGATACGCTGCCGGTACCGTTTATCATTATAACCGTACTGGTGCTCGCATTCACAAAACCCACATTCAGTGCAGGTGATGCCCGTTTGTTTTTATTTATCATAGGTGTCATTGTCATATTCGGCGGGGAGGCCATTAGGATCTGGGCCGTGGGCTACTCGGGAGGCACCACACGTTCCAAAAAGCTTATAGCGGACAAGCTCGTTATGGAGGGTCCATATTCCCTAATCCGCAATCCGCTGTACGCAGGTAACTTTTTGATAGCGCTCGGGTTTTCCCTGCTGGCGAACGCCGCTGTCCTCGTGCCCCTCGTGATCATCTATTTCATTATAGAATATTATCCGATCGTCAGAAGGGAAGAATACTTTCTTCTCGAAAAATTCGGCGGCAGCTATAGCGAATACCTCAGGGAGGTTCCGCGTTTCTTCCCGAAAAGATTCAAGACAAAAAAGGCAGTGTACGATCCTTCCGCACTGAAGGGAGAACGGTGGACCGTTCTCGGGATTGCCTCGATGCTTGTCGTTATGATCGTCATCGACATCGTTCGGATCAAATTCTTGTAAAAAACGTGTTGTTGTTTTTAATACCGTATAGTTTTGCCCCTGTTTGACTGTCTTAAATTTACTCCAGTCCATAAGGTGCAGTCCAGATTCCTCCCCCTCGACGGGGGAGGCGGGGCACCCAAGCAGGGCTTGGGTCGTGGGGGTGATTAAAAACAAAACCCACCTTCCCCTTACCCCTCCCGTCAAGGGAGGGGGATAAATGTAAAGAAATCCAGAGAAGGAAATCCAGAAGCCCCCTCTGTCCCCCTTGTCAGGGGAATAAGAAAGAGGAGTTTATATTGCCTTGCCGGGGTTCATGATGTTGTTGGGATCGATGAGCCTTTTGATATCCTGCATGAGCTTGTGCGATGCCGGTGAAAGCTCTTTGGTGATGTAGCTGAGCTTTGTAATGCCGACCCCGTGCTCTCCGGACAGCGTACCGTGCAGTTTTATGACAAGGTCGAACACCTGGTCAACAGCTATGAGCGCCCTCTTGTACTCACCCTCGTCCTTCATATCATACAGGATGTTGACATGGATGTTGCCGTCGCCTGCATGTCCGAAGTTTGCGTATTGAAGGTTCAATGGAGCGCAAATCAGCTCAACACCGGAAACGAGCCCGGGAAGTTTTGATAAGGGTACGACAATATCTTCGTTCAGTTTGAAGGGCTTGATTTTTGCCAGCGCGGGAGATAGTGCCCTGCGTGCGGTCCAGAGGGCCTCTGCGTCAGGACCGTGTGCGGTTTCGATGGACAACGCTCTTTCTTTGCAAACAGAGGCTATCCGTTCGATAGCACTTTTCGTTGCCTCTTGTTCGCCGTCAACCTCGATGAGGAGTGCAGAGCCTGCCTTGCTGCCAAACACATCAGACCCAAGGTATGAAGAGACCGCATGCATCGATGCCTGGTCCATAAATTCAATAGCCGAGGGGAGTATCCCGGTTCCGAGTATGTCCGTAACTATGGATGCGGATGCCCCGACATCCGGGTACGTGGCAAACAGGGTGGACCTCGATTGGGGTTTTGGAATCAGCTTGAGTACGGCCTTTGTTATTATGCCGAGGGTGCCCTCGGACCCTATAAAAAGGTCCTTCAGGTTATAACCGACAACACCCTTATGAGTGTATCTGCCGAGCCACAACACCTCTCCTGCCGGCACAACGACTTCCATGCCGAGCACATAGTTCGAGGTGGAGCCGTACTTTATCGCCTTCAGCCCTCCTGCGTTTTCAGCGATGTTCCCGCCTATGCTTGAAAACTCGCTGCTTGCGGGGTCCGGAGGATAAAAAAGTCCCTGGGATTCCAGCATTTTTTTCAGCGTACCGGTAATGACCCCGGGCTCAACCTCCGCAGTGAGGTCGGGTTTATTGATGGACAGGATACGGTTCATTTTCTCGGTCGATACAACGATGCCGCCTTTTACCGGTACGGCTCCGCCGCTCAGGCCGGTGCCGGCCCCCCTCGGTACAACAGGTATGGCGAGCTTGTTTGCGAGCTTCAATACATCCGCCGTTTCCTGTGTGCTGAGCGGGAATACAACGGCGTCGGGCTGGCGGCTTATCCTTGTGGCGTCATACCCATAGAGGATCAGGGATTCAGGGTCCGTAAAACACCTGTCCTTACATATCTTTTTTAATGATGAAACGGCATCTTTGGTTAAGGGCATATCAAACCACTGCGTAATAGAGCAAGCCGTCCCTTTCAAAGGACTGCACCATGTCGTGCTGTTCAAGCAGGTCGAGATGTCCTATAACCTCTGAAGCCGCAAGATAAACATCCGTTTGATGGAGTTTTTTAAATAAACCACCGGTGATCTCATACGGTGTCATGGGCTTTTGCTTCAGTATGTTGTGGATGCGCATCATGCGTTTGTAATGAAAGGTAAGCAGATTTTTTATCAGCTCCTTGTGGTCATCAATCGTTTCATAATGTCCCGGATACACAGTTTTTATATTCATGTTGTAGAGGATGTCCATGGACGCAATATACTCGACAAGGCTTTTCCTCCTGCCTCCGTCTATATTGAGGTCGAGCAGGGGATTCGGCGACAGCCTTGAGAGCAGGGTGTCCCCGGAGAGCATCATCCCCTTTTCTTTGTCATAGAAACATACAGACCCGCTGGTATGCCCCGGGGTCTGGATGACCTCAAAGGCCCCTCCGTCGTAATCAACGTGCGATCCATGTTTGATAAAAGACACCTGGTCCAGCCTGTCTGCGAGGGTATCGAAAAAAGCGGACGCATACCGCATCATATCGAGGATCTCCTGAGGTATGCCATAGCGCTTGAGATAGTTTCCGTAGAGTGCTTCATCATACTCATTGTTTATGTTGCTGATCTCTTTCTGATGAATAAAAATCTTATTGTCCGCAATACCGTCTTTGATCAATTTCTGGGCAGCGCCGAAGTGATCGACATGGCCGTGGGTTATATAGATAGCATCGATATGCCGTATGTTGTTTGCCGCAAGAGCCGCGGTGAGCAAATTATAAGAGTCATCGGTACGAATCCCCGTATCGATCAGGATGAAGTTTTTTTTACCGACAATATACACGTTTATCTGCTGTACTTGCGGAAACGGAAGAGGGAGAACGATCCTCCGGACAAGCCCATTTTCCATGACCTTATTCTCCGGTGCTGCGTCATGGGGATATTTGTGTTCATGCTTATGTGGTGATGTGTCTGTCATATAAGTAAAAAATAATCATTGTTTTCTGTTTTTTACAGAAACAACCCGTCACCCTCATTGAAAAGGGTCCGTAATCCGGCACACCGGTAAGGGGGAAGGACTGGTTCGCCCTTACCGGCATTGTCTACTGTGCGTAGAGTTCCTCTATAAGGTCCTTGTATTTCTCCATGATAACCCTCCGCTTTACCTTAAGGGTAGGGGTAAGCTCTCCTGTCTCCTGCGTAAATTCGTTTGGCAGTATCCGAATCTTCTTGATGGTCTCGTACTTGGCAAGCGATGCGTTTACGCTGTCGATTGCGTTTTGAATGATTTCTACAATTCTCGGATGTTCGACGAGCTCTTTGCGGTTCTTGTAGACTATGTTGTTTTGTTTTGCATACGACTCGATGGCGTCGAACTTGGGTACAACAAGGGCGACGCAATAAGGTTTTTTATCGCCTATCATCGCGACCTGCTCGATATACCTGTTCATTTTCAGCGAGTTTTCAATGGGCTGCGGCGCGATGTTCTTACCGCCGGCTGTGACGATGAGGTCCTTTTTTCTGTCCGTTATATGGAGATAACCTTCATTATCCAGAAATCCTATATCTCCGGTATGAAAGTAACCGTCTTTCTCTATGGCCTCCGCAGTTGCCTCGGGTTTTTTGAAATAGCCTTTCATGATCATGGGCCCCCGCGCAAGGATTTCCCCGTCAGGTGCGATCTTTATTTCACAGTTTGGTATGGGTTTACCCGCTGTTCCGAATTTCATCTTGCCGTAAGGGTTGACGGTCAGTATGGGAGATGTCTCTGTCAGACCGTAGCCTTCGATAATCGCGACATCCGCTGCAAAGAAAAATTCGCCGAGCTCTTTTGAAAGGGGTGCCCCGCCTGATACAAAAAACAAAAGCCTGCCGCCCAGTATGGCTTTTATTTTGCTGAATACGAGCTTCTTCGCAAGCGCATATTTGATACTCAGCCCGACAGGCAAAGCCTTACCCCCGAGCCTGTAGGGTATCGTTTGTTTGCCCGTGGCAACAGCCCAGTAGAATATCTTCTTTTTCGACGGAGAGCCTGCTTCAACGCCTTCTATGATCTTTGCGTACATCTTTTCGTAAACCCTCGGTACTGAAACCATTATCAGCGGCCGTACCTCTGCCATGTTGTCCACAATCTTATCGATGCTTTCCGCATACGCTATGGTTGCACCATAGAACATCATTCCATAATAACCCGCAGTTCGTTCGAAAACATGGCTCAGTGGCAGAAACGATAATGCCACGAACGTATCATTAAGCGGTACATACGTTGCAATATCTTCACAGTTCGAAAGTATATTCTTGTGAGTAATCATAGCTCCTTTCGGATCCCCTGTTGTCCCGGAGGTATAGATGATGGTGATGATGTCATCCGGTTGAATTGCCTGATGTCTGCTCTCAAGGATCTTTTTGTCTTTTTCTGGTTTCCCTATCTTTTTCAGCTCGTCAAGCGTCATAACAAAACCGGGGGCTGGATTTGCATCCAGGGCATCGAGCATGATCACCTTTTTTAAATTTGGAACGTTGCCCCGAATCTTCATCACCTTGTCGAGCTGGAGCTTGCTCGATACGAAAATAAACTTGGCCTGAGCATCATTGATTATATATTCCACCTGCTGGGGTGTGTTGGTAGCATAGATAGGTACATTGACGCCGCCTGCACTGATGATGCCGAGGTCTGCATGTGCCCATTCCGGTCTGTTTTCCGATAACAGGCAGACATTATCCTTTTGCTGTATGCCAAGATCGACAAGTCCGAGGCCCACCTGTTCCACGATGGTCTTTACCTGGTTCCACGATATGTCGTTCCATTTGCCATCCTTTTTGTATTGCTGAAGCACCTTGTCTCCGTACTTTTGTGCCTGAGTAAAAAACATTTCCGGGATATTCTTATATTTCATGGCATACCTCCTGTCATATTGGCTTAACTACAAAATGAAACGAAGTCAATAGCTCTGTCTGCCCGTTACCGGGGAGTCCAAAAGTGGACTGACTTTTGTTCGAATAATTCTTCATTTACGAAATAATTCCGTTTCTCAATCTTATCTCCGTTCCATTGAGAATAAGAGAAGAAATCACCGCCTGTAACAGAGGTTATGTACATCTATCTACACTGGTTTTGTGTCATTCCCACGAAAGCGGGAATCCAGTTTCTCTCTCCTCCGTCATTTCCGAGACATTAACCCGAAAAATGCAATAAGGAGGTTTACTTATTCGCTCAATCCCGCGATCCACCTGATATCTATACATTTCCATAGAGAAACGAGATTTCAGTCCTCTGAATGTTTATATGCAATTACCCGGTATGGTTTCCTCATCGGATTTTCGAAGAATACCTTTATCTGACGCGGGCTTATCGCTCATTGCATAAACCTCCTTATTTTACAATCGCATTATTCGGGTTAAGAATCTGGACGTCGTCCCTGCTCAAGCATATCTACGGAGAAGCCCACGGGCAGGAATGACAAGCTCGTTGAGATTGATATGTTTCTACCAATCAATTTCTTCCGCTAAACTAATTTGTATAGTTTAAATTAGTCCACTTTTCAACTTTAAATGACAGTTTTTGAAAATTATCTTGACAAAATCAGTTGATCGCCATAAACCCTAATCACTTTTTAGTGTCAGGGAATCCGGTGTGATGCCGGAGCGGCCCCGCCACTGTAAGGGTGTTTTTGAAACTACATGCCACTGTTCCGCTCGTGCGGGATGGGAAGGCGGTAGGGGCGTACCACAGTACGCCAAGCAATGAACCCGAGCCAGGAAACCTGCTAAAAAGAATTTTATAGACCTCTCTTCGTGGGAGAGACGAGGCAAATGTGAAAAGGTATTTTTGCAGGCCCGTCCTTAAGAGAGGAGGGCTTTTTCTATGTGCCTTTCTCTTTTTCGGACCAACATACGCAATGGGCGAGTCCTTAACGATGCAGGAGATCGTTGTTACCGGCGAAAGGGTCCCGTCTCGATATGAACTTACACCTTCATCCATCTCCGTTATAACGTCCACAACCATGCAAAACAGCCCTACGCTGCCTGACGCACTTTCGCATGCGCCGGATGTGACCATACCTGCGTACGGCTGGATGGGAGCACTGTCCGGTATATCGATCCGCGGTGCGGACACGTCCCAGTCTGAGATCATGCTCGACGGCATACGGCTGAACAACGTCGAATTGTCCGGGTTTGACCTGTCCACCTTTCCCCTTTCCGGTATCTCTTCTATAGAGATCGCACGGGGCGGTATGTCCAGCCTGTACGGGGAATCGGCAATGGGCGGTATTGTCAATATTATGCCTGACGTGTTCCCCAAAAAAAACACCGTGGACCTAAAGGCCATGGCAGGCAGTTTCGACAGCTACCATATCGATGCAACCGCAAAGGTGAAATCCGGCGGCTGGACTATGCTCATTTCTCCGGGATACGAATCATCGAAGGGCGATTATCCGTATATCGACGATAACGGCATTTCCCACATCCGGCAGAACAATGACTACAGGGGTATATGGGTGCTTGCCGGGCTGGGGTTCAGCAAAGACAATAACAGGGCTTATTTCATAACGCACCTGTACGAAAGCAATAAGGGCGTACCCGGTGCGCTCGGCATGCCTTCGCCTCAGGCAAGGGAGTACGACAGTCATGGTCTGTATATCATGAGATACAGGTACGCCTCGGAGGCGGTGGCAGTGAAAGCCTCTTTGAGTCATGTGAATGAGGACTCAAGATATTTTGACAATGTTTATGTGCTGGAATCCAATCCATCCAAATCAAATGATACGGACAACGAGGCAGGTGCAACGCTTATACTGTATCGCATACCGTTCAACACCCTCAGTATCAAGTTGGACGGTTTATCGCAGCAGGCCGTATCCTCTAATATCGGCAGTCATATCAGGGACACGGAAAGCATAGGCCTGGAGGACAGGGCAAAGCCGCTGGAATGGCTTGCAATAGTCGGCGACACCGCTTATCAGTCCATCTCCGATATCGGGGATGTCGCAACATACGGTATCGGCACGGCATTAAAGCCCGTATCATGGATGGCTGTTAAGATGCGCGTATCAACGGCATTTCAAGCCCCTTCGCTCGATGACCTTTATTGGCCGAATGCTGCCGGTGCGCAGGGCAATCCGGCGCTAAAGCCTGAAACAAAAACCGGCTACGAACTCGGGCTGCTTGTTTCCCCGCTCACAAACACAACAATTGAGATAAACGGGTTTTATGACCGGTATCACAATCTGATCCAGTGGTCACCATCCATAAACAATGTTTGGATGCCTCAGAATATCTCAGGGGCAATCATCAAAGGTATAGAGCTTTCTGTCAACGCAAGGCCTTCGCACCTTCTGGCTGTCTCAGGGAATATGAGTGCGCTGGACACGGTCAACCTTTCAAACAGTCCGCCCGGATCGTATGGTGAGGCGCTGACGTACAGGCCGGATATCATAGTCAATACATCCGCAAAAATAGGAGAGGACAACAGGTATCTGTCTTTCGGCATCGGCTATACGGGCGAGCGATACATCACCCCGTCGAACAGTCAATCACTGCCCGGGTTCTACGATATCAACGCAATGCTGAGCTATAAGATAGGATACGTAAGGCCGTTTATAACATTTACCCAGTATTTTTCCGATTCATTCAATACACTGACGAGCTATCAGTATGTTCCGGGTTATCCATTGCCGGGAAGGTATGTATGGGCGGGCATTCAATGCAAGATTTAAGATTTAAGATTCAAAACGCTGGGACAATTCACCGAATTATTCCAAACAAACAGATTCGTCTGTTGATTGTCATTCCTGCGAAAGCAGGAATCCAGTTTTTCCGTACCATGTTATCCTCCCGTATTATGTTCGGGTTAAACTCTGGTGGAAACCGGGAAGAATAAAGATTGGATTCCGCATCAAGTGCGGAATGACAAGATAAGAAAGTTTATTGAAAAAAATATTAAAAATAAAAGGAGGAAGTATGAAAGAAAAAGAGTCAAGTAAAGGGTTTAACAGATCAACAGAGGGATTGCTTCTACGCCAAAGGCGTCTCGCAATGACGATCCTGGGGGTGTTTGTAGTTGCAAGTGCAATGTTCACGGGTTGCGGGAAAACGAACTCCGGGAATGCCATGCTTCCCCATGCACCGTATGTAATAGCACTATCCCAGCCCGCAGGTAATTTACCCGGCTCGCTGTATGCGCTATCGCCGACAGCAGGTACCGTGCAAAAATTAAACCTGAATGTCGGGTTGATCCCCAATAGCATGCTGTTGGATGGCAATAATCTTTATGTCGTTAATGCCGGCGACGCGACGATCTCCGTAATCTCTATTACAGAAAGCACGTCCAATATCTATATGAAGAATAACGGTTATATCCCTTTACCTCCGGGTAGCGCACCTGAATACCTTACAGAGACAACGGTAAACGGCGTAAAGACCGGCTATGTAACCTTAAACCAGATCAATCAGGTCGAGGTTATTAACATGGACAAAAACACTGTATTGAACGATATACCGCTATCTTCATATAGCACATGGGCTTCAAAGTTCCAGACGCACCCATGGGGCATTGCCGGGGTAAATAACGGGATCATGGTTGCAAACAATGGCATGAGCTATACAGACTTCACCTATGCTTCGCCTGGCATGATAAGCATTATAGATCCATCAACACAAGCCGTAACAAATAATATCACAACAACCGGCATTAATCTTCAGGCTGTCGAGCCGCTTACGCAATCAGGGTTCGTGGTAATATCAAACGGCAATTACAGCACCATAAGCGGATATGCAGAGCTCTATCATGATAATTTTACGGAACGGGCATCTATACCTTTAAGCGGAGGAGGTGCAGGCATTGCACTCAGCTCCACAGGTATGGGGTACGTAGCATCAAGCAGCATTGTCGGATACGATGAGATCGACACGAATGCCGGTACTTTTGTTTCAACGACCGATCTCACAAAACAGGTAAAAGGGTTGAACGGGTTTAACCTCACGAGTATCAAATTTGCTCCCGATGGCACGCTCTGGGCAACGGATTGGCAGGACAATATGGTCTTTGAGATTGATCCGCAGACAAATACCGTGATAAAGACTTTTTCATTGCCTGAGCATGCTCAGGATATGGTGTTTGTATATTGAGGGATTGTGTTACATAAAATTGTATTCAAAATACCAATACTGTGTGCCATGGTTATTGTAGGTGCAACCGGTGTACCCATCCAAAAGGTGGGCATGGTTGCCCAACACTTTGCCGGGACAAGCCCTGCCCCTGCAACCATTACTGTCCGTGATGACACAGGCAGAAAAGTCTCCATCCGGCTTCCGGTGCAACGGGTTGTAACGCTTGCTCCGTCAAATACAGATATTCTCGAGGCACTTGGAATGACATCAACCATCGTAGGTGCAAACAATACAGACGACAGTCCATTGCCGAAAGATGTGAAAAGGGTTGGTTCTGTCAATCCGTCTATTGAAGAGATTGTGTCTTTGAACCCGGCGCTTGTCATGGGTATCTATGGAGAGGACATGGTATGCAACAGGCTTGAACGCTTGAACATCCCCTGTATAATCCTGTCGCCCGGCAACCTTGAAGGGGTAATGCATGATATAAGGCTTACCGGCCGGCTTTTTTCGGCAAATGCCCGTGCATCCGCTATCGTAGATACCATGCAACAAACTATTGACCGGGTACAGGCAAGGTTGGCGCATTGTACGACAAAGCCCCTCGTGTACTTTGAGATAGACGGTTCTGATCCCTCAAGGCCGTTTTCTGCCGGTAAAGGGAGTTTTATAGACAGTCTGATAACAATGTCCCATGCGGTCAATATCGCGCATACCACGGGTACGCTATGGCCGCAGTTGTCTTCCGAATACATTCTCGCGAGCAATCCGGATGTTATTATTTTATCGGATAAGCTTGATATACATGCGTTGAAAAAACGTCAGGGCTGGCCGGGGATAAAGGCTATCAAAAACAAAAGGGTCTATACTATTGATGTAAATCTGGTGTCAAGGCCGGGCCCGGACATCGTAAAGGCGTATGTTGAAATAGCAAGGGACATCCATCCGGAGGAGTTTAAATAGATGTTAAACCAATTTCTCATACGCTTCTGTGTTACCCCTCTTAGTTTAAGAGGGGGTAGGGGAGTTACAAAAAGGCATTCCAAGATCATAACCCCCTTCCGTCCCCCTTATCTTAAGGGGGAAATCAAAAACATTTGCGGTCCAAGCCTTGCCGGGGTATTTCTTTCCTTTACGAAAGACAAATTCCTGACCCATCATTTGGATTGGTGTCCCGCCCATTTTACTAAAGGGGTGAGAGGAGGGATTAGTATGCGGCCTTTGAAAGGAACTTGTAACCAATGAAACTGCATCAATTTATAGAACGGCATACATGGCTTCTGTGGCTTACCCTTGTGCTGTGCCTTCTCATGGTCTTTGTTCTGAATATCGCGATAGGGCCTGTCAATATACCATTATCGACTGTCCTCCATGCATTTCTGTCTTCATCGAAAAACATAGACAGTACGATCATCCTATCCATCAGACTGCCGATAGCTCTATCGGGTATTATCGTGGGAGCGAGTCTCGGGGTCAGCGGTGCGATCTTCCAGGCGATTCTGCGCAATCCTCTTGCAGATCCTTACATACTCGGCATATCCGCGGGGGCGGCACTGGGTGCGTCCATAGCGCAGGCACTTCTTCTCAGCAGCATTCCCGTATCTCTTTCGGCATTTGTCGGCGCTATCGCAGCCATGGCAATGGTTTACCTGCTGTCATTATCTTCGGGCAGCTCGACGCCGCTTTACCTTATACTTTCGGGAGTCGCCATCAGTGCGCTCCTCGGCTCAATCATGTCTTTTGTCATGCTGATGAGTAATGCAATGCAGATACGGATCTATTCTATCATGCTGTGGCTGATGGGCGGTATCAAGGAGACAGGATGGCATGAGCTTATTTTTATCGGCGCAGCATTTAGTATCCTCATGGTGCTTGCGTTGTTGACAGCCCCGTACCTTGATATACTGCCGTTCGGAGACGAAAAGGCGTCGAGTCTGGGCGTACACGTCGAAAGGGCAAGACTGCTGTCCATGACTATTGCAGCACTGCTTGCCGGCATCGCGGTTTACCTGAGCGGTCTTGTAGGATTTGTGGGGCTCGTTGTGCCGCATATTACACGTCTGGTCATAGGGCCATCCCATAAACGGCTTATAACGGTCAGCATTTTTGTCGGTGCTATCTTTTTGCTGTTCTCCGATCTCATTGCAAGGACTGTGTTGCGGCCCATCGAGGTACCTGTCGGCATAATAACATCGCTCATCGGTGCGCCATTTTTTCTTTATTTGTTATTACGTGCGTATAAGGGGTATAAATTCTAATGTATCTATCCGTCGCGAACGTCTCATTTGCCCATAACAGCACATTCAGGATAGAGGGCCTAAGCCTTGCGGTTGATAAGGGAGAGATGCTTGGCATTATAGGACCAAACGGCTCCGGTAAAACGACACTGCTGAAACTCCTGTCCGGTATCTTTAAACCGCAGGCCGGGACTATAACGCTCGACGGGCACGATATGCATGCATTCAAACACAAGGAGCTCGCCTGCATAAGGGCCTATGTGCCGGAGAGCATCGATCTGCCGTTCGACTATACCGTCTCAGAGATCATCGCGATCGGCAGGCACCCATTCATCGGGACATTTTCAAGGCCAGGCAAAAACGATCGTAAAGCTATTGACAACGCAATCGAACTGACGGACACGCATAAGCTCGTAAACAGAAAATTCTTTACGTTGTCCATGGGAGAGAAACAAAGGGTCATGCTCGCAATGGCGATTGCCCAGGAGCCGGAGGTTCTCTTGCTCGACGAACCCATTTCGCACCTTGATATCGGACATCAGCTTGCATTCATGCATACGCTCAAACAGCTTCATAGAAGCGGCACAACCATAATCTCGGCCATGCACGAGCTTCCCCTTGCAAGAGAGTTTTTTGAACGGCTGTGCCTTATGGATAACGGAAGGATCGTGAAGGCCGCAACATCCGGTGACAGGGAGCTCCTCGACCATATAAAATCCGTGTTTGGCGTCACGGAAGAACGGTTCATAAAATAAGCCTGCAAATTATTGATGTCGTGTACTCTGTTGCTTTTCACAAACTCCCGTGCTTTCATGGTAATGTATTAAATTAAATCTAAAACCATATTTGATGCGATTATGAAAAGAATTGTCGAACATTTTAAAGAACTTTACAAATACAGGGCGCTGATAAACGCGCTGGTGGTAAGAGGCCTGAAGGCAAGGTACAGGGGATCGGTACTTGGGTTTTTCTGGACATTCATAAACCCGTTTTTATTGATGCTGGTTTATGTGTTTGTTTTCAAGGTCTTAATGAAAAACGGCATAAAGAATTATTCCGTATTCCTTTTTGCCGGGCTGCTGCCGTGGACATGGTTTTCTACAGCACTTACCGATGGCGTCAACTCCATTGTAGGCGGCTCGAATCTTATAACAAAGGTGCTTTTCCCGCCTCAGGTCTTACCCACGGTTTCCGTGCTCGTGAACATGATGAACTACATTTTCAGTTTACCGCTTTTACTTTTATTTATGTTCATTTTAAAAATGGACCTCGGTATTTCCATAATAGCCATTATCCCCGTCATAATTATCCAGTTGATATTAACGGAAGGACTTGTGCTTATAATCGCCGCTGTAAATGTTTATTTCCGGGATCTCCAGCAAATTGTGAGTAACTTCCTTTTGCTTGGATTTTTTGTAACGCCTATCATTTATCAACTGTCACAGGTCCCTTCCCGGTATTTAATTATTTTCTACATGAACCCAATGACTTTATTGGTCCGATCTTATCAATGGATTTTTTATTACAATATCTTTCCCAACTGGCTGCATCTGTCTTATTTACTGATTGCCTCGGTTGTCATACTTCTTATAGGCGCATACCTATTCGAAAAGCTTAAAGAGGCATTCCCGGAGTTTATATGAATGATGCGATCGTTTTGGAGCATGTAGAGAAACATTTTAAAAAATATGCGTTAAAAAAGAATTATTCGAGTTTCAAGGAGCGTCTTGCTCATTTTAATTGGTTCGAGAAAAATCCAAACAAAGAATACCTTGAGGTCCTTGAGGATATAAACCTATCCATAAGAAAGGGCTCGACATTCGGTTTGATAGGGAACAACGGGTCCGGCAAAAGCACAATCCTTAAACTTATAGCAGGGATATACAAGCCGGACAAGGGCAGGGTTATGGTGGACGGCAGGGTCTCGACACTGATAGAGGTCGGGGCTGGCTTCCATCCCGAGTTCACAGGCAGGGAAAATATCTTCATAAACGGCATTATACTCGGCCTCCCGAAAAAAGAGATAAAAAAGCGGTTCGATCAAATTGTTGCATTCGCCGAGCTCGAGGATTTCATCGATGCGCCTGTCAGAACGTACTCGACAGGCATGTACATGCGCCTTGGGTTCTCGGTGGCCGTAAATGTGGATCCCGATATACTTTTAATAGACGAGGTCCTGGCTGTCGGTGACGAGTCGTTCCAGAAAAAGTGTATCGACAAGATCACGGATTTCCGCAACAGGGGTAAAACCATGATCATAGTTACACACAGTATGGGGATGATCAAACAACTGTGCGACGATGCAGTATGGATACACGGCAGGGGTATATCCAAAGGCAGCACGGTCGATGACACCATACATGCATACCAAACAAGTCAGAAGTCGTGATATCAATTAAGAAAAACAGGTAGATCTGAAAACTATTGACAATACATTAGGTATGAATATATTTGCTACTATAAGTAGCAAAGGAGGTAGTACTGTGTTAACAAATAAAGTAGAGAAGATTTCGATTTCACTGCCTATAACTCTTATAAATTACATGGATAATATTAAAAAGAAAAATAAAATAGGAAGATCTGAATTGATCAGACGGGCTGTGGAGCTTTATATGGCTGAAAAAACGAAAGACGAGCTTAGAAAAATTGCATCAAGCATGAGAGGAGAATATAAGTCTAACAAAAATTTGACAATACTCAAAGAAATAGAGTACGAGGATTTTGTAGAATGAAGCAAGGCGAAATATGGTTGATCAATCTAAATCCTACTATAGGGTCAGAAATAAAAAAGACCAGACCATGTGTTATCCTAAATAACGATGCTATAGGTGTTTTACCCTTAAAGGTAATAGCCCCTCTAACGGATTGTAAGGAAAATTATGAGAAAGTTTTATGGTTTGTAAAACTTCAACCAAATAGGAATAACGGATTAAGTAAACTATCTGTAATTGACTTATTTCAGGTGAGGTCCGTGTCGGAAGAAAGATTTATAAGAAAGATTGGACAAATATATTCGGAGGAACTTGAAAAAGTCAAATATGCATTGAAATTGGTTTTTGATATTACATAATGTATTCCTGATATATTGATATTTGTAGGGGAAGCAAAGAAGAAAAGGTAAAATGTGATGTATGAACAATATTGTTTTTCTTTTTATAGACAGTGCACGGCACGATAGTTTTATGAAGGCTATGCTAAAAAATACCCAAAAACTTGGTAAAATAGAGAAACGATACAGCTATGCAAGCTGGACATCGCCTTTGCATTACATATACCTAATAGGTATCATGCTCCAGATATTCACTCAGGTTTCTAATTTAAAATGATCGCTGTCTTGTTTTTTAAGATGGAATATATTTAAGAGGCGCAAATGGTAGAATCAAAAATACCCGAAATTAATGTTGATGAAATAATGGAAAAGATCCGGGAGGAAGTAAAGAGAAGAAAAGCCCAGCTAAATGAGGTAGATTATCAGTCTAATATATCACACGTAAACGATTCATCCCCAAATCCTATAGTAAAACAAACTAAATTATGGCAAACAATTAAAGCAATACAAGACAGGCTGCGTAAATACCCATTTTATAGTTTTGCTTATAGGACAGCATTAAGATTTATCCGATTTATTCCTAAATATCAGGCATCTTTTACTATTGAAGATTTTCTTAAATATGACAATGAAGTTTTTATTAAAAATGCCTATAAAAGTATACTCCGAAGAGATACTGATGAGCAAGGTTTCAATTTCTATCTATCTATGTTAAAAAATGGCACGCTAAACAAAATACAGGTACTTGCGAACTTAAGATATTCAAAAGAAGGAAAAGAGAAAAAAACCAATATCAAAGGTTTATATCTATCTTATTTAGCAACAAAACTCTACAAAATACCGATAATGGGTTACGCTATTAGATGGATTACAGCAATCATAAAAATGCCCTTGATTATGCGTAATATTACCGCTTTTGAGAACTATACAAATACCAGATTCAATCATTCCGATAGTGTTATGATAAAAGAGTTGAACAATCTTAGAAACACCATAGAAAAGAAGGCGGATGTGCAGGTAGTAGAGCAACTAAAGGATACAGTATCACGCAAGGCAGATACACAGGTAGTACAGCAGTTAAATCTGGTTGTGCAGGCTGATATAAATAATATTCTGCAACAAATACGCGATCAGAAATTGAATATTCTTGCGCAGCAGAAAAACCTTTCTTCTTTGATAGAACGGTTGAATCAGAAGACTTCTGAAAAGCTTACCGTTAACGAGGCAAAAAGCTTTCGTGAAGAACAGTCCCACCAGTTTGATGCCATGTATGTATCATTTGAAGATAGGTTCAGAGGTACACAAGCTGATATCAAAGAGAGGCAAAGGGTTTATTTGCCCTACATTCACGAAGCTTTGAAAAATACGGATAATGCTCAGGTATTAGATGTTGGATGCGGTAGGGGTGAATGGCTTAAGTTGTTGAAAGAACAGAATATTCATGCCAAAGGTATTGATATAAACAGGATTATGGCATCTCAGGCACAAGAGCTTGGTTTAGATGTGGAAGAAGCGGATGTTATTGACTATCTCAAGCGTCAAAAGGAGAATTTCCTGTCCGTTATTACAGGTTTTCATATTGTCGAGCACCTTCCCTTTGAGATTCTGGTTAAACTTTTTGACGAATCTTTAAGGGTATTAAAAACAGGTGGAATGGCAATTTTTGAGACGCCAAACCCGGAAAATCTCATAGTCGGTGCTTATACCTTTTATTACGATCCAACCCATCTTCACCCAATCCCCCCCGATACCTTGAAGTTTGTTGCAGAGGCAAGGGGATTCACCAATGTAAAGATTTTAAGACTTCATAGGAGAAGTGACCAAACCTCCGCTGCGAGCGATCCGCTTCACGAGATCATGGAGCGTATAAATATGGAACAGGATTATGCGCTTATCGGATACAAGGGATGAAAATAGCTGTAATCGCTGCTGCTTCCAGGACCGGAGAAAAAGGCGGCGCTGAACGTTTTTATGAAGGCTTGGTTAAGGCGTTAAATTCAACCGGGATTAATACGGACATAATCAGCTTGGTAAGCGATGAATCAAGTTTTGATACAATTAAGGAGACTCTCCTTAATTTCTACGACTTAAATTTATCAGCTTACGACGGAGTAATCTCTACAAAAGCACCTTCATATTTTGTCAAACATAAGAATCATGTTTGTTATTTAGTGCATACAATGAGAATTTTTTATGATATTTTTGAAAAAGATTTTCCATATCCAACCACTGAATTATTAGAGCAAAGAAAATTTATAACTACATTGGATACTGCCGTGTTATCATATCCACATGTAAAAAAAATATATACTATCGGGACTACTGTTTCAAACAGATTACTGCAGTATAATAACATAAGAAGCGAAGTACTTTATCCAGCATTATCTTATGATAGCTTTAAAACAGGAGAATACAAAAACTATCTTTTTATGCCCGGTCGATTACATAGATGGAAACGAGACGATTTAATTATTAAAGCAATGAAACATGTTCAGCGTCCCATAATGCTAAAAATAGCGGGTACCGGTGAGGATGAAGAAAGGCTTCACGAGATAGCAAATAAAGATAAAAGAATAGAATTTTTAGGAAGGGTAAGCGACGAAGAGTTAACAAATTTGTATGCTGATACCTTAGGAGTACCGTTTGTACCATTAAACGAGGATTACGGCTATATAACCCTTGAGGCCTTTAAGAGTAAAAAACCGGTTATAACTTGTGCAGACTCCGGAGAACCAACATTTTTTGTAAAAGACAATTTTAATGGTTTTGTTTGTAACCCCGATCCTAAGGAGATAGCCAAAAAAATTGAATTCTTATATGATAATCGGGATAAAGCCAAAGAAATGGGAGAACAAGGATACCACTCGATCGCGCATATTACCTGGGGCAATGTTGCGAAGATCTTATTAGATGCATTAGGAATGAAGGGGATAAATGAGTTATGAATGAACGTTATAACGTTACTGTGCTTGATATGCAGCCGATAGATCCTCCGACTGGCGGAGGGAGGATAAGATTGCTTGGGTTGTATCATAATCTTGGCGATAACCTTTCAACCACTTATGTCGGTACATACGATTGGGAGGGGGAAAAATATAGGGATCATTATCTGAGCCAGACATTCAGAGAAATAAATGTTCCCTTAAGCAATGCACATTTTGATGAAGTTAAAAAACTGCAAGATAGGATCGCCGGTAAAACGATAATTGATATTACCTTTCCTAAATTCGCCCATCTGTCGCAAGAATACATAACGGCAGCAAAAGAATGGTCAGCGAAAAGTGATATAGTTATATTTTCACATCCGTGGATTTATCCCCTTATCAAAGATAGGCTCGACAAAGACAAGCAGGTTATAGTCTATGATTCTCAAAATGTTGAAGGATATTTGAGATATAACTTGTTGGGTGCAGGAGGGATAGAGACTAATATAGTAAAAGATGTGGTAGCAGTAGAATATGAATTGTGTCATTTCGCAGATATTGTTCTTACTTGTTCACATGAAGACAGGGTATTATTTAACCGGCTCTACGATGTACCTTTTAAAAAGATGAAGGTAATACCGAACGGGGTATTTACTGATAAAATTAAACCCGTGGATAGTAAACAAAAAGAGAGTATAAAACAAAAACTCGGGCTTCGGCAACGAATGGCCGTAATTTTTATCGGCAGTAACTATCCACCAAATTTAGAGGCCGCAAATTATATTTTGACTGATTTGGCCCCGAATCTTCCGGATGTATCTTTTCTTATTGCAGGCGGGGTTGGGGAAGCAGTAAAAAGTAATCAGCAAAATGTTGTAATCACCGGGAGATTAACGGAGGAAGAAAAGATCAAATACCTCTCTGCCGCTGACATGGCAATTAATCCCATGTTCAGCGGCTCAGGAACGAACATCAAGATGTTTGATTTTATGGCAGCAGGGCTGCCTATTGTTTCTACGCCAGCAGGAGCAAGAGGTATAGAAGATACAACTTTTTATTCTATAAAGCTCTGCAATTCGGATAAGTTTGCTGCAAACATTTCATTAATTTTGAATGATGCGAAGCTAATAAAACTTATGTCACAAGCTTCAAGACAATTAGTAGAAGAGAAATATTCCTTTGAAAGGATCTCAAAAGCTTTAGGGACAATGCTGTATAGATATAGGAGCAAACCAATAACCCCAAAGCCTTTTTTCTCCATAATAGTACCATCTTATAATAGGCATGACCTCCTTGATAAATTAATGGATGCTCTATCCTTGCAGGATTATAAGGATTTCGAAGTCATTGTCGTAGATCAGAGTGATACTGTATGGGTTAATAAATATCATACTCTTGATCTCCTTTATATTCATACGGATACAAAGGGGGCTGTGAAAGCAAGAAATACGGCTTCGTTATATGCGAGAGGTAGATTTTTAGCTTTTACCGATGACGATTGTATTCCGGAAAAAAACTGGTTAAAGGAGGCATACCGCCTATTCAATAACAATGACATTATAGGAATAGAAGGATTGGTTAAATCCGACAAATTGAACGACCCTGTTTATAGGCCTGTAACGAATGAGGGTTTTGGGGGTATTGGCTTTATGACTGCCAACCTGTTTTTGAAAACTGAAATATTCAATAGAATAAACGGATTTGATGAACGATTTGATCATCCGCATTTCAGAGAGGATACGGATCTTGGGTGGAGGGCGGTAAAATTCGGTAAAATACCTTTTAGCGATAAGGTACAGGTGTTTCATCCACCGCATCTTCGTGCGATAGAAAGAGAGTCACAGAAGGAACGGAATAAATTTTTTGAAAAGGATGCTCTTTTACTCAAAAAACATCCAATCAATTATCTGAAATTATTTCTATCAGAAAACCACTGGAAAAATACGGATGGTTTTTGGGAAAACTTATTAAAAGGAGCACAGAAGTACAATGTAGATATCTCTCAATATGAAATATATAATTACTACCGGGATTACATGCATCAAGAGGATCCCGTCGTCAAAATGTTTCAGGGGATTACCTATGAAAATAAAAACTATTTTCCTCAATCAACGCTTACTGTAACATCCCGTTCAAGAACTGAGGCGATAAAACTTCTGAATAAAGTAAAAAATAAAATATCCGATCAGCCTGATGATGTTAAAAGCTATTTTGAAACCTCAATTGAGCGTTATACTTTTACCCTCCAATTAGTTCTGGGACATACGGAGAAAGAGATAAAAAAGGTATTAGAATTAGGCTGTTCCCCCGGACATCTTGGGATGGCTTTAGATGCAATGGGCTTAGATGTTTTTGGTATTGACCTGAACAAAGAGTATCTTTACAAGTATCCTGAATCTTTTGTTGAAAAGCTGCACATAAAACAGTGTAATTTTGAGAATGATGTAATCCCTTACCATGACAATGAATTTGATTGTGTCATTTTTACAGAAGTACTTGAGCACATTGCAATTAAACATCCCGTTAAGATATTAGAGGAAATAAAGAGATTATTGTCTCCCGGCGGGATTCTCATCTTATCTACACCGAATGTATCATCCATCGGTAATGTTTTTGCATTGATGCGCGGCGATAATGTATTCTGGGATCCAAAGATATTTTATGGGAGTACGGATAGGCATAACCGAGAATATACTCCGAAAGAAGTATTTTCACTGTTACAGGATGCCGGCTTTCAGAATATAAAAATAGGATATATAAATACCCCATCAAACTGGAACACTAAATCAGCCGGTCTAACGATGCAGTTTCTTGCACAAATTGATAATAAACAGGCAAACGAGCCGTTTTTTAAGAATACAATATTTATAAAGGCAGAGAAACGTTAAACTAGATGCATACACCCATCTTAAAACGTCGCATTCAACTCCCAAAAGAATGAAAAAACTCATTGTTCTTTCACCCTATTTCCCCTATCCCCTCGATGAAGGCGGACACATAAGGACGTTCAACATAATACAGGCACTGAGTAAAGAGTTTGAAATCCATCTTTTTTCTTTTCTTGTTGAACAGCGAGCCATAGAAACATCAGAGCTTATGAACTACTGCAAAGATTACTCTACCATAAACGTCCCCACACATAAAAAAGATATACTGCACAGGTTGATGCGGAACGGCAGGAGAATTCTTTTATTAAAAAACCCTTCTGCAGACACCTTCTTTTTTAAAGAAGCAAAACGAGGTTTATCAGATTACATAAACACAATTAAGCCCGACATAGCTATTATCGAACATTCATGGCTTGCAGGCTATGCTGCAATGTTAAAGGCAGCAGGCATAAAAATTATTCTTGATGCCCATAATGTGGAGTCAGACCTCTGGAAACAATTTTATCAGAATAGTGCTATGAAGGAAAAGATCCCATACTATTTCTTCTGGAAGTCTATGGTCTTGAACGAAAAAAGATTTATGAAGCGTTTTGATTTGATTGTCTCTACGTCTAAAAAAGAAGATGAAAAAATAAAAAAAATAGCGCCTCAGGTACCGAGAGAAGTCGTACCGAACGGTATAGATCTGGACAGGTCTGTAGTGGATGTACCGGAAGAGCAGAACTCTATCGGTTTTATCGGGCTTATGCGTTATCCCCCCAATGTGCAGGCTGTCCTTTATTTTTTAAAAACAATCTTTCCTCTTGTGAAACAAGCTATTCCTGACGTGAAGTTTTTTATTGCAGGAAAAGATCCTTCAGGGGAAATCTTGAAATTATCGGACAATAAAAATGTCTTTGTAAAAGGATATGTCCCTGACGCAACAACATTCATGTCAAAATGCGCTATAATGATAACCCCGCTGCTTCAGGGCAGCGGGACACGGACAAAAATTCTTGAAGCCATGTCACTCAAAAAGCCCGTAGTCTCAACTTCTCAAGGAGCTGAAGGCCTTATGGTTGAAAACGGCAAGGACATACGTATAGAAGATAATCCCGAAGTCTTTGCAAAAGCGGTTATCTCTCTCCTGAAAAATAAAGAACTCAGGAAATCCATTGGCGGAGAGGCGTACAAGACTGTAGTGTCGCACTATTCGTGGGCATCAATAGGAAACAAGTTAATCTCTGTTATAAAAGACGTTGTGTGATAATGGGTACCGTTCATAAATCTATAATTCATAAACTTATTGTATTTTCAATATACATTATTCTCTCTGTCATCATAACCTATCCTGCAATACTGAATATAAGAACCGCATATATAGGGAACGGATCAGATCCGGAGCTGTTCATGTGGTTTATTAAATGGGTCCAGTATGCTATTGGGCATTTCCAGGATCCATTGATCAGCAGGCATATATTATTCCCCGACGGCGTTAACCTCATGTGGAATTCGTCGATAATACTACCAGCGTTAATCCTTTCGCCTTTGACAAAGTTCTTTGGTGCAATATTCTCATACAATATTATAGTTATAGGAGCACTATGCCTTTCTGCATTTACAGCGTATATAGCCACATTACGCTTTGTTAATTCTCATAGTGCATCTTTTTTCTCAGGACTTATTTATGGATTTTCCCCATACATGATAGCGCAATCTATGGGACACCCGCACGTTACTTTGGCATTTATCCCACCATTATTGGTTTGGTTAGGATACGATATCCTGGTTTCTCGCAAGATCGGAATGTGGAAGTCAGGAACCATTCTGGGCGTATTACTTTTTTGTCAGCTCCTTTTGGGAGAAGAGATGCTGGCTTCAGAAATAATCATTAGCATGGTTGCTGTTGCGGTGATCTGCATAGTGGACAGACAAGATTTAAAACAACATTTCGTTTCTGTTTTAAAAGTTATCCTGATAGGTATACCTCTGTTTCTTGTGCTTTCGCTGCCCTTTTTATACATGCAATTTGCCGGATCGGCGAGACCTATAGGCTTATTGCAACCGCAGAACGTGTTTGTTACCGACCTGTTAAACTTTATCATCCCCGGTCCTTTTCAGTTGATGAAAACCGTGATAACATCAAATATTGTTTCAAAATTCACCGGTAATGCAAGCGAATGGGACGGCTATATAAGTATACCTTTTTTACTAATCATTTTTTATACAATTAAAAGATGGTACGAAGATAAAAACGTAAAGTTCTTAGCCTACATGATACTTGTTTCAGCACTATTATCCTTGGGACCATACCTCCATGTTAATGGTCATATAACAAAGATCCCTCTGCCATGGATTTTGTTTGAATCATTACCCTTATTAGAACATCTTCTGCCCGGCCGGATTGCGTTGTACGTGATTTTATTCTCAGGCATTACAATTGCCATATTTATTTCAAAAGTGAGCAAGCAGGAGAAAATACTGAAATTTACAGCGTATGCGGTTTTTACTGTTGGACTTTTTTGCATCATACCTGTATTCCTTGTATCACCCTATCCAGTGCAGAAACCATCCATACCTGCTTTTTTTAAGAACTCATCTATACAGCATTATATACCTGAGAATAGCAACGTTTTTGTTGTTCCTGTGTCCCGGGGGGCCGAAGGGACAGCCATGCTGTGGCAAATATACAGTGATATGTGGTTTAAAATGCCTGAAGGGTTTGCAATAAACCGGTATGGATTCGGCCCCATGCCTTCTTTATTTATCAAAACAGTAGATTCCATCCAGAAAAACGGCGTTTCCCCTCAAATGGATCATGGCTCCAAAGCAGAAATTTACGGTTACTTGAAATACTACGATATACGCTATATTATTGTCGGGCCGACAAAGAATATACAGAACATCGTATCGTTCTTTACTTCTATTCTAGGTAAAGGGCCTTCAATGGCGAATGGTGTATATTTGTGGATGATAGACCCCTCTGCTTTAAAACAAGGATATTTTATAAGCGGAGATAAATACAGTACCTATTACAAAGACATGGACTGGATTGGCAGGCAAATAGAAATAACCACATACAATACTATCGTTACCATAGAAATCAGCGGCAAATGGAGGCACAATGGAATCCCTATGAATATTAACGTATGTAGCAAGGATTTTTTATCTGGGGAAAAGATATTCGGACGAAGCTACACGATGACTGATGCTACCAACATATCATTGGAACTTCATAGGAACACATGGACTCAAATAACTGCTAATCGTACATGGGTCCCGGATAAGTATATACATAACGGAGATCGCAGGAAATTATCTGTTTTATTTGAGGTGAAAAGTATACAAGATGAAAACAGAAAATAACATATTAATGCTTACCTCGAATTAGAGTTTCCCGACTATTCTTCACCTGATTTAAATATCATCGGCATCTCACCTTCGGATCTTCGCGACGCTGACATTCTGTGAACTTTATGAGAAAGAAATTATGCACTATTCGTCAGATTAAAAATTGCCTGCCAGTAACAGGAGGTGTGTCTTTATATTCAAGAGAACGAGATGAGAAATAGTTGTTTTATATTTTCTATATCCGCTTTTCATTCTGGAACACACCCGGTTAAATCAGGTCTGCCTTCCTTTATAACCCCGTCAGTAGAGAGAGCTGATTATTAACCCGGAAAAATGTATGTTCCGGGTCAGCCGATCCGCTTGTTAAATCTGCTCACGCTGAGGAGGAACAGGACAATGCCGAAGGCCGCAAGTGCGAGCGTATCAGGCCAGAGGATGGACATGCCCGAACCCTTCATGAATATGGAGCGTACGATTACGATGAAATAGCGCAAGGGAATGAGGAGTGTAAAATACTGTACTGCCACGGGCATATTGTCTATGGGAGACATAACGCCGGAGAGCAGTATGATCGGCATAATGAGCAGCATGGAAATCATCATGGCCTGTTGTTGGGTCTTGGAAACGGTCGAGATCAGGAGTCCGAGTCCGAGCGTCGTCAGCATGAAGAGTGCGGACAGCGCAAATAAAAGTATAAAACTGCCGTGGAGAGGTATCTGAAACCAAAACACCGCAACCATGGTAACGAGCGTTATGTCGACCAGGCTTATGATTGCAAAAGGCAATAGCTTTCCCGCTATAAGTTCTATAGGCTTTATGGGGGTAACGATGAGCTGTTCGATGGTACCGCGTTCCTTTTCTTTTACGATTGCCATGGAGGTAAGTACCGTGCTTATTATCATGAGTACGAGTGCAAATACCCCGGGGACCATAAAGTCCCTGCTCTTGAGTGTGGGATTGTACCAGACCCTTGGTTGTATATTCAGAGGGGTAAAAGGTTGCAGTCCGTTTTTTGACATCTGTTCTGCAGATAGTTCGAGTGCCCTGTTGGTTACGATCCTTTCAAGGTACGACCTTACCATGGTCGCATAGATGGCATTCGAGCCGTCGATGATGGTCTGTATGTGCCCTTTTTTCCCTCCATCGATGTCCCTCTCGAGCCCATCGGGTATAACAATACCGACCATGGCATTACCGTTGTCCAGGCTCTTTCTCACATCGCTGATAGAAGGTACCCTGCCCTGAATTACAAAGTAGCCCGAAGCCGTAATATCATTGAGTATGGCCCTGCTCTGCATGCTCTGGTCCATGTCGCAAACAACAACAGGCACGGATTTCACGTCCAGCGTCGCTGCGTACCCGAACAAAGTGAGCTGTATTATGGGCGCCATGAACGCAATGAACAGCATACGCCTGTCTCGCCGCAGCTGGATGAATTCCTTGCGCGCTATGGCCTTAACCCGCAGTAAAAATATTTTCCACTTATTCATATCAGTCCAGACTCTTCTTTGTTTTTATGATGCAGAGCGTCAGGACGATAACCGAGATCAGGATCATGATCAATATCTGGGGCATAAGAACGACCACACCCGAGTTTTTCAGAAAGATGCCCCTCAGAACGACGAGGAAATACTTTGCAGGAACAACATACGAGAATACCCTTAATGCAAGCGGCATACTATTGATGGGGTATATGAATCCGGAGAGCAGCAGCGAGGGCAGCATGGTCCCGACAAAGGACATCTGCATTGCAACCTGCTGCGATTTGGTGACGGCAGAAAACAGGAAACCTATGCCCATGGCACTCACCAGGAATAGAAACGTGGTAAAGGTGAGGAGCAGGAGGCTCCCTTTCAGCGGCACATGAAAGACCAGTACCGCGATAAGGGTAACGAGAGTGACCTGCACAAATCCTATGAGGATATACGGCACGAGCTTGCCTATGATAAGCTCATACACCTTGACCGGCGAGACGATGAGCTGCTCCATGGTGCCCCGTTCATACTCTCGGGCTACGCTCTGCGATGTCATGAGAACGCCGAGGATCATGAGTATGGTCGCTATGAGTCCGGGTACTATAAAGTTTTCCGTCCGCAGCGTTTGATTGTACCATATCCTGAGCCGCTGGGACAAGAGCGGGAAATTTTTTAAAAGACTTGCGCCCCCCTGTTCATTGAGCATACGCTGCGTAATATCGAGAGAGTATCCCTGTGCAGCGGCTATGAAATAGCCGAGAGCAACACCGCCCACATTTGCGTCGGTCCCGTCGATGAGGAGCTGAACGCCGGCCGTCTTGTTTGCATTGATGTCCTCTGCAAAGCGGGGCGGAATAATAACGCCTATCTTGATATCCCCTTTCTCGAGCAGGGTGTTGATCTCCGTCCTGCTGTTTGCATTGTCTGCAACGAGGAAATACGAGGACGCCGTTACAGCACGTATGAGCTGCCTGCTCTCCTGCGTGTGCGATTGATCGAAGATGCCCATGGGAATGTGCTTGATATCAAAGCTCACTGCATAGCCAAACAACAGGAGCTGGATAATGGGAATCAGTATGACAACGGCAAGGCTTATGGGATCCCTGATGATCTGGATAAATTCCTTTTTTATTACCGGTTTGAGCAGGTTATTTTTTATCATGGCTGTCTTCCTGTTTTATCAGACTTATGAATATGTCCTCGAGGGATGGGGGGATCGTATTAATCCTGCTGACCGTTATTCCGTTCTGCTTCATAAGCTGTTCTATGTTTTTCATAACCTGATCTGTTGCGCCTGCGGGTGAAGCGGTAACTGCATGTATGAGCCTGCCGAAAAAGGACACCTCATCCATGGTTTCCATGGGTTTTATAAGCCTCAGTGCTTCCGAAGGGGCATCCGTATCAAGCTCTATGATGGTGCCTTTCATCTGTGTCCGTTTTATCTCCAGCGGTGTTCCCGATGCAACCATTTTACCGTTATAAATAAAGCCGAGCCGTGTGCAGTTTTCCGCCTCATCCATGTAATGGGTTGTCACAAACATGGTCATACCATTTTGTGCAAGATCGTAAATAAGGTCCCAGAACATCCTGCGAGAATCAGGGTCAACACCTGCCGTCGGCTCATCGAGGAACAGGATCCTTGGCTCGTGGATAACCGAACATCCGAGTGCAAGCCTCTGCTTCCATCCGACCGAGAGTGTTGATGTTATGACGTGCTCCTTGCCTTCGAGTCCCGTTAGTTTGATAATCTCCTTTTTCCTTACCCGTAAGCTGCTGTTATCCATGCCGTATATGTTCCCAAAAAAATCTATGTTTTCCGAAACCGTGAGGTCGCTGTACAGGGAGAACTTCTGGGACATATAGCCTATGGAACTTTTAACGTCATCCGGCTGAGTGGCGATATCGAATCCCGCAACCTTCGCAGAGCCAGAGCTCGGCATGAGCAGGCCGCAGAGCATCTTCACGGTCGTCGTTTTTCCTGCACCGTTCGGACCGAGAAAGCCGAACACCTCGCCCTTTTTTACGCTCAGGGTTATATTATCGACCGCGACAAAATCACCGAATAAGCGTCTCAAATTTACCGCTTCAACGGGAAACCCGGTCATGCGCGTTCCTTTTCAATGATAGATACAAAAACGTCCTCGAGCGTCGGCGGGGTAAAGCCTGTTTGATCAACGGTTAAGCCACCGTTGTTGAGGACATCCCGGACACCGGTAATGTATCCCGGGTCCGGTTTATCAACATACACATGAATCCTGTCACCAAGTATATGTACATGGGTGTATAAGCCGGTTGTAGTCAATACCTGTTTTGCTCGGAGTGGTTCCTTTAAGACAACCTCGAGCATGGTACCCTTAATCAGGGTTTTCATGTGCCGGGGGGTGTCAACGACAGGAAGGGTGCCGTTCATCATCAGCGCAATGGTTGTACACCGGTCGGCCTCATCCATGTAGGGTGTTGAAAGCAGAATGGTCATACCCTGATGCAGAAACGAGTCGAGTATCTGCCAGAACTCGCGGCGTGATACGGGGTCAACGCCTGTCGTCGGTTCGTCAAGGATAAGCAATTGTGGCTGATGGATAAGCGTGCATGCAAGCCCGAGTTTTTGTTTCATACCGCCGGAGAGTTTACCTGCGAGCCTTTTTGTGAACGGCTCCAGGTTGGTAAACTTCAGCAGATAATCTTTTTGCTGGAGGTATCGTTGTTTTTCAACAGACCTGAGGGCTGCAAAAAACTCAAGATTCTCATCAACGGTCAGCTCTTCGTATAGGCTGAATCTCTGGGGCATATATCCTATCATCATGCCAGTCTCTGTCTTACGGTTTATAGCATCCGTGTCAAATATTTTGATCGAACCGCTATCGGGTGTCATGACGCCGGTAAGGAGTCTCATGAGTGTTGTTTTTCCTGCACCGTCAGGGCCAATAAGTCCAAACAGGTCTCCTTTATTTATGCGCAGATCGACGCCGCGTACCGCCTCCGTTGTATCAAAAGATTTTATGAGTCCGGAGGTTTCAACAGCAAACATTACTTTGTCTCAAAAACAGCATCAGCAGGCATACCCGGCTTAAGGAGCATCTGCTTGTTATCGATATAAACCTTTACGGCGAACACGAGGGAAGTCCTGTCTTCCTTTGTTTGGACATCATGGGGTGTAAATTCCGCCTTGTTCGCTATCTGCCCGACAGTCCCGTCAAACGTTTTATCGGGGAAGCTGTCGACCTTGATATGAACATGCTGTCCAAGCCGCACCCTGCCGAGGTCCATATCGCTGACATATATCTTTATCCATGGTCTGTTGAGATTACCAAGTGTGAATATGGTCGATCCCGGCATGATAACGTCGCCGCGTTCATAGTTCTTCGTTAAAACAACGCCGGTGATGGGTGACGCGATCATACTCTCATCATATTGTATCTGTGCAAGTGCCAAAGCGCTCTGCGCCTCCTGTTCCATCGCAATTGCGGCATTCAATTGTGCTTTGGTCGCATCCGTTTGCGATCGTATAAGATCGAGCTGCTGCTGTGATGCCCCGCCTTTTTTGTAGAGTGCCTCAACCCTTTTCAGGTCCGAAGTCAAATAACTCAGTTGGGCCCGGGCCGATGCAATCTGTGCACCTGCTGCTTCAAGACCTGCCTTTGCCCTGTTCTTCCCGGCTGTCAGTTCCTGAGTCGTCAATCTTACGATAACTTCGCCACCGGTTACCGGATCACCCTCATCGACGCCAAGCCACCCGATCCTGCCCGGGATCTTCGAAGCGACATCATATTCCGTGACCTCTATGGTCCCGCTGCCGGTTACAAGATTTGCATTTTTATTCGAACAAGAAACGGCGAGAAAAATAAATATGCCCGCGATTACCGAATATACTTTTGGTATGCTTCTAAATGGCATGTAGCTCTCCTTTGCCTGTTTTTGGATTTTTGTATTTTGTACTATAATGCCTTCTTGCTTTATCCGTCAAAACGCCGTTAAAAAAGATATTGATTATGCCCCGGAATGCATCTTCGGTCGAAAAGGATTGGGTAGTTAAAACCTCTGGAGTCAGAATTCCCTCTACGGCAGAAGCAAGTACGAGCATTACAAGATCTTTTTGAATATCATTTCTTACAACGCCGAGCTTTATACCTTCATCAAGCATGTTTTTGAAAATAGGAAAAATTTCCTGCTTGCGATAAAGTTCCAATCTTTTCCACAGATCCGGCCTGTGCCTTATGAGATCTTGCTGAGCTGTCTTGTTCATTCTTGATAGAAACTGACTAATGAACTCACAAAGCTTGTAAAGCCGTTCAAGATAATTAACGTGTTCGCTCATGATAGCGAGAAGGTTATTTTTTACGGAGCTTATGTTCCACTTGAACACAGCATCTGCGAGTGCGTCCTTACTGATAAAATACCGGTAAAGCGTTTTTTTACTTATGCCGAGTTCATCGCACAGCTCATCCATGGTAACCTTGGAGAAGCCCTGCCGGGGAAACAGTTCTGCCGCTTTCTCTATAATCCTTTGTCCTATATCGTTTGCCATACGAAATAAGTATAAGCAGGCAAGGAAAATAAGTCAACTATTATAGTTTATTTAGTTTCCTGTGGCAAAATCTTAGAGAGAATACAAGGGGATGAATAAATCTTCCTTTTCTTGCGAGAAGTGTAAATCTTACTTTTCGATCTTTTAGTATAATGAAAAAGCCCGCGGGGTTGGTATGTATATCCGGCTACACCGTTGATACGTCATTCCCACGAAAGAGGGAATCCAGTGTTTTGCGGTTTTCTTTGGATTCCGTGTCAAGCACGGAATGACATTTTGTGAGCATTCCTCGGAAACCACTGCCTTTGGCCGTAGTAATTTACTGAATAAATAAGCAAACTTTCCTATTGACCCTTTTGTCTCAGCAGCTCGTGTACCTCTGATAGGAGGACCTTTTCGTACTCCGTTTCTTTTACCTTACCTGCTACCTTTCCATGCCTAAATAAGATTCCACTGCCTTTTCCGCACGCAATCCCGACATCCGCCTCTTTTGCCTCACCGGGACCGTTCACGACACAACCCATAACCGCAACCGTAAGCGGGTCCTTTACATTGATCAGTTTTTTTTCAAGAGAATTGACCAGCCCGATCACATCATATTCAGCCCGCGCGCAGGTCGGGCATGAAATAATCTCAACGCCATGATGGGCGAGACCGAGCGCTCTGAGAATTTCGTATCCTGCCTTTACCTCAATCACGGGATCATCGGTAAGCGAAACCCGTATCGTATCACCGATACCTTCGGAAAGAAGAATGCCCATGCCTACGGCCGATTTTATGCTGCCCGACAACACGGTGCCGGCCTCGGTTACACCGAGATGCAGGGGATAATCAACGCGTTTTGATAATTGCCGGTATGCCTCTATCATCACGAGGACATTGCTCGATTTTACGGACACTTTTATATTGCCGAAATTGAATGCCTCAAGCTCGCGTATGTTTCTCATGGCAGTTTCAACAATGGCCTCTGCCGTCGGATGAAAATCATATTGTTCAAGAATGTCCTGAGGCAAAGAACCCGCATTGACCCCGACCCTTATCGGTATCCCTGCGTCCGCGGCTGCTCGAACGACCTCATGGATGCGGTCCTTGCTGCCGATATTCCCCGGATTGATCCTCAGACCGTCGATACCGCTTTTGATTGATGCAAGGGCAAGCCTGTAGTCGAAATGGATGTCTGCTATCAGCGGCACCTGCACTGCCTTTTTAATGGCCTTCAGGGCAAGTGCGGAATCCTTGTCCGGAATGGCAAGCCGTACAACCTTGGCCCCGGCGTCTGCAAGCTCATTCACCTGCTTTATGGTAGCAACCACATCCTTTGTATGGGTATTGGTCATGCTCTGGACAACGACAGGGTTGCCCCCGCCTATCTTCACATTACCAATGTTTATGACCTTTGTTTTGCGTCTCTTCATCATACTGTCATATAGTAATCACGATTATTATAAGGCTGTATATCAATTCCTTCCCTTATACCCTATACTCCCCTGCAGTGCTCCAACCGTAGCCTTAATATTTAACATGTCAATTTAAACATAAAGGGCTTCTTTGAAACAGTACATTTCAGGCTCCGGCAAGTTGACAAATTCGATGTTCCTATACTATAGATTCGTCAATGTACAAACAAGAAAGGCCACTGCTCTCTATTATTATAGTGAATTATAATGTGAAAGAAGAGATCATTAATTGTATTCAATCTATAAAAGACAATATCAATTTTAATAATACGCCTTATGAAATAATAGTTGCAGACAATGGTTCGGCGGATGGAAGCACCAAAGCCATACAGGAGAGGTTCCCCTGGGTTATTGTTATAGAGAATAACTCAAATCTTGGCTTTGGCAAAGCTAATAATATTGGTGCAAAACAAGCAAAAGGAAAGGTGTTCTTCTTTCTGAATCCCGACACAAGGGTTCTGGGAGGGATTGAAGAAATGGCCATGTTTTTGTTAAATCATCAGGAAACTGGGATATGCGGGCCGCTCATTTTTGACAGAGAGAACAAAGAAGTAACCTATTTCGAGATGTCCGTATATCTCAATTTATTTTTGCAAATAACCGATCTTATGTTCACACCTCTTGCCAGACTATATTTTACCTATAAAAGATTTAAATTCAAGAAGAAGGTAAACAACAGTAAGCCTTTCACAATCAACCTTATACATGGAAGTGCCATGATGTTTAACAAAACGGCCTTTGATGCTGTTGGTGGTTTTGACGAGGATTTGTTTATGTATGGAGAGGAAGCTGACATAGGCATAAAAATGAAAAAACAAAACTATCGTATAACGATCTTCCCACAGGCAAGGATCGTACATTATGAGGGAAGTTCCACAAAACAATCAGTAAATACAAAAAAAGATAGCATGTGTACCGTAGCAATGAAAACGGTGCTCAAACGGCATTTTCCCCGTACATGGTATATCCGCTATCATCTAGAAATGCTGAGTCAATTAAGGCAGATTGCGATCTCTTCCATGAATGCGTATAGCTCTTATTTTAATAAGAAAAAATATCTTAACTATCGCGGGATGGTCCTTCGGCATCTTGCACAATACAGATTATTAAAAACAATACTGCATTCGTAAAAGTGTGCAATCTTTATTTTTTATACCGCATATACAGCCTTTTACCGATAAGCAGTTTAAACATATTTTCGAGTGCTATGGATGAGAGAACAGAGTAAGGATTGTGGTTGATAGCGCTCGAAAGATAAATCCCTGCATTTTTAAAATCACCGATAGATATAAACGCCCTTGAAAGCCTCAATGCCCTTTCAGAAATAATTTTGTTGCCGAGTTTGATACCGTATTCCTGCGCAGACGCCGTTATGCTGTTCCATGCTGCCTCTGTGGCATTGACCCATTGGACCTTATTTCTCGAATAACTGCCGGCATGTACGGATATCTGTACCGTTGTTTTATCGATAAAACCAATGCCGCCTTTCATAGCGCATCGTGTGAAAAGTTCCCAGTCTTCACGGGGGGGCAGCTTCACGTTGAACCCGTGCGTCTCTTCTAAAAGAGATGTCCTTATAATACACGTCGACGGATACCCGATCAATGCACGGAGCATAAGCTTTAGATATGCATCACCCGTACCTGTCATTATCCCTTTGATGCCGGTGTTTTTTTTCTGTGTTTGCTCGTCAATGGTTTCCCAGTTTGAAAAGGCAATGCCGATATCTTTATGCCCGTTTATAAACGTATACAGTGAACCGAGATGATCCTGCAACCAGCAATCATCGTCATCAAGGAAGGAAATGAGTCCTGCTTTTGCGAACTTTATACCGGTGTTTCTGCAGGCGGATCGTCCCTGGTTCTTTTCATTGCGGATGTACCGTATGACCCCTTTTTCTATTTCTGCTTCAAACCCGTTTTGCACCCGCTCATTGGTATTATCTGCTGACGCATCATCGACAACAATGATCTCGAAGTCTTTAAAGTTCTGCGAAAGTACGCTATTTAATGCCTTTTCAAGCATTTCAAAACGGTTGTAGGTCGGTATGACAACGCTTATCTCAGACATAATATTTACCCTGAACTTCAATCATTTTAATCAATTACCCCAGCAGGGGAATATGGTCAAGCAGGGGCCAAGCAACTGAGTCCGATGCAATATTAAAGATTCGGGATTTAATATGTAAAACTCAGACAGAAAATAATAAACTGGGAGCATTCTTTACAATCCGCCGATACTCATGTAGAACCTCTAACATACATAAACCGGGGAATAGAGACATGCCAAATCCGCAGCTTTCCATTATAATTGTTAATTACAATACCAAGGATGATTGTATAAAGTGCATACAATCCATCTATGACAGGATATTGACCATATCATACGAGGTGCTCGTGTGTGACAATGGTTCATCAGACGGAAGTATAGAAGCAATAAACCGTGAGTTCCCCTGGGTGCACACCATAGACAACAAACAGAACCTCGGGTTTGGCAGCGCCAATAATATAGGGGCCGCACATGCAAAAGCGGACATCCTGTTCTTTCTGAATCCGGATACGGTTATCGATCACGGTATAGAGCAAATGTGCAGTTACATGATTGAGCAAAAGGATATAGGGTTGATTGGACCTGTTGTCCTGGATCAGAACAACAGCAGGAATTTGTTTTACCCGCCCGTGTATAGCAATATATTCCTTCAGTTAACAGATCTTGTGCTTACCCCGGTAGCGCGTCTTGGCACGACATGGAAGAAATTGGTTTATAACAGAAACATCGGTCGAAATAAAATATTTGATACCAAATACATCATTGGATGTGCAATGATGTTTAAAAGAAGTGCCTTCGATGCCGTTGGTGGTTTTGACCGGGATATATTCATGTATGGCGAAGAATTTGATGTGGGGAGGCGATTAAGAAAAAATGGCTACAGAATACAAATAGTGCCTCATGCCGCTATCATCCATTTTGGCGGGCACTCAACAAATCAAATTCCTTCCGATCGTATTCTGGCAATAGGTACGCAATCATTTAAAAGACTGCTTAAAAAACATTTTCCACATACATGGCATTGTAGATACACTATTGAAGCACTAACGCATATTCGACAGGCGCTCAGTGCTTGTTCAAAGATAATTATTAATTTTATTGTTAGGAAAGACAATGCCATGAATTATCAGCATTTACGCAGTCATATAAATCAGTTTAAGATCATGCGGAGGATAGTAAAGGAAAAAGATTAAGTGCGAGTATCTATTTTTCTCCGGTATAGATCGTTGCAATGCCGCGGGTTAGGTTCGTCGTTTTGATATTTTTAAACCCTGCGGATGCCAGCATCCTGCTAAATGTCCCGGGATCCGGGAATGCTTCGACCGAACTCTTGAGGTAGGTGTATGCTTTTGTTCTTGAGATGAGATTGCCGAGCAGGGGAAGTATCTTTTCAAAATAGACCTTGTATACCCTGCCGAAAAGACCGCGCGGCATGGAAAATTCGAGTATTGCTACCCGGCCGTGCGGTCTCACCACCCTGTAGAATTCTTTTAAGCCGTTTTCCCGCGGATAGATATTGCGTATGCCGAACGCACAACTGACAAGATCAAAGGTGCTGTCCCGGAAGGGCAGGGACAGACCCGAAGCATTGATCAGCGGTAACGCTGCATTCTTGAGTCCGGCTTTTTTCAGCATTTCCCTGCTTATGTCCACGCCATAGACAGAGAAGGAATTGTTTGCGTGTTTATAGGCAAGCGCCATGTCACCGGTGCCCGTGGATACATCGAGGATCGTTTTTACCTGCGGGGACATGCTCAGGCGTACAACCCTGCGTCTCCACCGCACGTCGGTATATCCGGACAGGATATGATTTAACAGATCGTACCGCCCGGATATGACATCAAACAAGCCGGCTATTTCGTGTTCCGTAGGTTCCATGTTTCAAATTTCTCAAGTTCTTATGGTCATTTCGCGCTTGACACGGAATTCAGTACTGATTTGTACATCAAAATTCATTTGAAGAATCAGATTCGCTCCCTCTGGATTCCCGCTTTCGCGGGAATGACAGGAAAATGAGATTCTTATTCATTAACCGCATCTTTATCGCTTTTCAGTACAGCCCCATCCGTTTTGCTATAATTTCCTTCATGATTTCCGTTGTACCTGCTCCGATGGTAAACATCCTCGCATCGCGGTAAGCCCTTGCTACCGGGTATTCTTCCATGTAGCCGTATCCGCCGAACACCTGGATTGCGTCATACGTAACCTTGTTTGCCACCTCGCAGGAATTGAGTTTTGCCATAGAGATCTCCTTGGTCGCGTCCTCTCCCTGATCGAGCAGCCAGGCACCATGGTAAGCGAGCTGACGTGCAGCCTCGAGCTGTGTTGCCATATCAACGAGTTTATGGGCTATGGCCTGGTGCTGCGATATGGGTTTGCCGAAGGTCATCCTTTCCTTTGCATAGTTGACAGCGTCCTCGAGTGCAACCTGTGCGAGCGCTATGACACCGACTGACCCCATAATCCTCTCTGTCTGGAACCCTTCCATAATATAGTAAAACCCCTTGTTGATCTCCCCTACGATCATATTCTCCGGCACAAAGCAATCGTCGAAAAACAACTCCGCCGTGTGTGATGTGTGGTGTCCGAGCTTCTTCAGTTTCCTGCCCACGGTAAAGCCCTTTGTTTTAGTATCCAGCAAGAACAGGGTGATACCCTTATGACCCTTGGCCGAGTCCGTTTTTGCTGCAACGATAATATAATCCGCCCAGGTACCGTTTGTGATGAAGATCTTTGACCCGTTGAGTACATAGCCGCCGTCCGCCTTTTTTGCGGTGCTTCGTATCCCTGCAACGTCCGAACCAGCGTTCGGCTCTGTGTAGCCTATCGCAAAAACAGCATCGCCTTTTATCATCTTCGTCAGGTATTTCGTCTTTTGCTCTTCCGTGCCGTGTTTGAACAGTACCGGCGTAGCCATATCTGTATCCACCATCACGTCGAGGCACAACCCCGGCATCCTGGATCTGTAGAGTTCTTCATAAAACACAATATCGTAGAAAATATCGAGTCCCATGCCTCCATATTTTTCAGGGTAGCGGATACCGAGAAAATTCATATCAGCCAGCGTTTTGAACAATGTCTTTGGATAATCCTCTGCCTCTTCCCATTCGTTTGCATGGGGCACAAGGTTTTTGATGACAAAATCCCGTACACTCTTTCTGAACATATCGTGTTCTTCGGTGAAAAAATGTTGTTTCATACATCCTCCAATAGCTATATTTTATTTTTTATATAAACTCTGTTTGTCAGCAAAATGCAATAAAATGTCTTGAGTAAGAAGAGCGGAATCCCGGGAAATGTGCAAATAGTTTTCCGTTCGTCTGAAAATAAGGCGGCAGCCAAGCAACAGGCTGTTTACGAATCCAGCCGGGCAGGTTGACAAAAATCTCATATGAACGATATGTTCTAATTATGAATAATAGTTCATTCGTGAGATAAATTATACAGGAGAAGAAAAATAGCCAATTTAAGCCGGAAGGAAAGAGACAGGCAGCTGCGCAGAGCCGATATTTTTAATGCGGCGGAGCATCTGTTTGCCTTGAAAGGATATCATAAGACAACGATAAAGGATATCGCACAAGAAGCGCAGTATGCGGTCGGCACGGTATATTTGCATTTTAAAGACAAGGATACCCTTTATTTTGCCTTATTTAAGGAGAAGATGAAAGGTTTGTTGTCCAAAATTAATGAAGAAAAGCCAGGACAGCCCCGGGATGCGAGAAGTAAGCTGAGGCTTTTTGTAGAGGAAAGCTCTGCCTTTTTTATGGAGAATCAGGATTTCCTCAGGATATTCAGCTCGGAAGAAGACAGGCTGCTGGTAGAAAAAAAACTCTTAAAGAGTTCTACCGGCCGGCAGCTCCGGGAGTATATTACTCTGCTCATTATACAGGCGCAGGAAGAAAGCGTCATCAGCAGGGCGCTTGACCCCGGACAGGTAAGAGAGGTGTTTATTGCTATCATAAAAGCACTTGTTCTGGAGCAGCTTGCGGAAAAGGAAAGGGGTAATAAGAGTTTTGAAGGCATGTCCGGCATTATATTGAGATACTTTCTTAACGGCGCTGCGAGCGAATGACCTTTATCTCCACAACTCTTACCGGGATCGCTTGCCCAAAATACCTTGACAAAACCTATTGAACATGAATTTTATGTCCTGATTATGAACAGTAATTCATATAATGACGATACGTTCAAATCACGCCGTACCGGTTTATAAAAGCCAGAGAAGGGAGATAACATGAATATGTCAGGCGATAAAAAGAAAAAACTGACGATTTTTGCCGTTGCCGCTGTGTTGGCCGCGGTCGCCGGAATTTGGTACCTTATGAGCAGCTTTAACGCGGTTAGCACCGACGACGCTAATATTGCAGGAAGGGTCTATACGATCGCAACGAAGATTCCCGGAACAGTCAAAACGGTAAATGTCAGGGATAATCAGAAGGTCAAGAAAAACGAACTCCTCCTCGAAATCGATCCGGCAGATTATGAATTGCAGGTTAACGAGGCGCAGGCGAATCTGGACATACGGAAGAGTTTATTGGACCAGGCCTTGCGCAATAAAGACCGCGCAGAATCCCTCTCGAAGAGACAGGCGATTTCACAGGCGAGATACGAGGATATTCTTACTGCATATAAAGTGGCACAGGCACAGGTTGAAGCTGCTGGAGCGCAGCTCAAAATAGCGCGCCTTAACCTCGGATACACGAAGATATATGCTCCTGCCGACGGCTTTATAGCCGAAAAATCCGTTGAGGTAGGCAATCAGGTAATGCCGGGGCAGGCGCTTATGGCCGTTGTTTCAAGCGACATGTGGATAGTTGCCAATTACAAAGAAACAGAACTTAAAAATGTACAGCCGGGACAGAAAGTCAAAATACAGATCGATGCATATCCCGGCAAGACTTTTAAAGGCCGGGTGAACAGCATTCAGCGTGGTACCGGTGCGGCATTCAGCATGTTTCCCCCTGAAAACGCTACCGGCAGTTTCGTGAAGATAGTCCAGCGTATACCGGTAAAAATAGTTTTTGATGGACAACCTGAAAAAAAATACAATTTTAGTATAGGAATGTCCGCGAGTACCGAAATAAAGATCAAGTGATGGAAAAAGCAGACACCGAAAATTATACTGAAGAATGGCGGCCGGGCAGTAACCCGTGGCTGATTGCCGTCGCAATCATGCTGGCCACAACCCTGGAGGTTCTGGACACTTCCGTCGCGAATGTTGCGGTACCGCATATAGCGGGAACCCTTTCCGCAACCCCCCAGGAAGGCACATGGGTTTTAACCAGCTATATTGTTTCCAATGCGATCGTTCTGCCTGCTTCTGCGTGGTTCGGCAGTCTCTGGGGACGTAAACGGGTGCTTCTTATAAGCATAGCTTTGTTTACCCTGTCTTCCATGTTGTGCGGTGTAGCGGCAAGTCTCGGACAATTGGTTGTCTTCCGGGTACTCCAGGGCATTGGAGGGGGTTCTCTTCAACCATTCTCTCAGGCGATATTGATGGAAAGTTTTCCCAAGGAAAAGCGTACAACGGCCATGGCTGTATTCGGTATAGGGGTCATTGCAGCACCGATCATAGGACCCATTCTCGGAGGCTGGATTACGGACAACTTTTCCTGGCGGTGGATATTTTTTATTAATCTGCCTTTTGGGATAGCTGCATTCCTGATGATCAAAATGTTCGTGGAAGACCCTCCCTATATCCGGAAGATCGGGAGAGGCATCGATTACTACGGATTCGCATTGATGGCCATCGGCCTCGGTGCGCTTCAGGTCATTCTGGATAAAGGTCAGCAGGTGGATTGGTTTCAGGCGGCGTGGTTGCGCTGGACCGCTATAGGGGTTTTTGTTTCACTATTTGCGTTTGTTTTCTGGGAATTCCGAACGAAGCATCCCGTGGTTGATCTGTACGTTCTGAAAGACAGAAATCTTGTCGGCGGTATGATTGTTGCTTTTATGATTGGCGCTATTATGTACGGGACAATGGCACTGTTGCCGCTTTTTTATCAAACCATGATGCACTATACAGCCCTTTTAAGCGGCTTTATATTACTGCCGCTCGTGACGGGGGCATTATTGGGAACTATCGTGGTGGCAGTCAGTAATAAATACCTTGATAATAGAGTTATGATGCTATTTGGTTTACTCTTAATCGGGTCTGCAAGCTTTATGCTTGGGAATATCAACTTACAGATTGGCATGAATTCAATGGTAATCCCGCTCTTTGTTCTCGGTGTCGGAACAATAACTGTTTTTATACCGCTGTCAATTACCGCATTAGGGACATTGGCTGCCAGGGACATGGGGAACGGATCCGGTCTTTTTAATTTGGCGAGAAATATCGGCGGAAGCTTTGGCATTGCAATTACAACGACAATGCTTGCCCGAATGGCGCAGTTACATCAGACCGTTCTCGTTGGCCAATTGACGCCGTTTAATCCTTTGTATCAGCGGGCAATAAGGGCATATCCCTCCAGAGCAAATGGCCTGCTATATGGGGAATTATTACGCCAGTCCGCTCTTCTTGCGTATGTCGATTGTTTCCGCTGGTACAGTGTACTTGCTTTTCTTTGTATAACCATGATTTTCCTGTTCCGGAAGGTGGAAAGCACGGGACCCATGATGGTCCATTAAGTTACCGGGGATCGGGGAGCTGCAGGTCTTGTTTTATTCATGGAGATCATAAAGGGTGGATTTATTCCCGTAATTAACGCGCCTCCGATCCATAGCAAAATTCCTCGCAGTCTGATATGTTCGTTTTTATGAAGAGCCAACACGTTGAGGAAATATCAGAGCGGGTTGAAAGGTCTGGGAAGACGGGGAACCCTTCTGACAGACGTGCATTCCAAATCCCGGTTCTATCCGGCTCCCGTTTTATTCTTGGATGATATGCAGGAAAATGATTTTGACAGTATCAGTATGACTGCCCGGTTCGTCGCTTACTGGAGACAGTATACGGACATACCCTTTTCAAAGGACGTTGCCGGACATATTCACGCCGGAGAGGTCATAGAGACCTTTCTCGGGGAGAATCACATAGCCCCGTCGGAGATAAGCTGGTATGCGCCGCTTTTCGAAGTCCGCTATAAAAGTATTGTAGAGGCCATCCGCAGAAAAGGTATCCGGCAGGTCATTGAACTGGCGAGCGGCCTGTCTTTGCGCGGGCTTGCCATGACCCGCGACCCTGCCGTTACCTATATCGAAACAGACCTTGAAAGTCTGACAAAGGAAAAGGCCGCACTTGTTTCTGTACTGAGACAAAAATATGCCCTTGCTGATTACGGCAATTTCCATCTGTCTTCGGCGAATGCGCTTGACAGGGAGCAGGTCCTTTCTGCAGCCGGACGTTTTCACAAAGACCATCCCATAGCCGTCGTCAGTGAGGGGCTGTTCCCGTATCTTACGCACCAGGAGATGGATACGGTCGTACGGAATATCAGAGACATGCTGCAGATGTTCGGCGGTGTCTGGATCACGCCGGATTTTTTATTCAAGACAGACAGTACCAGAGCGCTTGCCAGCCGCCGCAGGGTAGGAAAGGCGATTGCCAAGCTTACCGGACGCCGTCTTCATGCGACCCTGTTCGAAGACGATGGACAACTGCAAGCATATTTTGATGCATCGGGACTGCGTGTGGAAGTGCTGAACCAGGTCGACTTGGCACAGCACGTGGTTTCGCCTGGAGTTTTGAAACTGCCTGTCAGCATCATTGAAAACGCAAAACCTATGCTCCACCTTTGGATCTTGACCCCGAAAGCTATTGGGGATGCTGTTTCTTCTTAACATTCCTGCTGCTGGAAACCTCCCGATCGAACCTTGCCATCATAATGCATCATATAAATTCAGTTTACACCCGCATGGCCAGGGTCGTTACGTAGACTTGTTTTATGCCTGCACGGAGGAGCGCTTTGGTGCATGCATTTACCGTGGCACCTGTTGTAATGACATCGTCTATAAGTAACACCTTTTTCCCTTTGAGTATTTTACGGTCGGTAACTTTGTAAGCGTCTTTCACATTCTCCCGTCTTTTTTCAGCGCTGAGCCGGGACTGGGGCGGCGTTTCTTTTATCTTTTCAAGTATCTGTGGAAACACCGGTATTGATAACTTCCGGGAGAGCGCTTCGGCGAGGAGCTGTGTCTGATTGTATGACCGGTGTTTGAGCCTGTGTGTTGATAAAGGCACCGGCAGAATAGCGGTGATATTCTTTGCTCCAAAATGTGCTTCGTAGAGCTTGAAAAGCTCTTTCGAAAAGAATGACGAAAGATTGACCCGATCCCCGAACTTGAACCGGTGAATAAGTTTTACGATTGCCCCGTTATACTCGAAAACCGCCCTGGACAGGGTGAACTTGTTCTTGCCCTTGATGCAGTCGTAACAGAGGTGCGATATGCCGCTGTGCGTTGTAAACGGCTGGCCGCACTTTGTGCAATAAGGCTGCTGAATGTATCGTATACTATTGCTGCAGTCCGTGCAAACCGCGGATGTCGTTGCCCTGCCGCAGACAATGCAGCCGTTCCGGAAAAATATGCCGGATACCAGTTTGAATCTCGATATAATTTCCATTTTTCGATCAGGGCTTTTGCAGGTAGAGGAAGAATTCCTGATTGCCTTTTGTCCCCTTTATATCCGAGGGGACAACCGTTATAACATGAAATCCGATTTTTTTTGCTGCCTCTTCTATCTTAGAAACAGCCTTGGCCTGTTTTTCGGCGGACCTTACAATACCGCCTCTTTCAACATCCCTTTGTTCAAGTTCGAATTGCGGTTTTATCAATGCAAGTGCATGACCCGGGCTATTAAGGCAAAGGAATACGTTAGGCAGTATAAGTTCGAGCGAGATAAAGGACACATCGATAGTTGCGATATCTATTGTAGTCATGACATCCTTTGGTTCGAAATGCCTGAAGTTGATCCCTTCCATGAGAACAACCCTTTTATCCTGCCTGAGTTTGTAATCGAGCAATCCGTACCCCACATCAATCGCGAATACCTTTTCAGCCCCGTGCTGGAGCAGGCAATCCGTAAATCCTCCTGTGGAGGATCCGACATCCAATGCCACCTTTAATTTTACATCGATCCCGAGCGCTCTGAGAGCTCCAGCGAGCTTGAGGCCGCCCCTGCTGACATAGCTGACAGAGGGAAGGTCAAGGGACAGTTCATCCGTTTGTAGGACCTGGTGCCCGGGTTTGTCAACCCGGATGCCCTTTACCTGTACCTTGCCCTCCATAATATATGCTGCTGCAAGGCTGAGGTTTTCGGCAAGCCCTTTTTCGACAAGCATTTGATCGAGCCTTTTCTTCATTGCTCAGGTCAGGAGGATTAACTGAATGTCCATGACATTCGTGCCCGTAGCACCCGTTTTCAGGAGTGCACCTGCTTTATCAAGCACGGTATATGAGTCATTATTCAAAAGATATGTATTTGGATCCATACCTATTTTAGCTATACGGTTCGTGGTCGTGTTGTCAATAATTGCACCTGCTGCATCCGTAGGCCCGTCTGTCCCGTCCGTACCGGCAGAGAGGAGGGTTATCTTCTGTTTCCCTGCGATATCCATGGCAAAAGCCAAAGCAAGTTCCTGGCTCCTGCCTCCTTTACCGCTCCCCGTAACCGTAACCGTTGTTTCCCCGCTGCTTATGAGGCAAACCTTCTTTCGGTTTCCCGTCTTCCGGCGTGCCATTTCATTCGCTATTGATGCGAGCACATGTCCCGCTTCCCTTGCTTCGCCATGCAGGCTTGTGGTCAGGATCACAGGGGTTATGCCCAATTTTAATGCCTGGATCTTGCATGCGTCAACCGCTTTCCTGTTGTCTGCAATGATGATGTTTTGTACCTTCGACCGTACGGCGCGGTTGTCCGTAACATTCTTTTTCCGCTCAAGCCTTTTGATGACTGCTTGCGGAACTTTATCTCTTCCGTGGTAGCGATCGATAATTTCCAAAGCCTGCTGAGGAGTTGATGTGTCCTGAACGGTGGGTCCGGAACCTATGATTTCAAGTTTATTCCCTATAACATCAGAAATGATCAAGGTTACTATTTCTGCGGGATAAAACATGCCGGCAAGTCTGCCTCCCTTTACCAGAGAGAGTTGTTTCCGTACGGTATTCAACTCATCAATACCGGCCCCGGACTTTAAAAGCAGTGAGGTTGTCTTTATCTTGTCACCGAGAGAAATACCATCCGGTGCAACGAGCAAAGACGATGCCCCGCCGGAAAGGAGCATAATGACGAGTGTGTGCCTGTCAACATCGCGAGCAAGCGACATCACACGTTGTGTTGCCCGGATACCCTCTCTATCCGGCAGGGGATGGGATGCCTCTATGACCGCTATATGATTCAGGAGCCCTCCATAACCGTACTTTGTTATGACAACACCATCGTTGATGCGCCTGCCGAGGATTTCATCGAGTGCCCTTGCCATATCAAAGGATGCCTTGCCTGCGCCGAGAACGACAATCCTGTTGAAAGAGCTCAGCCGGTATTTCTTTCCTGCAATTCCGAGAGTATTATGGGTAAGTTTTACAACAGATCTTACCGCATCATAGCCCCGTACGGCATTGACTCCTGCGGCAAATATCTTTTTTACTATTCTTGAATTATCCGGATTCATTTACAATAATAGTTGTAGTACCCTGCAGGGATGGTCCCCGGGTTATACGAACGGATTCGCCTTGATCTCTTCCATGGTCCAGCTGAATATCTCAATAGCAATACGCTTTGCGGCCTCGCCGTCACCGCTTACAACCGCTTCGTACATCCTTTTGTGATTGCCATAAACAAGCTCCTGATGGGCTGTCGATTTATAGATTTCCTTTCTTACTTCCTGGAGATGGGTTGAATCCATTTCTATAAGGGTATACAGCAGGTGAACGAAGACATCGTTCTGTGTCGCCCTTGCCATGGTAAGATGAAACTCATTGTCAGCCTTATACCACCTGTCAATGTCGCCGGATTCGGTATTTCTTTTCATGGCTTCGAGACATTGTGCGAGTTCTTTTATGTTTTGCGGCGTAGCCCGCTTGGCCGCGATATAAACAATCTGCGCATCGAGAGACTTTCTTACCTCGAACAGTTCATAGGCCCTGTGTGCGCTGCTATTTAAAAAGGCGCTCAGCGGTCCCTGGATCTCGCTGGAAGCAAGAGGCTTTACGAATATGCCCTTTCTCCGTATGATGTCTATCAGTCCCATTGCATCCAATATGTTCAGTGCTTCCCTGAGCGTTGCCCGGCTGACATTGAATTTGTTTGCAAGCTCCCGTTCGACCGGTAGTTGTTCTCCCGGCTTTAATAAGCCCGAATAGATGAGATCCCGGATCTGAGCGACTATCTCGCTGGATACCTTGAGAGGATGAATGGGTTTATACAGTGTCATTTTGTTGTCGTAACTTCCCTTATCGCATTCCGTTTCATCAGTTGAAAGTATTTTTCTATTACCGGTTTTATTCTGCCGGGTTCTTTCGTTGTTAGTATAGTTGAGAATTCTTCCATGATGGCTATGTATGCCTTTTGATCGGTATTGTTTGCGATGATGTCATCCCTTACAGCCAGTATAACCTCCATAAACAGCCCCTTCATGTTCGTAATGGTTCGATAAAAGAAAATATTGCCGGATAATTGTATGAGAAGCAGGAAAAGTTCAAGCTCGAACCACGTACCTTTCATCCCATTCGCAATACAGGATTTTATCCTTTCAACGGTGGTCTTTATGCTCTTTATATCATCTTCCGTTATTCTTGCCACAATAAGGGGGATTGAAGCGATCAGCATGAGTTCCATGAATTCGATAAGTTCTTTTGTTCTGTTGCTGTAAGGATTACTATTGATACTTGGTTGATAGGTGTTGTTTCTTCCGGTGTTTGGGCCGCAGACAAAGATTCCATCCCTATGCCGTACCTCGAGAATGCCCATGGTTTTAAGTATGCTTATTGCTTCCCTGACGGAAGAACGGCTTATTCCGAACTCAATCGCCAGCTTTCGTTCGGGAGGAAGTTTTGAACCTGCAGGCAGCTTACCTTCGACAAATTGTGTTTTGATATGGTCTACGATATTGCTGGTTACTTTTTCAGACTTAACAGCTTTTATCATAAGAAAATATAATTACCACGGATCATCTCAAATAGCAAAAATATCGTCATACAACCTGAGATCGTATGCCTTTGTGTAGCTATCCTTTGCAAGGTGCAAAAGACCTATAAGACCCGCATCGTCCCCGAGTGTACTTCTTTTATAGACGATCCCGTTGAGCGGGAGCGAATACGCGCGGGCTTTCAGCGTTGATTCGACCGCAGGCAGGAAGAATTTTAATGCCTTGCTTACCTCCCCTGCAAAGATAATTGCTTCAGGACTTATTACATTTATGATCGTTGTCAGGGCAATGCCGAGATAATTTCCCATTCTGTAGAATGCATCGAGAGCGGCACTGTCGGATTTTTGCGCAAGTTTGTACATCTCTTCTATGGTGATTTTGCTCGGCGAACGGATTTTTTTGTATTTATTAAAATATCTGATTATGGCATCGGAAGATGCATAAGACTCCAAACATCCCCTGTTGGAACACAGACATTTCCTTCCATGAGGTTCAATGATAATGTGTCCGAGCTCCGAGGTGGAGCCGTCTTTGTTCCTGACAAGCCAGCCATTTACATATATTCCTGCACTTATCTTTTGCCCCAGCATGATAAGGATAAAATTTTTATAATTGGACGTGTAGCCGAGCTTATATTCGGCGAATGCCCGTACATTCGCTTCTGTTTCAACGATTACAAATTTCTTTAACTTTTTTGTAAGGCCTTCTTTTATGTTCATCCCGTTTAAAAGCGGTATGGCGGATGAACAGCCTATGCCTCCTTTCTTATAGTTGATTGTTGCCGGTACGCTGACAGCAATGGCATTAACATCGTCGGATTGTACGTCGGCCTTATTGAGCAGGGTGTAAAACCCAGTTTCCAGCAATTCCAGTAATTGGGAAGGAGACATGTCTTTCGGCATGGTAATTTTATGAGTGTCCCGCTGTTTGATGTCTTCATCAGCAATGCGGAATCTTACCTGTTTTTCAGTTATTTCTATTCCGGTAAAATAAATAGCCATGTATACAATATATTATATAATATATTGATTATCAACAGAAATCTTTAATAGTACAAACAAAACAGCCGGTTACCTGTTTTGTTCCAGAAAAGGAGAGGAGATTATTGAATAAAAAAATAGATTTTACTTGACATGGAATTCGATATTCTGTATATTGTATACAAGATTGAGATTAAAAGGTTGTGATATAAAGAAAGGAGGAATAATGGCAAACGAAACAAAGAAAACAAGCACACCATTGCTTGATGAACTGGAAAAGGGCAAATGGCCAAGCTTTGTTAAGGAAATCAAGAAGATGGCTGATAAAAACCCAAGGGCGAAGGATTTATTGGGGCAGCTTGAACAATCGTATAAGGACAAAGTTACCCATTGGAAACATGGAGGCCTCGTTGGAGTAAGGGGATACGGAGGCGGAGTAATCGGCAGATATTCCGATTCACCGGATAAATTCCCGAATGTTGCACATTTTCATACCATACGTATCAATCAGCCGTCGGGGTGGTTTTACACAAGCAAGGCGTTACGCGAAATATGTGATGTGTGGGAACAGCACGGTTCCGGGCTTACCAATATGCACGGTTCAACCGGTGACCTTGTGTTACTGGGAACATCAACCGATAACCTTGAACCTATATTTACAAAACTAACAAACAAAGGGTGGGACCTTGGAGGTTCGGGCTCGGTTTTAAGAACACCAAGCTGCTGTGCTGGTCCGGCACGCTGCGAATTTGCATGTTACGATACCCTTAATTTGACCTACGATCTTACGCAGGCCTATCAGGATGTGCTTCACAGACCCCAGTTCCCGTATAAATGGAAGTTCAAGATGTCCGGCTGCCCCAACGATTGTGTGGCAAGTGTTGCGAGGGCAGATATGTCCATTATCGGAATATGGAAGGACGATATACAGGTAGACCAGGAAGCGGTGCGTGCCTATGCAAAAAGCGGCGTCGATGTACAATCGGAAATCTGCGATCTTTGTCCTACGAAATGCATGTCATGGGATGGCAAGGACCTTAAAATAGTAAACAAATGGTGTAACAAATGCATGCACTGTATCAATGCTATGCCCAAGGCATTAAGACCCGGCAAGGAAAGGGGTGCTGCAATACTGATAGGTGCTAAGGCCCCCATTCTCCAGGGTGCGCAGATGTCCTCAGTTCTTGTTCCATTTATGAAGATGGAACCTCCTTATAAAGAGCTGAAAGACCTCGTGGAAAAGATATGGGACTTTTGGGGAGAGTATGGAAAGAACAGGGAAAGAATTGGAGAATTGATACAGCGGGTCGGCATGGGACAATTCCTCGAGGCATTAGAGATTGAACCAAAGCCGCAGATGGTAGCAAATCCAAGAACAAATCCATTCATCTTCTACGAAGAGTACTTCGAAGAAGAAGGTGAACAAAAATAGTATAAGGAGGAAAATATTATGGAATCAGTTCAGGCAGAACAAAGAAGAACGGATATCGGTCCGCCGAAGTATGACCAGTTCTTACATCCGGTTATCAAAAAAAATTATGGAAAGTGGAAATATCACGAGATCGTAAAGCCGGGCGTCCTCGTTCATGTATCAGATACCGGAGACAAGATTTACACCGTTCGTATGGGATCCCCGAGATTGATCAATGTAGATACCATAAGAATGGTTTGCGATCTGGCGGATAAATATTGTGAAGGATATCTTAGGTTCACGAGCAGACACAATGTTGAGTTTCTGTTGGCGGATCAAAGCAAGATCGATCCTCTTATCAATGAGATTGAGGCAAATGGTTACCCTGTTGGCGGTACGGGCAAGAGTATTACCAATATAGTCCATACACAGGGCTGGGTACATTGCCATACACCGGCAACCGATGCATCGGGTATCGTGAAGGCGGTCATGGATGAGTTGTACGATTATTTCAAGACCATGAAACTGCCCGCAAAGCTCAGGATAGCACTTGCATGCTGCTTGAACATGTGCGGTGCCGTTCACTGCTCTGATATAGCCATACTCGGTGTTCACAGAAGGCCGCCAAAAATACTGCCGAACCTGAACAAAATCTGCGAAATTCCGACGACCGTTGCCGCATGTCCAACGGGTGCCATTGCACCGGCGGTCGTTGACGGTGTTCAGACCGTCGAAGTCAACGAGGAAAAATGTATGTTTTGCGGAAACTGCTACACCATGTGCCCTGCAATGCCCTTAGCGAATTCATTGAATGACGGTGTTTCCATATGGGTCGGAGGCAAGGTTTCCAACGCACGGCATGCACCTATGTTTTCAAAGCTGGCAATACCCTATTTACCGAACAACCCGCCAAGATGGCCCGAGGTGGTAAATGCGGTAAAAAATATCGTTGAGGTGTACGCAAAAGATGCAAAGAAATATGAAAGAGTTGGAGAGTGGATTGAGAGAATCGGGTGGCCAAGGTTCTTTAGTATGACGGGCATAGAATTTACCAAGTACCACATAGATGACTATAGATTCGCTGCTACAACCTTCAATACGTCAACCCATTTTACGCTATAAGGGGGTGATTATATGGCAGATTTAAGCGGTGTACCCATGGATGAACTCCAGAACGAAATATTCAAGATGGTTCAGGAAGACATGGGCAAAAAACAGTTGAAAGCAAAAGATATAACAAATGCGATGATCCAGAAATTTGGCGAGGAAAAATGCTCAAAAGAGAGCTGTAAGGAAGCCATCAGAACACTGATAGATTCCGGTAAACTTGTATACGGATATTTCGGTGGCAGTAGTTCGATTCAGGTTCCCCATAAGGAGGGAGCAGAGCCTGACAAGTAAACAGTATATGCTGGAGAAAAGAGGATATCATTATGCCGGAACTCAAGGTTGTTAAAAAGAAAAAAGGTTTAAGGCTTGGAGGTGGAGATACATCTGAAGCGATAGGTGGGTCTTCGCTTCGTCCGCGATACATGCCGAAGGATCCCCCCTGCGCGATATCATGCCCCATAGGCACAAAGATCAGGGAATACATGACCATGATAAAGGACGGCGAGAGCTTAGAAAGGGTATGGGAACATGTTACGGATTATAATCCTTTGCCTGGTGTAACGGGCAGGGTGTGTCCTCACCCCTGTGAAGGAGGTTGTAACAGGGAACAGGTAGACGGTTCCGTAGGCGTGAATGATATCGAACGGTTTATCGGGACGTACGGCATAGAACATAAACTGCAGCATAAAAAAATATCAGATCAAAACTTTTCGGAAAAGATCGCGGTGATAGGTGCAGGTCCCGCAGGTATATCCTGCGCTTATCACCTAGCGAGGCGGGGATATCCGGTGACTGTGTTTGAGGCAAAAGAGAAAACAGGCGGGATGCTGCGGTATGGTATACCACGGTATAGATTGCCGGATGAGGTCATAGACGCAGAGTACAATTCAATCATTAAAGACCTCGGTATTACGTTGAAGTCCGGAGTGAAGGTTGGCAAGGATATCTCATACGATGATCTTAAAAAAGAGTTTAAGGTTATCTATGTTGCCATTGGGGCTCAAAAGGGCAGTAAACTGAATATCCCCGGTGAAGATGCACTCAATGTGCTGACCGGCGTGGATTTTCTTGAACAGATAAGCTCCGGTAAGAAAGTCGATATCGGAAACAAGGTATGCGTGATTGGTGGTGGGGATACCGCTATAGATGCCGCGAGGGTTTCTAAGAGGCTTGGCGCGGATGTCACGATCCTGTACCGGAGGACGATCAACGAAATGCCTGCTATCAAGACAGAGATACAGGAGGCTGAAGAGGAAGGTATTCATTTAGAATTTCTTACCGCACCGGTTGCGGTTGTCAAAAACGGAGACAAGGCTACCGGTATTCAATGTATCAAAATGGAACTCGGCGCTCCGGACGCAAGCGGCAGGGCCAGGCCCGTACCTATAAAAGGTTCTGAGTTTATCACGGAATCTACGGCAATCATCGCAGCTGTCAGTCAGATAGTTGACTTTAGCGGCCTCGAAAGATTCAAAAATGAAAGAGGATGGATAAACGTAAACGACCACTATGAAACGACGGAGAAAGACGTGTATGCCGGCGGAGATGTTACACAAGAGCTCGATATCGCAGCAACAGCAATAGGACTCGGCAGAAAAGCGGCGCTTGCCATCGATAACTACCTCAGAGGCAGGGAAGAGCCGAAAGAAATTCCGCTGCCGGTAATTTCCTACAAACAAATGAACCTCGGTTACTATGAAAGACTGCCGAAGGTAAAAAAACAGCTTATCCCGGCTGCCGAAAGAATCAATAACTTCAAAGAAATAAGCTATACCATTACGGAAGAGCAGTTGCGTGCCGAGGCAAAACGGTGCATGAGCTGCGGCCAGTGCTTCTCCTGCGAAAGATGCTGGATGTTCTGCCAGTATAGTGCTGTCGTAAAACCGGCGGTCAAAACCGATCCGTATAAGTTCAAACTCGAATTCTGCATAGGATGCAAAAAATGTGCGGAACAATGTCCCTGCGGATACATTGATATGGTTTAATGCCATGCTTTGGAATATACCGAGAATCATTATATCCGGATTGGCCGGCGGCTGTGGCAAGACCTTTGTCAGCGTCGGAGTTGCCTCAGCCTTGAAGATGCGCGGCATGGACGTTTTTCCTTTTAAGAAGGGCCCGGATTATATCGACTCGGCATGGCTTACTTCTGCAGTCGAAAGGCCCTGTTACAATCTGGATACATTCCTTATGGGCGAGGATGGCGTAAAACGCTCTTTTGAACAGCACACAGGTATAGATACGATATGCAATTATTGTGCTGATGTGTCGTGTGCAAAGTGCGGCCGGTTGAAAGAGTTTTTAAAAAACAAGATAGCAATAATTGAAGGCAATAGAGGAATTTTTGATGGAATGGATGAAAGCGGAACGTACAGCACCGCGGAACTTGCAAAATTATTAAAAACACCGGTTATTCTTGTTCTGGACAGTACCAAATCAACGCGTACGCTTGCGGCAGAGGTGCTCGGGTGTCAGAAGATGGACGGTGATGTCCGGATAGCAGGTGTGATACTGAACCGGATTGCTGGCAAGCGGCATGAAGAGATAGCACGTGCATCAATAGAAAAGATCTGTGGTGTACCGGTACTGGGAGCGATACCAAAACTCGAATCTGCCAGATTCCCGGAAAGGCATCTTGGCTTGGTCACGCCGGCAGAATACCCCGAAATTAAACAGGCGATAAAGTACGCAGCAGAGGCGGCAGTTTCCTGTCTAGATGTCGAGAGGCTCCTCTCTCTTGCCGCATCAGGCAAACCCTTGCCTATGATAAAAAATAATATGCATAAGGCGGTGAGCCACGCAGTACAAAAGACAAAGATAGGTATCATAAAAGATGAGGCTTTTTCTTTTTATTATCCGGACAATATAGAAGCACTGAAAGCTGCAGACTCTGAAATCATAGAAATAAATTCCCTCGAAGATGCTGCGCTGCCTGATATAGATGCCCTGTACATTGGCGGAGGTTTTCCCGAAACGAATGCCGGACGCCTTGCAGCAAACGAGAGTTTCCGTGCATCGGTTAAAGAAGCTATAGAATCAGGTCTACCCGTATACGCGGAATGCGGCGGAGCCATGTATATGGGTAAATCGATCCAGTATAAGGATAAGACCTATCCTATGACCGGTGTTTTACCGGTAGAGTATTGTTTCGATAAGCGTCCCCAGGGACATGGTTATACCGTCGTTGAGGTGGAATCCGAAAATCCGTATTTTGAACTTCACAGCATCATTCACGGCCATGAGTTTCATTATTCAAGAGCTGTAAACTTAGAATCCTGCGACGTAAGATTTATTTTCAAGGTTCACAAGGGATATGGATTTAATAAGACGCAAGACGGGATCTGTTACAAGAACCTGCTTGCCGTGTACTCGCATATACATGCGGCAGGAACAGCACCGTGGGCTCAAAACTTCGTACGCGCTGCGAAGGCATATTCTGCAGGCAGGAGCGAAGGCAGTATTCGTAAAAGTAAAGACGGAATCATAACTTTCGGTCATCACGGTAAAACAGCATCGTGCTCGCCAAATAGATATTCAAGATTTAACGATAATAATATTGAACAGAATTGTAAATTTAACATTTAAAAAAGGAGGATAATATGGCAAAGGTAAATCTTGGTGGTGTTGAAATAGAGGTCGATGAAGACGGGTTCATCGTGGATCCTAATGTATGGAACGAAAAAGTGGCACAGGCACTTGCTTCGACAGAGGATGTCCCGAATATGAGTGAAGAGCATTGGAAGGTTGTTAAGTATCTGAGGGATTACTATCAGAAATATAACATAGCTCCGATGATCAGGAAGATGTGTAAGGATACACAGGTGGATCTCAAACACATGTACGAATTATTTCCAACCGGTCCTGCCAAAGGTGCATGTAAGATTGCCGGACTTCCAAAACCCACGGGCTGTGTATAATTAAAAAATAAACAACCCATAACGATAGTAATAATTGATATGGTGCCCGTTGAAATTGAGGTGCATTGTGTGCCCGAAATTAAGAGCGAATACTCTCCTGTCATTGCAGGTTCAGCGACTAAGTCTCGCAATGACAGAGGTCTCCCGGCGGGCGATACAATATATGTTTGTCAATAGGAATGGGGGATTATATGGGACTGATTGATATCTTATCCGGAAAAAAGGAAATCATAGAAAAAAAATGGTTTGATATGATTGCCGCTTCTTATCCTGTCAATGCCTCATCTTTTCTGAAAAATCAGAAAGAGCAGTTTGCAAACCCCGTCGGGAATACAATAGGAGAAGCGGTCCATACGGTAATCGATGTATTGATTCATGAGGGCACGAATGAAAAAGCGAATACCTGTCTGGATAAGCTGGTCAAAGTAAGAGCGGTCCAGGATTTTGCGCCTTCCATGGCCGTCGATTTTCTTTATATGCTGAAACAACTGCTGAAGGATGAACTGAAGAATGAATTTCATACCGGAGGCGTCTATGAAGAGTTTCTTCTCATCGAATCCAGAATCGATACTATGGCTCTTTTCTCGTTTGAAAGTTATCTGAAATACAAAGAAAAAATTTACGAGTTAAAAGTAAATGAATTCAAAAATATGGCATTCAGATTGCTGGAAAGGGCGAACCTTACGTTTGAGTTTAAAGATGAGGGGCCTGCCTTCGAAAAAAGCGTTTTAGAAAGAGATACGGTGAAGTGAGGTAATGATACATGAAACTATTGCTGGCATTTGTTATCGTGCTCGTGCTGAGTGCGGTTCCTTATATAGGAATTAAATACGCCGGGATGTCCTACGAGTTCGGCGTCATTGTACCCTATGCGGCTGTTGCAGTTTTTATTCTTGGGTTTGTTTACCGTATAGTAAAATGGGCAAAATCGCCGGTTCCGTTTCGCATACCGACAACCTGCGGTCAGGAAAAATCACTGCCGTGGATAAAGCAGAACAAGCTCGATAATCCTTCGGGTACATCCGGTGTAGTGGGGAGGATGGCGCTTGAAGTGCTTTTTTTCCGCTCCTTATTCAGGAACACCAAAACTGAGCTGAAGGACGGCCCGAAGCTTGCGTACGGCTCAAGCGGGTGGCTCTGGCTTGCGGCCATCGCTTTTCACTGGTCATTCCTTATTATACTCATTCGGCATTTCAGGTTATTTTCTCAGCCCGTTCCTTACTTAATAAATCTGCTTGAAAATGTGGACGGGTTCTTACAGATAGGGATTCCGACTTTGTATATAACAGATATTCTTTTGCTTGCGGCTGTGCTCTATTTATTTATAAGAAGGATTGCCATACCGCAGGTAAGGTACATATCCCTTGTGTCGGATTACTTCCCTCTTTTATTAATATTCGGCATAGGCCTGACCGGTGTTTTGATGCGATATTTTTACCGGGTGAATGTTATCGGCGTTAAAGAACTTGTCATGGGATTGATTGCACTCAAGCCGGCAGTCCCTGCCGATATCGGCAGTTTATTCTTTATACATCTCTTTTTGATCTCCACGCTGTTTGCATATTTCCCTTTCAGTAAGCTTATGCACATGGGCGGCGTTTTCCTTAGTCCGACCAGAAATCTTGCAAACAACAACAGGATGGTCAGGCATATCAATCCATGGAACTATCCGGTTCATGTTCACACATACGCCGAATATGAGGATGAATTCAGGGATAAGATGAAGTCCGTTGGTTTACCGGTTGAAAAGGAGTAGCGATGACAGATGAACTGAAACAAGACGACCTTGTTAAGATAAATTATAAGCCGCCGAAGAAGGACTGGATGGATACTCCTGTTAATTTCAGACATGGTACCTATATCTATCCTGCAAGGGCAAAAAACCTCAAATACCTTGATCTCCCGAATCCACGGGAGTGGAGTCCTACTGACGAGGATTGGAAACTACCCGAGAATTGGAAAGATATAATTTTGAACGGGATGAAAGAGCGTCTTGATAAATACCGTTCCTTCAAGGTGTTTATGGATATTTGTGTGCGGTGCGGTGCATGCGCTGACAAATGTCACTTCTTCATTGGCGGCGGTGATCCGAAGAATATGCCTGTTCTGAGGGCTGAGTTGATCCGTTCTATTTATAAGGGAAACTTCACTGCGGCAGGAAAGATACTGGGCAGACTGAACGGTGCACGGGGGCTTACCAAAGATGTGATAAAAGAGTGGTTCTATTACTTTTATCAATGTACGGAATGCCGGCGGTGCTCGGTGTTCTGTCCCTACGGTATAGATACGGCGGAGATCACCATGATGGGGAGAGAGCTTTTGACCCTGCTCGGCTGTAATGTAAATTGGGTCTTAGAGCCGGCTGCAAATTGCTATAGGACCGGCAATCATCTTGGCATCCAGCCGCATGCGCTCAAAGATATGTTCGAAATGCTGCTGGACGACATTGAAGACAGAACCGGTGTAAAGATCGAGCCGACCTTTAATAGAAAAGGGGCGGAGATCCTTTTTGTCACACCTTCGGCGGATTATTTTGCCGATCCGGGTATTTATACCTGTATGGGCTACCTTATGCTGTTCCACGAACTCGGCCTTGACTATACCTGGAGCACGTATGCTTCTGAGGGCGGGAACTTCGGATTGTTTACATCGCACGAAATGATCAAACGGCTCAATGCAAAGATATATGCAGAGGCCAAACGTCTCGGTGTCAAATGGATAATCGGCGGTGAATGCGGACACATGTGGCGCGTTATTCACCAGTATATGGATACCATGAACGGTCCCGCTGATTTTCTTGAAGCGCCCGTATCGCCGATAACAGGGACAAAATTCGAGAATGCGAAATCAACGAAGATGGTGCACATAACGGAATTTACGGCAGACCTTATCAAGAATAATAAGCTAAAATTGGATCCAAGCAGGAACGATAAGCTCAGGATAACATTCCACGATTCATGCAACCCTGCACGGGCGATGGGTATCCTGGAAGAACCCCGCTACATCATAAAGAACGTCTGCAACAATTTCTTTGAGATGCCGGAAAATACCGCGAGAGAACAAACGTTTTGCTGTGGCGGCGGTGCCGGTCTGGGTACTGATGAGATGATGGAAATAAGGATGAGAGGCGGCATGCCCCGTGCGAATGCCGTTCAATACGTGCATGACAAGCATGGTGTAAACAGACTCACCTGTATGTGTGCCATTGACCGCGCGACGCTTACGACATTGATGGAATACTGGGTTCCGGACGTAAAGGTTACCGGTGTTCATGAGCTTGTCGCAAACGCCCTTGTCATGAAGGGAGAGAAAGAGCGCATCGTAGATATTCGCGGTGAACCACTGAAAGAAAAGAAAGGTGAAGACGATGTATAATAGCGGTAAAATCATTACGGGTCTCATTATATTTGTTGGTCTTGTAACATTGCCTTTCTGGTATAGCATAGGAAAGGCAAATATTAAGCCGGATCCAAGCCTTAATACCCCGGTGATTAATCAGATGAAGGTAAAACACTGCATTGAATCGAAACAATTCATGATAGATAATCACATGGAATTACTCAATGAATGGCGGAATGCGGTTGTGCGGGACAACAAAACCATTTATGTCAGTACAACCGGGCAGTATTTCACCATGAGCCTGGAAGACACATGCTTCCATTGCCATTCAAACGAAAAGCAATTCTGTAACCAGTGTCATAGTTATGTGAATATACAACCTTATTGCTGGGAATGTCATGTTAAGCCAGCGGAGGAGATAGCCAATGGACATTGATAAAAGAAAATTTCTTAAAGTAATAGGGATTACAAGCGCTCTGTGGGTGGGCAGCAGGTTTACGGGCGGTCTTTCTTCGGTATTCGGAATCGGGGATACATTGGACAAAAAAGCACTTGCAGATGCAGGGTTTGAGATCAGCAAAACATTGCCCGACCCGAAGGCTTTGATAGGCAAGCAGTGGGCGGTCGCTATAGATCTCCGTCAATTTAAAACACCGGATGATTATAAAAAATGTATAAACGTGTGTGATAAAATCCACAATATCCCGGACATTCATACAAAACAGGATGTAAAATGGATATGGGAAGAACCCTACGACAATGCCTTTCCGGAGCAGCACAACAATTATATGGAAGGACAGTTGAAAGACAAGTCCGTAATCCTGATGTGCAATCAGTGCGAATTCCCTCCCTGTGTGCGGGTATGCCCGACCGGTGCAACCTTCAAGCGCCATGATGGTATTGTTATGATGGATTACCATAGGTGTATTGGATGCAGGTATTGTATGGCCGGATGCCCTTACGGTTCGAGGAGCTTTAACTTCCGGGATCCAAGGCCGTTCATTAAAAAGATAGATCCCGATTATCCTACCCGGACAAAAGGTGTAGTCGAGAAATGCGATTTCTGTGCTGAGAGGCTTGATAAGGGATTGATGCCTGCATGTGTCGAAGCATCCAAAGGCGCGATGGTCTTTGGGGACATCAAGGATCCGAATTCGGACGTAAGAAGGATCTTGAGCAATAACTTCAGCATAAGGCGTAAACCAGAACTCGGGACCCAGCCGAATGTGTTCTATATAATATGAGGTGGCAGTTATGATTGAAAAGGCGTTCTACGGAAGTAAAAAATACTGGATATGGATATTGTTCTTGTTGGCGTTTTTAGGTTTATGTTTCCATTTCTATCTTATGCAGTTGAATCAAGGATTAACGATCACCGGCATGAGCAGGAACGTATCCTGGGGCCTTTACATAGCCCAATTCACCTATCTGGTTGGAGTTGCCGCATCAGCGGTCATGCTTGTTATTCCTTATTACCTTCATCATTACAAAGCCTTCTCAAGGATGATCATCCTTGGAGAGTTCATGGCGATTGCAGCGGTCACGATGTGCATGCTTTTCATATTTGTTGATCTCGGTCAGCCCATGAGAGTCATGAATGTAATTCTGCACCCTCAACTGCATTCCGTGATGTTTTGGGACATGACCGTCTTATCCGGATATCTTGTCCTTAATCTCTTGATAGGCTGGACAACACTTGAATCGGAGAGAAAGAATGTTGCACCACCTTCATGGGTAAAACCGTTGATTTATCTTTCTGTGGTCTGGGCAATAAGTATTCATACGGTAACTGCATTCCTCTATGCAGGACTTCCCGGCAGGCCGTACTGGCTATCTGCCATCATGGCAGCCCGTTTTCTTGCAGGTGCATTCTGTGCGGGACCGGCAATACTGCTTTTGCTTGTGTTCCTTGTACAAAAATTTGTGAAGTACAGGGTCGGGGAAGAATCCATTCAGACACTCTCAAAGATTGTTACCTATGCAATGAGCGCCAATGTGTTTTTTTTGCTGCTCGAGATATTTACGGCTTTTTACAGCCGCATACCGGAAGACATGAATGCCTTCAGGTATCTCTTTGTAGGTCTTGACGGACATACTACACTGGTACCATATATGTGGGTATCCGCAGGACTCGCTATCGTGTCTCTTGCTATTTTGATCCCGCCACAATTGCGTAACAATACGAAACTTTTAACCGTTGCTTTGATTGCCCTTGTTATCTCTACATGGATTGATAAAGGTTTTAGCCTGATAGCAGCCGGGTTTGTCCCTAATCCGTTTGACAGGGTAACAGAATACCTGCCGACGTTTCCCGAGATTATGATCGTACTTGGCGTTTACACCATAGGCATTCTTATCCTGACCATTCTATGGAAAGTTGCCATCTCGGTAAAAGAAAAAACAACGGCATAATACCCTAATACCTAATAGTACTCAATAGTACGCAAAGGCTTGCTTAGGCAGACCTTTGATTCCCTCAGCACCCAGGCTTTCCCCGAGTCTGGGTGCCCCCCCCATAGTACATCCTTTATTCTCGGGTGGGTACTTTATCTCTCTTTACATAAACTTCCTTATTTTTCGGGTTAATTGATTAGTTCCTACAGCTTCGAGCCTTTCAAAAAGCCAACGATTGCTGAAGCAACCTCTGCGGGATTGTCTTCTTGTAAAAAGTGGGCTGCGTTTTTTACGGTTGTATGCGGCTGTCCTTTTGTACCGGGTATGGCTTGCTGCAGGAAAATATCCGCATTTTTAGTTATGGGATCGGAATCGTTAAATACTGTAAGAAACGGTTTTTTCCAGGCAAACAGCCCTTCCCATGCCTTTCTGTTCGGCACGGTTGCAGGATCTTCAGGAGAAATCGGAACAAGGACAGGAAACTGCCGTGCTCCTGCTTTATACCTGTCGTCGGGAAAAGGGGCATTGTATGCAGCTATAACCCCGGGCACGAGATTGTTCCGGCATCCGCGCTGAACAATGTCTCCTATGTCGAATTCCTGTACGGTCTGGGAAAAATCGCGCCACCGAATAAATGCATCGCCTGCCGGGATGTCCCCTGTCGGTAGAAATGTATTACATGCTATGATTCGTGAAAACTTCTCCGTCCATTCTCCTGCAATACGTAGGCCTATGAGCCCTCCCCAGTTATGGCATACAAGGATTAAATTTTTAAGGTCCAGTGATGCAATCAACCCTTTTATCCAATCCACATGCCTCTGATAGGTATAATCCTCCCTGCGGACAGGCTTATCGGATTTACCAAATCCTATAAGGTCAGGGGCAATTGCGCGAAAGCCAGCATTTACTACCGTCGGGATTATGTTTCTGTAAAGATAGCTCCAGGTTGGCTCACCGTGCATCATGAGTACAGGTGTTGCATGCTTTTCCCCTTCATCTACATAGTGCATTCGAAGGCCGTCAATTTCAGCGTAATGTGGTGAAAACGGATAGTCTTTCAGATTTTTAAAGCGGTCATCTGGTGTCCGTAAAAACTCTATTTTTGAGACCATGGTCCCTCCCTATGAATGCTTTATTTTTAAGTCAGCAGCTATGCTATTGAATTGCTCCAATGCAACCTGAAGGTTTTCTGCTATATCATGCGCAATGATATCCGGGGCAGGGAGTTTGTCAGAATCCTCAAGGTTTTCATCCTTAAGCCAGAATATATCAAGACTCGCCTTGTCCCTTTGCAGGAGTTCGTCATAGGTAAAGACTTTGAAATGCTCCGTTTCTTTTCTGTTAAAACGGTTCTTTGGATTGTAACACTTGATAAAATCCTGCAGGTCTTCATACTTCAAAGGGTTTTCTTTGAGCGTAAAGTGCGCGTTTGTCCTTAAATCATATATCCATAGGTTTTGTGTCCAGGGTTTCTCGCTTGCGGGCTTTCTGTCGAAGAACAGCACATTCGCCTTAACACCCTGTGCGTAAAAAACACCCGTGGGAAGTCTCAGGAGTGTATGCACATCGCACTCTTGCAACAGCTTCTTTCTGACTGTCTCGCCTGTTCCTCCTTCAAACAAAACGTTGTCAGGCACCACTATGGCAGCCTTCCCATTAATCTTCAGCAAAGTTTTTACGTGCTGAAGAAAGTTAAGTTGCTTGTTTGACGAAGTTGCCCAGAAGTCCTGCCGCTCATAGGAAAGCGATTCTTTATCTGCTTTGCCGTCTCCGTTGATTATAGTTATGCTGCTCTTTTTGCCGAACGGCGGATTGGTGAGTACAATCTCGAAGCGATCTCCGGGATCAGCGGAGAGTGCATCACCGGTTATAATAGGGCTTTCTTCACCGCCAATACCGTGGAGATAAAGATTCATGACACATAGTCTTACTACGTTATCGACAATATCCCAGCCTTTAAAGGTGCCGGACTTAAGAAACTTCTTTTGTTCTTTATCCAATGTCGCCGAATAATTCCTTGATAGGTAATCGTGTACAGCAAGAAGAAATCCGCCTGTACCGCATGCAGGGTCACACACGGACATTCCGGGCTCCGGCCTTATGACCTCGACGATTGCCTTGATGAGGGCCCTTGGCGTAAAGTATTGTCCCGCCCCGCTCTTTATATCTTCCGCGTTCTTTTGAAGAAGCCCCTCGTAGATCTCACCCTTTACATCAATATCCAGACCAACCCATGTTTCTGCATTGATTAGCTCAAGCAGACGCTTTATCTTGGCAGGGTCTTGAATCTTGTTCTGGGACTTCCTGAAGATAACGCCGAGCATGCCTTTTTGCTTACCCAATGACTCGAGGACATGCCGGTAATGAACCTCAAGCGCGTCTCCGTCCTTTTCAAGCAGGCTCTTCCAGTCAAGCCCTTTGGGAATAATAGATGGCTTATTAAAGGGTGGCTTTGTCTGCTCATCAGCCATCTTCAAAAACAGAAGGTAAGTCAGCTGCTCCACATAATCGCCGTAACTTACCCCGTCATCGCGCAATACATTGCAGTAATTCCAGAGCTTCTGGACTATGGTTGAAGATTCGTTAGACATTATAATCCTTTATTTCATCTTTGGATCTATATACTCAACATTAAGAAATATCTTGTTAAGATGATCAAAGTCATGATCGGTCGTCAACAATGTTGCAAGACTTACCGCGGCAGTTGCAGCAATCCATATATCATTTTTACCCATGTTTTTTGCGCTCATACCTTCCGGTCGTTTTTTATGAGGATGATAACCCTGGCTGTATGCATCAATCTCTGCATACTTATTGAGAATGTCCTGATGGTTGATATTCATGTAAGGTATTCTACGAATTAGCTCATTCAGCTTTTCTTTCTTATCATTGCCCCATTTTAATCTGAAAGAAAGCGCATAGAGCTCACCAATGGATACAACCGATATCAGTGAAATATTGGGAGGCTCGGATATTTTAAACTCTTTCTCGATAAATTCAGAATAGACGGCACCGCGCATATAGCCCAGAAGAATACCGGTATCTAAAACATATTTAGACATCAGTTTTCTTTAGATATTTCATTCAGTGCTGCAAGGAGCTGATCGATGGATTCTTCTCCAGGCCATTGGCCCCATACTTCTTTTAACGGGCTCTTTATCCCAAACTTAGCCTTTGCTTCCTCTACTTCCAATAAAGGTGATTGTGATTCTGAAATGTCCTGAAATATCTTTTCCCCGGCTTCAAATTGTTTTAGTAACTGAGCCTCGAGAAACCGTATTTTGCCGGAAGGATTAAAATAAGCGATTCCTTTAATCGTGACATCCTTGCCCCATAGTGTCCTCATATACTCAGTATCTATTGAGGATGGGTCGGCGGATCCAGGTATATTGGCACCATTCTCCAGAGTAAGTTTAAATCTCCGGGTAGCGTGCTCTATCACGTTAAATAAACCCGTTAATACAACAGCACGCGGTTTCGGAGTCTTTGCCTTGATCTGGCTTATTTTTCCTAGTTCATCTCTGTTGATTTTGAAATGTTCTTTCGGTCTCTCCTGTGAGTCTACCTCAAATTCACTCACATATTCTTTTAAAACTGAATCGAAAGAAAGTAAGGCCTTTAGTACTCCTGAATCGTAGTATTCACTCTCAAGATGTTCGGAGGTCACTTCTGATACGGATTTTGAGAGTAAAGAGACTGCTGTATCTTTCGGCTCAGGGAATGTATACCAAAGGTTCTGCTGCCGAATTTGTTCAGGCGCAGCCTCCTCAAGAGTCGGGGCCTCAATTTCCAAAATTGTTGAGCCTTTTTTGATACCCGTAACCGTAAATTCAAGGGATTTTCTCAGCCATTCCGGCAATGCCCCTCGTTTCACACTCGCCCCTTCAACCGACAAGCGTAACGCCTTTTCTGCGCCATCTAACAAATTAAGGGACAACTCTTTGAGTGCCAGCAAAGGAATCGTTCCCTCTGGTGTCTTAAGACCTTGTATTCTAATTTTGTATTGAACGCCTTTCACTTCCATCCCCTTTTTTTCATTTTACCAGAAATCTTCGTACTTGTCTCTATTTTTGCTCTTTCTTCCTTTATGCGATCAAGTAATCTCTAGGCAGGCAGGTCGGGCTACTGCGGCATTTCTCGTCTTGTAATTAAGCTGCGAAAAGGACTTTCCCGTTTTTTGCATAATCCGCTATAAGGGATCTTCCGCTTTTAAGCTCTTCAGGTGTTTTTGTCATCTGGTTTTTCCCTGTCTTGATTCTTTCTTACTATCTTTTGATTTTTTACTCAATTTGATTCGCTCTAAAAGCACACTCGCAGGCTCGTCGTTTGGATCCTGCGGCACAAGCTTCCCCTCGAACGCCCTCTTCAAAATACTCTGCCGCAGCCTCTGGGCTTGTTGTAAACAAGCCCCTACAGTCTTCTCCACCTCATCCGCTACGGAAAACCTCCGTTCGATTTCCGAAACAATTTGTTGCTGCTCGGAGAGAGGAGGAAGGGGAAGCTTGATTTCCCTTAAAATATTTGCTGGAATCTGAGGTTGCGCTGTTCCGGATTGTTTTACTTTCAACTGAGAAGTAAAAGAAGGGGAAACAATGAATTTAATTAAAAATTTATTATTTAACAAATCGTTAGAAACTCTCAGAATTAACATCCCAGAATTAATCCGAATCCTTTTATAAGGAATAAATTCATCATATAATGCTACATTGCCCAACGTTCCTCTGGTTGTTATGACAACATCATTGATTTGGAGTTTTCCACTCCTTAATGTTGTATCCTTATTTTTTGTAATAAATTGATTGTCATCAAAAACAAAATTTCCATTTCTCACATTCTTGGTAGACAGAAACAAGCAATAACCATCTTGTAAGAATTCGTGTTTTTTCGGATAATTCCTGCCTCTATCTCCATCTATTGTTTTAAAAGTTCTTTCAGTTTTCTATAATGCCACCCCTCCGGCAATTCAGGCAAATCAACAAATTCCTTCTTACCCTCCTTTGATAAAGGAGCTAGGCTCCCATCGCCGCGCAGTATTGCAATGGGAATCGGAGGATTTTTTCTTCTCCATTCTTCCGTCAACTTCCCTTCAAACGCATACTTCAAAACCGCCTGTCGATAACGCTTCAACTCGGCTCTTACCTTTTTCAGCGCCTCTATCCCTGCATCAAGCTGGCTGAAAAGCTCTTCAATCTTCGCCACAATCCGCTGCTGCTCGGCGAGAGGAGGAAGGGGATATGGTAATTCTGATAATTGTTTCTTTGTTACACCCCCTATAGTAGTACCACGGTGTTCATATCTGAATATCTGAACTGCTTGCGAAAGATAATATAAGGAATAGTCAGGAAACAACATGTCGTTTCCAACGAGAGCCTGTGAATCCTGACTGAAACACATTGATGTTTTCGTCAAGGCAACTTTTCCTAATCCTACTCGAGTAACAACAATAATACTTCCGGCAGGAACAAGATTTGTTGCTGAGTTCTCAACGGCTGCGTTTGTAATCTGTTTTCTTGATTTAATATCTTTTAGTCCATAAATATCTGCACTGGTAATCCACGGGATACGACCGGCCCAATATTTGGTAATGTTTGTCGATGGTGTACCTCCGCCCACTATATTGTAAAGTTGTCCGACTCGTGCCCTCACCCAGTTTTTTGGAAGTTTATCTTGATCCATCAATTATCCCTATTTTACAGTTATTAATTTGAACAGACGTGATTAAGTTTTTATGTTAAGCAATTCCAGTAATTCTTCGTCGATTTTTTCTTCTTTTTCAAAATGCAAATCAAATCTTTCATTTATCGGATATTTAGCTTCTTCAAAAATAATACTATAATTGATACATAATAAATTTATATCTTGTCGTAAGATAAATTGTATTAACTCTACATCACGAAATGTATGCTGAAGAATTTTACCAAAATATACTGTAATAATTTTCTTATCGTCTTCATAGGATATCTTATATTTTTTTTCTGGATTATTATTCTCACCAAGGTTTTCCGATATAGATCTCAAATAAGACAGTTCAGGCCTGTGAATATTTAATCTATGTAGGAATGGTGAAGTTGGTGGCTCTGGCTCTATAGGTTCCTCGATGATCAACTCTTCCATATTTTCAACAAAGTCTATACCTTCAGGTAGTGTTATTTTTATAATTACTTCATTAGCTGTTCCATTGCCCTCATTATATACTCGAATGAGAAGAGAAAAACGAGAACAGATTAATGGAATATTCTCTTCAATATTAATTTTGTAATATTTAATCTCTTGGTTGTATATATCGACTTCTTTATTATATCTATCATAGTCTTTTGTTTCTATTACTAGCTTAGCTGGGAACATATTAGAACGAGCATCATGTTGATATTCGAGTGGAGTTTTGTTGTCCATTTTATGATGAATTATTGAATTAACGATTTTATCGTTTGGTATTGAAATTATAACATCTTTTGCATGATGTTTTTCTGCAATTATAAATGCAGAACAATTAGGAAGGGGCTTGCCAAAAAGTCCACTTAATATGCTCTTTGAGAGATGATTTATATATGGGTCAACATTAAGAATAGAATTTTTGTATTTTTCCCATTCATTCCTTTCTGGAAACAATGGGAACCAACCTCGTCCGTTATAAATACCGTATTTCCAAAAAATCGGAAGCAATGATTTGGGAATGTTATGGGAAAAAAGGGTTAATTTCCCTAAATTACCATATCCGCATAGGCGCTCCCTTAATTTATCATCACCCCACTCGCCCTTTTTATCAGTATACAAATCATATGATATTTTACAGACTAAATCTTTTGCTTCTTTAGCTTCGTCTTCATTCGACCATAACTTTGTGCCATATTCTAAGTAATTATTGTAATCTTTATGACCAGAAATAATTTCAAATTGTTTTAAATGATATTCTTCCTTTAACTTATTAGCAAGATTAGTAGACGGCGATAGCTCAATTGCGACACAATAATATATTGGTAACTCTCTTAAAATTGCTTGTTCATTTTCTAACAGAGGGTACTTAACATGTTCTCTATGCTGAATAGTAGAACCAAACAATTCAGAAATAAATTTATTTAGCTGATTTCCAGATGTAATATTATCGTCTACAAACACTATCCCTTTATATGCGCCAGTGCTTAAGCTAGATATAAATTGGTCGATGGTGCATATTTTATGATTAAGTTCTTCTTCAGTTATATTAAGTTTTTTACCAATTGAATATATGAGCATAGAGGCACTATCATATAAGGTTCCAACTGGGCAGATACACAGATCACTATCTGCAATTGTTTTATAAGAATTAACGATTAGCGTAACAAGTTTATTTGTATCAAAATAATTAACATTATTAAGTAGTTTAAATGCAATTTTAACATTGTTTAAACTGCCGAACTGTAACAACCAGTTAATAATGTTTTCTTCGTTGATAATACCTGTATAATAACTTTTAAATATACCGCTTAATTCAAAGATATCAGAAATTTTTTCTGTAACGAATTGTCCAATATCATCAAGGATTATTTTTTCACTAATGGTATTGTTTAATTCGGTACTGTCGATCGTCATTACTTTACCTTTATTTATTTACTTTCTTAAGAAGGTCATCAATGTATTTTGCAGAAGTAAAAAAGCCTATTCCCATTTGAGATGTTTCCCCTAATTCTTTCACATGTTCCATTATTTTATTGTAAAGATCTGCTGTAAGGCGTACAGGGTCTTGGCCACAATATGAAATACTTGCTCCACAAGCAGGCGAAATAATTATAGGTTTATCTTCAAACTTCTCACTAACTTTTTGTATTATTAATCCGATAACCTTACCCGAATCACAATCAAATACCGGCCCCCCACTATCACCATGATTCACAAACGCACTTATTACAAATATCTGATTTTCACCGGGAAAAGTTCCTGCAAGGATACCTTTGTTAAGGATGGTAGAAAACAATGTAATTTGTTTGTTTATTTTTAAAGTATAAATACCTACAAAACCTATATCTTCACCTAATCTCTTTTTAAATTTAGTTTCTAATTCTACAGAAGGAAAATTTGACCCATTGATTTTTAATAAAGCGACATCTGCCTGCTTGTTTTCATTTATTAAAGTTGCCTTAATCTTACCGTTTACTGTGTACTCAGTTGCTCCTTCTAATACATGAGCTGCTGTTGCTATATAACCATCTTTCGAAACAAAAAAGCCTGTACCAAACTCGCCTTTATTTGTTAATATTGCCACAGTAGATGGCATAACTTTTGATACTGATTCTGTAAATTTTGAATTAGAAGTATCTGCCGCCAGCCTTTGTTGCACTGATATTAAGAATATAGCCACGAACAAAATAATATTTAATTTCATTTATTTATATCCTCCTAAAATTCGTTTATTTTAAATGATGCTGTAACATTATATGCGATTTGTTAAGTTAGTCTGTAGTATTTTTTTTGTCTCTTCAATCCTTCCCCTTATATGGAATGGATAAGCACTAAGTTTTAATTTTATCAGACCAGTTAATAATTTGTTAATAATTTCCGTATCTTTACTTTCCCTAATCAATAAAAGTTTATAAGATTCATCCACAAACATTGATGGCGAAATTCGTAATAGATTTTCTATTTCATACAGTTGGGTTCTCTTATCATGCAAGATGTCATTAAGAAACTTGGCAAAAAAAGTAATACGGCTATCTGTATCAAATATTGCTTGCTTAATTGCTGTATCCCTTTTTTCTGAATCTGAATTAAGAAAGCAAAGTAACATAGCTTTTTTTACTCGATGATTTAATTCTTCGTTGAATAAATCCCAGAGTTTCTTCATATTTGCACTTGATAGGCTAAAATATGATAAGGCAATTAAGCTATTTGTTCTGATGGACCAATGTAGATTTTCATCAACAGCATATTTATATAAAACTTCTTCTAAAGAATGAGGAGGATTGTTTTTATATTTATAAATTTCTATAAGGCGAGCAATTTGATATTCAGGGAACTCTTCTTTATTCTTGATAAAAACGAGAACTTGTTCTGGAATTCTGTTTCCTTCCTTAAAAACTTTAAAGTATCTTACAATTTTATCAGTGAGAGCCGGAATATCTACTACCACACTAAAGCATCTATTGACAGCAATATTACTTTTCAGCAAAATTAATCCTGTAAGAATCCTTTTAAATAATCTTATATCTTTTGACTTTAACTTATAACCTATTTTTTTAAGATGTTCTTTAAATCCTTTTTCATATTCATTATGTTCTTTCTTTGTTAAGTTTTTCTTTTGAATCCTCTTCTGGAGTTGTTCAACAAGTGGTGAAATTCCCTCAAATCTTTTATCTTGAATGTACGAATCTAATTCCGGAGAGTCGCAGATCTCTGTTTTTGATGTTTGCATGTTTAAATGTAACTGTCTCAATACCCTATTGAAAATGAACAAAGCTTTTCTTGCGTCATTTTTATTCTTGGCAAGTATTTTCACATCATCTACATACCTCAGGTATCTTATGTCACTTAATTGTTCTAATTTCTTAAACTCTTCGTCCAATGGTATAAGATATATGTTACCAAGATAACTGCTAACATCATTACCTTGCGGTATACCTCTGTCAATACGGTTTCCATGGGGTGGCAATACAGTCCATTGACCTATAATTTCTATTAAAAGATTGATGGGATAAGGATCTTCACTACCTGAACAACGCATTAGAGTAGCCCGAAGAACATCGTGATTAATATTTTCAAAATAACTTGTAATATCTGTAGTAGCCAAAAATTTGTAGCCTTTATTAAAGATGTAGTCTTTTGTTTTATCATCAAATGCTGGCCATGCTTCATACCATTCTTCAAATTCTTTAATCTTTTTTCTTTGTTCAATTGGTAAAAGTGGGATGTCCCTATCTTCGAAAAGCCGATCTGCCTTCCGATTTCCTTTCGGAATTACTCTCCAAGAATAAACATTATCGGGCAGATGTTGATCAATTTTATCTACTAACACATTAATGATTGCGTACAATACAACAAAATCTTCAAAATCTAATATTGTACCAGGTCTTGTCGCAAGATGGGATTTTGGCACTTCAATTTCCAGTGCAACTTTTGGCTTATACTGTCTTTTTAATAACTTATTACCAAGTTCTTTTAGTAATTTCTCGCTACTGTGAGTATAATCTTGGTGTCTGAAAAAATCTGGTATAAAAAAACGCTTCGCACCATCTTTTGCATAATTAAATGCAAGCTTAAGATTATCTAATGTTGCTATTTGTTTAAGCAAGTCACTTTCGCTCATACTTGTCTATAACCATTCTTCAAATATTTAATTCATTTATATATTTCATGCCACCAGTACCTCGTTTAATTCTCTGATGATCTTGTTCGCATCGTAGGGGCGGGTTTGAAACCCGCCCCTTCATATTATGAATCCTTTTGCCCAACACATTACTCTTCACTTTCATGGATATAATCTTGTCTGAGTTTTTCAAATAATGGTTGTGCAGTCGGGATATCTTCTTTGACGGTTTTCCACACAACCTTTAGGTTTATGCCGAAATATTCATGAACTACTTTATCTCTCATACCGGCAATATCCCGCCAGGGTATCTTGGGATACTTTTTTCTGACCGAAGGCGGAATATTCTTTGTGGCTTCGCCGATTATTTCTATCGCCCTTACCGTAGCAAACTGTGTTTTATCTTCTTTCACAAACTCCTCATAAGATACATTCTGAAGAAACCCCTGTGCCTTGGTCATGGCGTCAAGGACGTCATTTATATAATCGAGAATTGCCCTTTTCATACTGTTATTACCTCTCTCAATATCTGCTTGCCGATAACAGGTTTCAGGGCATCTTTCATGACGAGATCTACTTTTATTTTAAAAATGTCGCTGAGGTAATTTTCGATCTCCATGAATGTGAAGAGTCCGGGAACTTCTTCAAATTCCACGAGTATATCTAAATCGCTTTTTTTCTTCTGCTCGCCTCGGACATAAGATCCAAAAACTCCTATCTCTTTGATTTTGTATTTTTCCTCAAGATATGTTTTTTGCTGTTCCAAAATATTTTTTATTTGTTCAAGTCTTTTCATAAATCTCCTTATAGCACATATTTCATGCCACCAGTACCTCGTTCAATTCCTTTATGATCTTGTTCGCATCTTTGCCGAAGACTTTGTAGAACTTCGAGGATCCGCCTTTTTCATAAAACGGCGCGTACTCGAAATCCTCGGTGCTTATGTTCAATGATGTTGCTATGTGGTCTTTTATGATCATGAGCCATTCCTTTTGTTCGGGTGTGAATTTCCTGCTGTCTTTTTCCTGCTCTGCCAGCCATGAGTCAAACCTATGTGCCACGGTCTCGGGAAAAGGCTCGAGCGTATCGCTTTTGCCAATGGTAAAGCGTATAAGAGAAACGATATTTGATAAAAGTTTCTGTGGTCCCGCACCCTTTACCTTTGATCTTTCAAGCTGCTCATAAGCGTGCCAGACCTGCTCCGTAGTAAGGTAATACGGGGGTCTTTTGATGGAGTCGGCGAGCTGTTTGATTTCCTCGTAGGTGAGATGCCGGTTGCCGTAAGGCTTGCTGTAAATGATCTGCAAGGCTGTGAGTTCGTCCTTATTCTCTTCTATAAATTTATTGAACGTATCTATAATGGTACGCGCATTCTCTTTTGCCTGAGCGTCGAAGCCTGCAAACGTAGCTTTGTCCTTGCTTACATTGTCAATAATTTGCTCGTTCCTTCTTTTTATATCAATGATGACGTTTCTCAACACGGGGTTATCAAACGGGCTGCATGCCTCTTTGACTAGCTCCTCACCTGCTTTTTTAATTTCATTATCTGTAGGGCTGTATTGCAAGGCGCCCCTGCCAAACATCAGTTTTGCTTTTTCTACCGACTTGTCCGGATCGACAGCATCGAGCAGATTGTTGATGGCCTGTTTCAAAGTAGGAGCGGGTTTTAAATCCGCCCCTGCGATAGCCTGTTCGATCTCTTTCCGATCTTTGTCATTGAGCCCCCTCTCAACCCTTGCAAGCCTCCCCGCGAGAGACAACAGTGTATCTTCGTCCCTGTTGCCCATGGCAACGGACAAAAGGAGCTTATCGAACGGTATGTTCCTCTTCCGCTCCAGAGGTCTGGAATCGGTCTTGTCGTTCTCACACACGCCCACTGCGTCCACGATCACAAAATGGGTCTTGTTTTGTGCATCGGCCGTAACCCCTCTGAGATCATCGGATTCAATCGTTCTTGTGCCCCTGCCCTTCATCTGCTCGAAGTATACCCTTGACTTCACATCCCTCATAAATATGAGGCATTCCAGCGGCTTTATATCGGTTCCCGTGGAGATCATATCAACGGTTACGGCTATGCGGGGATCATGAGAGTTGCGGAAAGAAGCTATTAGATTATCCGGTTTCTCACCTGTGGTTCTGTAGGTTATCTTCTTGCAGAAATCATTACCCTTGCCGAATTCCTCTCTTACTATATGCACTATGTCCTCTGCATGAGAATCGTCCTTGGCAAAAATCAATGTCTTGGGGACCTCTTTCCTGTCCGGAAATATGTCGGTAAAAAGCTTTTCCTTGAATGTCCGGATGATTGTTCTGATCTGGTCCGGTGCGACAATACTCCTGTCGAGCTGGTTCGGCGCATACTCAAGCACCTCATCCAGCTGCTCCCATCGGAGCTTCCTTGTCAGTCTGTCGCGCTTATCCACATAATATCCGGCATCTATCTTACTGCCCTTATCGGTAATCTCGGTTTTTATTCTGTAAACGTCATAGGGGACATTGACACCGTCCGCAACCGCGCGCTCGTGACTGTACTCCATGACAAGGTTCTGATTAAAAAATCCGATCGTCTGCTTCGATGGTGTTGCAGTAAGACCGACAATAAACGCATCAAAGTATTCAAGTACCTGGCGCCAGAGATGATAAATAGAGCGATGGCACTCATCGGTAACTATAAAATCAAACGTTTCTATGGGTATTGCGGGGTTGTATGAAACCGGTAGCACGGGGCTGTCATTTTTTCCTCCGTTGAACAACGATTGCTCTTCAAGGGACTCGTCCAATTCAGGCTCGCCTTTGAGCATGGAGTAAAGCCTTTGAATGGTAGTAATACAAACGCGGTTTACCGGGTCAAGGGTGTTCGAAGTGAGATGTTGAATATTATAAAGCTCTGTAAACTTTCTGCCGTCATCGGGCGTAGCATAGTTCAGGAATTCGTATTTTGTCTGACGTCCGAGGTTGCTCCTGTCAACGAGGAACAAAATCCTTTTTGCATTCGCATATTTTATAAGACGATAAATAAAACTTATTGCGGTAAACGTTTTCCCGCCGCCGGACGCCATTTGTATCAGTGCCTTCGGCCTGGCCTGAGCAAATGATTGCTCAAGATTATGAATCGCCTCGATCTGGCAGTCCCTTAATCCGCTGGTAATAAGCTGAGGCATGTTTCTTAATTTTCCTCTTAATGTTTGTTCAGTGGATATCCATTCCTTGAGTGTCTCTGGTTTATGAAAGGCAAATATCCCTCTTGAGCGCGTGTCCGGGTCTCTCAAATCCCTGAAATTGGTCTCTATTCCTGTGCTTTCATAAGCAAAGGGCAGCGGTTCCTGTATATGGGGAAGATTGTCCGGAATTGCATTTACATAGTTATCAGATTGCTCTGCAACACCGCTTAATGTAGTGCCTTCAGGCTTTGCCTCTATCACTCCGACAGCGGTCCTATCTACAAAGAGCATGTAATCGACAGTGCCCGATTTAACAGGGACTTCGCGTACAGCTATACCCACGGAAGCACCGAGATTTAATTCCTGTAAATTCTGGATTTTCCAACCCGCTGCTTCAAGAAGCTGGTCAATTTTTAACCTTGCCCTTTCCTCGGGTTTCATGCTTCAAACTCTTAGCATAGTTAACCCTGTTTTACTATGAATAAATAACTTTCAATCATATCACTCATGTAGATCAAAAAGCTTTTATTCTTAGTCCAATGCTTATATTACAAACTGTAAAAGGAGGGAATCATGGTATATGATTTGATTATATTAGGTGCGGGTGCAGGTGGGTTTGCTGCGGCAATTCGTGCAAATGAGCTCAAGGTGAAGACCCTCATGATAAACGACGGACTGCCGCTCGGTGGCACGTGTGTCAATGTTGGCTGTGTGCCTTCAAAGACGCTGCTTTATGCAGGTGAATTATTGCATCTTGCAAGGCATCATGGCATTCCAGGGATTGAGCTTAATGTGAAATCCTTTGATTTTCAGAAGGTTATTCAGCATGAGCTTGACCTTGTTAAGATGATGCAGAATGAAAAGTATGAAAAGGTATTGAAACGTCTTAAACATGTAACCTTTATTCAGGACAGGGCTTTTTTTGTGTCAAAAGATGAGGTCAGGGTTGATGGTAAAAACTTACGTGCAAAAAGGATTGTCATAGCGACAGGCTCCACAGCGAGCGTCCCGGCCATAGATGGTATAAAAGAAACAGGGTTTATCACACATACAGAGGCGTTAAAGTTAAAGGCATTGCCGCGGGAGTTGATCGTTATAGGTGCGGGTCCACTCGGGCTTGAGTTTGCCCAGATATATGCACGTTTTGGTGTGAAGGTTACGATTCTCGAATTCCAATCATTCATAGTTCAGCAAGGTGAAGAAGAGATCGTTAACAGGCTTGAATCATTGCTTACAGAAGAAGGCATAACAATTAAAACCCGTGCAATGGTGAAAAAGGCATACAAAAAGGGTCGTAAGAAATTCATAACATATCTTATTGATGAAAAAGAATATGAGGTCAGCGGTGACGAGATACTACTTGCAACCGGCAAGACTCCCAACACAAAAGACCTTGAACTTGATAAAGCAGGTATTGAAACAGACAGGCGCCATGCGATTGTCGTGAATAAATATCTCAAAACAAGTAAAGATAATGTGTTTGCAGTTGGAGATGTGATAAATCAGCCATCCAGACTCGAGACAGCAGCCGGCAGGGAAGGCAGTATTGCCGCTGAGAACGCGTTGACAGGCTCAAAGCTCAAGATGGATTATGATACTGTTCCGTATACCATCTTTACTGATCCACAGCTTGCAGGTATAGGGCTTACAGAACAGGAGCAAATGAACAGGATGAACACCTGTGCATGCAGGAGCGTCGAGTTCAAGAATATTCCCAAGGCGATTATCCTCAACAGGACAGAAGGTTTGATCAAGATGACCGTTCACCCGAAGTCGGGCCAGATCCTCGGTGTCCACATACTCTCACCTAATGCAGGCGAACTGATTGCACAGGCTATGATACTTATAAAGAACAAGAACACTATCTACGATGTGATCGACTCAACGCCCGTATTCCCAACACTTTCAGAGGCGATCAAGACCTGCGCTCTCGCGTTTGTGAAGGACATATCAGGGCTTTCCTGCTGTGTGTAAAGATACAGGGGCCGCCCCTGCCGAGACATTTCTCCAGTTCCTGTATTTTTTGTTGTTAAGCAAATATTTTATACGGTCATTTTATTATTGCCAAACCGGTTTCCCGTGGTTATTATAAAAATTAATAAGGATACGTCGCTAAATGAAACCATTCATTTTTAAACAATGCACAAACATACTGAAATCCGCACAGAGGAGGGCAGGTACGATCAAAGAGCTGCTCCACGGTATCAAAGAAGTAAGTGATGCGTCTATCTTTCATCACACCTACAAATATTTCTTAAAAGAACACATTCTTGAATATACCAATGACTTCTCCCAATGGGTTGGCCAAAGTCTGGAAGAACATACGCTTGCAGAGCACCTTTCCAGTGTGGATCCGTTTGATTTTACCGCGGTTTCAGCTTTAAGAGAAGAAATAGTAAGAGTAATCGATGATTATCTGGCACATTTCCCTGAACCACGGCCTGCTATGAAAGGCAATGAATTCTATTTTAATGAGTCGGCAACTATTGTTTTTCCAACAGGGGTCATAGCCCATAATCTTGCTGAATTTTTACAGGCTTTAAAATATATCGACAGCAGTTCCATATACTACCATTTTTACGAAGGAAGGATCCATGGCATGCACGGACCGGATGACTTCTCCCTGTGGTTAAAAGAAGATTTAAATGAAAAAGAACTTTCTGAAAAACTCGTGCACATCGACCCCTTTATGTATGACATTGAGGGCATGAGAAGGCTTATTGTTCAGATAGTCGAACAGAAGGTACAAAAGGACATGGAGACACTCTAAATGTTACAACTGTCGGATTACTCGGGCATATCTCCGAAATCGGACCTCCAGCTTATCTCCAGGCTTGCAGACAAACTTTCGTCCAAGCAATTCCTTCATATAAACTCTACCAAAGCAGGCGGGGGAGTTGCCGAGATACTCGGCAGGATGATCCCGTTGTTGAGCAAGCTTGGCATCATGGTAAGATGGGAGGTTATTCAAGGGGATCAAAGGTTCTTTACCATAACAAAAAAGATCCACAACAGTTTACAGGGGCTGCCTGAAGAGTTTACGGACGATATGTGGAAGTATCATGAAGCTATCAACGAGAAGAATGCAAAAACCCTGGATTTAAATGCCGACGTAGTATTTATACACGATCCGCAGCCTGTGCCCTTAATAAAGTTCAGGGATAAGGGGCTATGGATATGGAGATGTCATATCGATGTGGCCAATCCGGTCGAGGAGGTTTGGAACAGGATATCCGCTTATGCAGGCAAATATGACGCAGCGATTTTTTCGGTGTCGAAGTTTGCAAAACAAATGCCTTTGGATGAATTCATCATAACGCCGACGATAGACCCGCTGAGCGAGAAGAACAATGATTTGACGGCAGATGAGATCAATGAGGTGGCAAGCAGGTTTAAAATTCCTCTCGATAAACCCATAATATTGCAGGTTTCAAGGTTTGACCGGTTTAAAGACCCCAAGGGCGTTATCAGGGCATACAGAATGGTAAAAAAATATAACGACTGCCGACTGGTGCTTGCCGGCAGTTCTGCAACGGATGATCCCGAGGGAGAAGCCGTGATCCGTGAGGTGACAGAGTTTGCCGGCAGCGATCCGGATATCCACATCCTGCTGCTGCCGGCGTTTAGCGATAAAGATATAAACGCCCTTCAGAGAATGGCAACCGTTGTGCTGCAGAAGTCCCTGAAAGAGGGTTTTGGACTGACGGTTACCGAGGCAATGTGGAAAGGCAAACCGGTTATCGGAGGTAATGTAGGCGGTATTCCTACACAGATCATCGATGGCGTTACCGGATTTCTGGTAAACTCGGAAGAAGGATCCGCCTTCAGGATCCGGCGGATACTGAACAACCCCGATATGGCAAGTAAAATGGGCGAAAATGCAAGACAGTATGTGCGCAATCATTTTCTTATCACACGGCAGATACGTGACTACCTGTTCGTATGGTATGCAATGCTCAATAAATCCAAAAATGTCATGGAATTATGAGATGGGATGTATGGGGTTATGATGAAACTGATAGTGGTTTCCAACAGAGAGCCCTATATACACAAAAAAACAGGAAACACGATCAGTTTGGAAAAACCCGCTGGGGGACTTACCTCGGCGCTTGACAATGTCCTGAAAAATCTGAACGGAACATGGATAGCATGGGGAAGCGGCAGCGGGGACAGGGGGGTTGTAGACGGGCGCAACTGTGTTTCCGTTCCTCAATCCGGCCCCTCATACACTCTGAAGAGGGTGTGGCTCAATCAAAACGAGGTGGACAACTATTATGCAGGATATTCCAACCGGGTCCTCTGGCCGTTATCACACCTGACCCTGGACAGGGTTTACTATAAAAAGCAGTACTGGGATTTCTACAAAAAGGTAAACCGGAAATTTGCAGATGCCGTGATTGAACAAATGGAACAGGATATCACCGGTACCGCCGTATGGATACACGATTACCATCTATGTCTTGTTCCCCTGTTTATCAAAGAGACGCTCTCTTCGGTAACAACCGGACATTTCTGGCACATTCCCTGGCCGGACTGGAGTACATTCAGGATATTGCCGCAGGCCAAAGATATACTCGAAGGATTGCTGGCAAACGATCTCATAGGCTTTCAGATACCATTGTTCGTTAAAAACTTTATGAATTGTGCCCGGGAAGGTTTGAACGCGGATATCGATTATGAAAGTGCATCCGTCTTCTATAACGGGCACAGTACCCGGTTAGAATCATTTCCTATAAGTGTCGACTTTGACAGCTTCAGTTCCATGGCTCTCTCCAAGAAACAACATTCAATAAACCACTTAAGGTCGCAACTCGGTATAAAGGATGGATATACCGGAATAGGCGTCGACAGGCTGGAATATACAAAGGCATTATTGAAAAGACTTCAGGCAATCGATCTTTTTTTTGACAAATATCACAGCTTTATAGGGAAATTTACCTTTATCCAGATTGCGGTTCCGACACGATTAAGCGAGCCGTATATAAGTTATAAGAAATCCGTGGAAGAATTTATAAACAGGATCAATAATAAATACTCGACAGGTACATGGAAGCCCATTGCATACATTACGACGAAAATAGAGCATAAAGACCTCTCTCTGTATTACCGCATAGCGGATGTTGCCATCATTAGCTCTATATACGACGGCATGAACCTTGTCGCAAAAGAATACATCGCATCTCAGGTAGATGAAAAGGGTGTTATCATACTCAGCGAATTTGCCGGTGCATCGGAGGAACTCACCGGTGCGTTGCCTTTGAATCCTTACGACATAGAGACCTTTGCCGAAACTATCAAAAAAGCCCTGCTTATGCCTGTCGAAGAAAAGAGGAGCAGGATGAGGGCACTGCGCGAACATGTTAAAATGAATAACCTCAGGAGATGGACAGCCGATTTTATCGGGGCGCTCGGGGAATGTTATTCGTCCGTACAAGGTGCATCAAACGGTGTGTTCCTGTTTTTCGATTATGACGGCACGCTTACACCCATCGTAGATACACCCCAGGCCGCAGTACTGGATGAGCGTATTCGCGCTATGCTCAACAGACTGAAATCGAACTATCCGGTAGCGATAATAAGCGGCCGGGCTCTTGCCGACATCATGGGCAGGGTAAATATAAAAGATATTGTCTATGCGGGAAACCATGGTGCAGAAATATGGGACGGCAGAACTATAATCACCAAAGGCTTCGAACCTTCCGATGCCGGACTGTTAAACGAATTCAAAGAAAAAATATCGACTGCATTGATGGGCATAGGCGGTGTTATGATAGAAGATAAGACTATGACCATCAGCATTCATTTCAGGAACGTAAAACAGCAGGACAGGGAAAACATGACGGAGAGATTCCATGCTGTTGCCGATAGTTATAAAGACAGGTTGAAGATAACCGAAGGCAATAAGGTGTTCGAGGTAAGGCCCCTCAATGCATGGAATAAAGGGGACGCAGTCGTATGGATACTCAAAAACTTTGGGGCAGGGAAAATGCCCATCTATATCGGTGATGATACTACCGATGACGATGCATTCAAGGTAATAAACCAAACAGGCACTTCCATTAGTATAGGTAAAAACAGCAATGCATCGTGTTACCTTGAATCACAATCAGACGTAGAAACGTTTCTGGAGTGGATCGCGGAACACAGCAGGACAGGAGGCCAGGCTTCAAATAAGAATACCATTGTATAAATGTAAAAATTTAATATATAAAGAAACAACATGCTCGATACATTAAAATCATGGTATAATCAGATTATAACAGGTACAACGAGGGACATTATCCTCGCCGTGATCATCGGTGTCCTTGCGGGGTTCTCCAGCACCTTCATCATAAAGACAGAAAGTTTAATAGAGCACTTTCTCTATTCAACCCATACGGGCGGATGGGACGCAGCTCAGCTATTCACGTTTAAAAATCTGATCGTACTGTTCCTGCCGTTAACCGGTGCTTTATTCTATATTGCAGTAAAATCGCTTTTTTTTAAAGATCAACCCATGGGATATAGTTTCCCGGATTTCATCGTCAACGTGAACAAAAAAGAGGCACGGCTTGACCCCAAAAGAATACTCTATCTTTTGCTCTTTACACCCATCATCATTGGAACAGGGAACATGGCCGGTGTCGAGGGCCCGATTGCACAGATAGGAGGAGGTTTTGGTTCCTTGTTTTCCACCATCATGAAAGAGGAAAACAGGAAAAGAAGAAAGCTTCTTATAGCAAGCGGCACTGCGGCAGGCATTGCGTCTATTTTCAATGCACCGATTACCGGGGTATTTTTTGCCATAGAGATCGTTCTGCTCGGAGAGTATGAACTGACATCACTCAGTGTCATTGTCATATCCGCTGTAACGGGAACACTCGTCACCAGGGCATTCATGGGAAACAATCCCATGCTTGGTGTCCCTCTGTATGAATATTCCAGTACCTACGCTTTTATCGGATATATATTCCTCGGGCTTTTTGTCGGTGTTTTCTCGGTGTTGTTCGAGAGGTGGTTTTTTAAGACAGCGGATTATTTTAAGCGCATCCAGACAAACCCGTTAACAAAGCCATTGATAGGTAGTATTATCATAGGATGTATCGGTGTGCTCCTGCCTATGTCTCTGGGCAACGGTTATCCTGTTATAAAAATGGCACTCCTCGGCAAGCTCAGTTTTTCCCTGATAATATTTCTGTTTGCGGCAAAATTTTTCGGCACAGCCATAACCATTGGTTCAGGCTTACCCGGAGGCATTTATGCACCATCTCTTTATACGGGTGCAATGCTCGGCGGGACCATCGGTTATATATTCGGATTTGTTTTTCCGGGGCATCCCGTGTCAATAGGTATGTATGCAATTCTCGGCATGGCGGCATTCCTTGCCTCGCTTACCCATGCGCCGTTTACCGGCATATTCCTTGTGTTCGAGCTGACGAACGACTACAGGATGATGCTCCCATTCATGGTTACGACCATCATCGCCATGCTGCTCAAAGCAAAGCTGTTCCCGGACTCCATAGAGCACTATCCGATACGGGAATACATAAAGCATATCGGGCAAAAGGCAGAAAATAGTCCTTAACGCAAAAAATGCAATAAGGAAATTTACTTATTCGCTCAATCCCGCGATCCACCTGATATCTATAAGTTTCCTTATAGGAACGAGCTTTTAGTCCTCTGTATGTTTATATGCTATTACCCGGTATGGTTTCCTTATCGGATTTTCGAAGCATACCTTTGTCTGACGCGGGCTTATCGCTCATTGCATAAACTTCCTTATTTTTCAAACGCATTTTTTGGGTTAACCCGTGAATGACATTAACTCCTGAAGTTTAATGAGATCATAGGTGTTCATAATGATATACAGCCATTTTCGAATTGCCGGTCGGCGCGGTTCGCGAAGAAGGAGCGGGGGGCTTAACGAAAAGTACATCTTACTTAAAAACCATTGCCAAACAAATTCCAGATTCCTATACTCGATGTGTAAAATGGAGGTAAACATATATGGCGATTATAACAATATCAAGAGGTACTTTCAGTGGCGGAGAAAAGCTTGCCGAGTGTTTGAGCACAAGGCTGGGTTATAAATCTGTCAGCAGGGAAGTGATAGTACATGCAGCGTCAAATTACGGTGTGTCGGAAGAAAAACTCATCAAAGCAATAGAACAAAAACCAAGTATAAAAGAGCGGCTCGCAATAGATATTGACCGGTTCCATTACCTGTCCTTCATACAGGCTGCTCTCTGTGAAGAGGCAAAGAACGACAACATCATTTATCACGGCCACGGCGGTCACCTATTGTTAAAGGGAGTGGCGCACGTGATCAAGGTAAAGGTCATAGCGGACATGGAACAACGCATCATGTTTGCCATGGAGCGGAACAAGCTGTCCCGCGAAGAAGCCATCGTCTACATTAATAAGATCGACGACCAGAGGGAGAAGTGGACCAGGTTCCTCTACGATGTGGATTGGAACGATCCTTCACTGTACGATATTGTCATAAATCTGAAGAAGATAACAATTCCAACCGCATGTGAAATGGTAGCAGCTATGGCGAAATCACCGGAATTTCAGACCACCGAGGCTTCAAAAAAAACAATGGAAAATATCGTGCTGGCAAGCAGGGTCAAGGCTGCTCTTGCATCGAACATCGAGACTCGCAACTGCAATGTAGAGGTGGCTGTGGATAACAGTATCGTTACGGTGAGCGGCAAGGTGGACAGCATGGACGATGTCGAGAATATCGAAGAACTGGTTAAAAATTTACCGGGCGTTAAGGGCGTAAGCTGCAAGTGCCATCCGCATTACCTGAAGGACGTTGTACTGTAAGACCCGATAGAAACTCCTCGATAGAATGGGTTCAGGGTAGATGTCAGCCCCTGTCGTGCGTTTTTCTGGTTGATGGATGGATTCCGGACGGAACAAGCATCTCTGTTTTTAAATGTATGTTACCGGGTTAATGGAGAAGCAGACTTATCGAGAGAATGACGAGGACGAGAAACGTGATAAGGCCGTATTTCCAGTTTTTGTTTACTCCTACCATATAAACACCTGTGGCCAGAACCTGTACCATGGGTGCTAACAGAAGGATCATAAGCCCTGCATTCAAGAGGACCTCTGTCCGGAAATGACCAAGGGTTATAAACTGCATCTCCTTTTCGGTAAACTGATAGAAGTTTTTATAGAACATGCTGTAGTCCACATTTAAATTGTCATGCCGGATGTAAAACCGCACCATGCCTGCTACAAAGAACATCATGGTTAGCGTAACGCCCCCTCGGTAAATGATGGATATTATGTCCTCGAGGCTTGCAATCTTTCTTATGGCGGGAATTGCGGAAAGCCTCTTCTGGAGCGTCAGTATCGTCTGCTGATGTTTCTTTATCTCATCGTTTAATTTTGCGATTGCATCTTTGTGAGATTTAATATCATCGGCTAAAACGGACGATGCACACCGATCGTCCAGCGAGCCGGGCATGGCATTGGGCGTTATTTGAGGTGGTTCGATTTTATCAACCGTCATTATAAACCTCTCCAGATCATTTCAAGGGCAATGACAATCAGAATAACAAGAAACAGTTTTCTGACAGCCTCTTCTACCATTCTTACGAGAAGCTTGGATCCGATCCATGAGCCTGCCAGCACACCGAGTATGATGGGAACAGCAAGCCCCGGTTTAAGGTACCCCGATGCAAAAAACACACTCGAACCCGCGAGCGCAGTAATACCGATTATGTAATTGCTTGTTGTCGTAGAAACCTTTGGCGGTAAACCCATGAGGAGATCGAGGATCAAAACCTTTAATGCACCGGCGCCGATGCCAAGGAGTCCGGCAACCATGCCTGCAATAAACATAAACGGACCGCCCAGGGCGGCGTACCTGCTTTTGTAATTTATGATTCTGAACGGCGGGACCTTTTCTTCATAGCATCCCGAAAGCTCGAGGTAGTTATCTACAATACCGCCTTTGTTGTCGTAATGTGCTACGCTTACACCTTTTTTCAGAAGGGTTATCCACGAGGTCAGCAATATAAGGCCGAACATCAAGGATAAAGGTTTTTCACTCATGTGGAGTGTTAGCGTTGCACCTACGATGGCGCCCAGGATTGTAAATAATTGCAGGAATGTACCTATTTTAAGGTTTACGATCCTTTCTTTTGCGTAAGCTGCCGTGGCTGAGCATGAAGTGGCTATAACGGAAAGCATACTTGCAGCGATGGCATATTTTATATTGATCCCGAGGAGCACAAGAGCAGGAACGATGATAATGCCGCCTCCCATGCCGCTCAGTGCACCAATGAAGCCTGCAAATACCGATATTAAAAATATTAAGGTCATCTTATATATTGTATACAATATGCAAAAATGAGTGTCAATAGAATTGTAAAATAACGTGCGCACATGTGCTTGTATGCACACAAAGCATATTCCCGGGCGTATTTATGTTGATATTTCCTGCATGAATGCTTAATTAAACCATTATGAATGATTACAGGGTCATTTTTCATGTTGACGAAAAGGAACGTATGCCGGTAGCTGTAGGCAATATTATGAACCTGGTGAAAGATACCGAGTCCGGGAAACCGGAGATTGAGCTTGTTATCAATGGGACCGCCATAGCTGTTTTCGGCGATGATGCAGTTCTGCAGCAGTTGACGGCCATACATAATCTGGGAGCGAAGATTGTCGCCTGCAGGAATTCTATTCGCATGTTTTGCAACAATAATCCTGAGTGCCCTGCAGCCGAGGATAAACTACCTTCGTTTGTTAAGGTTGTTCGTGCGGGAGTGACGGAGATCATAAAAAGACAGCATGAAGGGTACGCATATATAAAGCCATAAAATATGATGGGCAAGGGTCAATCCATGATAAAAGAAAAAGAAAAAATAAAAGGTCTCATCTTAAAAGAACAGTACAATGAATTAGGCGAACTGATAAAAGAGAAAAAAAGCAGATTGTCTTTATTGCTTTCCTTAAGCTACACCACAGACAACAATGCCCGGTTTAAGGTTATCAAGGCTGCCGGATACGTCGCATCGGCGATCCCGGACCATGAATCGGATTTCCTCCATACCGTTATCAGCAACCTGTTCTGGTCGGTGAACGACGATTCCGGTAGTGTGGGGTGGTCGTCTCCCGAGCTTCTTGGAGATCGG
>JAJYUJ010000023.1 GCA_021792615.1 bacterium
GAATTTTTACAGGCTAAGGGTGGATAAATTCAGGGTGTTTTACATGATCGAGGGAAAAAAAGTTATACTTCTCCGGGTTATAAACAAAAAAGATGCAGACCGGTTTATTCAAAAGTTATAACACAAATAAATATATTTAATCCTTCACGGGTTATCGGATTGTCCGGGTGAACTTTTGCTTTGCCTCAGGAAGACCCCAAGTCTTCTCGTTTCGCTTATTCGTCTTCTCGTGACCCCAGACACTGCAAGACAGGGTTCACCTGAAACATCTCCATTCAAGTGGTGGTCCCGCTTTTAGCGGGAACAGGGTATTATTCCTGCTGTATCATTCCTCACTTTTTTATCTCCCTCCCTTGATGGGAGGGACAAAGGGAGGGTGAGATTCTATGCCATTCCCACCTCGCGGAACGCGTGATAAACTCCAACGGGAATCTCCGCCCAAGACGGAAAGGTATTAAAAATCTCAATATTTAAGTCGGGCCCCGGCATGCTCCGATGTTTTACTCTGGTTTCTTACTTATACTTCTCGACTGCTTTTTCCCACCAGCCATATTTATCAGACGACAATGGACGCCTCCTATGCCCGCCTAATTGTAATAGGCGGGAAGATAATTATTAATGGATCGCGTAGAAATTGTCGTCGTCAGAACCGAAATAAATGGTACCATTAGCAGCGATTGCCGGAGAAGTATAAATCGGACTATTGGCCGCAAACTTCCACCTCAGTGAGCCGTCGGGATTTACAGCGTAGAGATTACCATCAAAAGCACCAAAATAGATAGTGCCGTCAGAGCCAATCGCTGGAGAAGAGGCAACATTGCCATTAAAAGCATACTTCCACACCAAAGCTCCAGTATCACCACTAGTATCCACAGAACTCAAGCTGGTATTTTGGCTATTCCGACGAGATTTTGGCCAAGGGCTATTAGCTAAACAACCACCAGTTGTGCCGAATTGAGTTATAGAAAATGTTTGCCCGGCCACTAAAATGCTTCCATTTTGAGAATAACATTCTGGGTTAGCCGCTATGCTGTAATTGATTGTCGCTGAGCCTATCCCAGAACTTGGAGACAAAATTGTTATCCAAGAATCGTTAGTTGAAACATTCCAAGCGCAAGCACTGTTGTTGGTGGTAATACTGAAACTACCACTGCCACATCTATTAACCGCACCATGTATCCAGGACGGCAACAGGTGCAACCCTCGTTCTCTACAATACCCAATTCAAGGACAAGCACCGAGTCTACTTTATTCGGAGAAGGGCATCACCAGCGCTTTTCAGTGAAATGCATACAGCGGACCGCCGCCTTCTCCTATATAAAGAGAACCGTCTGGGCCTATTGCCGGAGAAGATCCTATGCCGCCGCAGGAAACAGCGTTTCCATCATAGTAGCTCCATTTGAGTGTGCCGTCAGGGTTGATTGCAAGAACATAGCAGGCAGAACCTATATAAATCGTGCCGTCAGCGCCTATCGCAGGAGAAGACGATGTTACTCCAGCATTATAACTCCATTTTAGGGTGCCATCCGGATTGATCGCATAAAGGTTACCCGATCCAATATAAATGGTGCCGTCGGCCCCTATCCCTGGAGAAGAAATCTCCGAGCTACCTGTGGTATACTTCCATTTCAGAGTGCCGTCTGGATTAATCGCATAGAGGTTACTTATGTCAGAGACGCTGTTACTCGATCCGATATAAATGGTACCATCAGAACCCACAGCAGGGGAAACGTAGGCGATATTACCGCTCACCATATAACTCCATTTTAGGGTACCGTCCGGATTGATCGCATAGAGCTTATTATCCTCAGATCCCACATAGATTGTACCATCTGCCCCTATCGCAGGAGTTGACCATATCCAACCGCCCGTACCATAAGTCCATTTCAGGGTGCCATCCGGGTTGATCGCATAGAGGTTATCATCCATTGATCCAATATATATGGTGCCGTCAGGACCCTGAACAGGAGATGAGTATTCAAGACGACCGCCCGTTGTATAACTCCATTTAATCGTACCATCAGGATTGATAGCATAGAGGTTATCAGTTGCCGTACCGACATAAATAGTACCATCTGCAGCTATATACGGTGTTGTATAAGAAATACCCCATGGAGTATTATTGATCCATTTGAGTGTTCCATCTGGATTGATTGCATAGAGATTACTACCCCCAATATAGATCGTACCATCGGCCCCTACTACAGGTGAATCAACAATAGATATATTTACATTCGTGTTGCTCCACTTTAGTAAGCCGGTTACACCGCTGGTATCCACGGTGCTGAGACCCGTGTTGCGCATGTTGGCCCTGAACTTTGGCCACGGGCTTACTGCATTTATTTGCACCGTAGCCTGTGCCGTGGCATCACCGTTTATCACCGCTGCTGTGCACGTCCCGGACATACCCATGGACGGAGTAAAATTGTATGCCCAGCCCGTGCCGCACGGCCCGCTGGCACTGATCGTACCACCGCACGTGTCCACTGCTTTATTGATAAACGGCGTCCCGTTCTTCGCGGTAATTGTGCACGTCATGGATGACCCCGCATAAACGGGGTTCGGTCCCGGTGTGCTGCAGTCTATGCTGACACTATCCCGTTCACAGAATGGATATGGATTCGAATCCGGCGTGTCCTGGTCGCCCGTGTGTACGGTCACATCACTGGATTCCGAATTCGCTGGTACCGTTACCTCAATCTCCTTGTCAGACCAGCTCTGTACAGTTGCCGGATTGCCGTCGAATGTTACAGAACCTTGCGTCGTTGAAAAATTATAACCCGAAATGGTAATAGTTTCCCCGGTTACTGCCATAGCTGGGGTTATACTGCTTATCACCGGTGCTCCCGCATAGATATACACCACGCTTACAAAATTCGAAGTCGCATTAAATCCGATGACCTTGTTCACGGATTGCCCGCCTGAGGGAATCGTAAATCTCGAACCCGATGTCCCTGAGGTGAAAAGCCATGCCCATACTCCATTGCTCGGATTCTCGGTATACCAGCCTGCGCCAAGGTCGGGGTCGCATACATTTGCACGCCCGGATACCACGGTGTATGCCTGCATCTCTACCCCGGTCCAGTCGTCTTTATCGTTATTGGTTATATACACCGGCGCGGTTATGTCCATTCCGTCAAATTCGGTATTTCCTGTCTGGAACAGACCGGCCTTGCCGGATATGTCCTGTCCCGAAGACGGAGGCGAAACATCAACAGATTTTACACTCATGGTGCGGGTAGCTGACGTATAATTAATTTCGTAGGCAGCAAGCGGTGCTCTGTGCTGCTGTGGGGTTGTTCCATGAGTGCATCCGGCTATGAAAAGTATAGATAGAAAAGCAGTGAAAATCTTTAGGTAATATTCCGATCTCTCTGGTCCGCAGGTTTCTGTCTTATTGTTATTATTCAACATAGGAAACCTCCTTTAGTTGATACTTTATTTGTACCCTGCTTTCTTTATATTGTCAAGCCTTAAAATCGAGTCCATGGAGGAAAAAGGATCAAATCTTTCATTTTGATAAATGGCTGCCGGTTTCTTTCAAACCGCTCTATAAGATCGGAAAGCTGTTGGGGAAGTTGGTCACTCATGAGACAAGACACTTTTATTTTTAAAAGAATCTGGATTCCGTATCAAGTACAAAATGACAATAGGAAGTAACTCTCTTTTGTCCCTCTTATGTAAGAAGGATAACGCAGACGTGCGGTCATGATTTGGAAGTTGGGTATTGCAGAACGACTTGTTATAGTGAAACTACTTGTACTTGTGCATAATTTTAAGATACAATATAAAAAGTGGTACTGATCGGAACTCCCGGGGGAGTCAAGGGGATGGCAAGTATTTTTTCGTCAGCAAAGGCAATCAAGCAAGGCATATCTTGCAGATACTGAATGGAATATATTAAAACTTAAAGGATAAATTATGAGGAAGAAGTATACGAAGAATACATTAAAGAATAAATTAAGAAACATAAAGCTCCTTATCCTGGATGTCGACGGTGTGCTGACGGACGGCAAGCTTATCTACAACAGCGACGGTATAGAATTAAAGGCCTTCGACGTCAAGGACGGCTATGGTCTCGTGCGTCTGAAACAAGCCGGCGTTAAGCTCGGTATCATAACGGCGAAGTCCTCGAGTATCGTTGAAACGAGGGCTAAAGACCTCGGTATCGATGCACTTTACCAGAACATCGGCGACAAACTTACGGCATATACCGATATAAAAGAAAAGTATGATCTTACCGATGATGCAATTGCATATATTGGGGATGATGTACCCGATCTCGGTGTACTCAAACAGACCGGAGTGCCCATAGCCGTACATGATGCCGTAGAAGCCGTAAAAAACACATCCGTTTATATTACAGAAAAATGCGGCGGCAATGGCGCTGTAAGGGAAGTTGTGGAGCTTATCATGCAGGCAAAAGGGATACCTTTATCATAATAATGAATAACCCTGCGATAAGACCGCCATGCATTCACATCTCCCCCACCTGCCCTCCCCGGTCAAGGGAAAAGGATGAGAAAACACCCGTGGTAAAATTTCAAGAACATAACAAATTATGAGAACCAGGCAACGGTTTGTTAGGTCATTGGTTTATTACGGGACGAAATCAATCATATTTTTTTTCCGGCTGTTTCCCCTAAGCTTCGATACATGGCTTGGCGCCGGTCTCGGCAAGCTTGCGTATTTCGTCCTCAGAAGCGAGAGGACCAGGGGTATCAACAATATTCTGAAAGCGTTTCCTGACAAGGACGGTTTGTGGGCACGGCAGCAGCTCAAAAAAAGCTTTGAAGGTTTCGGCAGGAGCATCATGGAACTCGTGAAACTGGACACCATCGCAAAACATATCGATGATTATATCCGGGTCGAGAACTTCGAAGCATTTGAACAGTCACGGACAAAGGGAAACGGCATTCTCTGGATTACCGGGCATATAGGCAACTGGGAGCTCATGCCGGTGTACTTTGCCAGCAAAGGATACGAAACGTACGTCGTCGCAAAGGGGTTATATGACCCGAAGATGGACAAATTGCTGAATGACATAAGGGAACGGTACCATGTGCATCCGGTCATCAGGGGCAGCCAGGGTTCGGGGAAGAAGATCCTCAGGGCGCTGCGATCCAATGCCATACTCGGCATGCTGATAGATCAGGACACAGATGTGCAGGGCGTTTTTGTCAACTTCTTTGGAGATACGGCCTTTACACCCCGGGGTGCGGCTGACCTCGCCTTGAAAGCCGGTGCAGGCGTTGTTGCAGGATTCATAACAAGGATTGATTCGCGGCATCACGTCATAACACTGCATACGCCTCATATTCCTTCAAAATCATCAAATTATGAGAACGATGTCGTATCATTAACCCAGTCCATGACGGATACCATCGAACAGCACATACGCCGTCATCCTGCCGACTGGGTGTGGATGCACTCACGGTGGGCCAAAAGGCCTGACGCCGGAAGAGCCCAATAGAAAGTTGTTCTTTATCTTTACGAGTTGTGATAAAATAAACACATGAGGATAGGATAATCACAAATGAATTTTCAGACCTGTAACGTCAGAGTTTTCGCGTGCTTCATCGCTGTTTCTTTTTTTCTTCTTGCATCATGTACCGCAAAGACAACGGCGCAGAAAGCAAGCAGTACAACGCCCGTGCAGCCAAAAATAACCATCGTCGCACCTGTCTATACCGAGCTGAAACAAAACACGCTCCTCTACAACGGCACTGCAGTATCGGCACAGTATTTCGATCGAACGCACCCCGGTATCATAACAAAGCCGGTTATGAACGGTATGCTGACCAACGGTGAAACTTTCTCGGTATCGTCCGAAAAGGGGTTCTATGATGAAAGCAATCACAAGGTAACACTCGCTGACAACATCCATGCGGTATTGAATAACACCTATACGCTCACCTGCGACAGCATTGACTATTTCATCGAAAAAAAGCTAATAATCTCTCAGGACCCGATAACGGTATACAGTAAAGATTTGCAACTGCATGGAGATAAGGGTAGTATAAATCTTGAAAAGAACATCATGACGGTACAAGGCAATATCAATGCGAAGATATACAATATGAGTTTAAAATGAGCATGCTCTTACTATGGATACAAAGATATTTTGAGGATAACCGCTGGGGGTATACGCGGATCTCCCGCAAGGCCGTGCCCTGCCGATTGTCCGTTCTGTTTCTCTTCGCCATGTCGGTATCGTTCATGGTTGTTCTCCCCGCACATGCGAATTCTCTCATGGAAGAGGTACAGCAACCGGGTAAACAAACCAAACCGATTGACATAACTTCCAGTCAGCTCGAGGCGAACCTTAAAACCCATATCGTTATATTCAAAGGCAACGTCATTGCAAAGCAGGGAGATGTCGTCCTGTACTGCGACACCCTCACGGCATACTATGATGCAAAAGATAAAAACATAACGATGATTGTGGCGACCGGTGATGTCAAGATTACGAAGAAAGACATGATAGCAACCGGCGATAAGGCAGTCTTTGACAACGTGAAGAAGCTGCTGACCTTAACGGGCTCTCCGAGGATATGGCAGGCAAAAAATATAATAGAAGGAACAAAAATAGTGTTTTACCTTGGTACGGACCGGATATTCGTCGAAGGTGCGAAATCACTCTACAACCCGCAAACAGAAGGAATATTGCATGGACAAACACCTTGAAATAATCGGACTCATGAAGTTCTTCGGTAAAAAAAAGGTTGTATCGGATGTAAGCCTTTCGGTAAAGAGCAGTGAAATTATCGGTTTGCTGGGACCCAACGGCGCCGGAAAATCAACCACATTCTATATGATTGTCGGGATATACAAACCCGATAAAGGGAAGATCCTTTTAAACGATGAAGATATAACAAAAGATCAGATGTTTATACGGGCCAGGAAAGGCATTACCTACCTTCCCCAGGAACCCTCGATATTCAGAAAACTTTCGGTGCAGGACAACATCAAGATCGTTTTTGAATCGATGGATATGCCGCAGGAGCTCATCGACGAAAAGACCGAGGAAATAATGAAGAGTATGAATATCATGCACATAAAAGATAACAGGGGATACTCGCTGTCCGGCGGAGAAAGAAGGCGTGTAGAGGTTTCACGGGCGCTCGCAGCCAAGCCCGATTTCATGCTCCTGGATGAGCCCTTTGCCGGTATCGATCCCATAGCGGTCAATGAACTGAGAGAAATCCTTTTTTCGCTGAGGGAAAAGGGCATCGGTATCATAATATCCGATCATAATGTAAGGGAAACCTTGAATGTTTGCGATAAGGCTTATATTATAAATAACGGGAGAATTATAGAAGAAGGGGATCCCAAGGAGATAGCACTGAGTGAAAAGGCGAAACGCATATACCTTGGCGAGGATTTTAAGCTATGATAGAAATAAAACATGAGGTCAGCTTACGGCAACAGCTCGAATTAACGCCGCAACTTATTCAGGCCCTCCGTCTGCTTCAGCTGACAAGGCTTGAGCTTGAGCAGGAACTGAAAACAGAGCTTGAAATAAATCCGTTTCTCGAGGAAGAACAATCGGAGCAGGAGACCCTCGATACAGAGGCCGAAGAGAATATTTACAACGACCGGAGTGCTGCAGGCAGCGGAGACAGGGGTATCGTAAAAAGAGAAGAAGATCCGATAGAAAACACCGCTCACAGGGAAATGGGATTGCATGACTATTTGCTCTGGCAGCTTGGATTATCCGCAAATTCCGAACAGGAGATACAGATCGGCGAGGCAATCATCGGTAATATAAATGACGAGGGTTACCTTTCATCGCCGGTTGAGGACATCGTAAGTTTCACGGGTTCCCCGGCAGAAGATATCGAACGGGTACTCGGTAAAATCCAGGACTTTGATCCTTCGGGCGTAGGGGCGAGAAGCCTTAAAGAATGCCTCCAAATCCAGATCCGGCACCTCGGCATAGACAATCCTATCATAAACAGCATACTCGCCGATCATTTAAACGACCTTGAAAAGAAAGATTATTCCTCAATTGCAAAAGCATTGGGAGTCCATGCCGATCTCGTTACGGCAGCAGCAGAGATCATTAAACATCTGAACCCGAAACCCGGAAACACATACAGCTCGGGTGAGGAAAACTATATTGTACCGGATGTCATGGTAACCAAGGTAGGAGAAAAACTCGTCGTCGAACTTATAGAAGAGGGCGTACCAAGGATTAAGGCCGCAGATTATTATGCCAGGAAATTGCTCGATCAAACCGGTGCCAATGATACCGCAAAGAAATTCATCCGGGAAAAGCTCCAGGGTGCACGATGGCTGATCAAGGCAGTAGAGCAGCGCAAAAACACCATAAAAAAGGTGGTAGAAGCCATCGTTGAACGGCAGAAGTCTTTTTTTGAATACGGCGAACAATACTTCGAACCCATGGTTTTAAAGGACATAGCGACTGACATCGGTGTTCACGAAACAACCGTCGGGAGGGTTACAAACGGGAAATACGTCCAGACACAATGGGGAATCTATGAGTTGAAATATTTCTTCAGTCCTTCCTTGAAAACGGACAACGGAGACCTGCTTTCCACGAAACTCGTAAAGCAGAAGATCAAGGAACTTATCGAAAAAGAGAGCCAGTCAGAGCCGCTCTCGGACACGGATATTGTAAGGATTCTGAAGACACAAGGCATAAACATAGCGAGAAGGACCGTTGCAAAATACCGGGAGATTATGAATATCTCTCCGCTCCATATACGAAGGGTAAAGGCATCCTGATGGCGAACAACAACAAAAAAGAAAATGTCATCTTAAAGGACATCGTTGCCCTCTTGACCCTGTCTGTTTCCATATTCCTCCTGATAAGCCTGTTGTCTTATGATCCACACGACGCAACATGGTTAAACGACGTGCACAGCGCCCTTTACCATAATATGGGTGGTAAAATAGGGGCCAACATCGCAGAACTCCTTTTCGTGATATTCGGCATATCGGGATATGTCATCGGTGTACTCGGTATCATGATATTTTTTGCCATGCTTTTTAAGGACACCTGGAAACACCGGTGGACACGCATTTCAGGGCTGGTTTTGTTTATCCTGTCGCTGTCTTTTACCATAGCGGCACTGCATGCGTCCTCCCAGGGCTCAACCATGAGAACTACCGGAGGCTGGATAGGTTATTTCCTCACCACAAAGCTGCAGCCATACCTCGGAAATACCGGGACAGCGGTCATTGCCGTAACCGTACTCCTTATTTCCATGGTGCTTTTGTTCAGGAGGCCCATAACGCAATTTATCTTGTTCACGGCAGGATTGACGATCGCTGTTATCGTGGGCACAGGGAAACTCATCCAACGAATAAAGACCCAGATCATAGTATGGAGAGAAAAGAGAAAAAGGGTAAAGGAAAAATTAGGCATAAAGGACAGAACCCTCGACATCATCATCCAGCCTCCAAAGAAGAAAGAAGTGCATCCGGAACGCGTGAAAAAACCGGAAGAACCCGTACAGGAAGAACTGTTTAAAGCAATACCCGGGGACTTCAAGAAACCTTCGGTACAGATGCTCGATGAATACGAGGCGCGGGATATCGAGTATGATACCGCTTCACTACAGTTCAATGCACGAACCCTTGAGAAAAAGCTGTCGGACTTCAACGTAAACGGAAAGATAACGAACATCAGGCCCGGACCGGTCATTACCATGTATGAATTCGAACCGGCTGCCGGAGTCAAAGTAAGCCAGATCATGAACCTTTCGGATGATCTCGCACTGGCAATGAAGGTCCCCAGCGTACGCATTCAGCCGCATATCGTGGATAAAGCTGCAGTCGGCATAGAAGTACCCAACGCATCGAGAAGGATCGTGTACCTGCGGGAGGTCCTGCAATCGAAGAAATTCAGGGAAAGTACGTCCCTGCTTACCATATGTCTGGGCGTCGATACAACAGGCGAGCCGGTTGTGACTGACCTTGCAAAGATGCCGCACCTCCTGATAGGGGGTTCCACAAATTCCGGCAAGAGCGTAACCATGAATGCCATCATTATGAGTTTACTGTTTAAGGCAACACCCGATGAACTGAAGTTTATCCTCGTGGATCCGAAAATGCTCGAGTTTTCACCGTACAATGACATACCGCACCTGCTTCATGAGGTAATAACAGAACCCAAAAAGGCTACCTACATCCTCAGATGGGCAACAGAGGAAATGGACAGGAGGTACAGGACAATCAACACGGCAGGCGCGAGGAACATATCGGTTTATAACCAGATGATACGGTCAAAGAAGATTCAGGATGAGGACTCCCGTGAAATGCCCAAAATAGTGATCATCATCGACGAGCTTTCTGACCTCATGTTTACAGCACCGAAAGAGGTAGAAGAATATATCATCAGGCTTTCCCAGAAAGCCCGTGCAGCCGGTATTCACATTATATTCGCAACCCAGCGGCCGTCCGTTGATGTCATCACCGGAACGATCAAATCAAACTTTTCCTCGAGGATAGCACTGAAAGTACCGCAAAAAACAGACTCAAGGATAATCCTCGATCAATCCGGGGCTGAAGAACTGCTCGGTGCCGGGGATATGCTGTTTATAGCCCCGGGCGATTCACAGCCTATACGGGTACACGGCGCCTACGTGTCGGACACCGAGGTAATGCGGGTTACCGAACACCTCAAGAAGATGCGCAAACCATCGTATGAAATCGAGATCCTCGAAGAACCGGATCTCAACAACATGGGCACGGACGACGAATTGACCGATGAACTCTATGAGAAGGCCATAGAAATAATCAAGGAGAACGGCTCTGCATCCATATCCCTGATCCAAAGAAGACTCAGGGTCGGGTATAACAGGGCCGCACGCATGGTCGAGAAAATGGAGAAGGACGGTATCATTTTAAGGGGAGACAACACCAATAAAAACACCATCGTATCGAAATAACACCCATTACTCAAAGGAGGAGTATATGAAACATATCAAAACTTTTACCAAGACTTTTACCTTAACGGTCATTGCCCTGCTGCTGTGTTCCAATGCAATGGCAGCCATAAGTGCAAATACCGTTGCAAAAAAAGTTCAGTCACTCTATGACAGGACTTCCTCGATGGAGGCAAACTTCGTGCAGACGGCAAGCATGAAAACGCTTTCGATATCTGAACGGGACCACGGCATCGTTTATATGAAAAAGGACGGCAAGATCCGGTGGGAGTATAAAAGCCCCAAAGAGCAGCTCATTGTCAGCAATGGCAAAAAAATATGGTTTTATATGCCATCAGACCACCAGGTGATTATCGGAAATTTCGAAAAATCGTTCAAGTACAAGCCAACGCAGACTTTTCTTACGGGTATGGGCAGGATCCTCGAGGACTTTCATGTCAAGTTCAGCAGCAATAAAGCGCTTTTAACCACGAAAAACGAGTACGCTCTCGAACTTACCCCGAAAAAATATTACGAGGGCGCTCCTGCAAAGATATTGCTCGCCGTGGATAAAAAGGATTACTTGATTCTCAAGAGCGTCGTTGTCGATAAATTCGACAATGTCACGGAGATCGATTTCAAGAACATAAAACTGAACACCACGATGCCGGACACTCTCTTTACCTTTACACCGCCAAAGGATGCGGAGATTATCCATAGCCCGGGCCAATGATGCAGCCGGCTTTGCCCTATGAAAACCATATCACTGGATAAACACAACAAGCATACCGCTCTCATAACCATACATAACCCGCAGAAGCAGAATGCATTCGATGCTGCTCTTCTCACGGAGCTTGCCGGCAAATTAAAAGCCGTGGAAGACAGCAGAACGTACAGAATCGTATACATAACCGGGGAAGGCGGCAAGGCATTCTCGACCGGCGTTTTTCTCAAAGATCTTATCGAATTCGGGAGTACGTCCGCTGCAAAGAGATTTGCTGCTCTTCTCGAGTCCACTATGGACAGACTGTTTAATTTTCCCAAACCGGTCATCGCCCTCATCAACGGGTATGCCCTGGGCGGCGGATTCGGTTTGGCAATGTCATCGGACATACGGATTATGACTGTAAATTCAAAAATAGGGTTCCCTGCGGTTAAAATAGGTGCAATATTGCCTTCGGGCTGTACGTACAGGCTCATAAGTCTTGTGGGTGCTGGACACACAAAGGATCTCCTGCTGACCGGCAGGCACGTCACTGCGGACGAAGCATTAAGGATCGGCATGGTTAACTATGTTGTCAGGGACAAAAAAGCACTGTTCCAAAAAGCCGATGAACTTTCGGAACTTATCCTGCAAGGGGGCCCGCAGGCACTCTCCATGACCAAAATAACCGTAAACAAGCATACGAATGAACTCATCTCCAGATACGGTTTATATTCGTCCGACAACTTTGCCTATCTTTCTTCTACAAAAGACTGGCAGGATCGGATCTATAGGTTCCTGCACAGGAAGAAAACGGGTAAAAGGCACTAAGACATCAGGCTAGTGCTGAAAACATCATGACCAACAAAAAGAGTATTTCAATTATACCGCTTGGCTGTCCGAAGAACGATGTCGATAGCGAGCTGATAGCAGGAGCTTTCAAAAAAGCCGGGTACGCTGTCGAATGGGACAACATAAAAGGAGAAACAGTCGTCATAAACACCTGCGGGTTCGTTAAGGATGCGATTGACGAGTCTCTGGATGCGATCCTGCAATCGATCAAGGCGAAACAGGAAGGGCTTATCAAAAAGGTTGTCGTGACGGGCTGTCTCGCACAGCGCTTCGGGGAAAAGCTGTCCTCTCAATTGAAAGAGGTAGATCTTTTCGTCGGCGTTTCCGGTTTCGAAAACATTCCAAGCCTGCTCAACCATCCGCAAAAAAAAGAATTCATCCAAAAAACGCCGTTCACTTCGTATCCGGAGAAACTGGAAAGGGTTGCATATCGCAACACCTATTCTGCCTATATGAAGATCTCCGACGGATGCAACAACAGGTGTTCTTACTGCGTAATCCCCCTTATCAAAGGAAAGATGATAAGCAGGCAGCGCAAAGACATCATAGATGAAGCAAAGGCACTTGCAGACAGAGGAGCTGTCGAATTGAATCTCATAGCCCAGGATACCATGAATTTCGGCATTGACCGGGGACAAAAGGAACTGATATCCCTCCTTGCCGAACTTGAAAAAATCAACGGGTTCAACTGGATCCGGCTCAACTACCTCTACCCTTCCCATATCTCCGAAGACTTCCTCTCCTTCGTTTCGAACAGCGAAAAAATCGTCAAATACTTCGATATGCCTATCCAGCACATATCGGGCCGCATATTGAAGCTCATGAACAGGTCGACAACGCCGGATGATATAAAAAAGATCGTAAAACGCGTGGCAAAACACATCCGCGAACCTTTTTTCAGAACAACGGTTATCGTCGGCTTCCCCGGAGAAACCGGCGATGACTTCAACGAATTGCTGGCTTTCTTCGATGAATATGCGTTCCACCGTATCGGCGTATTTCCCTATTCCAATGAGCAGCCGGCTCCTGCATCGAGGCTGAAGGGCACAGTACCCGGGGAAGTCATCCTTGAGAGGCTGAATAGAATGAACGAGATCGCACACAAGATAATGAACGAAGCGTCCGCCGGCTTTATCGGTAAAATCTATGATGCTCTTATCGAAGGGACCGACCCTTCGGACCCTTCGGTGACACTTGCACGGCCATGGTTCTTTGCACCCGAGATAGACGGATACGTCATGATCTACGGTTCCGGCAGACCTGCGAAAGGGAAATTCAGAAAGGTCCGGATCACGGATGCTGTTGGTGTCGACCTCACCGGTGAGTTTGCAGAAAGGGTATAAACCCAAAACGATAGTGCTGCCGGTAACCGGCAGTCACTTCTTCTTGTTCTTCAGCCGATGTGTGATACTGTCTATTTTTACACCGATGATCGATGTTTCGGACGGATACTGCGATTTCAAGCCATTCAACAAAGACAGGGCTTCCTCGGACCTTCCGGTTTCCTCATAGCAGTCCGCTATTGCAAGCTGTGCCGAAAACTCGTATGAACTCTGTGGATAAAGCAGGCTTATCTTCTGAAAATCCTTGACGGCATCGCTATAATGCCCTGCAAGATAATTCAAATAGGCAAATTCATACAGATATGACGCGGGCGGCTTCGGGTAAAGCTTTAATAATTTATCATAGATGCTGATTGCTTTCGGTATATTGCCCTCACCTTCGTATTCAGACGCAAGTCTCGGCAGCAATTGTTTCAGGTACTCTTCCGAACTGGTGCTGCCCAGAAGTTTCTCATATACTTCTATAGCTTTCTGAGGCAAATGCTGCTTCTCCTGGTATATCTGGGCTATGTACATATAAGCATCGAACGTGTGTTTATAGTGCGGATAGGTGTACACAAGGTCGTAAAAATACTCGAGTGCTGTCGTATAGTCGTTCAAGTAGAGATATTCCAGCAAACCGAGCTGGTAGAGTGCATCTTTTCTTACAGAACTGTTCGGATATCTTTTTATGATCAACTTATAGATATTCTCTGCAGTTTCCACATTGCCGTTGGCAGCAGCGTCGATCGCCTTTGAATAGAGGTGTTCCGGTCTGTCCCTGAAACATGATATACCGTAGTAAATACCACCGGCAATCAGCACGGTAATGACCATGAGCTTGATAGCAGGTATGCGGCTGGATGATTTCATTATACTCTTATTCCTCCGCTGGGGCTCCGGGTCCTTCATCTCCGGAAACGTCATCATTGTTTTCTTCGGTCTCTGCAATGCGTACGGCTTTTGAAACGTTTTCTCCGGGTTCGAGCTGTATAAGTCTGATGCCCTGTGTATTTCTTCCAATGATGGATATATCCTTCACGCCGAGCCGTATCATTCTCCCCGTGTTCGTTATGATAAAGATATCGTTGTTGTCCTGTACTTTTATAACGGAAATAGCATCGCCTGTTTTGGGCGTGATTTTTACATTGATGATCCCCTTACCCGCCCTCCTCTGTAACCTGTAAGCGGCTATTTTCGTCCTTTTACCGTATCCGTTTTCGGTCACCGTCAACACGGTAGCATCCTGCTCGAGCATATCCATGGCTATTATCTCGTCATCTTTATCAAGGGTAATACCTATGACACCGTATGCAGCCCTTCCGACGGTCCTGATCTGTGTTTCCGGAAAGCGTATTGCCATACCCCGCTTTGTCGAGAGAATTATCTCCTGTTTTCCATCGGTAAGCCTTACATCGACCAGCCGGTCATCCTCTTCGAGATTTATAGCTATAATGCCCCCGCTTCTTGGATTTGCGTACATGGAGAGCGCCGTCTTTTTCAGGTACCCTTTCCGTGTAGACATGAGAAGGTAGAAAGGCTCTGAAAGGTCTTTTACCGGCACGTACGTGGTCAGTTTCTCGCCTTCCTGCAGGTTGATCAGCCCAACAATAGGTTTACCGCTTGAAGCCCTGCCGGCCTGGGGTATCTCGTAAACCTTCAGCCAGTATACCTTGCCTTTGTCGGTAAAGAAGAGAATAGAGCTGTGTGCGGACGCCACAAACAAATTCTCGATGAAATCCTCTTCTTTTATACCGGATGCCGTTTTACCTTTGCCGCCCCTCTTCTGTACCCTGTACAGGCTGACCGGGTTGCGCTTTATATATCCTTTGCTGCTGATGGTAACTATCATGTCTTCGTCCGCTATAAGGTCTTCGACGTTTATGTCTTTTGACTGACCGATGATCTCGGTCCTTCTTTCATCGCCGTATCTCTCCCGTATCTCTTCAAGCTCCGACACGATGATACCCGTGAGTTCTTTCTCGTCCGATAGTATCCGTTTCAACCTCTTGATGTCTTTTTCCGTGTCCCTGTATTCCGAGATTAATTTTTCTGTTTCAAGGGCGGTCAACCGCTGAAGCCTCATTTCAAGGATCGCCTTTGCCTGTACTATCGAGAACTCGAACCTCTTGATAAGGTGGGCCTCTGCCTCAGGGGTGCTCTTCGATTTTTTTATCGTTGCTATGACTTCATCTATGTTCTCTATTGCTTTTTTGAGACCCTCGAGTATATGGAGGCGTTCTTCGGCCTTCCGCAATTCAAAAATGGACCTTCTGGTAACGACCTCTTTCCTGTATTCTATGAACTTGACGAGAATGTCCTTGAGCGACATTATGACAGGCCTGCCGTGATCCAGGGCAAGCAGGATAATGCCGAAGGATTCTTCAAGCTGCGTATGCTTATACAATTTATTGAGGATTATTTCGGGATATTCGTCTTTCTTCAGTTCTATGACCACCCTCATGCCTTCCCGGTCCGATTCGTCCCTGATATCGCTGATTCCCTCTATTTCTTTTTCGTTGACAAGCTCGGCTATCTTCTCTACAAGTTTTGCCTTGTTTACCATATACGGGAGTTCCGTTATGATGATGTTTTCCCGGTCTCCCCTCGCTTTCTCGGTAATGACCCGTGCCCGCATCTTGATCACACCCTTCCCCGTTGCATAAGCCTCTCTAATCTGCTCGGCACCCGTGATGTACGCACCGGTAGGGAAATCAGGACCCGGTATATACTTCATGAGATCGTTTATTCCCAGAGACGGGTTCTTTATGAGTGATATAATAGCATGAATGACCTCGGTCAGATTGTGCGGTGGTATATTCGTTGCCATTCCAACGGCGATCCCTGAGGACCCGTTAATCAGAAGATTGGGAAATTTTGCAGGCAGTATCGAGGGCTCGGAAAGCGTATTGTCATAGTTCGGTACAAAATCCACGGTTTCTTTGTCGATGTCGGCCAGCATCTCCCCTGCAAGTCTCTGCATCCTGACCTCCGTATACCTCATTGCTGCAGGAGGATCCCCGTCTATAGAACCGAAATTCCCCTGACCGTTGACCAGTGTATAGCGCATGGTGAAATCCTGTGCCATTCTTACGATGGTATCGTAAACCGCCACATCACCGTGAGGGTGGTACTTACCGATTACATCTCCCACGACCCTTGCGGACTTTTTATACGGCTTGTCATGGGTGTTCCCCAGATCGAGCATCGCAAAGAGTATCCTCCTGTGTACCGGTTTCAATCCATCTCTGACATCGGGCAGTGCCCTCCCGATAATGACGCTCATCGCAAAGTCAAGATACGAGCGTTTCATTTCATCTTCGATATCCGCAATTACAATCTTATCCTGTTGTTCAGTCATAGTATTTTTCAACCTCCAAAATGTGCAAAAATAGTAGATTCGTGATCAGGATTTTCTTTTAGCCACTGTCCGGGTAAATTTTCTCAGCTCATCGAGCTCCAAAGATTGCGGGAGCCCGTCAAGGAGCCGTAAAGCCCTGTTCGCAAAATTCTCGGCCTTTTTCTTTGTATATTCAAATCCATGATTTTTTTCTATAATGTTATACACCCGCTTAAACAGATCCTTATCCTCGCTATAGTTTGCAAGTGCGGCCTTCAGCAAAGCCTTTTCTTTTTTATCGGCATTGGACAGGGCCACGATCATCGGCAACGTCACCTTTCCTTCTTTCAGGTCAACCCCTTTATCTTTACCGGAAAGCTTTCCGGAAGATACATAGTCTATGGTATCATCGATAAGCTGAAAGGCAAGACCTATCAGAAGCCCGTACTGCCTCATCCAGGACTGCTGCTTTTCCGAAGCTTTTCCCATAATGGGACCGCTTTCACAGGCAGCCGAAATGAGGTATGCCGTTTTTTTCTTTATGATGGTGTAATAATCCTGTTGTGAAATCCCGGTGTCCCTGCTTAACCTCAATTGGACGAGCTCACCCTCTGCCATGAGGCCGAGTACCCGTATAAACAGCCCGAGCAATTCCCGGTTCCCCATGTTCGCTATCAAGGAGGAGGAAGTTGCAAGCAAATAATCTCCGACAAGGATACTGCTCTTGTTGCCCCATATATCGTTTGCAGAAGGTGTGCCGCGCCTGTGTTTGGCATTGTCGACAACATCATCGTGCAAAAGAGTCGCGGAATGATATATCTCAATGGCAGCAGCAATCTTTGTAAACTTCTCTGCCGGGACATTGAATATCCTGGAACTCAATATGACAAGATACGGTCGTACCCTCTTGCCGCCGCTCGTAATGAGGTGCTGGCTTATCTCGGCTATTGCCGGTATCGTATGGGAGGTAAGTTTCTTTATATAACCGTCTACGGTGTCGAGATTATGAGCTATTGAATCTTTTATATTCATCATGTATTTATTGTAAAAATCCTATTTTTTGTACCGGCTGATCCTGTGCCAGCTTGATTTCACCGAATCTTTCCTCATATTTCTTCATGTTCTCCGACAGTGCACTCAATAAACGTTTCATGTGGATAGGGCTTGTCAGCACCCTGCTTCTCACTTTCCCCTGAGGCGATTGAGGCTGAACATAAACAAAATCGAGTATGAATTCCGTTTCTGTATGGTTTATAAGTGCAAGATTTATGTATACACCCTGGGCGGTAGCTTCATCAAGCTGAATTTGTATCCCTGCTTCCTTTTTGGGTTCCTGGTTCTGCTGCATATATATAACCTCCTCTTGTTTTCATAATACATTTTACAATCAAAGCAACAAAAAAGTTCGCAGACATAATAGATTGACAAAACAGCCAAGTTGTTTCAATCTCTATGAGGACAGCAGGATGCCGGACCCCTGACATCAACAACCATAAGGAGGTTCTATGATGATAAAGTTAGCGGTATTTATGGCTTTATGCCTTATCGGTCAGCTCGCTATGGAAGCAGTCGCTTATACATTCAAGTTATGGACATACACGTCGAAAAAAAACTTCCTCATCCATATCATACTCGCGGTAATGCTCGTGTTCGGGGTACTCTCATACCTTGTCAGCGGCATGCACTGGTACTTGCGGTATCCCGCGGGTGTCATCGTCGGATTCCTTTACGAGTACGGCAATGCATCCGGACTTGATATGTTTTATTTTCCGGACAACAAATTCCTGATATTCAGAAGCAAGGCATCGGTGCTGGTGGTTATTTCGCTCATGTGGGGGTTGTATCCGCTCATTGTCCCTATCGTCTACAGGTACATCGCTCCGGTTATCATGAAGGCCGGCTAACCCGATCAGCGTGCAAAGAGGTTTATCATGATGCCGTGGAGCAGTCCCTTCTGGGATACATAGCAATTATCCATGCCGGTCCCTTCCATGATCTTCATCAGAATGATAAGACCCGGTAAAAGAATATCCGCCTTATCCTCTTCAAGACCTGTCATAGTTTTAATCCCGTCAACCTTCAACAGGCATAGTTTATCATAGAATATCCTGAGATCCCCCATCCGCAGACCGTCCGAAGGTTTGAGGGTATTATAAATGGTCCCTATATTGCCGGGCACTCCGATCTGTACCTGCGGTTTTAACCCCCCGATATGTTTCAGGATGCCGTTGAAATCATCATCAATGGACCTCCCGATCGCCCGTAACTCTTTTGCAGACGGCGGATCATGAGTAATGAACCTTTCCTTCAATCTGACAGCTCCATTCTCTATCGACACAGCCAGCTCTATAGTCTCCGGACCACCCACGGACAACTCGGTACTGCCCCCGCCGATATCGATGACCAATGCCCTTTTACCCTCTATAGCTATACCGTTTACGGCACCGGTATGGATAAGCCGTGCTTCCTCACTACCTGATATGATCTCAATATCGAATCCCGTTTTTTCCTTGACGAGGTGCAAAAAATAATCCGAATTCTTTGCGGTCCTCAACACACTTGTGGATATCAAACGCAGCCTGTCAATCCTGTATGCACTTATTACGGAATGTATCTCTAAAAGTCCGTTGAGCGTTCTTTCTATAGCCGCCTGTTTCAGCATACCGTCCGCAAACATACCCTCACTGAGCCTGTTCGGATACCGGATATAGTTCACCAGATCGTAATGACCGGCCGTTCCCTGCCCGATCGCAAGCCTCATGGCGTTGGTCCCGAGATCAACGACAGCCACCTGTTTCATGATGAACGATTATCCTCCCGAAATCCCCGGAAGATCCTCTTATTCATTCTTTCTGAAGGTCCCGCCCGAGTCTACCCATTTTTTCACATTTCCAAGAGCAGTTGGCAGGTCCTTGCGCGTCAGAGCATCTTCAATAAATCCGGGGACAAGCAGGCCGATATCGACCTTGCTTCCGTAGCGTGCAAGCGTATGTGTGTCGTCGACCTTATAAAGATGATAGTATCCATAAAGCTCTTTAAGGTCGTTTTTGTAGTTTGGATCGAGGTGCCATGATAACCTGTACGCAGCGTTGTTAAATTTGTGGTCCACCCGGTACCTGATATTAAAAAACATTATCTTGAGCATGAATTCGGTAATATTACCGTTATTATCGCCCTGTATTATTTTCGCTTCCCTGAGGTGCGGCAGGTATTCTTTCTGGCGGTCCGTCTGCTTTAACATGTCCCACACCTTATTTATCGGCTGATCGAACAACAGGGATGCCATTATCAGGGACTTTTTATTTTTCCCCTCGCCCGAATCCTGTTTCAGAACGACTATCTTGCCCGCTTCAAGGCTGGCAATATCGGTAACGCTCAACCCTTCGAGCGCTTTGGGCGGCAAGGGAGGAGAAGAAAGTTTGACACTTTCGTCACCAACAACTCTCACGGGAGACAGGAACAATACCATCAGGAACACAGTCAATCCCGCATACATCATCCTTTGTAAACTCCGCATACTTCTTCCTCCTGTAGAGATTATTTCTTTCATTGGATTGTTTACACCATTTCTGTTATAATGTCATCTACTAATAACCTCTTGCGTGACTATTCACGCCTTCATTCATTAAAAGGGTAACTAACGGAGGCAGGAGAATGATAAGAAAATATATATGGATTGTTTTGCTCTTGTGCTTGCTGCAGTCTTGCACCCACAAATCAAACGTTATCAGGATAGGCGTTGCAGGACCGATGACCGGAGACCAGTCCGTTTTCGGAAGGGACGAACGGCGCGGGGTAAAGCTGGCTGTCAGCGAATGGAACCAGAAGGGCGGCGTGCTGGGCAAGAAGATAGAACTTATCGTTGAAGACGACCAGCACGATCCGCGGCAGGCTGTAGCCGTTGCAAACAGGCTTGTTACGGATGGCGTTGCCGGTGTTATCGGCCATTTTAACAGTAATTGCTCAATACCCGCTTCTGCGGTTTATCACAGGGCCGGTATTCCCATGATCTCCCACGGATCCACGAGCCCCCTGCTTACGGAACAGGGGTTTGATAACGTGTTCCGTGTATGCGGCAGGGACGATCAGCAGGCACGGGTTGCCGCTGATTTTGTCTGTAAAACGCTCGGACTCTCGAGAATAGCGATCATTCAGGACAAAACCACCTATGGCCAGGGCCTCGCGGACGAGTTCAGAAGATGGCTGAGCAAAAAATGCAAAGTCGTCTATTACGGCACCATCATCCAGGGGGACAAAGACTTCCACGCGGTTCTCACAAATGTAAAGGCGCAAAGGCCGGATCTGATCTACTTCGGCGGGGTTTATCCCGAAGGAGGGTTGCTTGTCAAACAGGCACGCCAGCTCGGCATAAAGGCCCTGTTCATGGGCGGGGACGGCATCATGGGTCCCGAGTTTATAACGATAGCGGGCAGTGCTTCCGACAAGGTGTATGCGACATTCGGTCCGGATATCAATAAGGTACCATCGGCAAAACAGTTTATCGAAAGTTACCGGAAGCTTTACGGGGAACCCGGTCCGTATTCCGTATATGCTTATGTTGCAGCCACTGTCCTGTTATCGGCAATAAAAGATTCCGGTTCTTCGAATCCGTCCGTCATTATATCGTACCTTCATTCGCACCGTTTCGATACGGCACTCGGCACTATTGAATTCGACAAAAAAGGAGATGTTGTCCACAGCCCCTATGTCATATGGCAGGTCAGGAACGGACGCTTCGAGCAGTTGCAGAGGTAAGGACAGTGGTTACTTCGTATGCTTCGGCGAGGTAAGCCGCTCGAATTTTTCTATTGCCTCCGGATGTCCCACAGCAATCAGTATGTCATTTTTGTTTAATAGAAAATGCGGCGACGGATTGTAGATAAATTCTCCGCCGGGCTTCCTGACCGCAATAATGGTAATATCATGAAGCTGGCGTATTTTTGCTTGTTCGACCGTCTTACCATGAAGCTCGGAACCGTCCTGAATCATGAGTTCTTCTATCTTCAGCTCGAAATTGGTTTCTGCGGTTGCAAACTCCATAAAGTCTATGACATTGGGCTTGATAACGCTCTGGGCAATCTTCTCCCCGCCTATGATATAGGGCGATATTACCCGGTTGGCACCTGCTTTGTAGAGCTTGGAAATTGACGAGCTCTCCCCTGCCCTTGAGATGATATACAGGGACGGGTTCAAGTCCCGTGCCGTAAGAACGGTATAGACGTTATCGGAGTCGTTTGCCATAGCGGCAATAAGACCTTTTGCCTTGTCGATACCCGCCTTCTTTAATATTCCTTCATCCGTACCGTCTCCCTGAAGAAACAGATAATCGTTCGTATCTATAATATTCACGATAGCCGGGTCCTTGTCTATGGCTATAAACGGTACGTTACCGGCCTTCAGTTTATTCGCAACTATGGAGCCGATCCTGCCCAGTCCGCACAGGATATAATGATCTTTCAGATTTTCTATTGCCTTTGTCACGCGAAACCTCCCGATGGTCCTTTTTAATTCTCCTTCAATGATGGCTTTAAACAAACCGCCTGCGCCATAGGTAACGAAACCTATACCGATAGCAATCATAAAAACGGCGAACAGTTCGCCTTTCGGATCGAGGGGGCGCGCCCCTCCGCTATACCCGACGGTACTCAAGATAACGATTGTCGTATAGAGGGCTTCGATAAAGCTGAACTTCTCGATATACATGAATCCGGCAATACCGATAGCCAGAATGCTTACAAGGATGAATGCATACCGGTAGATTTTATGCGATACAGTCATACCTTGTAATAGAAAAGCCAGTCTTTATGCCGTTTATCTTTTCCTCTTACGATATCGAAAAATTTTTTTTGTAAACGCTGGGTGATTTTCTCGGGCCTTCCTGTACCTATCTTTCTGTCATCCACCTCGCGTATCGGCGTAATCTCCGCCGCAGTACCGCTGAGAAATGCGCCATCAGCAATATAAAGCTCGTCCCTGGTAAACCGGACCTCCTCGACGGGGATACCGCTCTCTTGTGCAAGCTGGATAATCGTGGCTCTCGTTATGCCCGACAAAATGGATGTCAGGGGCGGTGTTTTGAGGACACCGTTCTTAACGATGAATACGTTTTCCCCGCTGCCCTCTGCCACATACCCTTCGTCATCGAGCAGTATCGTCTCGTCATAACCCGCCAGTTTCGATTCTTTTTTTGCAAGGATCGAATTTACGTAAGACCCGCCGATCTTTGCCTTGCTCATGGCGGCATTCACATTGTACCGGACATACGACGAGATCTTTATTCTGATACCGTTCTTCAGGCCTTCATCTCCGAGATAAGCCCCCCATGGCCATGCTGCTATGACTATCTGAACCGGATTGTTTTCGACATAAAGTCCCATGTCCCCATAACCATAAAATGCAATCGGTCTTATGTAGCCTGCCTTGAGTTTGTTTGTTTGCAGCGTTTGCACAATGGCATTTTTGATCTCCTGCCTTGAGTAAGGATAATCCATCAGCATTATATGGGCGGAATCAAAAAATCTATCCACATGTTGATCGAGTCTGAATACCGCGGACTTTCCGTTGTCCGAGGCATAGGCACGAATACCTTCGAATGGTGCTACGCCATAGTGCAGGGAATGTGTCAATACGTGCACCCTGGCATTATCCCATTTTACCAGCTTGCCGTCCATCCATATATATTCTGTTTTCTGAATCATGCGTTTCTTCCTCCGTTACTTAAAGAATTTTTTGAATACTCCCTTTTGGCCTTTTTGGGAGAGTTCAAAAGCCCTTATTTCCCTCAAGGCATCTATATTCTGCTGATTTTTGGCGTACGCCGTCTTGAATGCCTCGTGCGCTTTTTGTTCCTCGCCCTTCACTTTCAATATTCTGCCGAGAAAGTAATAACCCGAATCATGCTCCTTGTTGAGCTGCAGCCCCCGCTTTATATATTCCAATGCCTTTGCCCTTGCTTCTTCCGAGTTCGGGTCTAAACGGAATATAGACCATCCGAGGTACGAGAAGTATTCACCCTCCGTTGAATTCAACTCAACGGCCCACTTGAAGTTTTCATAGGCCTCTTTGATGTTATTTGTTTTCAGGAGGATCTGGCCTTTCTGGAATTGGAGTTCGGCCTTTACGATTTTATCCGCTTCGTTGTTCTCGATCTGCTTTTTCCCGGACTTGAGGTATTCATCGTATTTTTGACGCTCTTCGTCGTTGGTCAGCGTTTCGTATGCGGTGGTAACAATCGTAAATATATCGGATGCAGCCTCCTTTATCTCCGGCGGATAATCGAAAAAATGATCCGGATGATATTGTTTTGCAAGCACGAAGTAAGCCTTTTTTATCGCTGCACTGTTCGCCTGTTGATTGACATGAAAGCACTCGTAATAATTTTTCTCTTTTAATTCATCGAGCTTGTCTTTGAACTCTTCGATCAATTTCCGGTGTTCCTCGTTGAACTTGACTTTTTCTTCTTCCATCCCGGCCTCGGTCTCCTTCTGCTTTTTGTCCTCGATAAACCCCATCCCCAGGAATAAATACACAAGGCTTGCAGCTTCTTCCTGTTTCATCTGTACGCCCGCTAAAATCTGACCGAGCGTCCTATCCGATGTCATTTTCAAAAGAAGGTTTAATTCGGTTTGCGTCAGGCTGAACAGCGTCGGGTCATACTGTTCTTTACCCTTCCCGTATGTCGTTTCAGCGTTCTTGTTCGTGAATTCGAGCAAAACGCTCTTGGGCAGATGCATCTTCACGCCTTCGACAATAAGATTAAACAATGACATGGAAAACTGAGAGACGATATTTTCGGGAAGCGCGGTCTCCCGGAAATGAAACGCACCGTCGCTCATACTGAAGGTATACACAAATCTCATGCGAAGCTGAAGCTTCAGGGCATCGTTGATGTTGATCGGCAAAAGCCCTCTTTCCTGCAAAACCGTCCCGTGCCGCTTCTTTTTCTCGAGGACCTCTTTCAGGGAATCTTCATAATCGGGCTGGCTTATCAGCCCATTCTCAAACAACACCCTGCCGAACGTCTCTTTCAAAATGTTAGACCTTCCGCCAACGAGCAGGCCGTTTTTAAAATATAATTCTTTTTTAAACTTGCCCGCTTCCACTCTCATGATACCCTCTAATTTCGTCGTTGCAATATTCCTTAGCACAGCTACGAATTGAGGGTTATCTATATGTCCGGAATTGCTTAACCCTGCCATATTTTAATTATATACTTAAATCAGCAAAACATTCAATAAAAATATTGCAACATTGCCCCTTATTGATGTAGGTATTAAAAATGTTCAAACATGCAAAAAAGAAACTTATTATTTTTGGTTCGGTTCTGCTTCTTATATTGCTCGTACCGCAATACGGCTCATCCGGCACCGCCATACCTACGGTACGGGTCAAGGTCTTTCATGACGTTTCAACCCTGCACATAGAGGGCAGGGACCTTCAGCTTATCGATACCTATAGGAATTTATACATATTCAGGAACCCCGGCATTTCGTATATCATCATATCTGCCGCCCGCAACGGCATCATGGTAAACAAGGCGGTGTATCCTGCCCGCATGGTAACCCTCATCTTCTCGGGGGGTGTGGTACGAATAAACGGCACATTATTGAGAGGACACCTTGAGATAGCCAACACAGACAACGGGCATCTCATCGTCGTCAATGATATCAATCTCGAATCTTATGTCGCCGGGCTTGTAAATGCAGAGATGCCGCATAATTGGCCCCTGGAAGCACTCGAAGCACAGGCCGTGGTCGCCCGGACATACGCATTATGGCAGAAGTCGAAGCACCTCGACCAATACTTCGACATGGAGAACGGGGTCATGGACCAGGTGTACACCGGAGTCGATTCCGAAGACAGCAAGGGATGGGAAGCGGTGAACGCAACCCGGGGGCAGATCATAACCTACGGGGGTAAGCCTATACTCGCGATGTACCATTCCATCTGCGGCGGGGAAACGGAAAACTCCGAGGATGCGATCGGATACAAATATCCGTACCTGCGTGCCGTAAAATGTAATTTTTGCAGGATCGCGCCCGGCTTCAACTGGAAGTATACGATCGGGTTCAAATCTCTTGCAGACCGATTGATTATAAAGGGCTACACTTTGTCGGCTGTATACGGGTTCAAAATACTGAAGAGGAGCAGGACACAAAGGGTAATGACTGCCCGGATCATCACCAACCGGGGAAACATCGACCTCGACGGCGTCACCCTTCGCGGAGTCTTAGGGTATGATAAATTGAGAAGTACTTTGTTTTGGATACAGGTTAAAAATAATAAAATATTTTTTAGCGGCAGAGGATTTGGACATGGGGTGGGCATGTGCCAATGGGGAGCTTATGGTATGGCTAAAAAAGGATACAACTACCGGCAGATTATCCATTACTATTATAAGCATGTACATATAGAGAGGTTTTATTGAAAGGTGTTGAATATGGCAAATTTAAATATACTTGAAAAACTGCAATCCTTTATAAAAAAGGACAAAGCAAAAAGCATCGGCATTGCCCTCGGCGGGGGTGTCGTATGGGGTACGGCACATATAGGCGTACTCGAGGCAATCGAAGAAGAAGGGATAAAGATAGACGCCATTGCAGGGACATCTGCCGGAAGCTTAATCGCTGCACTGTATGCCTTCGGTATAAATTTAAAGGACATTAAATCCTCTGCAGAAAAACTCCGGATGTCCGACATATTCAAACTGCGGCTGCCGAGGATGGGACTCGCCTCTACAGAAGGCATTGGAAAACTTATCAAAAGCTTCATCGGCGATGCAAAAATCGAAGACGCAAAGATACCGCTGGTCATTCCTGCCGTTAATCTTATAACCGGTAAGCCCTATCCGTTTACCCGCGGCCCTGTTGCAGAAGCAGTCATGGCAAGCAGCGCCATTCCCGGTATTTTTGTACCGGTACGTATCGACAACCAGCTCTACGTGGACGGTTCGCTCCTTGCGGACGTTCCCTGCCAGATACTCAAGATGAACGCAATAGACTTTATCATCGGCGTCGACCTCGTCGATCAGGAGACCTTTAAAAAAGAACCGGGCAATATTTTTGACGTCATCATAAAGAGTATACACATTATGATAAACGAGACGCGCATGGAAAGGCTTAAGTTCGCGGATGTGGTCATAAGCCCCGATGTGCATGATATAGGTCAGTTCGATTTTGACAAGATACCGCTGCTCATCAGGAGAGGGAAAGAGGCGGTATCGAAACATATCGAATTCATAAAAAAGAATGCCGTAAAAACCCATTAAAGAAAACGCTTGAATTAGCCCATGGGAACCGAACTACTGATACAGTACGCCGAACATTTTACCTATATAGCAACATTTATCCTCTTGCTGCTGTGCGGCCTCGGCCTGCCGATCCCCGAAGAGGTGCTGCTCGTCATATCGGGATATATTGCCTATAAAGGATTGACATCCCTTTATTTTACCGGTCCTGTCGATTTCCTCGGTGTCATGGGCGGTGATCTCATCTTGTTTTACATAGGCAGGGGATGGGCAAAAGGTGTGAAGGGACACAACATTATCAGGCGTTTTATAGGCGACGCCGGGCTTCAGAAGGTTGAGCATGTTTACGGCAAACATGGGAATAAGGCCATATTCATAGCCCGTTTCGTCAGCGGATTGAGACTGGCCGTGTTTCTCTCTGCAGGCATCATGGGTACAAAGCGCAGCAAGTTCATAATCACGGATGCAATTGCCGGTCTGCTGGACATACCCATCTGGATCGGTGCGGGTTATTTCATGGGAAGCGATATCGACCGCGTATTGAGATATGCAAAAGACTTCGAATACCTGTTCATCATCGCACTTCCGTTTGTGATAGCAATCATCGTCATCCTGTACCTTCACTCAAAATGGAAGGCCCCGTTCGAATAGATCAACCGATCTCGATTGCCTTGAGTCTTTTTAATGCCCCGATCAGTTCCGGAAGCGGCAGCCCTACCACATTCGTATACGAGCCTTGAATCTTTTTAATAAAAACTCCTCCGATCCCCTGGATGCCGTAAGCACCTGCCTTATCCATCGGCTCGCCCGTTTTTATGTACCACCGGATGTCCCTATCCGTCATCCTGAGCATGGTAACATCCGTCGTCACCGAAAACGTTAACCGCACCTGTTCCGGTATCTTCAAGATACAAACACCGGTTATGACCCTGTGTGTTTTACCGCTCAGAAGCCCGAGGATCTTTTCCGCATCCTTCCTGCCCGACGGCTTTCCTATAATCCTGCTGCCCATGACGACAATCGTATCGGCAGCTATTATAAGGGCGTGTCCCTTTTCCCCTTGTCCGACATCATCCGCCTTCATGCGTGCAAGAGAAACCGCGTGTGCACCCGGCTGTCCATGCACGCGGGTTGATAACCGCGGCATCGTTTCTTCTACGAGAGATTCTCTCGATGTAAATTTCAGGCCAATTCCCTGCAGCATGGTCATTCTCCTCGAAGAGGACGACGCGAGTATAATCTTTATCGTATTTTTTATCATTTGCACAATCCCGTATCTATGCTATAGCATTGAGGTATGAAAATTGTAAGAAAAAACACAAAGGGTTTTAAAAAGCAAGGTACATTGTTTGTACATCCGGATGGATATGGTTTTGTCAGCACCGATATGCCAAAGGACGTGTTTATACCGCCAAAATATCTCAACGGGGCGATACACAGTGATACCGTCATGATCAGCGTCAGCACGCATGACGGGAAATTGTATGAAGGAAAGGTGCTGAAAATAGTGCAGCGGAACATGAAATACATCGTTGGAACCGTAGAGAGGGAACACGGCCAGCTTTTCTGTTCACCGCTCGACAAGCACATCACGTTTGTTTTGCCGTTTGAAAAAGGCACACGTGGCTTGAACGAGGGAGAGGTCGTGCAATGTGAGCTGATAAACGATGACAGGGGCAACCGCAAGGCGAGACTGTTTCAAAGGCTCGGCAACGACACCACACCTGACATAGACCTCAAGCTGGTCATTGCAAAACATAACCTGATTTCGGCGTTCAGCAGAAACGCGTCCCAGCATGCAGCATCCCTGAAGTACAACCTCAGCAACGCGGAGCGCTCGGCACGGCATGATCTGACCGCCCTGCCTATCGTTACCATCGACGGAGACGATGCGAAAGATTTCGATGATGCGGTGTTTGTAAAGAAAACAGCAAACGGGTACACCCTTTACGTGTCTATAGCCGATGTAAGCCACTACGTTAAAATGGACGATCCCGTGGACATCGATGCCTTCGAGAGGGGTACCAGCGTCTATTTCCCGGGCAAGGTCTTACCGATGCTTCCCGAGGAACTCTCCAACGATCTCTGCAGTCTTAAGCCGTATGAAAACAGGCTGACTCTTACCTCGGAGATCAGGTATGACAAAAGCGGCAGGCGATCGAGCTACAGCATCTATCCGAGTGTTATCAGGAGCTCTGCAAGGCTTACCTATACGTCGGTCAAAGATATCCTCGAACATAAAGACAGATCCACAACCATCGAAGGCGAGCTGCAGAACAACCTTCAGGTCATGCGGGAGCTTGCCTCCCTGTTGCGGGAACAGAGGCTGAAAAACGGGAGTCTCGATCTTGACCTGCCGGACATAGAACTGACGGTCGACAAATTCGGCGCGCCCGAGTCCATCTCCAAAAAGGAAAGGAACATTGCCCATATCCTTATAGAGGAATTTATGCTTGAGGCGAACAGGGTAGTCGCTACCTATGGCACATCAGATTCTCACCCCTTCATCTACCGGATACATGAGCAGCCCGACCACGACAAGCTGTACGAGTTCTACCTGTTCGTGCATAACCTCGGGTTGAAAATACCCGCATTCGAGAAATTCGATTCTCTGTCGCTTCAAAATATTCTGGACAAAGTAAAAGACACCAAGCTTGAGAAGGTAATCAATTATACGCTCCTTCGCTCCATGATGCAGGCAAAGTATGATGTCGCGAATATAGGCCATTATGGACTGGCGTTCGATCTCTATACACATTTCACCTCTCCCATAAGAAGGTATCCTGACCTTACGGTCCACAGGTTATTGCGGGACCTGTTCACGCACAGCATGTCAAAAAAGCGTGCCCAGATGTGGACATCGAAACTGGAAGACATTGCGAAGCACTCGTCGGAAACAGAGAGGAAGGCCATGGATGCCGAAAGGGACCTCTATAAAATACTGACGGCGAAGATGCTCCTGGAAAAACAGAACATGCCCCTGCAAGGCTACATCAGCGGCATTACGGGATCGGGATTGTTCGTGGAGATAGAAGACTTCTTTATAGACGGCTTCCTCGCATTCGAAGACATACCCCATGACTATTTTTACTCGGACACTGCACGTCATATAGCCGTGGGTAAAAAAACCGGACGCACCTTCAAGATCGGACAGAAGATCGAAATACAGATAACCAATATAGAACGGTTTACCGGCAAGATAAAACTTGAGACGGTGAATAAATAAAGGGAGGATAGCGTGGTGAAGAGATCAGGTGTATCCGTATATTCGTTTTTGTTTCTTATCGCCCTGTTCCTGGCCGGAGGGTGCGGCAGTCCAAAGAAAACTTCGCCGTCACCGGCACCGTCCGCCGTCATGCACGGTGCCAACGGATTCGTGTTGACCCCTGCGGGCGTCCAGATAGGGGCCGACAGAAAGAGCATCCCCATGCCGAGTGAAATCACCGTAACACCGGACGGAAAGACAGCACTGGTGCTGAGCACGGGATGGGACAATTATGTGGCTAGCAGGAGCCATATGATAACCGCTATCGACGCCGTGACCGGTACCATCGAATCCAGCCTATCCCTCAAGCCCCTCGGGTACGAAAGTTTCGACGGGATGGCGGTCAATAGCTCGGGAACCGATGTGTATGTTCCCGGCATAGGCGGAACCGCCATAACTGCACAGAGAGGCTTTGTACTCGATGTGGGAATAGGTGCAAACCGCAGTCTCAGTTTGAAGCAGGCCATACCGCTCCAGCCCTATATCACGTCAACGTTCGGCTCCGCCGACATCCAGCTCTGGCCGACGGCGGCTGGAATAGCGGTAACCGGCGACACCTTAATTACGGCAAATAATGTTGCGTACGACACGAATGGCAGCCAGTATCCCGGTGAAACGGTTTCCATGATTAACCTCGCAACAGGCATGCAGACCTTTACCTTGAAGACCGGGGGGCTTTACCCCTGGGCAATAGCCATAACACCGGACGGGAAAGAGGCATACGTGTGCAACCGCCAATCCAGCACCGGTGCGGGAAATGTTACGGTGTTTTCGATTTCAGGCACCCCTGCTACCATAACGACCATACCGTTAGACCAGGTAGGTTCTGCTGCAATTATCTCGTCATTGGACGGCAGTAAGATGTACGTCGCAAATACGCTCAGCGACACGGTCAGTGTCATCAACACGTCAAACAACACGGTGGCCGGCACGATATCCCTCGCCATGTTTATCAGCGAACCCACCATAGGAGGACTACCGAACAACCTTGCGCTTTCGGGAGACGGTAAATACCTGTATGTGTCCATGGGTGCCGATAATGCGATCGCCGTCATCGATACCGCTACTGACCAGGTCACCGGAAGAATACCGACTGCTTCATATCCGTCCGGCGTGGCATTCGATAACGCGAACAATCATATCTTTGTATCAAACATGTATGGGATAGAACACGGGCCGTTTGCACCGGCGACTGCGAGCGAGGAGTTTGACATGTCAAAATATGTCTGGTTTGTGTTCGGGTCTGTATCTGATATACCCCAGCCGTCGGCCGGACAGCTTGCAGTATACACAAAGCAGGTGCTTGCCAATGACTTCGTCCAGCCTGCACATCCTGCTGTCCCTGCCGATATTTTAAGTGCATGGTCGCACATACAGCATGTTGTCTACATCCTCAGGGAAAACAAGACGTTTGACATGGAATTCGGGGACCTCGGCACTCAGGCAGGCGGTCAGCCCATACCTTGCCCGTATTTTGCAGCAGGCAGCTTTGACGCATTCACTTCATTACCATTGTCATACGGATGCCAAAGCTATGGGGTAGGATTCACCACACCCAACACGCATGCACTGGCCGGTCAGTTTGCACTCGATACGAACTTTTATCTCGACATCGTACCTTCCATAGCAGGACATCCCATGTCGTTCCAGGGAATGATCAGCGACTATCTCCAGAGAATATGGGCGATCAATACCGGCTACGGAGGGTTCAACAGGGGGCTGGACTCGGGGGATCCCGTCGCATCGGTCCCGAGCGGAACGATCTTTGATGCCCTGAACAAGGCAGGCCTGACCTTCTCTTCTTTCGGACAGGACGTCCCGAGCCTATACAACGGCGGAAGTGATCCTTTGGACATACCGCCTGCGTTCGATCCGACCTACGGCAGCTTTTTCAGCGATGTGGCAAAGGCGAATTATTTTATTTCTCTCTTCGATACGATGGTGCAGAACAACAGCTTCCCGAATTTTGTATTCATGTCCATGGGAGACGACGGCTATGAACCGACCACGCCTCCGGCGGCCTACTCCGAGAATGATTACGCCACAGCCATGGTCGTGCAGGCGATCTCGAACAGCAAATACTGGGGATCGACGGCGATATTCATCGATGAAGACGACCCGCAGCCGGGGATCGACCATATCGATCAGGAACGGTCGTTTATCATCGTTATCAGCCCGTATGCAAAGCACGGCTACATCTCGTTTGCGCACTACGGGTTTCCGGCCGCTCTGAGGACCATAGAACTCATGCTCAGCGCATCGACAAATAAAACAATCCCGCCGATGACAGAGTTCGATGCTACGGCGCTGCCCATGTATGATATGTTCACCCCGACGACGGATATGACGGCATATACGGCACTGCCCGAAGAATGGGGCATTTACGTAAAATAAACCTGCGACCCCGGGTGAAATGCAGGTGTATAGCAGAAAGGGGTTTTTGAGACAAAAGTCATACAGGGTGACCGAGTAGTTTACTAACGCAAGAAGAGACTGTAACTCAGAACACTGAAGACAAACGACGTGAAAAGCGTGTATTTGAGGTTGCGTTCAACAAAGGCGAAGTAGAGCACCGAAGCGAATACGCGCACGTATGGTGTAAGCATGAGCACGGCAATCCCAAGGTTGACAAAGAGGCGCGGACGGAAAGCACCGGAGAATATCTGCCGCGTTACCGCAAGGATGAAATCGAACAAATTCATGCCGGAGATTGAATATGCAATCCCGGGCCTGCCTGTCGACAGCCAGTGCCAAATCACGCCGGCGGCAATCAGTGCCATGCTCAGAAGCACACCGATCAACAAAATGTATCCAACGAGGCCTTCCATATCAAAACCTCCCCTCTTCCCTCCGGACGGTTCATGTCTTGCCGTTGTTCCCTCAAGCGCTATCATTATATGACTCCTAATCCCCGCAGGATCATCTCAACTCCTAATATCGCCAGGACCACCAGGAAGAAATGACGCACCTTCTGGTTCGTAAGCCGGACGAGCAGCCGTGTGGCTATAAATGCGCCGATGAGGATACCGAGGATCACCGGTGCAGCGAGTCCCGGATTAATCAAGCCTGCCGCGAGGTAAACACTCGCTCCTGCAAGCGCGGTAACGCCGATGATCAGGTTGCTCGTCGTGGTGGACACCTTCGGCGGCAGTCCCATCACGAGATCGTGTATCAGCACCTTGAGTGCGCCTGCCCCGATGCCGAGGAGCCCGGCGATAAACCCGGCACCAAACATCAGCGGACCGCCGAAGTAGGCGCGTGCCCCGCGGTACTCGATGGTCTGACCCGTGGCCTGATCGTAATATTTCCCTTCGAGTTGCAGCCACTTCGAAAACTTGTCCTGATGCGCGACCGGTGTCCAGCCATGGTGCCGCTGCAGGAAAAGGGCTGTCCATGCACCCAGCAGCACAAGTCCGAAAATAAAAAAGAGCGGCCCCCGTGCTGAGACCACAGTGATCGCCGCACCGACCAGTGCTCCTACGATCGTAAACATTTCAAGAAACATGCCGACCTTGAGATTGGTAATGTGATCACGCACATATGCAGACGCCGAGCCGCTTGATGTTGCAATAACCGAGACAATGCTAATTGCGATGGCGTGTTTGATGTCCATGCCCAACAAAGTTAGAACGGGGATCAGAACAACACCGCCTCCCATGCCGCTCATGGCACCTACAAAACCCGCTGCAATGGAGATAAAAAAAAGTAATTCAAAAGACATGGTGATCCTTCAATAAACAAACGGTACGATTTTTCAGCACACTATCTCCCGTCCATGCAGTGCAGTATATGCCAATCGATCCTGTATCACTGCGGCTTGCCGCCCATTTCTATGGGCTTGCCGCGGGAAAGCGAGGTTATGTAACTGACCAGAGCGTTCATTCTGATACTACCGTACGCAGGCGGCTTGCCGTGAAGCGCTCCGATGATACAGTTTCTGATCTGGTCTTCCAGCGTGATTACTTTATTGACCCTCGGATTGAAGCGCGGATAGATAGCAGCTGCATTTGAAAGGCTCGGGATTGTAATGTTCCCCGGCATTTTACCCGGCACGGTGCCGCCCGCGGTGTGACAGGTTTCACACGTCCTGCCGTTGCCGCCGAATGTTCCATGAATGAAGAGCGCCTTGCCCACAACAACCGATTTCTCCAGGGAAGATCCAGGGCCGGCAGCGTAGCTTACAGAAGCAAAAAACATCATAACCGCAGCAGCGAACACACCCGATATTGGTTTCATGTTTCTCATGATTCTCCTCCTTTTGATCATCAGTTTATCCCCTTTTCCTTGATAATTTCTGGTTAATTCCGAACCGCTCAATCAAGATAATTTGTCAGAAAGTTGATCGTCCATAAGAATGACATATCAGAACCTGTTTAAAAGAACAAACATTTTGAATCTAAATAAAAATGGCGAAGTTTTTTCATGGGGTAAAGGACGGTGCATTTTTCTATAAAAATGAATCAGATCCAATACCCCGTCTGCTGCCGGACCCGCCTCTTTCCCAAAAGGGGAATTTAAACGACTGCACCGCTCTAAGGAGGGACGGAAAGTGGGTGAATCTCTACGTCATTCCGCACCTGATGCAGAATCCAGTCTTCTTCCGCTTACCTAAGAAACTCAATATTTAATCAGCCCCTTCCCCGCCTTTACTCATCCAACCAATGTCCAATGTCAACAGGCTGTTGCAAAAGCCACTGCAAGTCATTGCGAGGAGCGATTTTGCGACGAAGCAATCTATAACTTATTGATTTAATAAAATGAGATTGCTTTACTTCGTTCGCAATGACAGTAATCCGAGTTTTTCAACAGTCTGTCATGGTCTGACCCCTTCTATCTTTTCTATCTTTTCTATCTTTTTAATCAACAGCCCCATTGCAGACAGCAGGGACATTACGCGTCACTATACGCCTGTTGTATCTGCTCCGGCCCGTAGGTACGCTCCAGCCTCCGTACAATAAAGTGTCCCTGCGCCATATTCTGAAAGTGATGCATAAAAATAACGTTGATCCCTGCACCGCCGATGCCGCCGACAAGGGGCATAAGCTCTGCCGCTGCTTTCTCCGTGATGTTGATTTCAAAACGGGAGGCAATCTCTGCGATCAGCCGTACGATCACCGGCGCACCTTCATCTGCCAATCCCCGCTCCGATATATACTCCGCCGCCTTGGCAATCTCCTGCGCCAAAGCAGCCCGGACTGCAAAATAACCTGTTTCCGCTGCATCATCCCTGGTTGAGTTTCCACCGAGGGCGAACACTTCGATACAAGCAAGTTTACTTTCAATGTTCCTGATATTTTCCCCTTCACCCGATGCAATCTGCGCAATAGACCGCAGCATCAATGTTGTGGTCACCGGCAGTTCGATGGGGAGCGTCAGAAGTCCGCCCATCCCGCCAAGAAATCCCGTGCCGCCAACCAGGAGTTTATGGAATACATTATTGGAAGATGCGGACGTGGTATCCTTGAGTGTGTACACAGCAAAATTCAACGCCGACATAAGCGCCTTTTGAACATACGTATTGACCTTGTTATTCCATCCCCGGGGCAGCAACTTTATGCCCTTTTCGATCGGCAGGCCTATCTTGTTGGTTATCTTGATGGCAAGGCCGATGTTTTCAAGAAGAGCCTTTGCATACTTCAGATCGTTCAGATCCTCTTTCGACAAACGCTTCATATCCATATGATGCTCCTTACGAACACTATAGCAATTTTTTGTTCAGGAATAAAGTTTCAGACCCGGGAATTTTTCTTATTGGGGCTGCATAAGGTCAGACCTTGACATTGGAAATCCAGGGGCGGAAAGTGGGTGAATCTCTACGTCATTCCGCACCTGATGCGGAATCCAGTCTTCATCCTCTTACCTAAGAAACTCAATATTTAATCAGCCCCTTCTCTACCTTTCCTCATCCCACAATGTCCAATGTCAACAGGCTGTTGCAAAAGCCACTGCAAGTCATTGCGAGGAGCTATTTTGCGACGAAGCAATCTATAACTTATTGATTTAATAAAATGAGATTGATTTACTTCGTTCGCAATGACAGTAATCCGAATATTTCAACATGTTTTCCTACTGATTCTTTCTGACCTGCATTTTGCAGGCTATTCGGCTTCAAATTCTCTGCTTGGAATCTGGGATTGTCTGATAATCGACTTTAATGTACCTATTTTTATTTCTTTATGATTGGGGACAGGGACTGTAATGGTCGAAATATCTTTCTTTTTCTGCATAACAATATGACTGCCCCTTTGACGTACCTTATTAAATCCATGATTCGACAAAATGCTGCAAACTTCCTGTCCGGATAAAACCTTAAGCTTACCCAACAGATACCTCTAAACGGGTTATAAAGACTTCGCCGTGTAGACGATCTTTAACCTCTTGTTCAGAGGCGGATTCAAAGAATAATTCAATAGCTTCTCTTAAATTCTGCCGGGCTTCTTCTACTGTTTTACCCTGGCTTGCAACATCAAGTTCAGGACATATTGCAACATAATCATTGTCCTCTCTCTCTATAATTGCGGTAAATTGTTCTACATGACGCATAAATCCATCCTCCTTTTTACTGTCTTATTGATTAATTTAATTAATCTTTATCATGAAAGCAACTGCTTGTCATCTCGACTTATTGTAGGATACCGCTTCTCATATTACCCGCAAGAGGCGGACATCAATCGCCTTTTTCTTTTACAGAGTATGCCGCACCCCTGCCGTTGCCTTCACGCACTATCAGGCCTGAGCCGAGCAGGTTTCCGAGGAGACGGTTTATCGTGCTCTTGGGGATCTTTGTTTGGCCGATGCAGTCCCTGATATTAACGGCCTTTTTTTCTTTTATAAATTCCAGCAGCTCTTTTTCCTTTTCCGAAGTGCTGTCTATGGCTATACCTGCCTTAGATCTATCCGCGCTTACGGGATCCGCATGGTTTGCTGCCTTTGCCTGTTTGAACCTGCCTTTGAACGCAGCCTTCGATACAAACGCACACGTATAAAGCGTTGCAACCTGTATAAACGTCCTCGAAAGCTCGGCAGGCATGCGCTCGATGACATGCAGCGCGACGCACAGGACAGAGGTAAGATAAAGCACGCCCCAGATAAGAACTGCATTGTCCCCTCTCCTTATCCTGCGTATGTATTCGTCCGGCTGGAGCACTGATTCTGTCCTGCGCACCCACCGGGTGATCTCTTTCTTACCCATGTAAGCAAGCTGGATAATAAGGTATGCTGCGGTCGAAAGCTCGATCGCCTTTATCTCGTTTGCATTGGGAAACCCGATCAGCCTGTGAAAGGCAGGCACAAGGTTAATCCATTCCCATACGACGAGCCCGAGCTGTATCAAGGTTGCGAACCACAGAAGGAAAAACAGCTTGTCCCCGATCTCCCTTTCCACGGTGTCGATCTTTCTTTCGTAAGACTTATCTATATCCATAATGCCTCCTATGCTTGGTTCTTTAGACTTTCTTTTAAATCCCCCTCTTTGTAAAAGAGGGGACAGGCGAGATTTTCGTCTCATCGTCTCATTTGCGTCTCATTTTTATCCATTTGCGTCTCATGAGACGCAGAACCATTTGTAATATAAGGACAATCTCGATCCCATTGTTTGACGAATAATAAATATATAATACATGGCTGTCAAGGTTATTCTTCGTTAATGTACTGCGTGCCTTTATTGAAGCGGCTTCGCGGATAGCAGGGTTGAGATTTTGCGTCTCATTTATCGTCTCATCGTCTCATTTGCGTTCCACTTTCGTTCCATTGCGTCTTATGAGACGCAGAAGTGTGCGGAATATATAATGTTCCTTGCCCCGTTAGAAAACACAGTAATCTATGAAGGAGATAAACCCAGTTACATCAATTATGAGACAGAAGATTTCCTAACAGGGCAAAGCACATCTTTTCTAACGGGGTGAATCTCACCCTTTTTAGACAGAACCTGCGATTTGGGTGCCGTTATTGGACAAATATTAACGGTATACTTCTTTTCTGTGAAGAACTCTGAAAATTGTTACAGTTTTTGTTTTGTCGTCAATTTCGTAAAGTATACGATATTTCCCTACACGCAATCTATACCCATCAACTCCCTTGAGTTTCTTGGTTTGATGCTGTCTGGGTTACTGAGCCAATGATTTTATCTTTTCATTGATAGCCGGTAGATCTTTTGGATTTATAGCACGAAGCTCTTTTTCCATTGTGGGCTTGGCAAGCAGTGTGTACATTACAGGATTTTTTCTTTTTTAAGCCGGGCTTCAATCTTTGAATAAGGAATAGATTCTTCTTTTGCAACAGCTAAAAAGGCTTTCTTGTCGCTAAGTTCTTCGAGAGAGTAAAGCAGCTTTTCATAATATTTAATATCCAGGATAACTGCTTTTTTTCGTCCTTTATTGTCAATTATATATTTTGTTTGAGTTTTCATATTTAAATAATATTCACAAATATGTTTTGTGTCAATCAGGGTACCCCGCCTCTTATCTTAAGAGGGAGACTTAAGATAT
>JAJYUJ010000024.1 GCA_021792615.1 bacterium
CTAACGGGGTGAACATACAGAGGACTGAAATCTCGTTTCTCTATGGAAATGTATAGATATCAGGTGGATCGCGGGATTGAGCGAATAAGTAAACCTCCTTATTGCATTTATTGGTTTAATTCGTAAACACCATTTTGAACAATTGAAGCCTCCTTATTCCCCGATAGTATTTTTCGGATTAAAGCACTTTCAGGAAGAACCAGTAAACGGTAACGTTCACAATGGTGAGCGGGATACCTGCCTTTGCAAATTCAAAAAACGTCAAAGTCTCTTTTGATTTTTTTTCCGCAGTCTGTATGATGATGATGTTGCTCGCCGCGCCAAGGATGAGCAGGTTGCCTGCAACCGTGCTCCCTGCGGCAAGTGCTGCCAGTACCTTCGATGATGCCCCTGCGTGCATGAGTACCGGAAGGTAAAGCGCTACCATCGGTACGTTGGAAATAAGCTGACTGAGCAGGACGCTGATTCCCAGCACGGAGTGAATGGATGTTATGCTGCTGGTGCCGCTTCCGGCGTAGCTCTGAAAGAAGCCGGTCAGCCACACGCTCTTCATGAGAACGAACATCGCCGCAAAAAATATGAGGGTATACCAATCAACTTTGTTTATGATTTTGGATCTTTTCGTGCTGAATATAAGAATGGGTAAACACCCGATAAGTGCAATATAGGTTACGTTGAAATCGAATCCGGCGTGAAGCAGGGATAGTATTATTTTTAAAACAGCAAGGAGGATTACCAGGATAAGGGAATATTTCGAAAGTGTCGCAAGCCCCTTATCTTTGAGCGGTTCATAGATATGCTGTAACTTGTTGCCATGAAACTCTTTTTTATAGAGTATCTTCAGTATCCAATACGCGGCGAACAGATTGATGATCGTCGGCAAAAAAAGATATTTGAAAAATGGTATAAACGGGTTTTGAAGATTTCCGTTTATGGATATGAGAAGGTTCTGCGGGTTTCCTATCGGGCTCATGACACTGCCTGTTGTTATGGCAAAGGCGAGCGTCAGGAGCAATACCTTTGGATTTATCTTGTGCTTTTTTGCAAGCAGGATCATCAGGGGAGTTCCTATGATGGCGAGTGTATCGTTCATGAGGAGCGCTGAAGCGAACCCCATAAAAAACAATATTCTTACTATGAGGCTATCCATCGATGGAGCGTCCCTGAATAACCGGTACGAAAGGCGGGAGATATAGCCGCTTTCTTCAAGTGCAGCACCTATCACAAACATGCCGAACAAGAACAGAAGGACATCAATATTTATGGCTTTCCATGCCGTTGCAAAGGGAATGCTTTTCGTCAGCAGGACAACGATTGCACCCAGGAGCATGATCTGCCAGATCTCGAATCGAATATTGCCGACCTGCCGTATTGCTATCAATAGAAAAACAAGGGCTAAAACTATTATGGGGACCGGTAGAGGTTCCATGTCTACTAATTTATTTTATTAATCATGTGCGGCATTCCGACGAGCCGGTGCAACGATGGAGAAACCCGGCGGCTGTTTTTTATTGCAGCGAGGGTGAACAGCTTTGCTTTATTTACCGCCGCGGGCTTATCATATCCCTTTATAAGGTATGCGGTTATTGCTGAAGACAGGATGCATCCGGTTCCGTGGACATCTTTATTCAACGCCTTTGCCTCGAAGAAAATATGCCGTTTCGCGTCCATATACAGGTCGAGTCCCTTTTGAACAAAATGTCCGCCTTTTATAACCACTGCTTCCGCACCCTTATCAAGGAAATATTTTGCCGAAAGCATCATATCATCCTTATTCTTTATTTCTACACCCGATAGTACGGATGCCTCAGGTATATTCGGTGTGACGAGAGTGCAAAAGGGAAGCAGAGCGTTGATGGCATATTTTATATCTCCCCGGGAGAGGGAAGTACCCCCTGAGGATGAGAGAACCGGATCGAGAACGACGTTCTTTAACCTGTACCGGTATATGGTTTCCTGGATGAGATTTACCGTTTTTCCGGTGGAGAGCATGCCGATCTTCACACCGTGTACACGGCTGTTCCCGAGTAAAATACCGAGCTGCCCCCTCAATACTGAAGGTGTTACCGGTGTTATGCTGTTTACCGTGTCGGTATTTTCTTCGACGATGGCTGTGGGTACGGCAAAGGCATAGATGCCGATTGCCGAAAAAACCTTAAGGTCCATAAGAAGTCCTGCACCGGCGGAAGGATCGAATCCGGCTATGATTAAACCGTTTTTCATCATTGTTTCTTTATGCTCAGCTTCATCATTTTTGCTTTTAAGGTATTTCTGTTTATGCCCAGCAGCAGGGACGCCTTTACCTGGTTGTTATTGGAAAGCTTCAGTGCTGTTTCGATAAAAGATTTTTCTATTATCGGCATGACGATCGAGTAAAGGTTGACTATCTTTTTGTGGGTGTGTTTCGAAAATAATATGGCTAATTTTTTCTTTATCAATTCGTCGAGCCCGAGGTTTTCTATATCCGTATCTGCAACCTGGACGTCCGCATCTTTATTGTTCATGAGGTGCCCATTCTGATTTATCTCCCGGTGGAGTTTTACGACATAGATCGCCCGCTTTAAGCAAGTCTCTGCAGTAACGGGATTCAAGGGTTTCTGAAGTATGTCGAACATGCCGTTATTGATAAGTTTTGTGGAGAGTATTCCCTTGTTTCTCGGTATGATTCCTATAATGACTATATCGCTTTTTATTTTTAATATTTGTTCTATGGTTTCTGCCAGATCTATCGAGCTGCCCGTTATATCTATGAAGATTAATCTGTAGATCTTCTTATGGATGAGCTCAAAAGCCAATTTCATCTTTTTTACAACGCGCATATTCAAACCGTTTTTTCTTATCACCTTTAATAAGATGGCGGGGGGATCGTCGTTTGAGAATATCAGTGCCTTTGTCCTATACATTGCCTGCCTCAAGGAAACGGTCAAAAAAACTGTCTATTAAATGTATGAGCGGTTCCAGACCTTCCATGGTAACCGCCGCAGCCCTGAAATCGGAGCTATATTTTGCTCCCGTCAGTGGAGAGACCGGCCCGCCTTTCGAGTAATGTACCAGATGCTTGCGAAAAAGTTTGATGCCTTTTTGTTCACCGTAAAACGCGCTCATCATACGTATATGTTTTATCATGATATCCCTGATAGTTGAAAGTGCCGGTAAAACGTATGTCCCTTTCTGCAGGTAGTCAACGATCATCTGAAATAGCCACGGGTTGCCGATTGCACCTCTGCCTATCATGACGCCAGCGCATCCCGATTGATCTATCATGGATTTTGCATCAAGGGGTGAGAGTATATCGCCGTTACCGATGACCGGTATTCTGGATATCTTCACGGCATCTATAAGGCTCTGCATGTCGATCCCCTTTTTAAAGCCCTGAGTTTTTGTCCTGAGATGTATCGCTATTGCATCAACGCCGTTTTCATTGGCAATATCTACGACCTGGAGTACATTTTTCGAAACCTCATCCCATCCTATCCTGGTTTTGACGGTAAACGGGATTGTTATTGCCTTTCTCATCTCGATGAGAATCTCTCTGAGTAACTCAGGTTTCTTCAACAGCGCCGCACCGGAGCCATTTGCTACGACATTGCGTGCCGGACATCCGAGATTAAGGTCGATGATATCAGCCCCTCCATCTCTTGCTATTTGTGATGCACGGACCAGGGTATCTATGTTGTTTCCGAGGAGCTGGACGGCTACCGGTTTTTCTTCGGGGGTGTGCTCCATCAGCATCTTCGTTTTTTTGTTACCCCTGACCAGGGCTTCTGCGCTTATCAGTTCCGTATAGACAAGACCTGCACCCGTGCTCCTGACAATCCTTCTGTACGGGCTGTCCGTATATCCGGCAATGGGCGCCATTACGTAAGGTTGTTTTATTTCTATCGTACCGATTTTTAACATAAAGATGAAGGTTATACTATGTATAAAAGGTACGATTGGCAATAAATTAATTCGAAGCTTCCGATCTAAATGTTTGACAACTATTCCGGTGGAGTTTATACTGCTTATCAGTAGCGTGCATACATTGGAGCTCACGTCAAAAATGTTTTTGTCTTTGCTTTGGCAGAATCTTAATTAAAGAAAGAAAGGATGAAATCCATGATAAAAAAGATGCTGATCTTTACCGTCGGTATGATACTCGGTTACGGTGCTTATGCAAACGCGAGTGTTTTTGATATGTTCGGGGTGGACGCAACGGGTATCGCCATGGGGAATGCACGGACAGCTTCAGCAAATGATTGGACAGCCACCTATTATAATCCTGCTGGCATCACCCAGACGAAAGAATCGGAGGGAGTGAACTTCCTTATCGCGGTTAATCATCTCTCGGTAAAGCCTTTTGGTTCAGGATTGCAAAATAATGACAATAAAGATATTGAAGGCATTTCCGTAGGTATGACGCATACTTTTATAGAAGATTTTATCCACGTCGGCATAGCGTTCTACACGCCTTTGGGTGATACGCAGCAGCAAATAACCCATTATGCAAATGCGAACGAGGCGTTTCTTACCAATAAACTGTATTTCGAATTCCTTGAGAATACCACGGAACAGCAGATCATACTTCCGACGATAGCCTTCAAGGTTCTGCCGTTCCTGTCCATCGGGGGAGGGATTTCCCTGTTCATTAAATCGATGACTTATTCGTATGAATATTTCCCAAACCCGCTCAACCAGTCACAATGGTATATGAACCTGAACAATACCCAGCAATATACCTACGTGGCGAACCTCGGTATTCTGTTCCATCCGTCCGATCGTTTCAAGGTCGGTTTTTCCTATATGAGTGCGGATGATTTCCCGATTGTCGGCGCGGCCTATGTTCATCTGAATGCCTCGGGATTGCCTATTGCAAGCAACTTTACGCAAACCATAGATACAATCTTATTTTACTCGCCGGCACACGCTTCTCTCGGAGTCATGTTCAAGCCCATGGATAATCTTGAACTGAATGGCGATCTTACCTGGGTTGGCTGGTCGAGTTATATCAATAACCATGATGTCACACCCCAACAGGAATCTTATACCGATCCCTCTACCGGGGTTACCTACGCAGGGCAGTCTTTCAATGACATTTACATACCGAAACTGGGCGTAGCCTACAAACCCGTAGAAACCGTGTGCGTTATGGCCGGTTATGAGTATCAGCCAACGCCGGTACCACCCCAGATGAGAACGACAAATTATGTGGACAATGTTAAAAATATCCTGTCAACAGGTGTCAGTTATATCATGCCGTACAATGACGGGCATATCCATTTTACCATGGACTTTCAGGGCATCATACTTGGCGACAGAACAACCCGTAAAGTAGTAGCCATCGATGCAGATCCGAATACCCCCGGTGTTCAAAACCCCGGCTATCCCGGCTATGAGAGCAAAGGGTACATTTATGATACGGGATTCGCAATAAGCTATGAGTATTAGCAGTCATGGAGAAGAGGAAACAAAACCGGGTATTCGGGGAGTTTACCTTAGGCATGAACGGCTTATCATTGCTGTATTCCTTGTAATCTTTCTTTCCTGCAGTTTTTACTATGTAGATTGGCACAACCACCTGCTCTGGAAAGAAGGGGTGAAATTCTATAGCCTGACTACAAGGATAGACCGGGCTATCCCCTTTACACCTGCTTGGGTCTGGGTATACTTGCTGTATTATCCTTTTTGTTTTATGCCGCTATTTTTACTGAATAATATAGATACCTTCAGAAGGGTGGCAGGGGCATATCTCATGGAGTTTATCATAGCCTTCATCGTTTTTCTGTCTTTCCCCGTACGGATGATACGGCCTGTTGTTGTTCCGGATACATTGAGTACAAAGATGGTCGGCATCATTTACCGGATAGATCCCGGATTCAATGTATTTCCAAGCCTTCATGTTGCAAATTCCCTGCTTGTTGCTTTGATATTTTATCGCTACAATAAACCTCTTGGTATATTCTTTCTGCTCATTGCCTGTTTGATCGCAGTGTCGACACTGTATGTAAAACAGCACTATGTCGTCGACGTCGTTACGGGCATTCTTGATACGGCTCTCGTTTATCCTTTGATCTTTTGGGGACACAGACCCGAAAGGAATAAAAAAGCACTCCAGCCGTCTGCCTGAAAAACAATATTTTAAAATATATCTTGACTTGTATACAATGCTGTGTTTTTGTATGAATGAATAATCATTCATTATGGAGGTAGGTATGAAAGACAGTGGAAGAGATGCTGTGATAGTGTCAGCAGTACGGCTGCCGATAGGCAGGGCAAAGAAAGGCTCTTTTGCAAAAACAAGGCCTGACGATCTGTTTGCCACTGCAATAAAAGCTGCCTTGAAAAGATTACCCAAATTTGATTACAAGCAGATAGAAGATGTCCTCTGCGGTTCTGCCTTTCCTGAGGCGGAAGAGGGCATGAATGTTGCCAGGGTAGCAAGTATCCTTGCTGGCTTACCTGTCGAAGTACCGGGGACGACCATAAACAGATTTTGCGGTTCTGCAATGACCGCCCTTCATAAAGCTACCTATGAGATCATGGGAGGGGCAGGCGATATCTTTATCGTCGGAGGTACCGAGAGCATGACCATGATACCGATGACCAGTAATAAGCCGTCTCCCAATATTAAATTTGTACAGGACGGTTCAACATTGCCGAATGTATATATATCCATGGGTGAAACTGCCGAGAATGTTATAGACAGATACGAAAAGAAGTACGATCTCAGCCGTGTAAAACTCGACACGTTTTCCTACAATTCACATAAAAAAGCGGTTGCTGCTCAGGAGTCAGGCAGGTTCAAGGATGAAATCGCACCGGTTGTGGTCAATACGTCAACCGGCGATATAGAATTGTATGACGGCGGCAAGATTGCAAAAGGATGGATGCTTGTCGATAAAGACGATTGCCCCAGGGCAGATACAACGGTTGAGGCATTGGGAAAATTAAAGCCGGTATTCAGGGCAAAGGGCAGGGTAACGGCAGGTAATTCATCACCAACGAATGACGGCGCAAGCGTCATGGTTCTTATGGCATCATCGAAAGCAAAAGAGCTCGGGATTAAACCTTTAGCAAAGATTCGCGCAACGGCAGTGAGAGCATTAGAGCCTGAGGTCATGGGATTAGGACCTATATATTCAACACAGCGTATTCTTGAGAGGGCAAAAATGACCGTCAAGGATATACAGCTTTTTGAGATAAACGAGGCCTTTGCATCTCAATCAATCGTAAGCATAGAAGAGCTCGGTATTAACCCGGACATCGTAAATGTGAACGGTGGAGCTATAGCTCTCGGACATCCCCTCGGCATTTCAGGTGTCAGAATACTGACGACACTGCTTTACGAAATGACGAAAAGGAATTTGAACACGGGTCTTGGCACCATGTGTATAGGCGGGGGGCAGGGTATAGCAACAATTATTGAACGGTAAATTTACAGGAGGAATTGTTATGAGTTATCAGATAAAAAGAGTAACGATTATAGGTTCGGGCGTCATGGGCTCCGGTATTGCCGCTCATCTTGCAAATGCGGGTATACCTTCATACATACTTGATATAGTACCGAAAGAGCTTACCGAGGATGAAAAAAAGGCCGGATTGACCCTCAAAGACCCGCAGGTAAGAAACCGGCTTGCACTCGCAGGTATTGAACATGTCAGAAAAGGAAAGCCGGCACTGATATATTCACAGAAAGACATAGCATACATAACTCCGGGAAATATGGAAGACAATCTTGATTTTATAACCCAGTCTGACTGGATTATAGAGGTAGTTACAGAAAGGCTTGATATCAAGAAAAAGGTTTTCGATCAGGTAGACAAGTACAGAAAACAGGGCTCAATAACGAGTTCCAATACATCGGGCATCAAACTCAAGGATATGGCAGAAGGAAGGAGCAAGGATTTCAAAGAGCATTTTATGATTACGCATTTCTTCAACCCGGTCCGGTATATGAAACTGCTTGAATTTATCGTTGGCGATGAAACGAAACAGGAAATGGTTTCTTTTATGCAGGAATTTGCCGAAAACGTGCTCGGTAAAGGGGTTGTTTACGGCAAAGATACGCCAAACTTTATAGCGAACAGGGTCGGAGTATTCTCCATGCTTGATACGATGAAGGTCATGGTAGAAGATAAATACGGCATAGACGAGGTCGATGCTATCGTCGGCAAGCCGATGGGCAGGCCGGGCAGCGCAGCGTTTGGTACGGGTGACCTTGTAGGTCTTGATACGCTGTATCACGTATCGAATAATGTCTATGAAAATACACCCAACGATGAAAAGAGAGACGTATTTAAGGTACCAGAATTCATAGAAAAAATGGTGAAACAGGGCTGGCTCGGGGATAAATCCGGACAGGGTTTCTATAAAAAAATTAAAGATGAAAAGGGCAAAAAGAAACTGGTACTGGATTATAACACCATGGAGTACAAAGATTCTCAGAAATACAAGTTCGACTCACTCACCATGGCAAAGAATGCTGAAACCCCGGAAGAGAAGATAAAGATTCTTGCATCCAGTGATGACAGAGCTGCAAAGTTTGCATGGAAGGTAACGAAAGATACCCTCGTCTACGCAGCGAACAGGATACCCGAAATAGCGGATGATATCGTCAATGTAGACAATGCAATGAAATGGGGATTTAACTGGGCACTCGGTCCGTTTGAGACATGGGATGCTATAGGTCTTGCCGGATCTGTGGAAAAAATGGAAAAAGAAGGAATAAAGATTTCCGATAATGTAAAGAAGGTATTGGAAAAGGGATACGGCAGATTTTACCTCGATGTCAAAGGCGAGAAGTTTTACTTCGATTTCAAGACGGGGACATATCAGCCGATCGTAAAAAGAAACAACGTAATTTCACTTGAAAGCCTCAAGAAAAAGGGCATGATTTTGAAAGAAAACGGCAGCGCACGTCTCATCGATATCGGTGACGGCGTAATCTGTGTGGAATTCAATTCCAAGATGAACGCCATCGATGATGATTTGATAGCTATGATCAACAACGGAGTAGACATGCTCGAGTCAAGACGGGACATTGTCGGCATGGTACTCGGCAATGAAGGCGAAACCTTCAGTGCCGGTGCGAATATCTTTTTAATCCTCATGGCTGCACAGAACAAAGAATGGAAGTCGCTGGAAGGTGCTATAGACGGTTTACACAATGCAAATATGAGAATGAAATATGCAACCAAGCCTATCGTAGCTGCGCCGTTCAATATGGCACTTGGCGGTGGATGTGAGGTAAGTATGCATACGCATAAAATAAGGGCATACGCAGAGCTTTACATGGGGCTTGTCGAAGTCGGTGTTGGTGTTATACCGGCCGGTGGAGGCACAAAGGAGCTTTACGTAAGGGCACTGGGAGACAATGTCGTCAAGCCTGACCCGATTAAAGCTGCAATACACACCTTTGAGACGATAGGAATGGCAAAGGTTTCCATGAGTGCAAAAGAAGCTTCCGAATTATACGGCTTCCTCAGACCGACGGATCAGATTACCCTGAACAAGGATAATTTAATCTATGATGCAAAACAAACCGTTTTGGCAATGGTCAAGGAAGGCTTTAAACCATTAAGACCGAGGACCGACATTGTTGTTGCAGGAAGAGAAGCTCTGGCAACATTAAGACTCGGGGCTCGAAATTTAAGACTTGGTGGTTATATTAGTGAGTACGATGAGTTTGTAGCGGATAAACTTATAAATGTTATAGGCGGCGGTGATGTTACACCAGGTACGGTTGTAGATGAACAAAGGTTGCTCGACCTGGAGAAAGAAGCGTTTTTAAGCCTGTGTGGTGAGCAGAAGACGCAGGACAGAATACAATACATGTTGATGAATAATAAACCCCTCCGCAACTAAAAAACGGTGCAGATCTCGGTCCCCTCCGGAGGTCTGCACCACCCCTCTCTTATTTTGTAATCTTTTTAATTGACAATTGATGAGTCACTGTATAAGTTGTTTTTCGTGTTGATTGTTAAGGTAGAATTATTTTTAAATTATAGAACGGAAAAGAGAAAAAAACACTATGGATAAAATATTGGACAGGATCTGGAGATTTTTTAGTTCCGTAAAGCTTGCGATTGTGCTGATACTCCTCATCATTGCTACGGCTATTATCGGAACGGTGATACAGCAGGGCCTTCCCGATGAGGCATATATTCAGCATTATGGAACAGCTACCTTTAATATTCTGAATTCAATAGACATCTTCGATATGTACCACTCGTGGTGGTTTGAGCTGTTGCTTTTAACATTCATCGTGAATGTGATCGTTTGTACATGGGAAAGACTCCCTGCGATCTTTAAAATGTTCTCAAATCCAAAGCTGAAACTGCCTCTGGAAAAAATGAACGCATTCAAGGAAAAAGAAACCATATCCTATAGCGGAGCGAGGGATGCCTTCATTAAAAATTTAATACAGAAACTCAGAGAAATATACAAAGCTCCTATTCATAATGAAGCAAAAGAAGGGGATTACCTTTATCTCGAGAAAGGCCGTGTTGCGCGGTTTGGACCGTACGTAACCCATATCAGCCTTATCATAATTTTTGTCGGTGTTTTAATCGGGTCTTTTTTTGGTTTTGAGGGATATCTTAACCTTGTTCCGGGAGAAAGCTCATCTATAGTCAGAACAATTCGTGGAAATAAAAAAATTACACTTCCATTTTCAATCCAGTGTAATCACTTTAAGGTCGAATTTTACAAATCCGGCATTCCGAAGGCTTACAAAAGCGATCTCAGTATCATTTCGGACGGCAACATAACGGCCAGAAAAGTAATAGATGTGAACAAGCCCTTGACGTACAAGGGTATTACCATTTATCAGGCGTCATACGGTCAGGCAGGCGCAAGTAGTTTTAATCTTGTATTACAGAATGGACGGAAAGGGAAAAGTGACGTTTCTCTTAACCTGAATCAGCAGTACAAGATTACCGATGATTCCTCTATTGCCGTACTTGATTACACGCAGAATTACCAAGGGTTTGGTCCAACCATTTTGCTCGGTGTTTATAAAGGCCAAAAACTTGTCAATACTTCCATATACCTCCAGAAATATCCCAATTTCCATGGTGCGGAAACAGTTGACGGGTATAAGATAAAATTTGTCAAGGCTGATGAGAGTTTTTATACGGGCTTGCAGGTTGCCAAGGATCCTGGAGCCCCATATGTGGCTGCCGGTGCCATTATACTGATCCTCGGACTTATTATGTCATTTTTCAGCTACCGGCGTAGAATATGGATATTTATTCCTGATGATACGTCTAACAACACATTCACGATTGCAGGTGTTGCAGACAGGAATAAGTATTCCTTCGAAATAGAATTTGAGAAGATTGTAAATGAGATCAAGAAAGGGGTCATAAAATGATAAATATGAGTCAACAGACAAATACCTTATTGTTAGGCATAGCTACCTTTGTGTATGTTGGGGCGATGTTTCTTTATTTATTCGGGCTTGTTTTTAAAAAGAAATTCCTCGATATATCGGGTTTTGTTGTTTTTGTGGGGGCTTTTTTGATTGAGACAGCAGGTTTGATTGCAAGGTGGATTGAATCGTATCATCTTGATTACGGACATATTCCGATAACAAACCTCTACGAATCCCTCATCTTCCTTTCATGGACCATAGCGCTGACCTATATAGTAGTAGACCTTAAATACAAGATAAGAAAGCTCGGATTTCCCGTTTCTCTTACCGCTTTTATATTTATGGCGTACGCATCTTTTTCTCCCGATGTTAGCAGCAGGATAGAGCCTCTTGTACCGGCTTTAAAGAGCAACTGGCTTGTATTCCATGTTATAACAAGCTTTTTTGGTTACGCATTCTTTGCACTTGCATTCGGCGCATCCGTATTTTACTTAATTAGTGATTGGTACACGAAGCACACAAACGGAAAGGTACTCTCCTACCTGCCTTCAACCAAAGTTCTTGATGAAATAAGTTATAAGCTTATCATTATAGGCGAGATCTTGCTTGCAATCGGTATCATTACCGGTGCAGCATGGGCTGATTATGCGTGGGGCAGATACTGGAGCTGGGATCCCAAGGAAACCTGGTCTTTAATCACGTTTCTGATTTATGTGGTTTATCTGCACCTCAGATATTCATGGGGATGGCACGGCAGGGCTGCGGCAATTTTTGCAATCGTCGGTTTTGCTTTTGTTCTCTTCACCTATCTTGGTGTAAATCTTGTTCTCTCCGGTTTACACAGCTACGGGAGAACCTGATTTAGACAGGGCGCCCTAGCCTTGAACTATGAAAATACTTATAGCGAGCGATTTTGATGGGACGATAAACAAAAAGGATCTCGGAGAAGAATTCGGCAAAATAATCGAAAGCTATTCCGACCTCAAGGAAAAGTTTATCAACAATAATCTGAGCGTTCCCGATGTTTACAGAAAGTTACTCGATGTCGAAGGTATGTCCTTTAACCTTATCAGAGATTTTTATGTAAATCAGGCGATTATCGATGAACACTTCATCCCTTTTTTAGGTTTTATCAAGAGCAAGGAAGTTGCTCATATCATCATAAGCGATGGTTTCGATCTGCTGATAGAGGAAACCCTCAGACACCACGGTGTAACGGATGCTCTCTGCATATTTGCCAACAGTATGAGGGCTAACGGCAACAAAGTACTCATGGATTTTCCTTTCCGGGACAATGATTGTGTCTTTTCCGGGGTATGCAAAAAGAGAATATTAAGGGCATTGAAGCCTTATTTTGACAGGATTATTTACATAGGGAACGGCTATTCTGATATAGATGCTGTGCCGGAGGCGGATATCGTATTTGCAAGGTCGATACTGAAATCATTCTGCAATGAAAACAAAATACCGTCCTTCTGGTACGCCAATTACGGTGATATCGTAACAAGGCTCAACCGCGCATACAAGGGTATTATATTCGATCTGGACGGTACGCTTATCGACTCTTTTTCTGCAATATACGAGAGCTTTAATTATACAATGGAGAAGCTTGGTTTACCGCAGTATGCATACGAAGATGTTTTAAAAACAATCGGGCTTCCTCTCGAAGATGTTATGGCAGGTATTCATGGGGTTGATGACGCTGCTTACGCGGTGCGTATGTTTCGATCGCATTATGAAGAGATCTATCTTGATAAAACGACACTGCTCCAGGGTGTGCAGCAGGTAGTCGAAAAGCTTTACCATGACGGTTACCGTATGGCGGTCTCAACCAATAAACTTGGAAAGTATTCCCGTTCTCTTCTTGAACATCTGGGCATAGGAAAATATTTCAAAACTATTGTCGGCATCGGGGACGGATTGAGGAATAAGCCATATCCCGATACGATTGAAAAAATACAGTCTGAGTTTGGACTACCGAAGGATGAGGTTGTTTATATCGGCGATTCTCTCATCGATGCCCAGGCAGCGGCCAATGCAGGCGTTCACTTTATTGGTATTGCGACGGGTCCGGTACCGTTTTCCGAGCTGACCGGTGCCAAAGCAGAGGTAATCCTCGATAACTTTACCAGAATCCCTGTTTATCTCAACCCGCTCAACGAAGAAACTCAAGATTAAAAATGAAATTCTAGCTATTGAATCTTTAATCTTTAATTTTTAATTTCCCCCTGATTTGACATCCCCTTTTTTAGTGATAAAATGCATTATTTGATATGATAGCTTCTACATTCAAAACGATAACACAAGAACAAATTCAAGAGGTTGTTACACGGGAAATATGGCAGAGGGGATACCGTTATTTCAGGCGGAATGCTGTGTTGTCTTTAAATCACAATGATTCCAATATCACGGCCTCGGTTCGGGGAACGGCAACCTATCCTTATCATGTGCATATTGTCGAGTCTAACCATCAGATATCCTCTATGAACTGCACCTGCCCTTACTCATCGAGATGGGGCTGGGTATGCAAGCATACCGTTGCCGTACTGCTCGCATGGATCAATCAAAGGGATGCATTTCTGCATCCATTTTTCCCGGAGCATTCGGGGCAAGGTATAAAAGAATATTCCCAATCTGGCGTTGTTCCGTTAAAGCCTTTAAATCCTTTGTATGGTATTGTATCCTCATGGTTCCCGCTGTCCGAATACATAAAAGCGTACGTTGATCTCGAAGACGGAGGGCCCAAATTGAAACTCACGCTGATTTCTGAAATAAACAAAAGGACCGCAGTCCTGATAGTGCCTGAGGATGAAAGCCCCGATATGCTGCAAAGGCTGCGGGGGATCGGTGGCGTGAGTTTTTCCGAGAAGGCTGGAAAAACCGCGTTGATACGTCATAAGGTGTCTCATGAACTTTTTGCTGATTACGATAAACAAGGGAGGTTGGTGCTTACGCCGGGTTATAGAATAAAGGACGAACAGGGAAAACAAACATTTGTTGCGCAGGATGAGCCGGGTTATGCACGTATCAATGACCGGTGGCTGTGGGCCAACAATACGTTTGTCATGATAGAACAAATTCCCGAAGAATTCGATCCATTCTTTCACGGCAAAAAACCTCTTCTCTATACCGGCACGGATATCGTTAATTTCTTTACCTATTCGATGCCTGCGCTGGAACATAAAAAGGGTTTTGTTCCGTCGGAACGCATACAAAACACCCGGATACTGCCGGAACCACAGCTTCAAAGGGTCAGCGTGCATGAGAGCGGCGATTGGATTTACCTTGCCCCTTATTATGAAACAGCCGGCACCGCTTTTAGCCTCGATGAACTTATTGGACAGAGAAACAAAGATGGATTTATAGAAAAGGACGATAACTGGGTTTATGTGCCGGATAGTCTTGTAAAAAGATGGAAGGACATTGGGGACAGGGAGGGCGGCAGGATTAAAGTTTCGAGATTAACGTATACAAGATTGAGAGCCGAGATAAACAGCAGTGTTCCGGTAGAGGAACCTTTACAAGTGAATCATTTTTATTCGATCCTGAACCGCATAACCGGGATTTCGGATGCTCCGCCTCTGTCTGCTATGAACGGGAACTTAAGGGACTATCAGAAATCTGGATACGACTGGCTGTATTTTTTATATAAGAATCAGCTCAATGGTGTGCTTGCGGATGAGATGGGGCTTGGCAAGACACATCAGACCATGGCTCTCCTCTCATCGATCTACGGAAATGGTACGTCTTTGCCTTCCATCATCGTGGTCCCGACATCCGTCATGGATCACTGGGAGTCTAAACTAAGGGAGTATTTGCCCTGGATCGTGATTAACCGGTATTACGAAAAAGATCGTTCACTTGCGGTTGTTCAACCGTATCATCTGCTGCTGACCACATATACCATTCTATCACACGACATCGAAGTATTATCGAAACAGGAATGGGAATACGTTGTACTCGATGAAGCGCAAAAGATAAAAAATTATACGACGAAGGCATACAAATCTGCCAAGCTTCTGCGTGCCCGGCACAAGCTTGCCCTGACCGGTACACCCATCGAGAACAGACTCACAGAGTTGTGGTCGATCTTTGATTTCCTCCTGCCCGGCTATCTCGGATCCCTTAAAAAATTCACGCAGGATTATGACACACCGATAACAAGGCAAGATGATACGGAAAAGACGAAGGTATTGAAGAAGGTCATACATCCGTTCAAATTGAGAAGATTGAAATCAGATGTTCTGGATGATCTGCCTTCCAAGATCGAGGATGTCCGTTATTGTACGCTCGCACCATACCAGGTAGCCCTTTACAAAGGCCTTATCGATGCGAGAGGGAAGGCGCTTATTGAAAGGCTCGTCGATGAATCGAAACCTGTAGCTTATCTGCACATTTTCGCCCTGATAACAAAGCTGAAACGGCTTTGCGATCATCCCGTGCTTGTTACAAAAGACCGGAACAATGTCTACACCTCCGGCAAGTTCGAATTATTCAAAGAGATCATGGAGGAGGCTATAGATTCCGGCGAGAAGATCGTCGTGTTCAGCCAGTATCTTGAAATGATGACTCTTATAGAACAGTGGTTGAAAACCAAGCACATAGTTTTTTCGTCCCTGCGAGGTTCTACGCACAACCGCGCAGGGGTGATAAAGAGATTCCAGGACGATGCTGACTGCAGGGTGTTTGTCGGCAGCCTCATGGCAGGCGGTCTCGGTATAGATTTGACCTCGGCATCCGTAGTCATTCACTATGACCGCTGGTGGAATGCCGCGCGGGAGGATCAAGCAACGGACAGGGTCCATAGGATAGGGCAGAAAAAGAGTGTTCAGGTCTTTAAGCTCATCACCCGCGGGACAATCGAGGAGAAAATAAATACCATGATAAAACAAAAATCATCGCTCATGAACAGCGTTGTAGAGAGCGACGATGCTGTTCTTAAAAAATTGTCAAGGACTGAACTCATAGAACTCCTTCAATTACCCCGGTAAACCCGGAATATGCAATTCGGAGAATACCTTTATTTAACGCGCTACTCTTCCCTGCCGGGGAGGGGTACTCCATCCCTCATAGAATAAACTGCCTTATTTTTTAAATGCATTTTGGGTCAAACAGACCTCTTCTTACTCATAAAGGTGATGGGCACAGCATGCGTTTTTAGTGTAATAAAACATCTTGATACATTTTGATCCGGGCATATCTTATTTATCAGGGAGCTGATAGTATGACCTATGCAGAAAAGCTTGCAGACTTCGTTATAAAGGCGTCTTACAGCGATCTTTCGCCGTCAGCGGTGGATGCACTCAAGGTAAGGGTCCTTGATGCGATTGGTTGTGCAATCGGGGCGATAGGTGCGGCACCGTTAGTGGCCATAGCCGGACAGAATGAAGATTTTGGCGGCAGGGGAGTATGTACGACAATCGGAGGAGCTGCTACGTCTCCGGACAGGGCTGCATTTTACAATAGCGCTCTTATACGCTATCTGGATTTCAACGACAGCTATCTTGCAAAAGGTGAAACCTGCCATCCCAGCGATAACCTCGGTGCACTCCTTGCGGGTGCAGAATATTCCGGTGCTGACGGTAAAACCCTCCTGACGTCTCTTGCTGTAGCTTATCAGGTGCAGTGCAGGCTGAGCGATGTCGCCCCGGTAAGGGCAAAGGGGTTCGATCATACAACACAGGGTTCATACGCTTTGGCTGCGGGTATTTCAAAGGCACTGGGGCTCGATCCGGGAAGAACAGCGAATGCAATAGCCATAAGCGGCACAGCGTTCAACGCCCTGCGGGTTACACGCACAGGCACTCTTTCGAATTGGAAAGGCCTTGCATACCCGAACACTGCATTCTGTGTAACAAACGCTGTTTTTCTCGCCATGCGGGGCATTACCGGCCCCCCCGAGGTATTCGAGGGTAATAAAGGGTTCATGGACGCGATCGCCGGCAGGTTCGAGATTGACTGGACAAAGGAGGACCTGGAACGCGTAACAAAGACCATTGTCAAGCGTTACAATGCGGAGATCCATTCGCAATCGATCCTTGAAGGGGTCCTGGAGCTGAAGCGCGAACACGGTTTTGCACCGGAGGATATAAAAGCGATAGAGATACAGACCTTTGATGTTGCCTATAACATTATCGGCGGAGGTGAGGAAGGCGATAAACACCTTGTCGCAATAAAAGAACAGGCCGACCATAGTATACCCTACCTTGTTGCAGCAGCAATACTCGATAATGAGGTCATGCCGGCACAGTTCGCACCCGGGCGCATACAACGCAGCGATATACAGGCACTTCTGAAGAAGGTCAGCGTCAATCCTTCTCAGTCATACAGCAGCAGTTTCCCGGAGCAGATGCCGTGCTTGATAAGGGTGGAACTGACGGACGGAAGCGTGCTTGTGAAGGAGAAAAAAGATTACGAGGGCTTCCATACGAAGCCGATGAAGTGGGAAACTATTTTAGAGAAGTTTGGCAGGCTTTCGGATGGCCGCATAGAAGCATCTCTCCGGAATGATATCATTGATTCGGTGGGCAGACTCGAGTCCATAAAGGTCAAAGACCTTATGAGCCTGCTCGCGAAGGCAGGATAGAAAGGAGGAATAAAACATGTCACACGCAGAAGAGCAAGAAAGAGGTTTTCAGTTTATCAGGATGAACGATCTGCCGGAAAAGCCGAGGAAAACAGGGGTGACAGAAATACGCGGCCCTTACTACACCCCTATGGGTAAACGCTATCTCGAGGATGTCCTTGAAACCATGGGAGCGTATGTAGATATACTCAAATTTGCAGGCGGCTCTTTCAGCCTGATGCCGAAGAAGGCAGTGAAAGATATCGTCGATATCTGCCACAAGTACGATGTTAAGGTAGATACCGGCGGTTTCATGGAGTATGTGGTAACTCAGGGACCCGATGCCGTGGCGAAGTATATACAGGAATGCAAGAGCCTCGGTTTTGATATCATCGAGGTTTCGAGCGGGTTTATAACAATACCCACAGACGACTGGCTCAGGCTCATAGAAAAGGTCAAAAAGGCAGGGTTAAAGGTAAAACCGGAGATTGGAATACAGTTTGGCGCTGGAGGTGCAACGACCGCGGAAGAGCTGGAAGCGGAGGGCACCCGCGACCCGGCGCACGCAATAGAGCAGGCAAAAAAATTCCTGGATGCAGGAGCGTATATGATCATGATAGAGTCTGAGGGTATCACCGAGAACGTAAAAACGTGGAGAACCGATGTCCCGCCTCAATTCGTGAATGCACTGGGTGTTGAGAACGTGATGTTCGAGGCAGCAGACCCCGAAGTATTTGCATGGTACATCAAGAATTATGGTGCAGAAGTGAATGTTTTTGTGGACCACAGCCAGATTGTTCAACTGCAGTGTTTGAGGTCCGGGATCTGGGGGACTATGAGTCTGTGGGGCAGGGTAGTAACGTATAAAGGTTAACCTGGGGGGAAAACTTATTCCTCCATCTGGAAATATTGTTTGAGCCTTTTGCGAATCGGCTGGGGTATGGGCACGTCAAGGTCTATGAGCCGCGCTTCATATTTCCTGAACGATTCGAAGTGCCGCGATGTTTTGACCAGGGTTGTAATAACGTCTCTCATGGACGCTTCCATCTCTTTGCGGTAAGCCTCCTTGCTGTCCAGCATGGCCTCGTAGCTTCGTATGATCCGGTGGTGTACGGGCCTGCATATAGCCCTGTAAAAAATGAACCTGCCTGTTACCGTCGATTGGAAATCCTCTTCTAAAATAGCCTTCTCGACATCTTTGAGATTTATGGCATCGACGACTTCAACCTGGTACTGATCGCTTCCGAGTTCTTTGAGTATGCGGCTGAACTCCCCAATTTTTTCTTCAACCCTGTCGTCTGCATCATGACCGGACGGTGTATCGATGTAGTAAACAACGATGTCGATATCCGATCCCTTTTCTGCCATGCCAAACAGCGTCGAGCCCACGAGGTCAAAGGCGATGGGAGTTCCTTTTTCCTCCATGATCAATGCCACTTTTTTTAAGAATTTTATCCGTTCGTTCGTTTCCCTCGATTCGTAATGCCGGAAGAAATGTTTTACGGCGTTGAAGAGTTTTATCTCCTCAACATGGGTTACCGGAACGGCACGGGACAGTTTGTCATGCACATTATTCTGAAGCCCTTTATACCTCGCTTCGTCGAGTACGACTTGTCTGAGCTTGTCGCCATCCGGTATGTAGTCCACGATATCGTACGGCCGGTACTCTTCAACGCGTTTGAGAACAACCTTCTGTACCACCTTGGCTTCTATGGATATTTTGGCATAATAGCCTCCGTCCATAAATTTACCCTCGATGGTTTCTACAGCCCCGAAGTTTGACGGGTTTATGTAAAACGTTTTATTATCATATTGGCACCCGAAGTTCTCATGGATATGGCCGCTCAAAACAACGAGAGGGTGTGTTTCTTCTATTACACGGGCGATACCGAGGCTCCCTACGGAACCGAACGATGCTACGTGATCCAGATGGCCATAGGGCGGCTGATGACATACGAGAATATCGGGTTTTGACTGAGAAAAGAAATCGTACGGTTCCGAGTAACTTTGTGATTCTATGAATTTTGTCATCCCTTGTTCCGGGATGCCGGCTGTTCTCATGTTGGCACCGCCGTACCCCCCTATCTTTAAACCTTCTATCTCTATGACCTTTTTGTGGATCTCCCTGCCGGACAACGATGTGAGGGACAGGTCCATGTCATAATTGCCCGGCAGCACTATTATCGGAGCCTTTCTGACCATGGAAAACATGGTTTCCATTTTTTTATATTTTTCTTTCATGACGTCGAGCGCACGGTCGGACAGCCTCAGGTATTCTTCTGCCTTGCTTTTTAATTCTTCCGGCAATCCTTCCTTTAATCGGGAGCGTACATACTCCTCAATTTGCATGCCGGGTGCGTCTTTTTGTCGCATGATGTGGAATGTATCCTGCAGTTCGAGGAACCTCATGCCCGTTGTTGGTGAGTAAAAGGGGGAGTAGATAAGGTCACCGCTGACGATGTACAAATCCGCAAAGGTCACCTCAAGGAGTTTTTCCACGTGAGCGCGCGCGCCATGAACATCTGTTATATAAATTATTTCCATAACGTTATTATAATTACCTTCAAGAATAGTTCAACCGAAAAACGCCGGCTGTATAATGATACAGGAAAAGGGGAGTGATGCGAAGAGGAAAAACTAAAACGGAGAGGGTGGGATTCGAACCCACGGTCCCGATTGCTCGGGACACACGCTCTCCAGGCGTGCTCCTTCAACCACTCGGACACCTCTCCTCATAAGAAAAAATACCTTAGCATTATTGAATATAATATTCAAACTAAATATGCGGTAACCCGGAAACATGAACTCTATGACTTATATATTCCATACAGACGAAGAATCCAAACCATTTAGGACGTGGTTCTTCAAATTTCTGTTGCGATGTGCTACCATAAAATAAATTTGGAGGCACTATGACAGAATTTAATCAGTTCTATCCATGCGTGGTCCCGCTTATAGGATCACGGTATGAAGGGAAATCGAATTTTATGCCTGCCGCATGGCAGACCGGTTTGTCAAAAGCTCCCATGACGTATTGCGTATCCATAGCACCGAAGCGGTATACGCATTCGTTAATCAAGTCATCAGGAGTATTTTCGGTCAATTTTATCGATTTCAAATATTTAAAGCTTCTCGTACAGCTCGGAAGTGCCAGCGGCAGGGATATCGACAAGATCAAGGATTCGGGCATTGAGCTTAAACAATCTGTAAAACTGGATGTCCCTGTTTTTAAATATGCGTATGCAGCGTATGAATGTTCTGTTCAGGAGACAATAAAAGCAGGGGATCACGACCTGTTTATCGGCTCAATCATCTACATACATGAGACAGATGAGATACGTAATGGATCAGGGACAATAGATTATCATGCGGTAAAACCTATTTTATACCTCGGGAAAGATACCTATGCAGCAATGGATCCCTCAAGCGTTATTACTATCAAAAGAGATAGATGATAAAAACCATTAAATCGGTTAGATACAATCAAAGACTATATTTAATCTATTATTCTGCAGGTGGTATTCTTTCTATTACCTCTGCTAAGATTTCCAGGGAAGGATCTGAATTATAAGACAGTGCAAGCCTTTTCACGCGCTGGAGCAGGCGGGGTATGTATTGCATAAATTTGTCATTACCTTTCACGAGTTTTATGTACCTGAACCTGCCGGCCGCCTTCAACATGCGTTGGATGCATACCAATGTAAAGATATCTTTGAAGCCCGCAGCAGCATACGGGCTGTTAGCAAGGTAGTATTCAACCATTTGATCGACGAAATCGTCGGGAAGGTCAACATAAGCGTCCCTTAATAGGGAGGCAAGGTCATAGTGCGGGGCTCCTATCAGGGCATCCTGAAAGTCAATCGTATAGAGTTGTCCTTGAAAATTGAGCAGGTTCCTCGAGTGATAATCCCTGTGTACAAATATGGCCGAGTACCTTTCAAAGAGTACCGACAATCTGTGAAACAATCTCTGGAGCTTCGACAGGATATTGTGCGGCAGCCCGGCGCCTGCTTTCGTAATGCCGTACTCTATAAAATGATCAAACTCAAAATCATAAAGATTGCTGTTAAACCTGTTTAACCTTGCATAGCACCACGGAGGTATCTGTTCCTCCTTGATCTGGAAGCGTATCATCATATCTATTGCCTGTTTATAAAGCTCTGCTGAAAGTCCTCGATTGTTTATGCTATCGCCGAGCAGGTCGTCTCCGAGATCCTCGAGTATCAGTATGCCTTCTTTATCATCATGATAATGCATGGCAGGCACCTTTACACCCAGCTGGGTAAGATACCTGTGGATGTTTATGAAAGGAAGCTCGTTGAAATCCTTTGCATGCGTAGCAATCTCTTCTGAAACAATGGCTTTATCCGACGCTGCGTTTACCATGACAATATAGCTCTTGTCGTTCTCGAGATAGCACCGGTAATAGCTGCGGTTTGATGCATCACCCGGGAGTTTTCTCATGGAAAGAACGCGCGTCAATCCCGCTTGTTCAAAAACGGATAATATCCTTTTTTCTGTTGCTTCAAAATCGTTTTCCTTCGGCATTTTTATCATTCCCGGTTTTGGATTCTATGATATGGCTTCGTCCTATGTCAATATAAACCCAAAAATCACAAAACGGTCCTTTGTTTGTTGGTTCGCCCAAAAAAAGAGTTTGAAACTAAGCTGGGGAAAACACGGATTTCGCGTTCAATAAAAAATGCAGGGTTAGGGAAGGCCCTATCCCTGCATGTCAATCTCGATTAAAATTTAATCACAGGGGTTCAATGTGATCTGTTTGCCGTTCAGCAATGCAACATCGCTGCACAGGCTGTTCGACACATAGGACAGATCGTAGGTGCCTATTATGCTATTATCGCTGTCCCTTGTCAGGGTGATGTTCAGAGAGCCGTTTACGGGATGACAACAGCCTGCCCCCAGGGTGATATTTGATGCGCTGACTGCCGCGGTAACTTTGGCAAGTTCGTGATCAACCGTTCCGCTGCCATTCAATATACGCTGGGTTACGGTAGTGCCTGAGACAGTATCAGAATACGTAAAATTCAGAGAGATGAGATGATGCATGAGCATCCTGCCAACGGGGGATAATGCTATACGCTCTTCATTCACGCTCACCGTCCTTGTTGCGGCCGATAAAGTAGTGCCTGACCAGGAAAACGTTTTCATGACATCGGTTGTACCGCTTATTGACAGCGATGCACCGTCCCACCTGGTCCTTACAATTGCTTGTTGTGCATCAATGGTTTCCGATGTGATTTTACCGGTCGTTGAATCTGTAAACAGCGTAACGGTCATACTGATTGTTCCGGATGTCGTTACTGCGGCAAATCCATCGGTAGGTACACAACCATTACCGAAGTCGATCAGCACCGTATACGTAGAAGGATTTTGTCTAATAAGAGTTGGCTTAATCTGAGGACATGATGAACTGGCCCCCAGGGCATCCAAACTCAATATGCTAACGCCCGCCTGGCTGTTTCCAACAGATGAAATGGCAATCGCATCACCGGCCGATGAACTTACGGATCCCTCCGTTGTTTGATTGATAGACGTTGTATCAAGCCCCGTTGTTTGTTTCCCGCACCCTGTCATTTGAAAACCGACAAACCCTAAAACCGCAATAACCGTTAGAACTTTTTTTAACATATTCGTTACCTCCTGTTTTATTTATTCAACAGGTGAAGCGAGAAAAAGTTCCGGTACCATTGCACAGTCTCCACGCTTATGGCTTTTTCCGGAGCCTTTCTCTGGTGATGCCCCTCAGCTTTTCTCTCTGTTCCGGGGTCAGGCCTTTCCAGATAAGGTATTTCCTTCTGAGCATCTCCTTTTGCCGGGGAGACAGAGATCGGTATATCTCATAATTTCTGAGGATCATCTGCCTTCTGGCAGGAGGCAGCTTCAGCCAGCGTTCATAGGAATGAACTATCAACCGTTTTTTTTCTTCAGGCAAGCTCTGGAATAATCGATAGTTCTTCAAAATACTATCGCGCTGCTGCTGCGGCATGGATTTGAACAGCATATAATTGTGCATAATCCGTTCCTGCTTCTGTTCCGGCAAAGACTCCCAGCGTTTATACATCCGTCTTAATTCCTGTCTCTTTTCGGGACTTAACTGCTCCCACCGGCTTTGTGCGTCCCGAGTTGCGGTGCTTGTTATAACAGTTCCGGCAAGCACCTGTGATGACAGCATCATACATGCAGAGATAAACAATAAATATTTTAAATATTTCATTTTTTGTCCTCCTGTTCGAAAACATTCATGTGCTCGTACATGTCCATATGTTCATACATGCTCATATTCTCAAGTATATCGAGGTGCTTCAAAATTTCCTTATCTTCGTTCGACCGTTGCCGTTCTATCGCCGGTGTGGTTTGGGTGACTGCAGTCGTACCGGTGATCGGCGATGCATGGAGTATAAAGGGCAAGCCAAAGCCCATAAACAGAAGCAAAGAATAAAATCTCATTTTACCACTCCGGAATTGTTCCCTGTATCCCGATCTACCGTCATGACCTCTTTCATGTGTTCTATCATATCCATGTGCTCATAGAGGTCCATATGCCGGTACATATCCATGGACGCAAACATCGTTTCAGACTGTCGGGCGTTGTGGCCATGTCTTTTTATACCGAAGGTCAGGGTAATTGCTGCTATAACAATAAAAACGGATGACAGGATATAGACCCATGCATGCGGGTGCGCCTTTGCACTCCGCCTGTTTTGCATTGCCGGACTCCCGCTGTTTATTATCGCACTGTCAATCTTCTGTTTCAGACTGTCCGGAGGCATAAGAGACGGCACTGCCTTTATCGTTCGATCGAGACGCAGCAGTTGTTCCAGATACGCCTTTGCCTCAGGGCATTGCTCAAGCAGACGTATGACCTTCGTCCGGGTCACCCTGTCCAATGCACCATCACTGTAGGCTGAGATCCACCTTTTGGAAAAGTAAACCCGGATGCTACATAGCAGCGTTTTTATATTCATGTAATACATTCTCCCTTGCCCTGCTTAAGAGCGATTTGACGGCCTTTTCGCTGACCTGCAGTACTGCGGCTATTTCCTGATAGTCCATACCCTCATAACTTCTCAGGAGCAGTGCCGTCCTTTGATTCTCAGGCAGGTTGCCGATAATCTTTAATAGGTTTTGTTCCATATTTCCAAACACAGCATGTTCTTCCGTCGATAGCGTGTTGTCCTGCGCCGAATTGTCGTCAAACATCTCCGCATGCCGTGTTTTATGATGCTCGTTTATGGCGAGGTTCGTTGCAATGGTGAAGAGCCATGTCGAGAACCTTGCCGTTGGCTCATAGCTTTTTGCTGACGTATACATTCTTACAAATACCTCCTGCGTAACATCCTCGGATGAATACCTGTTGCCAAGGTACCGGAATATGTAGTTGTAGATGCGGATTTTGAACCTGGCGTAGAGTTCATCAAATGCAGCCCTATCGCCGTTTTTAAGCCTGAGCATTGTTTTTGTATCTTCATCCATCTCATCTCTCATATTTTAAACCACGCAAACTGAAAAAAGTTCCGAATTTTACCATTTAATATCGGCGCCGAACAATACCTGGTATATACTCGATATTGCGTAGCCTTGAAAAAAAGCCCCGGGCGAGAAATAATCTATTTCAAACGGCAGGGAAAGATACCTGTTCAACAAGTAAGTAAAGGTGAAGTCCGTTTCGAAGCCGTATGCCTTGTCCGTTATTTCAGGATAGAGGAGAACAGGGGTAAGGGTGAAGTCTATGTATTTTACCGGATATACATCTATGATCCCTCCATAAGCGACGTCGCCAAGACCCCTTCTTCCGGCCATCGACAGGGTACCGGTGTTAATGTTCTGATTGATGCCTCCGTTGAAAAATAAAGACGATTCCGTATTGTAGGGAAAAATTGCAATAAAACTATCCAGTGTACCCTGCTTTAAGATAGCCTGTGCAGGTGTTTTGTCTCCCGACGACAGATTAAAAAATATGCCGACGGTTGCTTTGTCCCCTATGTGATATTTTATTTTTGCATCCGCAACGTATCCGTAGGTATGAAAATGCCTCTCGAATGGTGCGGAAGAATCGAAACAATTGTTTCCCTGTATACTGCCGCTGCCCATTTCGAGTATACCGGTCAGATTTATTTCAAAAGAACCGAAGTATCTGTCTCCGGTAATACCCGTCCAGTTGACAGAACTTTCCGAGGAATGGATTGGTCCTCCGTTAGCATATTCCTGCTGAAGACACAGAAGGATACGTGCCGCCCTTATTTTCCCGTATTTACCGACAAGGGCATCGTATTCGGTACGGTTGAAGAGTGTAGAATAAATGATATTGTTCAGCATCGGTGCAAGTGTATTGTCCGTGTCTTCGAAGTTCGAATAGAATACTGTAATATATTCGAACAATGAAAAATTATAACTGAGTTCCGCATCATAGAACATGCTTGTCCTCGAAGGATCGTAAAGCTTGTATGGTTCAACCTTGACCGCATTGAATTCAAAGGAGAGCGGAATATCGAGCGCATCGGTCATATCATAATCAAAGGTCAACGACGGCTGGTAGTTGTCGAAGAGGAGGCGGGAACCGCCGACGATCTCTCTTTCTCCGGCATAAAAATTGGTCGATTCATCGGGACTAAAATTAACATACGCCTGGCGGATAAAGTAGGTGTCATTAAAATAATCGTTCTCAGTTTCAACACCGTAAAGTTCGAGGCTGTTCTGTGAGAACGTTCTTGGAGATAATTCGCCCGAATATAATTCGAATGCTGCATTAAACCATTCGCCCTGAGCAAGATAAAGCTGCGGCATAAGGTATGCTGCTGCAAAACCTGCATCGGGATATTTGACACCGGGATTGAGGAGCGACAGGTTCTGTCCTGTCTGGTATCTCAGGCTTACAGCCCCGGTTGAAGCCGCAGAGAAGGCATAGACATTCGTTGTAACAATTTCTATGAAAAGTAAAATCAAGAGGCCTGATTTAATCCGCATTGGTGTTTAATTATAACAATTTCACGCTCTGTTCAATTGATTTATTATCGTCTGTGAAAAAATTTTTCAATCTCTGCTTTTGGCAGGAGGAACACGAACGGCCTTCCGTGAGGGCAGTTGAGAGGTATGCCGAGCTGGTCGAGCTGCCCGAAAAGCGCCCGTATCTTCTCAACGGGCAGAAAATCACCTGCTCTCGCTGCGCTCTTACAGGCTACGTCTGCCATAATCCTGTAGAGAGGGTCTGTTTTCTGATCCGCGGTGAGTTCCGTATGACTTGTTCCATCCGTACGCATGCTGTTGTCGATAAGCTCAATTAAGGACAACGGGGAAAACACCGTACCGGCGGGTATTGCTCGTACCGTCACGCTGTTGCGTCCGGTTGTTAGCTCATAGCCTATGGTACGCAGGGTGTCCTGTACATCCGCAAGGACGCTCGTTCTGTTTTCGTTCAAAAATATCTCCTGCGGTACGGTCAGAAATTGAGACTGCCTCTGTCTTACCCGTGAGTTTTTTAGAAGCTGTTCGAACAGGATCCTTTCGTGCATTGCATGCTGATCTATCAAAACCATACTGTCCGGAGACGATGCAACGATGTAGGTTGCGTTGAATTGTGCATGGATATCCAAAGCCGAGAATTCTCCCTTTTGTATGATGGTCTGCTGATCGTCTGCCGCAGAATTCATGGAAACGCCCGGTTTTGCGCCGTAGGGGGTAGAAAAGATACGGGTCTTTTTCGATGTACCATATCCGGTAGAGGTTGTGCTGCCGTGCAGAAACGACGTTCTATATGACTCAACTGATTCTTTTATCTCTTCTTTGAATCTGTTTTTATCCATCCCGGGATCAGGAGATGCGTATACAATGGCTCTTTTATTGATCGAATCCCTTATTGCATTTCGAATAGCATCATAGACCATTGATTTATCGGCGAACTTTACAGCGGTTTTCGTAGGGTTAATGTTCACATCGACGAAATTATGGGGCAGGAACAGATTAATGACAGCAACGGGATACCGGCCTTTTTGAAGCGCTGTTGAGTATGCGTTTGTGATACTGAAATTGAGTGATTTATCCATGATATATCTCCCGTTCACGAACACGTACATCAACCGTGAGGAATTCGTGGTATAATCAGGATCTGATATATATCCGTCGACCTTTATAATACCGTTATCAAAAGATACGTCATATAACTTGTTCTTCAGTCCCTGATCGATTCGCAATATTGTCCTGGCTTCAAGCGGGGCCGGCTGGATAGTAAAGACCTCTTTCCCGTTATTCATGACCCGTATGCCTGCATTTTTATATCCAAACACAAACCTGTCTATAACATCCAGACACGCACGGTATTCGGACTGAGCAGAACCGAGGAACTTTTTTCTTACCGGTGTGTTGAAAAAGAGGTTTGATACGGTTACCGTTGTCCCTGCATCATGAGCCGTTTTCGATGTGTTCACGACATCGCCGCCCCTCACGTGAATAATCGTGCCGGTGTCCTCTCGTTTGTGCCGGGTCACAATCTCCAACTCGGAGATGACGCCGATACTGTAGAGCGCTTCCCCTCTGAAACCGAGTGTGGAAATATCATAAAGCTCGTTTTCCGTGTGGAGCTTGCTCGTCGTATGCCGTTGTACCGCAAGCCTGGCATCTTCGGACAGCATGCCCTGGCCGTTATCCTCAATGCGTATCAGGTCTATGCCGCCGTTTTTGAGCTCGATATTGATAGTGGTCGCACCTGCGTCTATAGCATTCTCCATGAGTTCTTTTACAATGGATGCAGGCCTTTCTATCACTTCGCCCGCAGCTATTTTGCTGACCAGTTCATCGGATAGTTTATTTATGATCCCCATGGGGCTGATTGTTTTCCTTCCGGCACAATGTCTTATCCATTCTCTGTTCCCTTAACCGTTTTATTGGTTTGGAGTATAGACCGTAAAAAATATTATTTCAATTGTTCTGTTGTAATTTTAAACGGACGTGCTAATATCCGGTTCATGGTTTATGGACAGAGAACAGGGGAAAAATAAGTTTATATGAAGGCACATATTGAATCACTGGTCGAATATATGCACTACCTGAAAGAACTCGGGTACGATGGATTTCCTCTGCCTGCCCAGCCTGTTAAAGAACGCAGCACCGGTTTTGAGGTTGCAGATGACAATAAAAAGTTATCGATAGAAAACATCAGACTCGCAGTCGAGGAATGCCGGAAATGCAAGCTGGCGAATACCAGGACGCATGCGGTGCCGGGAGAAGGCGATTATAACACGGACCTTATGTTCATCGGTGAAGCACCGGGTTATGATGAAGACCAGCAGGGCAGGCCTTTTGTAGGAAGGGCCGGCAAGCTGCTCACCGATATTATCAAAGCCATGGGCATGACCCGGGAAGAGGTGTTCATAGCAAACGTCATAAAATGCAGGCCTCCTGACAACAGGGAGCCGATGAACGATGAAATAACGGCATGCTCGCCGTACCTCTTTCACCAGATAGCCATCATAAAGCCAAAGGTTATCGTCACACTCGGCAGGTATTCATCGGTTACCGTCCTCGGGCTTCAAGAACAAATGAAAATGTCCGATTTGCGCGGGCGGTTTTTTACCTTCCAGGGCATAAAGGTCATGCCGACGTATCACCCGGCATATCTCTTGCGTAACGAAAAGGACAAAAAACTTGTTTGGAACGATATGAAGCTTGTATTACAGGAGCTCGGAAAGCCGGTTCCGGTCAATAAACCCCGTTAGGAACGTCATGATAGTATTGAGGTCATAGGTCTCACTATGAAGCGTCCGCCTGCAGGCTCGCAGACTTCCTCGAGCTTTGATATTACTCTTGAAAGAATCATTTTGTCCCGGTATTGATTCCTGGCCGATCCTGTATTAAATTTTTATAATCGTACCTCATGTTATCTCTGCGGTGGAGCAAGAAAATTGTCAGAAAGGGGTTTTTAAATGAAAGAAAATCTCGTCATGAAAATTTTTAAGTCACATCTGGTTGAAGGGACATTGGAGCAAGGCAAGGATATAGGGCTGCGGGTGGATGAGACCCTGCTTCAGGATGCAACGGGTACCATGGCAGCACTGCAGTTCGAGGCAATGGGCATACCAAAGGTAAAGGTAAGAAAGGCCTTTGCATTCGTGGACCATAATATGCTGCAGACCGGCTTTCAAAACGCGGACGATCACAGGTTCCTCCAGACCTTTTCCAACAAGTACGGGGTATATTTTTCGAAGCCAGGCAACGGTATATGCCATCAGGTCTATCTTGAGAGGTTCTCAAAGCCTGGTACCGTTTTACTTGGTGCAGACAGTCACACACCGAATGCAGGCGCCACAGGCATGATAGCGATAGGAGCCGGAGGTCTTGATGTTGCCGTTGCAATGGCAGGCATGCCATACTACACAAAGATGCCCGCTGTTGTGCAGGTAAAGCTGAGCGGCAGGCTCAAGCCATGGGTAGCGTCGAAGGATATCATGTTTGAGCTTTTGCGCAGGCTTACGGTCAAGGGCGGCGTTGGAAAGATCTTCGAGTTCACAGGAGACGGTGTCAAAACCCTGTCTGTTCCCGAGCGGGCAACCATAGCGAACCTCGGTGCAGAGCTTGGTGCTACAACGTCCATCTTCCCGTCCGATCAAAGGGTACAAGAATATTACAAACTTCAGAAAAGACCTAAAGATTTCAAGCCGCTCGCAGCGGATCCAGATGCTGGGTACGACGAGGTTATAGAAATAGCTCTCGATAAGCTTGCGCCCATGGTCGCAAGGCCGTCCATGCCCGACAAAGTGGTCCCGGTATCGGAAGAAGAGGGCAAGGACGTAAGGCAGGTATGCATAGGGAGCTGCAACAATTCCTCGTTCGACGACCTTATGCTTGTCGGCGCACTTTTAAAAGGTAAAAAAGTTCATCCCGATGTTAACCTCACCATTACGCCGGGTTCAAAGCAGGTTTTTGAGATGATCGCTGCGTCGGGTGCTTTACAGCATATGATAAGTGCAGGTGCAAGGATACTCGAAGCTGCATGCGGACCGTGTATCGGTATGGGACAGGCTCCTCCTTCTGGTTCTGTTTCAGTAAGAACAATGAACCGGAATTTCCTTGGCAGAAGCGGTACGCCGGACGACAGGGTTTATCTTGCAAGCCCGTATGTTGCGACAGCATGTGCGTTAAAAGGGAAGATATATGATCCGAGAAAGATTGGAGCAAAGCCTCCTATCATACAGAAAACAAAGAGTTTTATTGTAGATGACAGTAATATCATCAAGCCGTCTGTAAAATCGGACAAGGTTGTCGTGGAAAAAGGACCGAACATAAAACCTCTGCCGTTACGGGGTGAACTTGATGATGCAATAACATCGGTTGTTCTTATCAAGGTCGGTGATAATATAACGACGGATCATATCATGCCTGCCGGTGCGCGGGTGCTGCCGTTCAGGTCAAACATACCGGCAATATCGGATTTTGTTTTTTACAACATAGATCCGGAATTCCCGAAACGTGCCAAGCAGTCAGGCGGGGGTGTTATCGTCGGTGGCAGTAATTACGGTCAGGGATCAAGCAGGGAACACGCTGCACTTGCTCCCATGTTTCTCGGTGTAAAGGCTGTCATAGCAAAATCCTATGCACGGATACACCGTTCGAATCTCATCAACTTCGGCATACTTCCTTTGATCATAAAGGATCAGGATGCATTTACTTCGATCGAACAGGGCGATACAATCGCTCTGGAAAATATACGGGAGCATGTGGCAAAAGACGATCGTATGAATGTTACCCTGAAAGACAAGAACAAAACGATAGAAGTGTATCTCGATACGAACGCACGGGAGAGGAAGATTTTGCTTTCGGGCGGTCTTCTCAACATGATAAAACAGGAGGCGTGAATATGGCACAATGGTATAAAATATCCTGCAATAGCTGTGGTTATAGCAATGAACTTATTACCGGCTCGTCCGTAACGGCAGAGAGTCTCAAGGATTTAAACGAGGACTCTGCCGACTTCAAGATCTTCGAATGCAAAAATGACCACGAGCTTTTTACAATAGATGTGCACGGCAATGACTTCGATAACAAATGTCCTGTGTGCGGTGCCGGAATAACGGAAATAAGCATCGGAGAAATTGATGGACATGCATGTCCAAAATGTGATAACAGAACGCTAAAGATCGATCCTGTAGTACACATTTAAAAAGGGAACGGAGAAGACCCCACCTTAATCCTCTCCTAAAAGGAGAGGAGATTTTGACCCCTTCCCCTATTAGGGGAAGGAAGGGATGGGGTCTTAGGTATTTACACCTTTATTGCGGCTATGGAGCCGGGTTAGAGAGAAAGCGGGGACCTGAAGTATGAAGGAAGAGAAAACATATCTTTCGTCCGAGAGGGAATCATTCGATCATCTGACGGCAGCTCGCCGAGTCGAGAGGACCGTCTTCTTCTCGACCAATAAAAAGGATTTTGCATGGATGCGGGAAAATGTTCCGTGTCAGACAGCATGCCCGGCGTCAACAAACATTCCCGGTTATATTTATACCGATTATCAGGAAAGGTACGGCAGGTCTTACGAGATTAACCGGTCGGTGAATATTCTGCCCGGTGTTCTCGGCAGAATCTGTTCTCGGCCGTGCGAACTCTCATGCAGGCATGGATGGCCGGGATTCGGCGAATCTGTTGCAATATGTCATTTGAAAAGGGTTGCAAGTGATTTTAAGCCGGAAGGGCATCGCATAGAGGAGTCCATGTTCGGTCCTTCGGGCAAAAAAATCGCAGTCGTAGGATCCGGGCCGGCAGGTCTCGGCGCTGCTCATGACCTTGCCATCTTTGGTCATCAGGTAACAATCTATGAGGCACTTGAGCGTCCCGGGGGCATGCTCAGGTACGGTATACCGGAATTCAGGCTCCCGCGAAACATACTCGATATCGAGATCTCGAATATTCTGAGACTGGGCGTTGACCTGCGTGCGGGTGTGCGGGTCGGCAAGGATATCAAGCTCGAAGAACTTACGAAGGGGTATGATGCAGTACTTCTTACGGCTGGTACCTACAGTCCGAACAAGCTTGGTATAAAAGGCGAAACCGTCGAGCACGTATACTCGGGCCTTGACTTTATGATGGATGCGAATTCCGGCAAGGATATCTTCGTCGGCAGTAAGGTCCTCGTTGTCGGCGGCGGGTATACAGCCATGGACTGTGCAAGGACATCGCTTCGGCTTGGTGCAAAAAGGGTGATCATAAACATACTGACGACCGAAGATTACATTACGGTAAACAGGGAAGAACTCAACGAAGTAAAGACCGAGAATGTGGAGATACGGGGACTTGTGTCCATCGAGCAGATCGAACGTTCCGGCAGTAACCTCAATGTCAAATTCAGGAGGAACAGGCTCGGGGGATACAGCGAAAAGGGTGAAAGGCTTGCGGTGCCGATAAAGGATTCCGATTTCACGGATGAAGCGGATGCCGTAATCTATGCAATAGGCCAGAGGCCTGAAACAAACTTTGCAAAGGGCGTGATCAAGCTTGAAAAAAACAGCATGATACCGTTTGACCGGTCGAACTCTGCAACGGAGGTAAAGGGGCTTTTTGTTGCAGGTGATTTTGGGACCGGTGCATCAACGGTCATAGAATCGATAGCATCGGGACGCAGCGCTGCCTGGTCAATCGACAGATACCTTATGGACAGAACGCGGAGGAAAAAGGTCGTACGGTTCGAAAAATACTCGGAAAAGCAGCGGGAAAGGGCGTGGGATTTCATACCGCGGCAGGTAATGCCGACGCTTCCGGTAAAAGAACGAGTCGATCAGCTTGAAGTGGAACTCGGATTGAACAGGACTCTTGGCAAAGAGGAGTCAAAGAGATGCTACCTGTGCTCTCTGAAATTCGAAATCGACGTAACGAGGTGCATATACTGCAGGTACTGCATGGATGTTTGCCCGACAAACTGCATCCATACGACAAAAGATGTTGTGACCGAAGAGGATGGGAAGCAAAAACTTCTCGTAACGGACAAGTGGAACGAGGTAAGCGCCATTGTTATCGACAACAACAACTGCATACGGTGCGGTAATTGTAAGAAGGTGTGTCCGGTAGAGTGCATAGACGTTGTCAAATCCGAACTTATTGAGCAGGATGTAGAGGCTTAGACGTGCTGAAAAAATCCTTAAAATATGTTATCATAGGTGACGGGCATGCAGGGAACAGCGCTGCAGAGACCCTGAGAAAAGGAAATCCCGGTTCTGAGATAGTCATCATATCTTCCAAACCAACGCATTACTTCGATCACAGTCTTCTCGCAACTTTTTTGCTCGATAAGAAAGATATAACATCTCTGTATGTTTATCCGTATACATGGTACAAGGAAAACAATATCAGATTAAGACTTAATCAGACCATTACAAAGGTTATTCCTGATAAACACGAGCTTATTCTCGCGCATAACGAACGCGTGTATTACGATAGATTGCTGATAGCATCCGGTGCAAAACCAAAATTACCTGAATCCCTGTCACGGTATAAAAATCTGCTAACCGTATTTACGGATGCTGTTGACGCAATGAAACTCAGGGAAAGGCTTGGAACATTCAAGCACGTAACGATGGTTGGAGGAGACTGCATAGGACTTCATCTTGCTGGTGCCATGTTAAAGCTCGGAAAATCAGTTACTTTCGTACTGAATGAATATAATTTCTGGCCTCTTGAGTTTGATGAAACAGTAAAGAGTAAGCTTATAGGATGCCTGAAAAAGAAGCATATCGAGGTCGTTGCAGATGATATGACGACAGAGATTGTAAGAGACGGTACAGGGCTTAACGTTATGACCAAAAACGGTAAGATCATAAAGACAGACCTTGCATTTCTTACCTCGGGTATGGTCCCGAATATAGATTTCCTTGACGGCAGTGGTATCGATGTCCAGACAGGTATCCTCGTAGACGAATACATGCATACCAGCGCACAGGATATCTGGGCTGCAGGGGAGTGTGCCACCGTTTATTATCCGGAATTGAAGGATTACCGTCAGACAACCGGGGAGATCAACGCGAAGGCGCTCGGGAATATATCGGCAAGAAACATGCTTGATGAAAAAAAAGTGGTAAGCCTTGCGGAACCCGGCAAGATAACAATAGAAGGTGAAGACTTTATTACCTACGGGTGGAAAGGATTCTCAATTGACATTTAAAAGAAGCCTGACAATCGAAATATGCGGCAGCTCGGGAGACAGGTCCCTTGCAGCTGGAGAAATACTGATCAGGACCCTTTCTGATATCGGGTACCATGTTATATCGTTCGATGCCTATCCTGCGGAGATCCGTGGCTTCGGGAAAACCGTAGCGCACATGAGGGTAGGGAGGGAGTTCATGCTCAGCCTGAGCAGCAAGGTGGACATACTCGTGTCGTTGAATGACCGGTATGCGATCGAGCAATTAAAAAATTTAAATGACGAAGGTGTGGTCATATTCGATAACCGGCCACGTGATATTACGTATGAGGTTTTACAACAGAATGAGGATGAAACAGATAAACACCATCTGGGACCCGGCGTCTATAAAGATGAAGAAGGATGGAAAGAGATTACAAGCGAGCAGGTGAGTATTGCAGGTCATCTCGGCCCCGGCATGTATCTCTACGGAGTACCCCTTTACCAGTTGAGCCAGAAAACAACGAATGAATCCAGATCGAGAAACATCGTTGTCCTCGGCTCTGTCGCCGCATTGTTCAACATACCGAAAAATGAATTTATCAATAACCTTACTGCGAAGCTCGGGAAAAAAGATAAAAGCGTGGATTCAGTTGTTGCCGCATTCGAAGAAGGCTACAACTATGTGCGTGAGAATGTTGTCAAACTTGATCCCTACAATTTTGAACGGTTGTCCGTGGACAGGAAGGGCTACAAACTGATGGACGGCAACAAGGCAGTTGCACAGGGGGCGATTGATGCTGGCTGCAAGTTGTATGCAGGCTATCCGATTACCCCTGCAACAAAGATCATGGAGGTATTGTTTGCAGAATTGCCGAAACGCGGTGGTGTCGTTGTACAGACCGAGGATGAGATCTCTGCAATCGGGCACGTGACCGGCGCCGGATTTGCAGGTGTCCGTGCCATGACCGCGACCTCGGGACCCGGTTTCTGCCTCATGACCGAGTTTATCGGATACAATGTCATGTCGGAAAACCCCGTTGTCATCGTCGACAGTCAGAGGGGCGGTCCTGCAACGGGCCTGCCGACAAAAACAGAGCAATCCGATCTGAACCATGCATTGTTCGGGGGAAACGGAGATACACCAAGGATTGTCGTAGCACCGACCAGCGTGAAAGAGTGCTATCAATGGACGGCAGAGGCATTTTATCTTGCGGAAAAATACCAGATGCCTGTTATAATTCTGATTGATCTGTTTTTATCATTGTCCGTCAGAAATGTTGAGCTCGACCCGCTGCCGGATTACAAAAAGGGCAGCAACAAAGTACCGTCACAGGAAGATATGAAACTCTATCTCCGCCAAAAAATGACGGATGACGGCGTATCACCGCGCGCGCTTCCCGGACAGGAAAACGGGTATCAGGTCGTTTCAGGCCTTGAGCAGAATGAGTACGGCACGCCTGTTTACGACGAGTATTCTCATACGGCAATGACGCAAAAAAGGTTCAGAAAAATACAAACTGCCCTTGACAACGATGTTCCATTGCCGGAGAGAATCGGGCATAAGGGCAGGGTAAAGCTTGGTGTTATATCGTGGGGCTCGACAGCCGGAGCGGTCGCAGATGCTGTCGATAGTGTTCTCAAGGAAGGTAAAAGTGTGGCAATGCTCAAGCTGATCGTGATAAATCCACTCAAGGAAAAAGAAATCCAGACATTTTTGGATGACTGTGAAAAGGTACTGGTGCCGGAACTTAATTATCAGGGACAGTTTGCAAACTGGCTTGCGATACATTTTCAGAAAAAATTCTTCAGATACAACAAGGTTGCAACAAGGCCGATAACGCATGACGAGATAGAGGCGGAAATTAACAGGCTTTTAAAGGAATAAACTATGGATCCATATGTAAAACCAGAGGTATATTATCCAGACGAGGACATACAGAAAGTAAAGGAAAAGGGAGTACTCCAGTACAGGTCCGAGAGGCTTCCGACCTGGTGTCCCGGATGCGGTTATTTCGGCATAGAAACCGCATTGACGAATGGTCTGGGTAACCTCGGCATAAAGCCGAAAGACCTGATCGTGATTTCCGGTATCGGATGCGTGGGAAGGTACCCGTTTTTTATACGGGGATACGGCATGCATACGCTTCACGGAAGGGCGCTGCCCGTAGCATCGGGTGCAAAGCTTGCGAGGCCGGAACTGACCGTCCTTGCATTGGTGGGTGATGGAGACGGACTCGGCATAGGTGCCGGCCACCTGCCTCATACGATACGCAGGAATCCCGATATAACGTGCGTTCTTTTTGATAATGCCATCTACGGACTGACAAAAGGACAGACAAGCCCTATGACCCCGCAGCATCAGGTGACACGATCGCACCCTCTGGGAAACCCGGATCCAAAAATGAATCCTGTGCTTCTTGCGCTCTCGTATGGTGCGGGATTTGTTGCAAGAGGGTTTGCCGGAGCTCCCGATGAAATGCAGGTTTTGTTTGAACAGGGCATAAAACACAAAGGTTTCTCTTTTATTCACATCATGAGCCCGTGCGTCACGTTTGATAAGGTCAATTATCTTTATGACAACCTGAGAAGCTGGGTGCGGCCTCTGCCGCCGGGGTATGATAACGCGAACCTTGATAAGGCGTTTGACGTTGCAAGGGGCACAGAACTTTATACAGGGATTATTTACAACAATAAAATTGGTTAACCCGTAGAAACACCTGCAATCTCTGCAGTAATTTGTCAAAATTACAATATTTGTCACATTGTCTGTTCGGTTATCAACAAAAGCAGTTCTTTTTCAACAACTTGACAATTATAAATCTGGCATGCTATTAGCAAAAATTATTTTATAAACAGGGTAGTTAAAAAAGAATTGTTGAAAAAGAGTTTAAATATAAACAGAGGAGAGGATTCGATAAAATTATGAATGTGACAAAAAAATTGACTCTG
>JAJYUJ010000025.1 GCA_021792615.1 bacterium
CTCTTGGAGGTGTTCGAGTAGCGCAGGTTTTAGAGAGGTTAAAGCAAACCAGAGGATTACCTGATAGAATCAGAACTGACAATGGTCCTGAATTTATCAGCCGTGCACTGGATGAATGGGCATATCAAAACGGGGTGAAGCTGGACTTCATAGAACCGGGCAAGCCTACAGAGAATGCTTTTATAGAAAGCTTTAATGGGCGGTTCCGGGATGAATGCCTGAACGAGAACTGGTTTATGACGCTTCAGGAAGCCAGGGAGATCATCGAGCACTGGCGGATTGATTACAATCAGAACCGGCCACACGGCTCCTTAGAAGGACTTACACCAGATGAATTTGCAAGAAAGCACGAAATAATGGTAAGGAATAGTCAGGAAACTCTAATTCAAGGTGCTCTATAAAATGGGGGAAGGTCAAAGGCATTAAGCTTAATTATTCCGATAAGAGCTTATCAATCTTGATATGGTTGATATGTATATGCCTTATCTTAATATGGTTGATATATATATGTCTTAAATAAATTATATAACCTTATCATAGTGCTATGGCAGGGCTTATAATATCAGTTAAGGTTATCTAACAATGATAAGGCTACCATAAGCATTTATTAAGTCCATATATGATATATAGGCTAAAGATATTAATATAATGACCTTCCATGAGGTATTTAAAGCTGATAATAGGTCTATTATTATAATGACTATGGTATGGCTTATATATAATAGCAGTAAGGCATTAGCTTAATAATACTGATAAGAGCTTATCAACCTTGATATTATATGGTTGATATGTTCATGGTTGATAGGAATATGGTTGATATAGCTTATCAGCGTTGACCTTATCAACTTTAATAAGGATAGGGCTATCAATGGCTATATCATAGACGGACGCCTTGTAATTATCATGCTAAGGACTGGATTTGCGGATACCGGATCAATAACAGGGGCATGGAATACTTGAAGTATAAAAATGAGATTTAATGTTTTAAGGGATGTCTTATTATTTCTCTTTTTGGGTGAATAATAGCCGAAATCTTATTTTTCTCTTGTATTGAATATTTTTTCTCCTGTGCTATTACTTTTTTATATTTCTTCCAATAGAAAGGTAGATGTTTTTGTACAGTGGATTGAGCTACTTTAAAATGTTTAGCTATGGCTGGTATTATATCTTTATTTTCGTTTATTTTATCATTTCTGATTTTAAGCCGTTCACTTAAATCTTCGCAATATCTTTGCGACAATTGTTTAAGCCGATAAGTTACTCTTGTTTTATCATTTTTATTTCTTTCTATTTCTCTGTAAAAGGTAGTTTTATTTATCTTGTAATATTTATCAGCATCTAAGTGATCAAGCCATACAGGGGATTTCTCTTTCGGATTGTCTTCCGACTCGAAAGCAAATGCACTACGACCTTGTTTATGCTTTTGTTCATCAGCATATGCACTACGACCTTGTTTTGTTAATGAACTAACTATAAGCCTTTTAAAACCGTTAAAGGTGGTTTGTATTTTACAGTTTCTAATTGTTTCTTTTATAATCTGAAATGAGGTTTTATCACTATCTTGTCGATTATATTTATTTACTATGGGTTCAATTGTAAGTAGTTCGATGAGCTTATTATAAATATCATTATCAGTTTTTGTTAACTTTATTATTTTATTCTGAATTGCTCTTATAATAAGGTTTAATAAATTATAATTTTTAGATTTGTTTAAAAGGATATTGCGCTTATACTCTGTAGGTAAGAATTTATATTTTTCATTTATTATTATATTTTTTCTTATTTCGGGGGGTGTATCTTTAGGTATGCTATTTTTTAGTTGGTTTGTATTATATCTATCCTGCTCTTGGATTCTATAATTTTGAATTGTTGTATCCTCTTCAAATGATGTCATTGTTTTTCTAAATCTATCAGGGTGTGCTTGTTTTATTTCTTCATTTGTTCTAAAAGTGTGCCCCTTACCTGTAATTATCTTTTTACTGTGATCTTTTTCTTCAATTATAAACTCAGCTTCTTTCATTCTGGTAATCTTTGGTACAGGCTTACCATCTGAACCCGTAACATATTTACCATCCGAAGTTGTAAAACATGGATCATCTTTTGTCATTGTGCACACAATAAAAGGAAGACGGGATGCACTTATGGATGATACTCCATAATTGACATAGGAGAATTTCTTGTCAGAGGGAAATATAAGATCGAAACGTTGAAAGTTTAAATTATTGTCTTTAAAATAAATCTCTATGGTTTGGTCGGAGAATTCTTTTTTAATTATACGATCAAATAATAATGCACCTGTGTTAATAAATGCTATTACATCAGAAAGTTGAAACTGTTGAGGCAGGTATCTTGGTAATAAATAATTGGCATGTTCAAATAAGTTTATAACGTAGGCTTTAGGTTTGCATATATCCTCGTCAAAAGAATGCTCTTGTTTTACAGATTTTAAATATTCAGGGCTGTTTAGTTTTGATGATTGTTTTATCAATAAATTCGTTCGTGGATCAAAGATAGACCATTCCATTGATTCAGGATGACTTACCGTAATTAGTCTATACTCATAATTATTTAGTAAAAAAGTTCTGTACATGAATGACGGGAAAGGTCTTTCTTTTGCCTCTGCAATAGCAGGACATAATGTATAAGGTACATATTCTTCACCAGAAGGGGTTGGTATAGGATAAGATCGCATGATTGCATTGGAATTCACCTCTGATTCTGGCAGTCCTTTAAACAGCTTCTTCCTATCAATTTCAAGAGGTTGTTTGAATTCCTTACTGTTGGCATAATCCGCAAGCGTTTTAGCCCATAGTTCAAACCGTTTAAGCATAGGTTCATTACTTTCCATAAATGATGTCTTCATACCATTCAATACCAGTTTAAAGCTAAAACCGGATGGTGTCAACAGCCTTGTGGCGTTGGGAATTATACAGGGTAGGAGGTAGTAAAAAATGAATACAAACAATCAAAAAAAAGAACAATCTAATCCTGAACGCTTAATTGATATTCGGGAATTATCCGATTTGACCGGCATGAAGGTATCGACTCTCTATCTATGGAGTTCAACCTCAAAAATTCCCGTCATTCGCATGGGAAAGTCCTTACGGTTTAGGTACTCTGATGTAATACAAACATTTCAGGATAAAAAATAAGTGGTGTTGGGAATTATGTAGAGTGTGGAGGATTGTTAATGACCGAAAATATCTCTTATAAAAAGGTGCGGGAACAGGTCGAGCAAATAGCCAAAATTCAGAGTCCTATAGAAAAGGAGCAATGGATTAAAGTGCTGGCAATGAATGCCCATGTTTCGGCGAAAGTTATTAAACAGGAATTAACAGAATATCAACGGCAAATTCTCACCGGCACAAGTGATGATCTTAGCTACACAGATCAGGAAAGGGCGCAAGCGTCTGAACTCTTAAAAAGCAATGTTCTTCTCAATAACTTTTTGGATGCCTGCCATACAAGATATGTCGGACGGGATAAGGAGCTTATCCTTCTAAAGCTCGCTACTTTGAGCAGACATTTCAATATGGGGCTATCTGTAGTTATCACTGGAACATCAGCGGTGGGCAAATCCGAGCTTATAAAAACAATTTTACAAACAGTCTACCCGCCTGATTGCGAAGACTTTACACGAACGTCCGAGCAGTATCTACTCTATCGTGAAAAACCATTGGATCATAAAATTATAACTTTCTACGAAATGCACGGAGCGAAATCGGCTTCCTATCTTTTACGCACAGCATTATCAGAGGGGAATCTAAAGCTTGGCACTGTTATAAGCAATTCAAAGGTTGGAATCGTGCCTAAAGATATTGAGAAATCCGCAAAAGGACTTGTTATTTTTTCGTCAACTACTGAACAAAATCTTGATCCAGAACTTGAAACACGCTTGATAAAAATAGAGATAACGCATGACGAACAATTAGCACGCAAGGTTTATCAGCTTAATGCTGATAGCAATGATAATACCTTCAAAGTATGGCAGTGTGCCGACAGCCTTATAAAATCTTTGTCGGTAAAAATTCCCTTTGAAAAAGAGCTTGCGAATTTGTTCGCGACAAAGGAAGAACGCTATCTAAGAGACTTCAAAAAAGTAAAATTATTAATAACGGCATCTGCACTGTTCCATCAATACCAACGACCTCGTAAAAATGATAATTGTATCCTTGCAACGCAGGATGACTATGCTTTGGTGTACAGTTTGCGGGATTTAATCAGTCAGAGCGTGAATATTGCAGGCTCTCACATTATTGATTTTTTGCAAAAAGCTGAAGCATTAGGTTCACCTACTCGTGAGGAATTACAAAATGCTTTGAATAAGTCATGCGCAACTATGAAAAGGTACATTAAAACAACAATTGACTCTGACCTTATAGAAACTACTGGCAAAGGGAAAAGACAAACCATCAAAGTAGTGGATATTCCTAAGCCTATCTCTGCCTTACCTGCACCTGAAACCATTTTTAATGAAAAAAACACCTACAGCTTTGATGAGCCAGTGAGCCAAACAGGTCAAGTAATTAAAAACTATAACGGAAAATTGGCTCACAGCTATTTGAGCCAGAATGAGCCAGTGAGTTATTCCGATCTACCATTTAGCTCATCGGTTCAAATCGGCTCAAACAGTGGTGATCCAGCGCAAAACCGCTTCAATAATACATCTTCTGAAAATGGCTCATCGGCTCACGAGAACTATATACATAAAATATTATGGGTCGAGCCTGCCATCAAGGAACTATCAGCAGCACAGACTGAAGCACTTGAGGAACGCATAGCCATCATGGAGTTTGATGGGGAGCTATCGCACGAACAGGCTGTTCGGAGTGCAGTAAAGCAAATTTTTGATCGAGGGAGGTGATGATCATGGCTAAGGGAAAAGAACCGATGGAAATATCGGTCAAATTGCCTAAAGGGTTGTACGGCACATTGTTGCAAATTTCCGATAGGGATAATGTCAACATGGATGATCTTCTGACAGACATCGTTGAAGATTACTTTGAATCAGGAGATGAGCCGGAGGTCAACCCCGATGAAAATCCGGAGGAATAAGGCATATGGGGGCAGGTATTGCACCTGCCCTTTCTTTAAAAAGGAGGTTTTAAAATGAAAACAAAAAAAGTTAAATCTCAAGATGATCCTTTTATGACGGATACCGAGTCAATACGTTTGGACAAGTCAAAGCACCTGATTGAAGTAATAGTCGAGATGCCGTTAGGGGTACACGCTGAACTGTTAGAGGTAGCTAAAAAGGGAAAAAAATCTATAGATGATCTTGTGAAAACAGCCATCAACAACTTTTTTTATGAATTTCACGCTAAACAAGATGATGCAATGTGTTCTATTCCGAAATGGGTGATGATCAAAATACCTCAAGAGATGTTTACTGATTTAGTGTTGATGACAAAATTTCGAGACGGAAAACCTGTTTCGGCTGACGACATAGTAACAGAGGCAGTGGAAAACGAGCTTGCAGTCATCAAAAAAATAACCCTGAAGGGAACTTAACAAAAGGCAATAATGATGAAAACAGCACTCTATCTCCGGGTGAGTACCGACAGACAAGAAGTTGAAAATCAGCTTGAACCGCTTACTACCTTTGCACAACAGCGGGGGCTTGAAATAGTGAAGGTTTACCGAGATACAGCAACTGGCAAGAACAGCGACCGTGAAGCGTTTAAACAAATGCTTAAGGATGCACACCGGCACAATTTTGACGTCATAGTTGTCTGGGCTTTGGATCGCTTGAGTCGGGAAGGTATGAGCAGGACTATTCAACTGATTGAGATGCTTCAGCGCATGGGGATCGCCGTGATCAGTTATTCCGAACCATATCTCGATACTACAAATGAGCTTGCCCGCAATATCCTTCTTGCTGTCGTGTCTACTTTGGCTAAAGGAGAGCGGGAAAGAATATCCGAGCGAACAAAAGCAGGGCTTGCCAGACTAAAAAAATCCGGTAAGAAACTCGGACGTCCGGAGATTGATCTAAAAAAACGTGCTGAAGCAATTAAACTTGTTGAAGGCGGTATGAGTATGAGGAAGGCAGGCCAGCAGCTTGGAATCAACCGATCGAGTATTTCAAACTGGCTAAAGGCTGGCGAAAAAAGGGGGGGCAGAAATGGATAGGCGGTTTCATTCTGATGACTTCAACATCGAAGCTATGAGAATAAACGGTCGTTTTTTAGACACGGTAGTTTTTAAATCAGGTTTGACATTAACCATTAAACTATTCATAGATCATCTCAGTTTATGCTTTTATACACCAGCTAAAGCAATGAATAAGCTATTTCTGGACACGATCTCGACGCCGTCCGTAAGTAACTACATACCCCGCCAAGCAGGACACAATAATCTCTCTGTAACAACGTATGTTTATAAGGCCTTCAATAGCACTTTTGGCAGTGGTTTTATACAACACAAAGTAAGTCATGCAAACAGATATGAAAGGGTAAAAAATAATTGCAATTCTTATGCCGGTAAAGTATATTTATCATGGCGTAGGACTGCCATATTTTTTAAAATCTTAAATACAAAAGGGGAGGTGAGACAATGTATTTAAGGGGAGCAATATGGTGGACGCAATTCAAACGTAACGGTAAGCTTATAAGGCTATCAACAGAAACAAAGGATAAAGGCGCAGCAAGGAAAAAAGAGGTTGAGTTGATAACAGACTTTGACAAGCATGGATTGAGGAATGAGGGTAAAAAGAAAACATTCAAGGATATGACGGATCGGTATATGCAAGAATATGCTACACAAAAAGCCCCTAAGAGCATGTTAAGGGATACTATATCTTTAAAACACTTGTTACCTGTGTTTGGTGATATGCCTCTCATCAAGATAACACCCGACAAGATAGTGAGATACAAAACACAACGTAGAAATGAGGGTGCTTCAGCTTCAAGCATAAACAAGGAATTAGCCTTTTCCAAGCACGCCTTTAATCTTGCAATCAAGGAATGGGAATGGATCAAAGACAATCCATTTACAAAAGTTAGTATGGAAAAAATGCCGTCCGGACGGGTAAAATATCTTCAAGTGGATGAATTCAACAAGCTATATGTGGCTTGTGACGAGAACCTAAAGCCCATCATGCTATTGGCAGCCAATACGGGACTGAGACAAGACAACATTTTGAGTCTTACATGGCAGCAGGTCAATTTCAAAAATGAGATGATCACAGTTGAACAGACAAAGAACCATGAGCGGCTCGGTATTCCCATGAACAAGACCATTAAAACCCTGTTATTAGGGCTAAACAAGATAAGGCATATAGACAGTCCGTACCTATTCCATACTTCCGCAGGCGCAAAACTTTGCAATACGCTGGTAAGCAGATGGTTCAGGCAAGCTTGTAAAAAAGCAGGCATACAAGATTTCAGATTCCACGACATGCGGCATCACTTTGCATCGCAATTGGTTCAAAGCGGCGTTAACTTGTATGTCGTTCAGCAGTTACTCGGACACAAGACAATAACTATGACTCAAAGGTATTCGCATCTTGCACCTGATAATCTCAAAAGTAGTGTAGCTGTACTGGATCAATTTCAAGGAAGGGTGATCACAATGGGGGATCACAGTGGTGTTCAGCAATGACAATAACAACTTCTAACTCCTTGAAAAATCAAAAGGCGGCATCCGGATTTGAACCGGAGATAACGGTTTTGCAGACCGCTGCCTTACCACTTGGCTATGCCGCCATAAATCCCATTAGAAAGGGATTTGATTCTGAACCTAAACCCCGTTAGAAAGTCAACCAAAGACTGAGGAGTTATCTGGTTTGGACGAGGCTTTAAACCATGCCCTTTCTCTGCATCCCCACCACACACGGTATAGCTTTCTAACGGGGTAAATACAAAAAAGCGGGCGATGGGATTTGAACCCACGACTTTCGCCTTGGCAAGGCGACGTTCTAGCCGCTGAACTACACCCGCTTAATTGTACTCAATTTATATAAAATAATTTTCAAAGTCAAGCAAGAACTTGACAGAACAACGAACAGATATTGACAGAGGCATAAAAAAACTATATAAACATTTAGTATTATGCTGAGAGCAAAATTTATAGCTTTTTTCATACTTGCTTTTCTTTGGTCTTTACCTCTCGTATATGCTGAGCCGCCGGTGAGCCAGGGGTCATGGGCAATTGCCCTCGTCAGGAGTGCGGGCTGGGAAAAACAAGGAATACCTGCCAAACCCTATATGAACGATTACTATGATTTGTTGTCCGGCAGGAACTTTATCAATGTGAACCTGAGGAGCTATACCTCAAGGCTGGGCAGCATGCCTGATACACTTATCTACACGATAAATGCCGCACATAGCGGGAGATATCATCTTATCGTCGACGTGACGGGAAACCCGCTTTTTTTCGCCATAGATAAAACAAGCACCGCTTCCACAGCATCGGGTTCATGGGGTTATCAGGACCTCGGCACATTTATCCTGAGCAGGGGTATGCACAGTCTTTATATAACCATACCGGAGGGCAGTTCAATAGCTGCGCTCTATCTGAGCTCGTATGCATCCGACTCCATCGAACCTTCCAGCGGCTGGAATACATCCGCAATACTGGATAACGCAACAGCAGCCCGGACCATGGATATGATGCTGCACGCGTACAACCGCCTTCCCTTCGGGGGGACCATACCTTATACGATGCAGTCAGGACCCGGAGCAGACAAGTTCATGTTCCAGACACCTTCTTCGGATAACATCGTTACTCTGCAACTCGCGTTTCCAGGACCGTCAGCCGGCTCTGTCATGATCGATAGCTCCGTTGTTTTTACCTACAGCACCATGGACAATCCCTCAGCCCATGTTCAACTCCCGGCAGTCAGCCTCGGTGCCGGTACACATACGGCTTTTTTGAAGGTGCAGGCCGGACGAATGCCGGTATCCTTCGTTATCAATAAACTGAATTCGTCTCCGCAATCATTCCTCGATAGTATGCAAGCCCTGGGGTACAATTTCGGTATGGCGAATTACGCCGCATCGTACAGCAATGCCGTACATGCGCTCGGAAGATTAAGCCAGGAATCCCGCGTCATAAACAATGCCTATTATTCTCCCGCCATTGCAACACCGCCAGTTTCAAATACGGCACTTCCGGATGTATCCGGATGCGGAGCAACAACCGGAGTTATCCTGTACAAGCCCGGGCCCGTTACCATACCGGACAATACTTTTATAGCCGTTGCTCCGTTTGAAAATCTAACCGGCGCAAAGGGTGCAACAGCCGCAATATCAGGCAGTCTTCAGGAAGCATTGATTGAATCGAGTAATGTATGGGTTACGGACTGGGACAAGGTGGCGGATCAACTCGTACATTATGGATTTGAACGGGGCATCCCTATAGGCATGACGCTCGCAAAAACAATCGTATCGAAGCTCAGGGTAAATATGATCTTATACGGGTCCATCGTCGAGTATGATTACCGGATGGACGCTGACGGCAAGTATGACATACCGAGTGTCGGCATAGAATTGAGCCTTCTGAATGTGCAGACAGGAAGGGTGCTCTTCGCGGGATCGTTTGCACAGAGCGGCACACAGGGTGAATCACGGGAAGACACGGCAAGGGCTCTTGCGGCCTCTATTTTCGGCGAGATGAGCAGATGAGACTACTGCGATACACGACACTTTTCCTTCTCCTTGCAGCCGGGTGTTCTGCCCCGCTCAGTAATTTTAATGTTTCTCCGGCGCAAATTAAAGCTGTAAGCTGTGTTGCAGTCCTGCCGTTTCAAAACAGTTCCCAAAACAGCAATGCAGGAAAGATTGTTTCGGACATTGTCTCTATAAAAGTGATGGGGATCGGCGACTTCAGTGTTATGACAAGACCGGATGTACAGGATATACTCAGCGCCCGCGGTATTCTCTTCAAAAACGGTATACCGGTATCCGATGCCCCTGCCATAGGAAAGTTACTGGGAGTGCAAGCGGTTTTTGCAGGCGTAGTTACAAGCTTCCCTTCAACGGAGAACAGAGGTGGAAACGGGAATGTCCCGGTCGGGCTTAAACTCTATTTCATAGATGTGCCTTCAGGCAATGTACTCTGGAGTGGAAAAGGCGATTTCAGCCAGGCATCTCCGCCTGACCGCGAAACAATACCGTACGCAACCGTTGTACAGGACGGTGTGACACAACTTCTGGATCAATTCCACAGCAACGTGGATAATAGTTCGGGCGCGTCCGACGTCGTATGCTGGAACGATCCGGATCAGATCCTCTCCAGGCTCGTCATCAACCGGCACGCCGCTGAAACAGCACCTGCAGTACAGGCCGGAGTTCCTGCAGCCGCAACAGGTGTACAGGCGGCAAACGTACCGCCGGCGAATGTTTCCATTATCAATGCGAGCGGTATCCCGAGGCTTGAGATCAAAATGGGCATACTGCTCGTCAAGAATAAGTACAATGTATCCAACGTCATCAGCGGGAAAAAACGGATGAACAAAACAACGATCTTTTACAAGCAGAAATACTACAATCAGGCGGTTGCCATCGCAAAACTACTCCACATACAGCCCGAGTTCGTTCAATCGGATTCCTATAATTGGGACATCACGCTGTTTATCGGCAAAGACATGAAATAACAAGGAATGAACAAGCTTTCCTGTTCTGTAACTATATTTTCTGGTTTATCCTTTCTTGATAACCGTGTCTTTTAACCATGATGCGTCATCCTTATGCGGATAATCTATGGTGTAATGGATGCCCCGCGATTCCTTTCTCATCTGTGCGCCTCGGATGGCAAGCTCGGCAACCGTTGCTATGTTTCTGAGCTCGAGGACATCCTTGTTGATTTTAAAGTTCCAGTAGTACTCGTTGATTTCCTCTTTGAGCATCTCTATCCTTCTCCTCGCACGCATGAGCCTTTTATCCGATCTCACAATACCGACATAGTTCCACATAAACCTTCTTATCTCGTCCCAGTTGTGGGAAACGACGACCATTTCATCGCTGTTGACCGCATTACCGGATGTCCAAGGAGGGATTGCCTCATAGGGAAGCACGTCACCGAGATACGACTGGGTTATCTTTGAGGTCTGCTGGGCAAATACAAGACCTTCGATAAGGCTGTTCGATGCGAGCCGGTTTGCACCATGCAGGCCCGTACACGCCGATTCCCCTATCGCAAAGAGTCCTTCTATATCCGTCTTCCCGTTCAGGTCGGTTTGCACGCCGCCGCACGTGTAGTGTGCTGCCGGCACGACCGGAATGGGCTGTTTAGTCATATCGATGCCGTATTTCAGGAGGGTATTGTATATGTGCGGGAACCTTTTTTTTGTAGACTCGGGATCAAGGTGCGTGACATCGAGAAAAACGCAGTCATCTCCCGACTTTTTCAGCTCGCTGTCTATGGCCCGGGCAACAATGTCCCTGGGGGCAAGATCTTTCATCGGATGATACGCAGCCATAAACGGAGAACCGTCTTTCCGCTTCAATATGCCGCCCTCCCCGCGTACAGATTCCGAGATCAGAAACGATTTTGCCTCCGGATGGTAGAGACAGGTAGGATGAAACTGTATGAATTCCATGTTTGCGATCGATGCACCTGCCCTATACGCCATCGCTATGCCATCGCCCGTTTCGGTATCCGGAACACTGGCATAGAGATAGACCTTTCCGGCACCGCCTGTGGCAAGCACAACAACCTTCGATATGATCGTTTTCACCTCGCCGGTCAGGGTATCGAGAACATAAGCTCCAAGCACCCTGTTTTTTGTTTCCTTGGTACCAAACAATTTCCTCGTGGTTATGAGGTCGATGGCCATGTGGCGGTCAACGACCTTTATACCCATACCTTCTGCTGCACGCATGAGTGCAACCTCTATCTCCCTGCCGGTCAGATCGTCGGCATGCAGTATCCGCCTTTTGGTATGTCCGCCCTCCCGCGTAAGGTCATAAACCATGTCATTGTCCACAGGATCATAAACCTTGCTGAACTTTACACCCAGATCGATGAGCTCCTTGATGCGGCTGGGTGCATCCCTTACCACGAGGGAAACAGCATCCTTATGACACAAACCATCACCTGCTATCAGGGTATCGTTGATATGCTCCTCAAAGCTGTCCTCCGAAGAAAAAACCGTGGCTATGCCGCCCTGCGCATAGTACGTAGCCGATTCATACTTGTCCAGTTTGTTGATGATCATCAGTCTGCCCTGGTTGTGTGATTTTATAGCGTAGTAGAGGCCAGCTATTCCGCTGCCGATAATCAGGATATCCGTTTCGAGTATACTCATGACTTCTCCTTAGCGATTCAACATCTAAATTGCTTTTCGTATCAATTTCTATATCCCCGCTCATGCCTGTGTCAAGGATATACAAGGAAACGGGCTGTTACCTGGACAGGTAGGCGGCAAAATTTGCCGCTGTTCCCGTAAACCGGTGCGGCAGGTCGATGAGGGGATTTGAAAGCTTGCGGTTGCCGTGCAGCAAACTCTTGAGGTTCTCATGTCCTGTACCGTACCCGGAAAGTACGGCGTTGAATTCGTCTTTTGCCCGCTGCCGTGCCTCATAGAGTTTCATCTGTACCCTGCTTTTGACATTGATCTCCGCATCGCCGGATGTTTCTATGGAAACGAATATGCTCCCGGGAATATCGCTTGTTACCTTTGACTGAACACCGTCGCTGAGCGTACTCGGCATACATCCGAAGGGCTTCACGGAAACGACCATGTGTGCCTTCCGGTCTTTAAAAGCCATGATATGTTTACCGACCTCGAGATGTCCCTCTCCTCCGGTTATATGAACGTCGAAGTACGGAGACGCGTACCCGGCAAGCTTCCCCTGGGATGGAAGTTTCTGTATCCATGAACCGAGTGCTCTTCTGTACGTATTGAAATAAAATTTAAAAAGCCGCTCAAGCAGAAATATGCCCATGAGCCTTTTTCCGGACTTAACCGGCCTTATCCTTAATCTTTCCTTCTCTTCGAGCATACTGCTCCAAAGCAGGTAATCTATCCATGTTGACACCGGCTCCAGTTTGACTTCGGCGCCCTCTGACTCAAGCCATCGCGCGAGTTTGTAGTTTCCGTCACCTTCGGTGGTCTGTGCCCAGAATTCCCCGATGATCTGCACCAGGGGTTTGACCTGAAGAAAATCAACCCTGATGTCCCTGAGTCTGCTGCGAAGCTCCTTCAGATGAACGGTTATGGGTAAACCGTGCCGCAATGCCATGGAGAGTTTTTCCCGGTATTGTGCTATTACCCCGTCGGTTTCGCCCTTCCTTTCCTCATAGGGCCGTATCCGGTACCCTATCTCATTCAGCATGTCTCCGAGTACCAGAGATTTGATGAGCGCGGCGTAAAACTCTTTGTTCGTATCGAGCCCTCCCCCTGAGGATTCGCCGAACTTGTCCGATTGCTCAAACGTAAGGATCCTGAAATTGTCGAACCCGGCATTCTGCAGCGATTTTCTGTACTCCGCTTCATACATACCGAACCTGCACGGACCGCATGCTGCGGCGGTAAGAAAGACAAACTTCTTCTCGATATCTTTTATGCCCCGTTCTTTCAGTCCGTTCAGATACCGAATAAGATTACCCACGGTATAATAGGTGGGGTTGCACTGTCCCCTGTTGCCGTATTCCTTACCTGTCTGCAGGGACGAATTGTCAGGAACGGGGAGGTAATCCGCATGATAACCAAGACTTTCTATGGCCCCTTTCAATAAATGTTCGTGGTTGAGCGTGAGTCCGCCGAAGAGAATCGTTGTTGTGTTTATCTCTTCCCCGGTCAGCGGCAGCTCGGCCGGTTTCTTATAATGTTTTATGGGTGCAGTATTGTTCATATGACCTCGCTTATAGTTTCCGTGCCGTCATCGTACATTGTTTTACGCGATATCGCTGTTTCTTCCCTGCCTGCCCGTAGCTTTTCCGTGTACTGTCTGAGGAAATAATCAATCGTTTCTATCCGTATCTTTATGGAACCCGCAGGCTTATTTTCATCTATGTCGTGAAACGTAAAATACGGCGTATCGGATGCCCGCAGTATGGACTCGACCGTGCTGTATATGGGCGCATCGTTCCCGCACCTGAAGTTCGAAAGATCGACTGCCACAAGGTTTTTATGCCGTGCAACATACTTGGCTGCCCAGAGTTTTTTATTCGTATTTTCGCTGTAAGAGTTTTTCCATACGTCATCGATACTCATGGGGTCATTGAGTTCTCCCGCTGCGAGTTCGTCGCCGAACAAACGCAAAAGGGTTTCGTGGTCCACGGGCAGGGACTCTGTCGTGAAAATGGGATACCCGCGCTTCTGCAGATCCGAGAGTATGTCGTGGTTAATACCGGGGTCAGCATGGTACGGCCTTCCCAGCACCACAATTCCCACCCTCTTCTCGTGCTCCAGACTTTCGATGACCGCGCGTGCCTTGTCCCGCATACCGTTATAGAACTGGCGGAGCGCGAGCTCGCCGGATTCAATCGCGCGGATATTTTCCTGCCTGCTCACCCCGAAGTGCTCATGAAAGAACGCATACATCTGGAACCTGAACAATTCCGGCTCCGCCATGTTGAGCACAGGATTGAGATAGGTTATGCCCTGCTGCCGGAATACATCGTCCTGCTTGGTAAATGCCGCCTTGATGACCTCGGGTGTTATGGTTGCCGAAGGACACGCGTGGCTGTTCAAGGCGTTTTTGAGCTCCGTTTTGAGCGTCAGCATAATGGGGTAAAATATCACACCGGCCTTTTTTTTGTATATCAGGTTGTGGACATGCGCCAGTGCAGCCTTACTCGGATAGCACTGGTCGATGGAACCTCTCCTCGTTCCCTCTTTATACATACCATCTTCCGTTACATCGGAAAAAATGATGTTTTCGCCCGGCACACCGATCGCCTTCAGGTATCCGGTGAAAAACGGCGCTGTGTTGTACATATTCAAAGCACGCGGCATCCCTATCCTGGTGCGTGTGCGGATATCCGGATGCCGCACCTTTACAAGCTTCTTGAATAGACCGGGGAGCATGGATTTTTTGTCCTGCTGCACCGGTGCAGGCCCGTAGATATCCGTGGCAAATGCCTGATGGAGCTGGATATCGGCAAAATTGGGGTTATCTTTCTTTATCTTGTTTATTTGTGCGTTTGCGGTCCGCACTGCAGCTGCGTTATCGGCCATCCCTTTTTCGCACGTGGCAACGATAAACCTGCTGTCCTTCCCCCCGGCCCGGTGCATATCGATGAATATCCGGAGGCATTTGTTCTTGCAGAAATTACAACGGGTGGATTGATCCTGCTTTATCGAATAGCTCAGATCGCGCACGGCATCCATACCGATAAACCGCGATGCCCTATTGTCCAATACACTGATTGCCTCCATAGCCGCGCCGATAGCACCGCTCTCGCCCGTGTACCGGTGAACAGTAATGCGCGCATCCGGTACCCGTGCCTTGATGAAATCGTGTTGTGCCTTTACAACCGCCCTGTTGTTGTGGGTCCCACCCTGAAGAACGAAGTTTTTTCCGAACTTGCCAAGGTTCGATTCCTGCACCACATAGAGCCAGATGTTCTTCGGCAGGACATCGGCAAGCCCGGCCATGATCTCTTCCCTGGTAAACCCCTGCTGCTGAAAGTTGACGATATCGGCCTCCAGAAACACGGCACACCCGTAGTTGAACGACGGTGCCCGTACTGCTGTGAATGCCACGTCGGCATATTCATGGATCTTATATCCGAACCTGCTCGCAGTGTTCTGCAGAAAATATCCGTTGCCCGCGGAACACTGGGTGTTCAGCTTGAAATCTTTTACCCTGCCGTTGTCGAGAAAGATGATCTTTATGTCCTGGCCGCCCACGTCGCATATTACATCCACGTCCTTGTAGAAATGCAGGGCCGATTTTGTGTGCGCCACGGTCTCGACAATCGCGACATCTGCGCCGATCGCCTCTTTGATGATGTCCTTTGCATAGCCAGTTGTGCCTGCACCCAGTATTTCAAGGGTCCTGTTGCTGCGAATCACGGCATCGTTTAAGCTCATGATGATATGTTTTGTATCATCGATCGGGTTGCCGCGCGAAAGGATATACGCCCGTTCTATGACCTCCCCGTCCTCTGTTATGAGTACGCCTTTTGTCGATGTGGAGCCCCCGTCTATGCCGAGGTATGCCCTGATGTTTTTATCCATGACAGGACTTTTTTCCGTATTGGACAGTACCGCAGCGTCCTGAAGAAAGGGCACTGACACCCCGGATATACCGGAAGTTTTCCTCGTGAGCTGCTCCGGTGCTGACCGAAGCGTATGAAGATGCTGATTCAGGAGTTCTGTACCTTTGAAAAGGCTTTCGCGGTTCTCCTCCAAACCGTAGAGTATACTCCCGATGGCTGCAAAAAACTGTGCATTTTCCGGCACCCGTATATGCGATGCCGGGTCACCGGTCACCGGGATCCCCCTTTGCTCCCAAAGCTGGGGTATATTGTGCTGCCAGGCCTGCTTGAGTGCCGGTATAAAGGTGTTCGGCCCGCCGAGCAAAAGCACGTCGGCATTGAGCGTATTGCCCCGTGTCAGAACGCTGAGGTTCTGCTGAACGATTGCATCGAACAATGACGCCATGAGTTCTTCCGGAGGTACGCCCTGTTTCTGAAGGCTGTTGATATCCATTTCCGCAAACACGCCGCACCTGCCAGCAACGGTGTGTAATTTTACACCCGTATAGCGGAGCTCCGGCAGGTAGCTCTGGATAATGTTGAGCTTGCCGGATATTCTGTCTATCACCGTTCCGGTGCCGCCTGCACACTTGTCGTTCATGGTCGTAAACCTGCGCTTTCTGCCTGTTGACGGATCGAGTGTCCAGAGAATAGCCTTTGCATCCTGGCCGCCTATCTCTATGACACTGTTGATGTCCGGATACCGCTGTTCTATGACCAGTGTTATGGCATTGACCTCCTGAACATACCTGCACCCCATTATGGACGCTATCGTTCCACCGCCGCTGCCGGTAACAAAAAGGTTCAGGTCTGCACTGCCAAACCGCTTCTCGATGTCCGACAGGAATTCTATTACTGTTTCGATCTGCCGTGCCTCGTGTCTCTGATATGAACGGTAGATTATGTTCTGAGAATCATCTGTTACGACACCTTTGACCGTCGTGGACCCGACATCGAGTCCTATGCTATAGTGTGTATTCATAATCCTACTCCTGCGTTTGTACGATATCTGCCGTACCTGATGCCAGGCCCTGAAGATTAAAGTCTATCAGCTCTTTTATAATCTTATCGATCTGCGGCATGTGATTTTCAGGACGGGTGATCCTGTCCATGATTTCCTTTACGCCGCCCGTGATAAATATGGATATCAGTTTAAAGTCTCCTTTTTTTACGATATTCATTTTTTCTCCCAGCGCCAAGGCGCCCTCGACAAGTGATGCAATCTTGTTGTAGAAGCCCTCTATTTTCTGATCCGTAATACTGTCAAGTCCCGGGGCGTGCCTGAACAGTATGCGCGCAAGCTCCGGGTCGTTCATTGCAAGCTGGAATATCCTGTGCAGATTTTCTGCGATCTGATCCAGCGGAGGCTTTTGATCCGGGGCTATCGTTACCCGCATCAATGATTCATTGATCTTTTGAAGAAGTTGGTCAAACAAGGCATCGAATATTTCTCTCTTGTCCTTGAAATAAAGGTAAAACGTTCCCCTCGCTATATCGGCACGTTTTATTATGTCGCTTATGCTGGTATCGTGATAACCGTTTATGGCAAACATCTCTTTTGCAGCGTTTAAAATAGAGAGTTTTCTTTCTTCAGGCAGCATTACCCCTCCTGTTAGACTGACATGTCAGTCTAATTATCTGTTACATCTTATCTTGTCAAGTATTTTTTATAATTTTTGAAACGATATATTTATTGAATACTTACCTACTTCTGTCTTTTTTGTGTTTGCCAAGCAGAAGGCCTTGCACACAAGCCGCAACCACATAAGGAGGAGAGCAGCCTCTGGCTAAAAATAGCGGGGGTTGAGGGATAGCAACCGTTAAAATTTGCTATCTTTTCAAGAAATCTTCGGCAGACTTTAAAAACTCGTTTATATTCTCAATCCCGGATGCACGCATAAACTGGACATTTTTCCAGTTAACCTTCATGTATTCATGAATTGTTTCATTCCTGAGTTTGGCGAGCGGCGCAGTTTTCAAAGCAATACTGCCGAGCAATTCTCTTGTCGACAGAATAATCTCCTTATACGTTGTGGGAACTCTCATACCGGCTTTGCGTAAACATTCACCGGCGAGGTCAACCGTGGCCAGCACAAGCTCGTTTAAGGTTGCATTCAATATTTTTCTTAAATCCTTGTCTGACGCAAAATCATCATAGCGGACATCTCTGGCTTTTTTTTGAAAATATGCTGTTTCTTCTTTTATAAAACTTACAATGTCGTAGAGCTGTTTTTCTCTCATGCCGTTTTCCGGAGTCTCCCTATAACATGTTTTTCTTCCTGCGCCCGGTGAATCGTCTTCAGAATAAATTGATTCAGGGAATCAGGGTCATTGATCATAATGGGTATACCCTGTACAGCCTCTAATCTGACACGGGAAGATATATCTTCATCATCAAGTGAAAGTATATGAACAGGTTTGTCGAAAAACATTGAGACCGTGTGTTCGATCCTGAACCTCATGGTTTCGCTGAGTCCTTTATAATAAAGTGCAATATCAATATCAGAAAGAGGGGTGTGCTTTCCAATCGCATATGAACCGAAAAGGAATGCAAAAGGTATATTCTGTGCATACGATAACAGGTATGTCTTGATTTCACGGATTTTTTTCTTCCTGCTGTCTTTCATGAAAAAATTCTATATCTTTCTCCTTGTTATTGCAAGCAGAAATGATATCCATCTGTTGATAATAATGATGGTTATTTCAATAATATCCTATAAGAAAAAAAGGGCGGGACGAAGTCCCGCCCTTTGATTATATTATGGCCAGCTCCAATTGCCTCCGCCCTGGAACTGAGGTTCGTTAGGCCGAATATGAAGAAGTATGTTAATCGCTGAGCCCGCCGGAGCCGGTTGAAGCGGCAGTGGAGTGCTTCAGGCAAAAGTATTCATTGCATATTTGTAAACTTCAGCTATAATGACATTTCTCCCGGCTAAGACCGGGAGTTTTATTTTATCACAAATGCATTAAATTAAGGGAGACAAGATTACTTTATGTTATCGGCAGACAAAATAAGGAACATCGGGATTATAGCCCATATAGACCATGGGAAAACGACACTGGTAGATGCCATGCTCAAGCAGGCGGGTATTTTCCGCATTAATGAACAGGTCATGGAAAGGGTGATGGACTCGTTCGAGCTCGAGCGCGAGCGGGGCATAACGATACTCGCAAAGAACACATCGATCCGGTACAATGACTATAAGATCAACATCGTCGATACACCGGGGCATGCCGACTTCAGCGGCGAGGTCGAACGTGCGCTCTCCATGGTAGACGGCGTGCTCCTGCTCATCGATGCAATAGACGGACCCATGCCGCAGACCAGATTTGTGCTGAGAAAGGCGCTGGAAAACAAATTGAAGGCCATTGTCGTCATCAATAAGATAGACAGACCCGAGGCACGTCCGGATGAAGTGCTTGATGCTGTCTCGGAGCTGTTTCTGGACCTCGTCGTCGATCCGTCCCAGCTTGATTTCCCGGTCATCTATACGTCTGCACGCAACGGAACGGCAACCACCGCAATGAATAAGCCGCTCAGCAGCCTCAAACCCCTGTTCGATGCAATTGTCGAAAACATACCATCCCCTGCTGTCGATACCGGAGATGACTTTGAAATGATGATAAGCCAGCTCGCCTATGATCAATATATGGGCCCGCTTGTTATCGGAAAGGTAAAAAGCGGGAAACTCCACCCGGGGGAGGACGTCTATGTCCATGCAAAGGGCCGGGAGGCGGTGGTAAAGAAGATCCTGAAACTTTTTACCTTTGAAGGCCTGCAGAGGATCGAGATCGACGAGACTACCGCGGGCGACATAATAGCCATTGCAGGTATAGACACGCATGATATCGGGACGATCGTTACCCAGAAGGAAGACTTTGTACTCGTCGAGGGCATCAGTATCGAAGAGCCCACGATCGCCGTACAGATGCTCGTCAACAACAGCCCGTTCTCCGGCAGGGAGGGTAAGTTCTTTACATCGCGGCACCTGACCGAAAGATTAAAAAGGGAGATAAAATCGAACCTTTCACTGAAGGTGACACCGACAAACAGTCCCGATGTATTCGATGTTGCCGGCAGGGGAGAACTGCACCTTTCCATACTGTTTGAAACCATGCGCAGGGAAGGATACGAGTTCCAGGTCGGGATGCCGAGGGCGATATTGAAGAACGTCGACGGCAAGGTGATGGAACCTATCGAGGAATTGACCATCGAAGTCACCGACGAGTATTTCGGCAGGGTTATGGAAAAGATCGGTCCGAGAAGGGGCGAGCTGCTCCATTCCAACAAAACGCCTTCGGGCCTGACGCGGTTGATATTTTCGATTCCTTCAAGAGGCATCATAGGATTACGGTCAGAGCTTTTGCTTGAGACAAAAGGCAACGTTGTCCTGCACCACCAGTTCACCGGATACGAACATTACCGCGGAGACCTTCCGTCCCGCAAGAAAGGCGTCCAGATTGCAAAAGAACAAACGGTCGCCGTCGCTTACGCACTGTGGTTCCTCCAGGAACGGGGCCCGTTGTTCCTGTCACCGGGCGACAAGGTATACGGCGGCATGATCCTCGGCATACACAATAAAGAAACGGACCTTGTTGTGAACCCGGGAAAGAAAAAACATCTTTCCAACGTACGGGCTGCGGGATCCGATGATGCAATTAAACTCGTTCCCCCTCTGAAACTATCGCTCGAATACGGACTGGGATTCATACAGGAAGACGAATTGCTTGAAATTACTCCTGAATCGATACGATTGAGAAAAAAGGTGCTCGACCATATAGAGCGCAAAAGATCGGAAAGATTTGCAGAGCAGGAGCTGGACGATGACGAATAAACAAATTCTCATCATAGAGGACGACAAAGACATATCCAATCTCATAGCACATTACGCCGAACAGGAAGGCTTTCTGCCCATGACCGCGGCAGACGGTGAAGAAGGACTGTGGCAGGTAAAAACAAAACCACCGGCCCTTATCGTTCTCGATCTCATGCTGCCGCGCAAAGACGGGTATGAGGTTATGCGGCAGTTGAAAAGCCTGCGGGAAACAGCGTCTATACCGGTTATCATACTTACGGCAAAGTCCGACGAAATAGACAAGATACTCGGTCTTGAACTCGGAGCGGACGATTACATGACCAAACCCTTCAGCCCCCGTGAACTTATTGCCAGGATAAAAGCGGTCATGCGCCGCATGGACCACGAAGCAGCCGTCAACGCACCGAAAAAAATCATCTTTGATAAATTGGAAATAGATGATATAAAGCATGAAGTACGTTACGAGGGTAAGATAGTAATTCTGACATCGAAGGAGTATAAGCTGTTAAAATATTTCCTGGATCACAGAGGCGTCGTATTATCGCGGGATACCCTGCTGCAGGATATATGGGGGTACAATTACTTCGGTACGACCCGTACCGTTGATGTACACATATCACGGCTGAGAAAGAAATTATCCCATCTGAACAACCATATTCAGAATATCAAGGACATTGGTTATAAATTCAACGATGAATAAATCCGCATTCATCATATTTACGGCACTTACCCTGCTCACAGGGGCTATTGTCCTGTTCGTCAAAAATGCCGGCATAGAATTATCCATCTTCATAACAATCCTCATTTCCGTGTTCATCGGTATTATAGCCGCAGTCGTTTATGCAAAGCGTGTAAAAGCACTGATTAAGCAACTGGTCTCCTCCGCACGCAACGACCTCCAGATTTACAATCTTCCCTATTCATCGACCCCGGGTATGGACGACATCGAATCCGTTGTAAAACTCCTCATAGCGAAGGTGAAAGAATCAGAGGGACAATTGAACAGGAACATCGGTGATATAAAAAAGATCATGGACACCGTCGATATCGGCATCCTTGTCGTTAACAGACACGGGAGTGTCGTCTATGCCAATGACTATATGGAGAGGTTTGCATCGCTCGGCAAGGATTTAACCGGTATCTATTTTCTGGACATCCTGAGGAGCTATGAGGCAGAGGCACTGTTCAACGCCGTCGTGTCGGGTTCACCGGTGAATCAAAAAGAGATTTCCTTTTTTACGCCGGAGGAAAAGAAGTTCAGCCTCCGCATAAAAAATATAGAATACTGTACCCAGGAGCAATGTTACCTTATGACATTAAAGGACATAACAAGGCTGAAACAGATCGAGATAATACGGCAGGACTTTATAACAAACGCATCGCATGAATTAAAGACGCCGCTGACATCCATTATCGGATACCTCGAGGCACTGCAGGAAAATTACAATAAAGAGTTTGTGACTATCGTTTACAAGAATGCAAAGAGGATGCAGAGGATTGTGGATGATATGCTGGTGCTTTCAAAGGCGGACCGGGGCTCATCCGAATTCAGTCCCAAGGAAATCAGTATCTCGGATGTTATCAATGAAATTCAATCATTACTGAACAACGATATCGAAAAGAAGCATCAAAGGTTCGTTGTAACCATACCGGATGAACTCGATGTCGTTTATGCGGACCGGGAGGCATTATTTCACATCCTGCTCAATCTTATCGACAATGCCATAAAGTACAACAATGAGAGGGGAGAGGTCAGTGTCTCCGTATATGAAAACGATAAGGACATAGAAATAGTCGTCCGGGATACGGGTTCCGGCATCCCCTCGAACGAACTTGACCGGATCTTCGAGAGGTTTTATACGGTGGACAAAGCACGTTCACGCGCACTCGGAGGCACAGGACTCGGACTCTCCATTGTAAAGCACTTCGTGCTTGCACACAACGGAAGAATATGGGTAGAAAGCACCCTGAACAAGGGCAGCGCCTTCCATTTTACCATTCCGAAGAAGAAGAAATAAAATAAACTGCCTCGCAGCAAGCCGGGCCGTTTCCCCCGTCTCCTTCCCTTATTACGGCTGGCCGTCCGGGAACTGGGGACCTGTATATGGGAAATACTGCGGGCCTGCTGCAATGCCCATCCACTCGGTAACCGTGTTGTCATTGGTATTCGCCACCCATACATCGCCATAAGTATCTATTGCAATACCCCCGGGATTATTGCCGACAGCAAAAGTGGCAAGTAACGTACCCGAAGAGTTGAACTCAAGAAGGGCTGCATTTGCAGCGTCAGTAACCCAGACATTACCGGCCTGGTCTATTGCTATGCCCTGAAATTGTGCACCACTGGCCGAGTACATTAATACGGGGTTATTTTGCGGACTCATCAGATACAGTCTATCGAGGTCGACAACCCATGCATTCTCGTTCTGATCTATGGCAATATTCCCGGGACCGCCGGAAGGAAATACGAACGAATCTATTTCTGTTCCGGTAGACGCATTAACTACGTAGACAGCACCGCAGCCAGAAAGCCATACATATCCCAGACCGTCCACTGCCACGGACTCAACGCAGGTTGAACTCACTGGGGAAGTTCCATAAGACCAAGGGTACGAGCTTGACCCGATCAATTCCGTTAACGAGCTATAGGGGGTCGCTCCACTCCCCGTGTCCCCTACCCATATATTGCCTGATCGATCAATCGCAACACCATACGGATCGTAACCCGTGGGGTATGGATTTATAGCGCCCGTTGAAGGAATTAATTGCGCAACAAATCCTCCTGCATAGTTAACGGCCCATATATTCCCGGATGCAGCGATTGCCATACCGGCATAACTTATCTGCCCTGTACTGGCTGCTGGTAAAGAATATGTTGCAAGTAAAGCGCCCCGTGAGTTGATCTGTGCAAGCCCCCCAGCCTGACCCAGCACCCAGACATTGCCGGATGCGTCTATGGCAAGAGCATCGGGAGCAGATACACCGGCAGGTGACGTATACGCCACGGGGCCGCTGTTATTATTTGCAGGCGGGGCGCATGAACCGAAAAAGAATGCAAAAGCTGAAATACCAAAAATTACAAAGAATAGTCTTCTCATATACGTTCCTCCTGTTGCTATTGTGAACAAAAACAGCGGTTCTGTCAAGATTTCTGCTTTTCGGTGACGGACCACCCGTCAGCCGGCTGCATAAACGCTTCGTGCGCTGTTCATTCTGTAAAAAATTATTGTATTCCCGCTGCATTTCTGATTAAAAGAGATACGGAGGAATAAGATGGACATGGATTTTAGTGATTTTCCGAGAATCACACGGCTTCCCTACTATGTTTTCAATATCGTAAATGAGCTGAAAATGAAGGCACGGAGGGAAGGCGAGGACATTATCGACCTTGGTATGGGCAATCCCGATCAGCCCACACCGCATCATATCGTCGACAAGCTGATAGAGGCGGCACAGAACGGGAAAAACCACCGGTACTCCGTTTCCCGGGGTATCTACAAACTCAGGGTCGCGATATCCGACTGGTACAAGCGCAGATACGATGTTTATGTTGACCCCGAAACCGAATCGATAGTAACCCTCGGGGCAAAAGAGGGCATTGCACACCTTGTGCTCGCTATGATCGATAAAGGTGATGTTGCCATCGTACCGGGCCCGGCGTATCCCATACATCCCTACTCTGTCATTATTGCAGGGGGCGATGTGCGTGCCATACCGCTCGCGACGGACGGGACATTCTTCGAAGAGCTGGAAAAGGCAATCAAAAACAACTGGCCAAAACCCAAGCTGCTGATACTATCTTTCCCCCATAATCCGACGACTGCCGTCGTGGATCGCGATTTTTTTGCAAAGGTCGTTTCCTTTGCTAAGGAAAATAAGCTGTATGTCATCCATGACCTTGCTTACGCGGATCTTGTGTTCGACGGGTATCGTGCACCGAGCATACTCGAAATACCGGGTGCAAAAGATATCGCGGTTGAATTTTATACGCTGTCCAAAAGCTACAATATGCCGGGCTGGCGTGTGGGGTTTGCGGTGGGCAACCAGAAAATGATCTTTGCACTTTCACGGATCAAGAGCTATCTCGACTACGGTATGTTCCAGCCTATACAGATTGCTGCAATAACCGCTCTGAACGGGCCGGTTGAACCTGTCCATGATATCGCAAACCTTTACAAGAAAAGGAGGGATGCCTTGATAGACGGGCTGGACAGGATCGGCTGGCACATAGAAAAACCAAAGGCGACGATGTTCGTATGGGCGGGCATACCCGAACAATTCAAGAAGCTCGGTTCCCTCGAATTTACAAAGCTGCTCCTCAGCGAGGGCAAGGTTGCGGTGTCACCGGGCATAGGATTCGGAGATTACGGGGAGGGATATTTGAGATTCTCTCTCATTGAAAACGAGGAACGCACGCAACAGGCAATACGGGGCATAAAGAAGGTTTTACACAGATGAAAAACGGAAAAATAAAAATAGGGCTTGCTGGCTTCGGCACCATAGGTACCGGATTGGTGAGGACCCTGCAGGAAAAAAAAGGGCTTCTGAAGCAAAGGACCGGCCTGGACATAGATCTTACGAGAGTAGCAGACCTTGATCTGAAAAGGGACCGGGGAGTAAAACTTTCCTCTTCCGTCCTGACAAAAGACATCAATGCGATCCTTGACGACGGCTCCATAGATATTTTCGTCGAGCTTATGGGCGGCATCCACCCCGCACGAGAGTTCGTCCTCAAGGCGATAAAAAAGGGCAAGAGCGTGGTCACCGCCAACAAGGCACTCATCGCAAGTCATGGAGCGGAGATATTCAGGGCTGCGGATAAAAACGGTGTATACGTAGGATTCGAGGCTTCGGTGGGCGGCGGAATACCCATTATCAACGCGCTCAGCAACAGCCTTATCGCAAACCGGTTTCTCTCCATATCCGCCATCATAAACGGCACCTCCAATTATATCCTTTCGAAGATGACGGCACAGGGCGGTGAGTTTGAAGATGTACTCGGGGAGGCAAAAAAAAACGGCTATGCGGAGGCAGACCCTTCCCTCGATGTCGACGGTATCGATGCCGCGCATAAACTGACCATCCTGCTCGTGCTTGCCTACGGCGGCAGTGTGTCCATGAAAAATATGTACGTCGAAGGGATACGGCATATAACACAGACCGATATAAAATTCGCAGATGAACTGGGATATGTCATAAAACAGCTCGCCGTTGCAAAGGGAGAGGGAAATGCTGTCAGTGCGCGCGTACATCCGGCAATGGTTGCAAAAGGAACGATTATATCCATGATCAACGATGTCTACAACGGTATTCATATCATAGGAGATTCCATAGGATCGCAATTGTTTGTGGGCAGAGGCGCGGGCATGATGCCGACTGCAAGTGCGGTCGTGAGCGATATTGTTGATATATCCAGAAAACTGAACCATCATAACGGAACACTTTTAAGACAAAATATCTTTACAGACAAACGGGATCTGAAGATAATAGATATCGGGACGATAAGAACGCGGTATTATCTGCGGTTCACCGTACTCGACAAGCCCGGGGTACTCGCGAGCATCGCAAAGGTATTGGGCACGCAGAGTATCAGCATAGAGTCGGTGATACAGAAAGGCAAAAGCGCCGGAAACGTCGTACCGATCGTCATTATGACGCACGCTGCCACAGAGGCCAACCTGACGAAGGCCCTCGGCATAATAGACAGATTACGGGTGGTAAAAGAAAAGACAAGATTTATCAGAATAGAAGAAGAGGTTATATAACAATGACAGCTTACAGAGGCGTAATAAGAAAATACCGGCAGTTCCTCCCCGAGGTAGAGGATGAACAGATCGTAACGATCCATGAGGGCAACACCCCTCTTATACCTGCAAAGAACCTCAGTTCTTTTATTAACCCTTCTCTCCATATTTATCTGAAGTATGAAGGCCTCAACCCCACGGGCTCATTCAAAGACAGGGGCATGACTGTTGCGGTGTCCATGGCGAAGAAACAGAATTCAAAGGCTGTTATATGCGCTTCGACCGGGAACACCTCGGCATCGGCATCGGCCTACGCTGCATCCGCAGGCATAAAGGCATACGTGATCATACCGGAAGGCAAGATAGCGCTCGGCAAACTTTCACAGGCCATCGTCCACGGGGCAGTGGTGATACAGGTAAGAGGTAATTTCGATGATGCCTTAAAACTGGTACGGGAGATCTCCCAGAAATATCCCGTAACACTGGTCAACTCCTTGAATCCCTACAGGCTTGAAGGACAGAAAACAGCGGCATTCGAGGTATGCGACCAGCTTGCAATGCCCCCCGATTACCACGTTCTTCCCGTCGGCAACGCAGGGAACATAACCGCATACTGGATGGGCTACAAGGAGTACAGGAACAAAGGGTATACGGACAAGCTGCCGGTTATGGTCGGCTTTCAGGCAGAGGGCGCTGCTCCCATCGTGAGAGGTTTCCCGGTAAAAAATCCCGAAACCATTGCAACCGCAATAAGGATCGGGAACCCGGCAAGCTGGAAAAAGGCGGAACAGGCAAGGGATGAATCAGGCGGTCTTATCGATATGGTATCGGACAAAGAGATCCTCCACGCGTATAAGCTTGTCGCCAGTATGGAAGGAGTATTCTGCGAACCTGCATCCGCGGCATCCATTGCAGGCCTGATAAAAATGAACAGCCGGAACTATTTCAAGTCGGGATCGAACATCGTGTGCACGCTGACGGGACACGGCCTCAAAGATCCGGACACTGCGCTTAAAACATTCGAACAGCCTGTTATAACGGACCCGGATATCGATAAGGTCCTGAAGATCATCGGCTTCGCCTGATCCAGAAAACGCAACAGGAAAGTCAATGAAAGCAGTGTTGCAGAACAAGGAAAGAGTTGTTCGTCTCTGCTCGCGAAACAACGCTCTTTCGAGAACCGGGAGAGCCTGCATCCTCAAACCTTTTCTCTTCCGTCGGTGAGAAGTAGTCCACGCAGAATACCGTGAAAGCATTGCAAGCAGTTCGCAAGTGTTCCGCTTCGCATCGTCTCAAACTCTTTCCTTGCGGCGAACCAATGCACCCGGAAAATGCTTTTTTGCGGGCCGTTACTGTTTCTTACGCTTGTCGATGACCCTGACTGCTTTGCCCGCACTGCGCTCGATGCCCTTGGGCTCGACGAGTTTTACCTTTGCATTCACCCCGAGGTAGTCCTTGATATCGTGCTCGATCTTTTTCTCCATGGTCTCAAGGACCTTTATTTCATCGAACGGGATCCGGTCGCTCACCTCAACCCGCACCTCGAGCGTATCGAGCGGACCGTCTTTATCGACGATAAGCTGATAATACGGCTCTATGCCGTCGGCCCTCAGGATAACGCTCTCGATCTGCGAGGGAAACACGTTGACGCCCCGTATGATCAGCATGTCATCGGTCCTGCCGGTGATCCTCGACATGCGCATGGTCGTCCTGCCGCATAGGCAGGGCTCGCTGTCCAGACTGGTCAGGTCCCTGGTCCTGTACCGTATCAGGGGTATTGCCTCTTTCGTGAGCGTGGTGATGACAAGCTCGCCCCGTTCTCCCGACGAAACAGGCTGGAGTTTGTCCGGATCGATGACCTCGGGCAGAAAATGATCCTCGAACACATGGAGTCCTTTTTTTGCTTCAAGACATTCGACGGCAACACCCGGACCCATGATCTCGCTCAGGCCGTAGATATCAACTGCGTCTATGTTCAATTTCTCTTCAATCTCGGTCCTCATGCTCTCTGTCCACGGTTCTGCACCGAACACACCTGCCTTCAATTTGAGTGAGTCCATGTTCACACCCATTTCCCTCGCCACTTCTACGATATTGAGTGCGTAGGAAGGCGTGCAGGTGAGCACCGTTGTTCCGAAATCCTGCATGAGCATGACCTGCTTCTGCGTGTTGCCCCCGGACATCGGAATGACTGCAGCGCCGAGCTTTTCAGCACCATAGTGAATACCGAGACCGCCGGTAAACAAGCCGTATCCATAGGCATTCTGGAGGATATCGCCTTTATGAACACCTGCAGAGGCAAGCGCCCTTGCCATAAGTTCTGCCCATGTTTCTATATCACTGCGGGTGTATCCGACAACCGTGGGTTTGCCCGTTGTCCCCGAGGATGCGTGTATTCTGACAACGTCGTCCATAGAGACGGCAAACATACCGAACGGGTAATTTTCCCTCAGGTCGCTCTTTGTCGTGAACGGTACATGCTCTATGTCTTTCAGCGTTTTTATATGATGCGGCTTCAACCCTATCTGATCAAACCGCTTCTTATAGAAAGGCACCCTGTCATAAACCCATTCGATGACCCATTTCAGCTTGTTCAGCTTGATCTCGTCAATCTGTCCTCTGGTATAACTTTCAACATCTCTCAGAATCATACAATCTCCTTTACCTGCTTTTCATAGCCATACAAAAAACTTTCTATGGCCTTGTCCGGCCTTTTGAACCTTTGCCTGATTGCCTCAAGCCATACCATTTTTTCGTACGATTGAAAACGTGCATAGATACCCAGAAGAAACACATTTATGGAGTATCCCGGATGTTCTTCGAGCATGGATACAACACCGGGCCTGTAACATTTTACTGCAGGTTTCATTTTCCTGAGCACCTCCTGAATATGTCCGGGATAACGCTTAAATCCCAAGGCAACATCAGGGGGAGGCGTGTGAAAATCCGACAGGATAACGGTACCGTTTTCCTTCAGGAAGTTAATGCCTCTCAATGCTTCCATCTCTTCGAGCGCTATAAGAAAATCAGCGGTACCCTGTTCTATGATGGGCGAGTATACCTTCTCACCGTACCTGACGAAACTCGTTACGGCACCGCCCCTTTGCGCCATGCCGTGGACATCGCTTTTTTTTACGTCATACCCTGCTGTGAGTGCGACGATCGAAATAATGTCCGTTGCGGATACAACGCCCTGTCCTCCAACCCCTGTCACAACCGTGTTGACCGGCATACTATTCCTCTGCCCTCACGATTGCATCGAACGAGCACACATCAGCGCATAATCCGCACCCCGTACAGCTTACCGGGTCTATGTACGCTATACCTTTTGCACGCTTCTTCCCTTCAGCTTTCACCTCTGCCGGCTCCCACCAGATAGACGGACAGTCTATGTTCAGGCAGATGGTACAGCCTGTGCACAGGTCTGTTTTTACGGTAAAGGGTTTCGGCCTGATCTTTTTAAACTCCGGCAGCAGGACACAGGGTGCTTTTGTTATAATAACCGCCGGGCCCTCGAAGGCTGCAGCCTCTTTTATGGTTTTCTCGAGCGGTTTTGTTTCATACGGGTTGACGGTCTTGATCCATTTGACGCCCAATGCGGATACGATCTGCTCGAGGGAAATGTCCGGGGAAGGATTCCCCTGTATATCGGTTCCGGAGAGCGGGTTTGCCTGGGCACCGGTCATTGCGGTGGTTCGGTTATCAAGGATCACGACCAGGATATTGCTTCTGTTGTAAACTACGTTCAACAGTGCGGTCATACCGGAATGAAGGAATGTGGAATCACCGATCACTGCGACAGGCTTTTTACTGCCCCGGGGCATTGCTTTCTCAATACCCATCGCCTGTCCGATACCGGCACCCATATCAAGACAGGTATGAACAGCTTTCAGCGGTTCATCGAAGGCAAGGGTATAACAGCCTATGTCACCTGCTATAAATGTCCGCTGTTTGCTTAACTGATAAAAAAGCCCGCGGTGGGGACAACCCGGACAGAGAATAGGAGGCCGCCGGATGAGATCGGGCGGTGGACTTGCGGCCGGAGACACCGGAGATGGCACTGCGCCGGTAAATTCTCTTATGCCGTCCCTGACCTTTTCGGGCGTAAGTTCGGATATTGACGGGATAAAAACCTTGCCGTGAATCGCAGCTGAAATATGGCGTATCTGCATCTCTATGTAAGGGTCGAGCTCCTCAACGACGAGTATTTTCTTGAACCTCTCTACAAATACCTTTATCAGCTGGAGAGGCAGAGGATTTGTCAATGACAGCTTGAGTATGTTTGCACCGGGCATTACCTCTTTCACATACTGGTACGAAATACCGGACGTGATGATACCGTAATCGGTACTGCCGGATTCAACTTTGTTCAGAGAACATTGTTCAGAAAACCGGGCAAGCTTGTTCAATTTGTCCTCGAGTGACAGGCGGGCTTTGCGTGCATTCGCCGGCACCATAACATATTTTTCTATCTGTTTCCCGGGAAAGAAGGATTCTTTCGCACCCTGAGGTTCTTCAGGATAAACCACGGTCCTGGAATGCGAAATCCTCGTTGTTACCCGGAGCAGGACAGGCAGATCGAAAAGCTCGCTTATTTCAAAGGCTTTTTTTGTAAATATGCGTGCCTCTTCACTGTCCGAAGGCTCAAGCATGGGTATTTTTGCCATAAGGGCATACCAGCGGTTGTCCTGTTCGTTCTGCGAACTATGGATGCCGGGATCGTCCGCGGATACGACAACCATGCCTGCTCCGGTACCGGTGTATGCAAGCGTCATGAGAGGATCGGATGCGACATTCAACCCGACATGCTTCATGGTCACGATAGACCGGGCACCTGCGAGGCAGGCGCCGGACGCCGTCTCCAGAGCTACTTTTTCGTTGACAGCCCAGTTTGTATAGATCCCTTCGTACCGGGCTATACTTTCCAGTATCTCCGTCGAAGGGGTCCCCGGGTATCCGGTTGCAAACCTGCAGCCGGCTTCGTAGCTGCCCCGCGCTATAGCTTCATTGCCTGATAAAAGAATGCGGTCCATTTTGGTAGTATAAAACAGAACAATTCATTTGAAAAGTACCGGGGCCTGCGACATGAACGAGGCAGACAAATTTCCTACCACTCCTTTGTGAAAGGAGGGATAGAGGGGCTTACCGGACAGGAACAAGAAAGGCAGTTCTGCCGATCGAATGAGCTCTCCCCACTCAAGCCCAGCCCGCATACCTGATTTGTATCCAAAACAACCGATGAGTTCTATGCCAAATCCAGCCACGAAACGGTTATATCGCCCTTCCAATCGCTCGTGCAATCCTGTCGATTGCCTTTACCATTTGTTTGAACTCGTCCGGCTTCAGGGATTGTTCTCCGTCGCTGAGCGCCTTTTCCGGCTGCTGGTGGACTTCAACGATAATGCCGTCAGCCCCGGCCGCGATTGCAGCCATGGACATCGTTGCGACGATATCCCTTCTGCCGGTGCCGTGGCTTGGATCCACGATAATGGGAAGATGGGTCAGTTTTTTGATAACCGGTATGGCGTTCAGGTCGAGCGTATTGCGTGTTTCTGTTTCAAAGGTCCTTATGCCTCTCTCACAGAGAATAATTTTATCGTTTCCTTTGCTTGCTATGTATTCGGCAGACATAAGCAATTCTTTGATCGTCGCAGAGAGGCCGCGCTTCAAGAGGATAGGTTTGTTCGTGGAACCGAGTTCTTTTAACAGCGAGAAGTTCTGCATGTTCCTCGCTCCAACCTGAAATATATCCGTGTAATCGGAAATGAGATCGATATCCTTTGTATCCATAATCTCCGTTACAACAGGCATCTTCAGCAGGTGCTTTGCCTCTTTGAGGAGTTCCAGTCCTTCTTTGCCCATGCCCTGGAACGAATACGGAGATGTCCTCGGTTTGTATGCGCCCCCTCTTAAAATTGCCGCACCGGACGATTTTACGCTTTTTCCTATCGCCATAAGCATTTCCCTGCCCTCTATCGAACAAGGACCTGCCATGATCACTATTTTTTTACCGCCTATGGAAACTCCATTGACCCTTATCAAGGTATTCTCTTTTTTGAACTCCCGGCTTACAATCTTATAAGGACTCAGGATCGGCATAACCTTCTCTACACCGGCAAATGTCGTCAGCGGTATATTTGCAAGGTTCCTTTCGTCTCCTATTGCTCCTATTATCGTGCGTTCCTTCCCCTTCGAGATATGAGGTCTTAATTTCATATCCCGTATGGTTTTCACAACGTGCTCGATGTCTTTTTTTGCTGCATCCGGCTTCATTACAATTATCATGGTTAAACTCCTATCATTAATCTATAAGCGAGCCATTTCGGCAATCCCGCTTTGAGAATTTTATCGCTTGCTTCCTTTATAGCATACGGTAACCTTTTTACACTATATATACCTTTATCCGTGTCAAGTATTCCATACGATGTCGTGGTATCAGAATCCCTCGGCTGCCCCACACTGCCGACACTGATGATATACTGGCGGTGCTCATCCATGCGGATAACATCGGAATAATCGATGACCGGCTCTTCATCGCCATGGATATTTTTTGATACGACAAACCTGCGGTGGGCATGCCCTACGAGAAAAACGGGGTACCGGTTATCGAACGCATAAAAGACTTTTTCTATATCACGGACCGACATGATATAATCAAATTCCTCGGGATTGACCGGCGAGCCGTGGCTGAACAACGCACCTTCGTATTCTACGGTATACGGAGAATTTTGCAGCCATGATACCGATGAGGCCGCAAGCTGCTGCTTCGTCCATTCTATACCCTGCCGTGCCTCGTCATTGAATGAACCGGTATCGATGACGCCCGCAGCAGCGGCATCGTGGTTGCCCATAATATTATCCTGTACAATCTCACGAACCCTGTCGCAGCATTCCTGCGGGTTTGCTCCATACCCTACAACATCGCCGAGCGATACGACGGTATCCGGCATCGATTCTTTCAAATCAGAAACAACAGTTTGAAGGGCTTCGAGATTTCCGTGTACATCCGCTATGACAGCGATTCTCATTTGACGTTTTTCAGAAAGAACTCAGCTAATAATTCTTCATCCTTTTTAGCCTTGGACTCTTCTTTCTCCTTGTTTGCAAGCTCTTCTTTGAGCGGCAAGCCGATAAAACCGGTCTCAACCCTGTAGACATTGTCTTTGACAACGACAGAATCCGGGAATATCTCGGCCTTTATCTCGTTCAATTCATTCAGCGGTTTTACTTTACCGACAAGTTTTTCGGTGTCTTCGCCGCTGTCGAGTGCGGTGAACCTGACTGCCTGCTGGAGGCTGAATTTCGGTTTTGCCTTCGTCAATATCGTTATCGTTTCACCCTCGAGCAGGAGTTTGCCCTGTGCATTTAATTCATCGAGCAGTTCCTGGGTAAAAAAGACCTTTTCGGATATGCCCTTGGCTCCCCGGACCTGTGCGTTATTGATCTTTGTCCCTACCATGGTCGCACCGCGTATATCCGCATGCGTCAAATCCGCATTCGTCAGGTCCGCACCGCTCAGATTGGTATTGACCAATACCGCATGCCGGAGGGAAGCACCGGACAAATCCGCGTTGGAAAGATTCGTGTTGGTAAGATCCGCGTATCTGAAATTGGCATTTTTGAATATACCCGAGGAAAGATCCATGAATTTCAGATCGATACCCTTGAGATTCGCCCCCTCAAAGGACATCTTTTTTTTAATTCCCTTTTCGACTTCCTCACGTGTTAATTCGTTCATTTGATGTCATCGATAAAGCTTTTTATTCTCAGTTTTGTTTTTTCCTTTACCTGCGAAAATTCTATACCGACCCCCTGTTCGATGTTGTTGGCACGTGCCTCTTCTTCGGATGTAATCCATTTTACCACACCGGTTGCCTCCAGCAGATTGACATCGTTGGGTATAGTAAACTTCATGGATATGGGTTTTCCGATGGGTATGTATTCTGTTGTTTTTAAGAATATGCCGCCTTCACTCAGGTTCGTTGAATAATCGTACAGGTAGGCTTCGCTGTCGGGATAATCCAGCAGCAGCTTTATGGCTGCATCATCCGCAGATACAATAACGACCTTGACCATAACCCTCGGGGTCCTTCTCTTGTTTATGTTTATGTCTGTCATAACTCCTGCCCTTTACTCCGGTTGCCGTAACGAGATCTTATCTATAAAGTTATTGAGTCTTTTTTGCTCTTCTTCGTTCAGGCTTTGGAATTCAACTCCCATGCCGGGAATAAGATTTGTGCCCTTGATCCGATCCGGGTCGTTAATCCACGATATTTTGCCCTTCGCCTTGATCGGCACCTTAATGTCCGGTATGACGAATTCCACGGAAATACTCGTACCGGTCTTCAACGGATTTTTCGTAGAGATGAACATGCCTCCCCTGCTTATATTCATGGCGTAATCGGATATAAAGCTGGTGATGTCCCCGTACTTTACTTCAAGTCTGGTATCCAAACGCTTTGCACGTCTTTTATCTTCGCCCATACAGCACCTCCTTACTAAAAATAAATTATAAATTATTAACCGGAAAATTGCAATAACAACAAACGTCTGGCACTACACCTCGCCATCATCTACCCTGAATATTTATCACTGTCTTTTGTGTCTCCTGCAAGAATAGATAATGTTATCCCTGTATCATTGGGATGCAGGAATACGCTAATGGCGGAGAGATTGCAGTTTGTAGTGTGTGTATTGGTAGAAACATTACTTTTACTGCAGCCTGCAACCAAACCAGCAATGATCAGCAGATATACCATGAATTCCAGGTAGTCCTTATGAGCAATCATAGCCCTCACCTTCGTCCTCTCCCAAAGGGCGAGGAATTTTAAGTACCCCTTCCCCTGTTAGGGGAAGGCAGGGATGAGGTCTCATGTACGTACCACCATCCGCACCATGCTCTGCTTGGGTACCCCGTCTCCCCCATCAAGCAGTCTGTCAGACAATACAAAAGTCCCCTCGCCTCTTGTGGGAGAGGGTTAGGGGGAGGAGTGAAGTTGTTAATATACAGCAAATTTATCACCCTCCCTTTCGTCCCTCCCATCAAGGGAGGGAAACAAAAAGAGTGAAATAAGCATTTTCACTTCCCTACCTCCGGCTTCCAGCCGGGCTTTTCCCATGGTCTGTTGATGGGAAGCTCTTTTACGATCTTGTTCTGCTTAATGTCAAAGTAGATGAGCTGCTGGGTGGTGTTGTAGATGAAGGTGTGATCATCAGGCCAGGAAATGATTGCGCCTTTGCCTGTATTCTGAGTTATAGTCAAACCAGCCACCTTATTACCTGTGGTTGTATTATAGACATTAACCTGACCAAGAGATACAAAAGTTCCGTTAGTGAATGATTGACCATCAACTGTCAGGTAATCATTATCAGGGCTTAAATTAAAGTTACCATAATAAGTGTTTGTAGGTATGCTTGGAGATAAGCCGCCTGTTCGAATATTATATACGTATGCTACATTATCCTTTAAGCTATAAATAGCATGTGAATGGGATAAAAATATACTACCAGGTTTATTGATAACGTTAGGAAGAATACTTTTTATAATA
>JAJYUJ010000026.1 GCA_021792615.1 bacterium
GGGTTCCTTTCATTCCCTCTGCTCATGATATGGTAAACTGCACCGACAAATTCTATCCTTAATTGTCTCGCCATGCATAATCTCTAACAAATATCTTTCGATTTGTCAAAATGAAAGATTTGACCCCAGATTTGATTTATACGGCTTTAGAATACACCTTTACGTCTTTTGCTAGATGCTCACCGAGTTTCTCTGCGGCAACATCAAGATCGTACTGGGATTGCACGCCGAGCCAAAATTCTGCGGACGTTCCAAAAAATCTGGCCAGTCTAAGTGCGGTATCGGCCGTAATCTTTCTCTTCGCCAATATTATCTCATTTATCCTGCGGGGAGATACGTGGATACCCATAGCAAGCTTGTTCTGGTTTAGTCCCATCGGCTCGATAAACTCCTCCAGCAAAATCTCCCCCGGGTGCACTGGATGTAATCTGTCTTTTTTCATAATTGTACTCCCTTTTTAATGATAGTCGACTATTTCCACATCATAAGCGTCTCCACCTTTCCAGATAAAACAAATACGCCATTGGTCGTTTATTCTTATGCTGTATTGGCCGGAACGATCACCGCTGAGCTTTTCCAGCCGGTTGGCAGGTGGAATTCGAAGATCATTCATATTTTTTGCATTGTTAATCATTATGAGCTTTCTTAAAGCGATCTGCTGAATATCATCCGGTAATTTTCTCGATCTTTCTCTATCGTATATTTTTTCGGTTTCTTTGTTCTCAAATGATTTAATCACATAAAGAGTATATATCTTATAACGTTAGTCGTCAAGCGTTATATGTGGTGGTCGCAGAATTCGGCAAAATCGTTCTGAGAGTTCCTCTGAGGAAGGTTATGTCAACTGTTGTATTCTATGTAGCGATACTTTATGGTTTGTAGTGGTTCTGCGAGCGTGAAACCGTACGTTTCTGTTCAAATGCCCCGGCTGGTCCTTATAGCGGTTCTGGTCTCACTGTTACAGTACCTACGGAATCCAAGTCCATTTGACTATCTTATAATCCATATCACTGCGATCATAGGTGTATATGCTCCCGTCCGGACCGATGACCGCTTGACCGTATTCGTTAATGACAGATTCTTGTGGCTCTGTACCATATACATTGCTGCCTGGTTTGAGTATTTTGTATTGATTTTGTGGTGCTTGCCATGAAGCATTCAAAAAAAGCTGATATTGCTGTTTCTGACCGGCAGGTGTAGCTATCGCTGAAGCAGTAAAGGCATATACCCGTGCTGGCTCGAAGTTATTATGAACATCCATGATCAGGTTTGTATTTATACGGATAATTCCTGATGCGTAATCGAAATAGCTTGTTTCTCCCGTATAATAATAAAAGTACACCCCATCCGGATATTCTATTCTCGCGTAATGGCTTGTCCCCGTTATCTTATGACTTAATATCCCCAACTCCATCGGTCGGGTGGTGGTGGTAGTTACAATATCACCTGTTATACTTATTAAGGCAAAATAATTGTCGCCGCCACTCCATAAATTTTGATTACTATCGTATCCAAGATCGTGAGAACCCACTTTATACTTGGGTATCGAGTTTGTATATATGGTACTTCCGTCCGGCTGCTTTTGTGCATTCCAAGGAATAACGAACTCAATTGTACCTTGTGATGTATATACCTCCGTCCTCTTATTTACAAGATCTCCTATAACAATATCCCCATTGCCTATTATAGCATCTAAATCAGGATAAGTATCATATGCAGAGACATCTCCAGTTTCTAATCCAAATTGTGTAGTTGCTGTTCCCCATGTACCTGCAACTATTGTTGTAGGTCCACTCCATGCTGCGTAAAGTCTCGCTGTTGTTAAGAGTGTAAAACATAAACTTATTAGTAAAACCTTTCTTATTTCCATAAAATAATCCTCCCGAATCCTATAGGCTCTGAAAGACCATAAACGCTATTTAAGGTTTTATTGTTTTATGTCCAAATTGACCGGTAGTTATAAGACAGGGGTCAGGGCTACACATTACACACCCCAAATCTATTGATAATATCTTTCTTTATGTCGTTTAACTTCTTATCCTTATCTAACACCATTCCGAATCCTTAACGGTATCGACATAATTCACTCATATCACATCCACTGAATGCCTCTGTCAAGTGCAGGCCCCTTGTTCTTTCTTAGAGGTTTCCTCCACCGGGGAATACTGGTCCTTTGTATGGGAAGTATTGTGGCCCCGTGGTTATACCAACAAACTCGGTTATAGCACCACCGAACAGATTAGCCACCCAGACATCACCTGAGCTATCTATTGCAATTCCAATGGGATTGTTGGTGCCTACCGCAAAGGTTCCTATGGTAACGCCGGTAGGACTTAATTCGGTTACATTATTACTGCCATAATTAGCCACCCAGACATCGCCTGCGCTGTCTATCGCTATTCCATGGGGATTGGTACCTACAGCATAGGTTCCTATGGTGGCGCCGGTAGGGCTTAATTCGGTTATACCGTTCAAATTACTAACCCAGACATCGCCTGAGCTGTCTATCGCTATTCCATCGGGGGCGTATACAGAAGGAGTTCCTATGGTAGCGCCGGTAGAGCTTAATTCGGTTACATAATTACTACCATAATTAGCAACCCAGACATCGCCTGCGCTGTCTATCGCTATTCCGATGGGATTGGTGCCTACAGTAACAGTTGTTATGGTAGTGCCGGTAGGGCCTAATTCGGTTACGGTATTATCGCCATAATTAGTCACCCAGATATTGCCTGCACCATCTATCGCTATTCCATGGGGATTGGTACCTACAGCATAGGTTCCTATGGTAGTGCCGGTAGGGCTTAATTCGGTTACAGTATTACCGCTATCATTAACAACCCAGACATTGCCTGCGCTGTCTATCGCTATTCTAAGGGGATTGGTGCCTACAGCATAGGTTCCTATGGTAGTACCGGTAGGACTCAATTCGATTATATTATTACCGCCCTCATTGACCACCCAGACATTGCCTGCGCTATCTATCGCTATTCCATTAATAGAGGCGACTATAGCATAGGTGTTTGTTTTATTTACTGTAAAAGTAATCGGGTTTGAATACGGGGTATTTGTATCTGTGGTGTTTACAATTACATTGCCGGTTACATTCTCTCCTGAGACAGGAGGCATTGTTATAGTTACAGAGCTATTAGTCCATGTCCATACGGTTGCAGCAGTACCGCTAAATGTAACCTGGCTCAATGCCGAGCCGAAGTTATAACCTGAAATAGTAACAGTTGCGCCACTCCATGCTGTTGTTGGAGTTATACTGCTGATCACGGGCACATCTGCGTAGATATATACCCATGCAACAAAGCTTGATGTTGCATCAAACCCGATGACCTTATTGACGGATTGTCCTCCGGCAGGGATTGTAAAAACAGATCCCGTCGTGTCTGATGTAAACAGCCAGCCCCATGCCCCATAGGCAGGGGAGTCCACGTACCAGCCTGTCCCAAGGTCTGGATCTGCACCTGTAGGACTGCCGGAGATAATGCTGTATGCCTGCATCTCAACGCCTGTCCATGGATTTATGCTGTTGTTAACGATGTAAACAGACGCCGTTACCCTACTGCCGCTGAATACAGTGCTACCTGATTGAAACACACCTGCAAGCCCTGTTATGTTCTGACCTGCATGCTGTGGTGATACATCAATGGATTTTATAGCCAAATTATTAGTATCAGCATCGTAGGTCAACCAATATGCTGCAACAGGCTCGTTTGCCTGCTCCGGCTGCTGGTGACTCCCGGTGCAGCCTACAACAAACAGCATTATTACTAACAATAAAAAGGCAATCAATGTCTTGATGTTTAATCTCAGGGTAACCTCCTTTTATCCTGCGTGAAAACATAGCATAAGACCTTTCTTTGGTAAATCTTATTCAGAGATCCTGGGGGGGAATAGGTCACCCATTGACAGGCTGTTGAAAAACTCGGATTACTGTCATTGCGATCGAAGTAAAGCAATCTCGGTTTTTACAAATCACTAAGTTATAGATTGCTTCGTCGCAAAATCGTTCCTCGCAATGACATACTTGGGCTTTTTCAAAAGTCTGTACAGCCCTGACCTTAGTCTTTCAATGACGGGTTCGCGACAACACGAAAACAGACTGCTCACACTGTTGACTTTTCTCATATCGCCATTGTAAAGAATTATATTATGTTGAAGAATTTACTGGGAAAAAGCCTTGCATACAGACTAACGGCATTCATGGTACTCGTGGTTGTCACAACGCTCGGTATCGCAATTTTTCTTTATATCTACCTTGAAAAAGATTTTGCCTATACAACTGCAGAGTATCAATTTTCTTTAATCGACAGAACATTCGAGGAACTTATTTCTTATACCAACGGCAAGGACCACAGCATTCAGCCGCAACATATCATCGAAAAACTCGGAGAGAATGCCAGTATTCATTACATAACACTTTACAACAATAACGGAAAACCTATCATATCAAGCGTCAGTTCCCTGCAAGAGCCGTTAAGTGCAAAAAAACTAAAGGAACTTGAAAACCTTTCTTACAACCATTCCATAACAGCGATGTCAGCAAATACTCTTGATTATATTGCACCGATCAAACTGAGGGTGAGCTGCCGGCAATGCCACACAAACGGCAGCACACTCGGCTTTATAAAGATTAGCTCTTCTTACTCCACGCTCTACAAGCACACCTACGATATGGCTAAAAAACTCGGTATCATTTTTTTAGCTGTCCTGCTTGTTTTCGGAGTAGCTTCCATATTTATTTCGGAACTTATTGTCGTGCGGCCTTTAAAGGAATTCGTAGCTCTGATCCATAAAGCTGAACTCAACAATTTTCTTCCCAGAAGTAAGCTGACACGTCAGGACGAGATCGGAGAAATCGAAGATAATTTCAACCAAATGTTGTCAAGAATAACCAATCTCATGGCTACCAGCGTTGAGAAAGAACGGGAACTCGTCTTTGTAAAGGAAGAACTGAAATATAAGGAACTGCTTGAAGCACGATCCGAACAGATAGAGAAGGTAAACAAGGAGCTCGAAGAGAGCGTAAAGGAATTATCGATGCTGTTCAATTTCGGGCAGTACATCATATCGACCGTGGATATGAACGAGCTGCTCCGCATCATAACCACCGCAATCGTGGACACGCTCAACTATAAAGAATGCGCAATCCTCTTCAAGGAGGACAACCTGTTACGGATAGTTTCGGCATGGGGTTTCGAAGACAATGCAAAGCTGATTGGCATAGAGTTCAGTCTTGAGGAAGGAATAAGCGGCAACGTAGCAACGAGCGGCAAGCCCATGCTTATCAACGATACCAGTAAAGAATCGAGGTACCTGCACTACAAAGGACAGATACAGAAAGAAGGTGCTTTCCTCAGCGTCCCGCTTAAATACAAAAATACCGTTATCGGGGTCTTAAACGTCAGCAACGATATGCCCGGCAGCCTTACAAAAAAGGATATCGATTTTCTGACCGCAATAAGCGCGCAGATCGCAGTCGTCATAGAAAATGCAAGTCTTTACGAACAAACGAAAGAACTGTCCATTACGGACGATCTCACCGGATTGTTCAACCGGCGGCACATGCGCGTAATCCTTGACAAAGAATGGGAGCGGGCAAACAGGTACTCGCAGCCCCTTTCACTCTTGATGTTAGACCTGGACCTCTTCAAAGGGTACAACGATAAGTTCGGCCACCTCAGGGGAGATGAGGCGCTTGCCATCCTCTCACAAATAATAAAAATGAACATACGTGGTATCGATGTGCCGATACGGTACGGCGGTGAAGAATTCTTAATAATACTCCCGGACACCAGTTCCGCCGGAGCAACGGCAACAGCGGAAAAGCTGCGCAAAGCGATAGCCGATGCCTTTACACAAAACAATATTCCGACGCTCACGATAAGCATCGGGATAGTGTCCTATCCCGAGCAGGTATTCGATACCATACATGAGTTTTTGTACGCATCCGATATCGCCCTGTACGAGGCGAAAAGAAGAGGACGCAATACCACGGTAAACTATGACGGTAAATCCATGCAGGAGAACAATAAATGATCAATAATAATGTCAGCGACTTAAGGAAACAGATTGACGCCATCGATAATAAGCTCCTGGAACTCCTGAACCGCAGGATGGCGATAGCAATCGATATAAACAAAGAAAAGAAAAAAACATCTGCTCCCGTGTATTATCCGTCGAGAGAGGCCTTCATCGTCAACAGGCTTGTGCGGCAGAACAAAGGACAGTTGAAGAACGAATTCATAAAGCACATATTCAAGGAAATTTTTTCTGCTTCAAGGGCATCCGTAACACCTCCCAAAATAGCATACCTCGGTCCCGAAGGTGCATGGGCACATCAGGCAGCACTGCTTGAGTTTGGGAATTCATCCCCTCTCATGCCGGCAAAAAACATCTCCGAGATCTTCAACGAGGTCGAATACAGCAACTGCGATTTCGGCGTTGTCCCCATTGAAAACTCCATGGAAGGCACGGTTCCGCAAACGCTCGACCGTTTTATAGACTCAAACCTGCTTATCGCACGTGAAATATTTGTTCCCATAACCTATGTGCTCGCGGTAAAAAAACGAATCTCCTTGAAGGATATCAGGAAAGTATATTCCCACCCGCAGGCCATCGCACAGTGCAGGAGATGGATCCGGGAGAAGCTTCCGAACGCCATGACCGTGGATACGGACAGCACGAGCCAGGCCGCAAAAATTGTACAGCATTCAGGCTCATCCGTGGCTATCGTCAGCGAGCTTGCGGCGAGGCTCTACAAGCTCAAGATACTCGCGAGCAGGCTCGAAGAAAATCCCAACAATGTGACCAGGTTCGTTGTCATAGGAAAGATCATGCCCGACAGGACGGACAACGACAAGACATCGATTATTTTTGCGGTAAAACACCGGTCCGGAGCATTATACGCTGCTTTGAAACCGTTTTCAGACTACAACGTAAACCTGACAAAGATAGAATCAAGACCTCTGAAAAAGAAGGCGTGGGAATATCTTTTCTTTGTGGACATCGATGGACATATTGAGGATCAGAAGATCAAGAAGGCCATCGCAGCACTGAAGCTCCACACGGTGTTTTTCAAGTTTCTTGGTTCGTATCCGAAAACAAAACAGGAGAATCTATGACGTATAAATTCATTCCTCCCTATATAAGAGACATTACGCCCTACCCCCCCGGCAAACCGATTGAAGAGGTAGAGAGAGAACTCGGCATCAAAAATTCGGTCAAAATAGCATCGAACGAGAACCCGCTGGGTACGTCTCCCCGTGCCATTCAGGCCATTCGGAAGGCACTGAAAAGCCTGAACCGCTATCCGGACGGAAGTGCATTTTATCTGAAAAACAAATTGTCCGCACTGCATAAGGTATCGCCGGGATCCCTGGTCATTGGGAACGGATCAAACGAGCTTATCGAACTTATCATACGGACGTTCATTCAACCGGGCGATGAGGCCATCATATCCGATCCGAGCTTTCTCATCTATTCTATCACGGTGAAGGCGTCCGGCGGCAAATCCGCAATTATCAGGCTCAGACACGATTATAGCTACGATGTTACGGGAATAATAAAGGCAATCGGCAAACGGACACGGCTCATTTTCATTTCAAACCCGAACAACCCGACGGGTACGATCCTGTCCAAAAAAGACTATGCATGGCTTCTCCAGAGAGTACCCGAACATGTTGTCGTTGTAGACGATGCTGCGTACCGGGAATTTGTCCAATCCAGAGATTATCCGGACGGTATCGATTACCTGAAGGATAAAGCCGTAAACCTTATCGTCCTGCGCACGTTCTCAAAACTGTACGGCCTTGCGGGACTCAGGATAGGATACGGCGTTACAACCGAGGAACTGGCAGGCTACCTTGACCGCGTGCGCCAGCCGTTCAATGTCAACACTCTCGCACAAACAGCGGCAATCGCAGCTCTCGAAGACAAAGCATTCGTAAAAAGAACGCTTGCAAACAACCGGGAAGGCCTGGATTATCTGTACCGGGCGCTTGAACGTATGAACATCTCGTTCCTGCCGACACAGGCGAATTTTTTCCTCGTACGTGTCTCTCCGTTCATGTCCGCCAAACAGGCATTCGAATCCCTGTTGCACAAAGGCGTCATCGTCAGGGACATGACGAGTTACGGACTTGGAGATTATATACGCATAAACGTAGGCACACCGTCCGAGAACAGGAAATTTATCAAGGAGTTCAGTGAAATTCTGAAAACCAGGCTATGAGTAAACCTTTTTATGATCAGATCGCCATAATCGGTACGGGCATGATGGGCACGTCTCTCGGTTTAGCAATTAAAAAAAACGGCCTCTGCAATAAGATTATCGGCATTGACAAAAACTTTGAAAACCTCAAGGCTGCCAAAAGTCTTTCCGCGATAGACAGCTATACGGATTGTCTCAAAGACGGCATAGCGGATGCAGTTCTTATTATCTTTGCGATACCCATCCTTGCAACATTTGAAGTGGCCAAGCGGATCGTTTATGCGGTGAAGAAGGATGCCCTCATTACGGATATCGGCAGCACCAAGGGTGAGGTCGTTCAGAAGATGACAGAGCTTTTTTACGGGCACAGCAATTATATCGGCAGCCATCCTATCACCGGCACCGAGAAGTCCGGTGCCATCAATGCCATCCACGGTCTCTACGACGGGAAAAAATGCATCATCACCCCTATAGACAAAACAGAACGGTTTGCTGTCGATGCGATCACGAAATTCTGGGAATCTACCGGAAGTGAGGTCGTCGTGATGGACCCTTATGAACATGACAGGGTTATGGCGATGGTTTCGCACCTTCCCCACGTCGTTGCGTATGCACTCGCGGGAAGCGTCATGGAACAGCAAAAAAACGGCAATACGCTTTTCCCGTATGCCGGAGGCGGCTTAAAAGACTACACGCGCATAGCGGGCAGTGATCCCGCTATGTGGCGCGATATATTTATATCGAACGCCAAGGAGATCCTGAATGCGATCGATCAATTTTCGAGAATGATGGAACGGTTACGCCGCATGATAAAAGAAAAGGACATGAAAGGAATACACGTTTTGCTCGAAGATATAAAAGAGGTAAGGAGGCACATTGCGGACAGATGAACAACGGGGATAAAATATCTTTTGCACCGGTCGAACGGCTTGAAGGATCGATAACCGTCCCCGGGGACAAATCCATATCTCACCGGGCATTATTTGTTTCGGCTGTTGCTTCGGGCATAAGCAGAATTGACGATATCTTGATCGCCGACGATACGATGAGCACCGCACAATGCCTGCGCGCACTCGGCACCGATATCGAAATAAAAGATAAAACAGCGGTGATAGCCGGAAAAGGTATCCAGGGATTCAAAGAGCCTTCCCAGATTCTCGACGCAGGGAACTCGGGCACCACGGCAAGGCTGATACTCGGTCTTTTAAGCACCCAGAACTTTTTCTCGGTCCTGACAGGGGATAATTCGTTGAGGACAAGACCGATGAAAAGGATAACCATCCCCCTTGCGGCAATGGGAGCATCGGTCGACGGCAGGGACCATGCGAACTATCTTCCCCTCTCGGTACGCGGTAACAGGTTAAAGGGCATCGATTATGCCATGCCGACAGCCTCGGCACAGGTCAAGACGGGCATTCTCCTGGCATCACTGGGCGCTAAGGGTGTCATGACGGTACGGGAGCCCTTCCCCACGCGTGACCATACGGAACGCATGTTCAAGGCGAGCGGTGTCGACGTAACGATTTCCGATAAGACCATACAGCTCGCGTGCTCGCAAAAGCCATTACCGCTCAACATAAGGGTGCCCGGGGATTTTTCTTCCGCCGCATTTTTTATGGGTGCCGGGATTATAGCAAGGCGCTCCGACATACTCATTACCCATGTGGGTATAAACCCGGGGAGAACGGGCTTTATCGATATATTAAAAAAGATGGGTGCTTCACTGGAGGTTACCAACACGCGGTTTGAAGCGGGAGAGCCTGTTGCAGACATACGGGTCAGGCAATCAGAACTCCGGGGAACCGTCATCGACGACAAGGAACTGATAGTCAGGTCGATCGATGAACTACCGCTGCTTGCCGTGCTTGCGGCGTATGCCAGGGGACAGACCGTGATAAAGAACGCGGCAGAACTCAGGGTAAAGGAATCAGACCGTATTAAAGCAGTCGTGGACGGTCTGCTGCATATAGGAATAAAAGCGCGGGAATTCCCGGACGGTCTCAGCGTCGAAGGAGGAACCGTAAAAGGCGGTTTTGTGTCAAGCTATGGCGATCACCGGATTGCAATGGCTTTTGCGGTTGCCTCGGTATCCAGTGAAAAAGAAATTTCTATAGATAATTTCGACGCCGTAAGTATTTCTTTCCCCGAATTCATTACCATATTCAACACCCTGAGGCCCGCATGAAAAAACATACCATCATAGCCATTGACGGCCCATCGGGCAGCGGCAAGAGTACCGCGGCAGCGGGACTGGCACAGGGAATGGGGTACGACTATATCAATAGCGGCAGTATCTACAGGGCCATTGCCCTCAAATCGATACAGAACCATGTTCCCGCCAGCGAAGCACACGCCCTTATGGAAATTGCACGGAACACCGTCATTGAAATAGCAAAGAAAAATGGCACTTGGTCTCTTATCATGGACAACAAGGATGTTTCTCAAGAACTGAAAAATACAGACGTCGCCCAGGCAGCGTCGCAGATATCGGTTTTCCCGGAGATCAGGGATACCGTGAACTCCCTTATTCACGGCATGATACGCGGCAATACCGTGGTCGAAGGCAGGGACATCGGAACGGTCGTTTTCCCGTCTGCCGAAATAAAATTTTTTATAACGGCATCTCCGGAGATCAGGGCAATGAGGAGGTATGAAGAACTGAAAGCGACTCCCCAGGCCATGCCCTATGAACAACTGCTGAAAGAAATAGAGATGCGCGATCTCCGGGACAGCCACAGGGTCATAGCACCCTTAAAACCCGCTGACGACGCAATCCTCGTAGACACAACAACCATGGAACTCAATACGGTCATTGCTTCTTTATACAATGAAACAAAAATACGGTTGTCCCAGAAATATATCGATACCGTCAATGGCGTCAGATTCTACACCACGGTTTCTGCCGGATTTTGCTTCGGTGTAAAGAGAGCAATCGATATAGCAATCAAAACAAGCAAACGGCACAACGATATTTACACGCTGGGCCCCCTTATCCATAACCCTCAGGAGGTCAAACGGCTCGAGGAAATAGGCATAAAGCCCGTTGAGGACATCGGGAAAATAGCATCCGGAACGCTCGTTTACCGCTCTCATGGAGTTACCACGGAAGAAGCGAAAAATGCAGGGGAAAAAGGGCTCAATATCATAGATGCGACCTGCCCGTTCGTCACCAGATCCCAGCGATTGGTCAGAGTTCTCGCGAAAAAAGGCTTTCATGTGGTTATCGTCGGCGATGTGAAACATCCCGAGGTAAAGAGCCTCTTGAGCTACGCATTGCCGCACCAGGTGACCGTTGTAAAAAGCCAGGATGAGCTTCCCCCGCTCTGGAACACCAAAAAACTAGCCGTACTGGCCCAGACCACGCAATCCATGGAGAATTTTAAAAAAATTATCTCTGTTCTTCTTGACAGTGTCTATGAGCTTGCCATTTATAATACAATATGTGATGCTACAAAGATACGGCAGGACGAATCTGCCACGCTCGCAAAAATGGTCGATGTTATGTTCGTCATAGGCGGTTTTAACAGTTCCAATACGAATAAACTTGCAAATATATGTAAAGCGATCAATCCTCATACATACCACGTAGAACATGAAGACCAAATAAAACAGGAAATGTTGATCGGTGCAAAAAAGGTTGGTATTACAGCAGGAGCCTCAACACCGATATGGTTGATAAAAGACGTGCTCAAAAAATTGAAAGAGATGAGTAAAGGTTTGCGATAGCTGTAAAGATAGACAATTTGATTATTATTTTTTAAGGTATACTATAAAAATCAGGAGGATAAATATACATGGTGGTCAGTAATGGGCAAGAAAATCAAAACACGGCAGAGTTCAGAGAGCTCATGCGGGAAAGTGTAAAAACTTTCAAAATCGGAGACATCGTTAAGGGCAAAATAATAGAAATCAGAAATGACGGCGCCACAGTAGACATAGGTTACAAGGCCGACGGCTTCATACCGGTAAACGAAATAGTCGATTCAAAGGGTAAACTGAAGGTCAAAGTGGGCGATGACATAGAAGTACTCCTCCAGAATGCAGACAGCAAAAACAATGTTGTCCAATTATCCAGGCAAAAAGTAGAAAGGATACGGGCATTTGAAAACGTTGCAAAGGCGCTGGCGAACTCGACTCCTCTCCATGGTGAAGTGGTTTCCAAAACAAAGGGCGGCCTGATGGTCGATATCGGCGTTCAGGCTTTCATGCCATGGTCCCAGATAGACATTAAACCGGTAAAATCGCTGGATAGCTATATCGGCAGGCATATTAAGGCCCTTGTTATCAATTATGAAGAAAAGAGTGAGAACATAATACTTTCGAGAAAACAGCTCCTCGAGCGTGAAAAGGAAATTCAGGAGAAGAGACGGGGCGAGCTGCTCAAGGAAGGCAATGCGATAGAAGGGATCGTAAGGACCATAACAGATTACGGTGCTTTTGTCGGTGTGGAAGGGATAGACGGATTATTGCACATATCCGATATGACGTGGGGGAGGATAAAACATCCTTCCGAGATACTTCATACGGGCATGAAATTGAAGCTGAAGATATTAAAATATGACCCCGAATCGGGCAAGCTTTCACTCGGCCTGAAACAACTTGAGGAGGATCCGTGGCTCAAGGCACGGGAAGAATTTAAAGAAGGCAGCAAGGTAAGGGGCAATGTCGTCAATATAACCGACTTCGGTGTTTTTGTAGAACTGAAGCCGGGTGTGGACGGGCTTATACATAAAACTGACCTCTCGTGGGACAGAAGACTGAAGCATCCGAATAAATATCTCACCCTTGACAGCGTTATTGACGCAATCATTTTGAGCGTGGATATCGACGCAAAGAAGATAGCGCTCGGTTACAAACAGCTCTTAAAGAACCCATGGGAAGAGATTGCGGAACAATATTCAACAGGCACCAGGGTAAGCGGGACAATAACAAGCATCACGGACTTCGGTTTATTCGTTGAAGTCGAGCAAGGTGTAGAAGGGCTGGTGCACATCGATGATGTCGCATGGAGCAAAAAGGTCAAGAATCCTTTGTCCTCCTATAAAAAGAGTGAAAAACTCGAAGCAATTGTGCTCAGTGTAGACAAGAACAATCAAAAGCTATCTCTCGGGATAAAACAGTTAACACCCGACCCATGGCGTAACATTTCAAAACGTTATAAGAAAGGCGATGTTGTAAAAGGCACGATAACAGGCAATGTAGATTTTGGCGTGTTTGTAGAGGTTGAAGATGGAGTAGAGGGACTGGTACATATTTCGGAGATAGAGAACAAAACGGACATGGAGCAAGAGGTACCGCCCGAAACTTACAATGTAGGGAACGAGATAGAGTGCGCTGTTCTCAATGTTGATGAAATGAACAGGAAGCTATCCCTCGGTTTAAAAATACTCCACAAGCAGAAAGAGAAAATGGTCATAAAGGAATACCTCAAGACAAACGAAGAAAGCGTATCGAACATCGGTGAACTGCTGAAATTAAAAAGTAATGGGAAATGAGAGATATTTATGGATAAAAAAACATCTAACATTCTTGCCGTAACACTTCTCCTCGTTGTCGTACTTTCCTTCCTTGCTTCGTTGTTTTTCAAAGTACATACGGGCAGGCTGTCGTCCATCTCTCCGGATTCGATTTTTCAGTCTTCAAACAGGATAGGCGTTGTTGATATCAAGGGGGTTATAGCAGAGCCCCGGCCGGTAATACGCGAGCTCGACGAATTCTCCAGGAACAACAACATAAGAGCCATAATCGTCCGCATCGATTCACCGGGTGGTGGTGTTGCCGCAGCTCAGGAAATATACGATACGCTGGTACGGATCAGAAAAAAGAAGATCGTTGTTGTTTCCATGGGAACGGTAGCGGCGTCCGGAGGCTATTATATAGCATGCGGCGCAGACAAAATAGTGGCAGAACCGGGGACTATTACGGGCAGTATCGGTGTCATCATGGAATTTTTCGATGTCGGCGATCTCTTAAAATGGGCAAAGGTAAAAAGCGAAGTTGTGAAGAGTGGAAAATTCAAGGATATAGGATCTCCGTTCAGGGCAATGAAACCCGACGAAAAAGCATATCTTCAGTCCGTTATAGACGATGTATTACTCCAGTTCAAAACCGTCGTCTCCGAAAACAGGCATATACCGATGAACAAGGTAACTGCAATAGCAGACGGCAGAATATTTGCAGGGGATCAGGCACTGAAATTGGGGCTTGTCGATAAACTCGGCGGTCTGCATACAGCAAAAGAGCTTGCAGCAAAACTGAGCGGCATCAAAGGAGAACCAAAACTTGTTTATCCTTCACCTCCAAGAAAAGATTTTTACAGCCTGCTGGCAAATAGTATTGCAAATGTGGTTGAAGAGAGACTGTTCGACAATAACCTCTTCAAGCTGAGTTATATATTAAATATGCCGAAGTAGGGGGCTTAAGCATGAAAAAAAGTGAACTGATTGAAAGACTTGCAGAAAAATTCCCGCATATAGCAAAGGCCGACGTAGAAAAGATAGTAAATAGTATGGTAGAAAGGATCATCGAGGCCTTGAGAAAAGACGATAGAATAGAGATTAGAGGTTTTGGAAGCCTGTTTGTCAAGTCAAGAAAAGGAAGGGAAGCACGAAATCCAAAAACGGGAGTACGTCTTACAATCGAACCAAAACATGTTCCTTTTTTCAAAGCAGGAAAAGAATTAAAAGAACTCGTCAATAAAAACACACAGGGAAAATGAACAGACTGTGGGCTCCATGGCGCTTGAAATACATTCTAGAGGACAACATTCAGGGGAAAGACAAGGTGTGCATTTTCTGCTTCTATCCATCGGCGAAACAACCGGACGATAAAGAGAATCTGGTGCTGTACAGGGGGAAATTATCTTTTATCATGATGAACCGGTATCCATATAATACAGGACACATCATGATAGCACCGTACCGTCATACCTCAACGTTTCAAGATCTGTCAAAAGAGGAGCTCGAAGATATTTCACTCCTTATGAAATCCGGCATACATGCACTGAATGATGCTTTTTCACCCGAAGGCCTCAATATAGGTATAAACCAGGGTAAGATTGCGGGAGCAGGCTACGAAGAACATATACACGTACATATAGTGCCAAGGTGGAACGGGGACACGAATTTTATGCCGGTTGTAGGCGATACAAAGGTACTCCCGGAATCTCTGACCGATACGTATGACCGTATAAAGGAAAAATTACATGAAGCTTATTAAACAAACGATAACCGTACTTTTTATTCTACTGCTGTTTTTGATACTCTATGAAAACTACGATAATCTCCAGCATGCATTCTCATTCAAACTGAATTTATATTTTATCGGATGGTACACTTCGAAAATACCCGTATGGCTGATTATTCTTATAGCCTTTGCATGCGGCTATGCCATTGCATACATAACCGGGTTCCTTCAAAGGTTATCCTACAAAAAGAAAATAAAGCAGATCGAGCAGAAGCTTCGGACTGTTGATACTGCGGTATCTCCGGCAAAAGAAGAGGAAAAAACGGTAAGAATGGACGATCCGTCGCAGACAGACGGCATCACCAAGGATACGCACCATTAACGATCTTCCGCAGGAAATTCCCGCTGAATCGGCTCTTGCCCTGTATCAGGGGAAAGATGTATGACCAAAGAAAATTGGTTGATATACGGGGCCAACGGGTATACCGGCCAACTTGTTGCCGAAGAAGCATTGCACCGGGGCCATAGACCCATCCTTGCCGGACGTTCCAAGGAAAAAATCGAGCCAATTGCCGATCGTACAGGGCTCGAGTACGTGGTAGCAGATCCGGCAGACCCCGGTTCCTTCAAAAAGGCTTTGTCAGGTGTCGGGCTGATATTCAATGCAGCGGGGCCGTTCATTCATACCAGCACCCCGATCATCAAGGCCTGTCTTGAGTATGGGATTCATTATACGGATATCACCGGAGAGATCCCCGTATTTCAAAACATCTTCTCCTACGACAGTCAGGCAAAGCAAAAAGGGATTGTCCTCATGCCGGGCATAGGGTTTGATGTTATACCGACCGACTGCCTTGCCCTTTACGTCGCTGAACGTGTACCCGGGGCCGTGGAACTGGAGCTTGCATTTGCTGGTCTTAGTCATATAAGCCCCGGCACAATGAAAACCATGGTTGAGATGATACCGGGCGGAGGCATAGTACGCCGGGACGGCAGGCTTATAAGCTATCCTCTCGGCAGGGGTGCGAAAAAGGTGCGATTCCCTGATGGAGAACATACGGTTATTCCCATTCTCTGGGGAGATCTGGAAACCGCATATCATTCGACAGGAGTTAAGAACATCACAACCTCCATGGCCTACCCTGATTTTATGATCCCGTTTTTACCGGCCGGCATATCCATTATGCAGAAGCTGTTTGCGAGTAAGACGATCCAGCGTTTGGCGCAAAAGATGATCGGCATGACCGTCAAAGGCCCGGGGAAGGATGAGAGAGAGACAGTCAGATCGTATGTCTGGGCACGGGCTGCCGATGCTCAAGGAAATGAAAAACAGGCATGGCTCGACATACCGGAGACTTATCTCTTTACAGCTGTTGCCAGTGTCATGACTATAGAAAAAATCTTCGAGCTGCGTCCCAAAGGAGCCCTCACTCCCGCTATGGCATTCGGATCCGATTTCGTCCTGAACATCAATGGTGTGAAACGTTACGATAAGCTGCCCGGTTAGACCTTCTCGAAGATATTGATACACATAGCAGCCTCTTCAACGCCGATAAAGCCTCCGCCGTTCTCCGTCAGGGCGATCCGTGCGCCTTCAACCTGCCTCTTTCCCGCTTCTCCCCTGAGCTGAAGGATCTCCTCGTATATCTGGGCAAGACCCGAAGCTCCTACAGGATGCCCCCTCGATTCAAGCCCTCCTGAGGTGTTTATGGGCAGTCTTCCGCCGAGCTTTGTTGCACCAGATTCCGCAAAGATCCCTCCTTCCCCGAGTTTGCAGAAACCCATTGCCTCTGCCTGGTGCAGCTCGCCGTAAGCCGTTGCGTCATGGAGCTCCGCCGTATCGATATCGCCGGGTCCAAGACCAGCCTTTTCATACGCCTGTTTGGACAGTCTCATACCGATATCAGGCGCATCGATATCCCTGTCTATGCCCGACCCCAGTACCGACGCCCTTATCTTTACAGGCCGTGCATTGCCGAGTTTTTTGAGAAAGCTCTCTGAACATAGAATAGCAGCTGCCGCACCATCCCCGACCGGTGCACACATCGGACGTGTCAACGGATAAGAAACGAGTTTATCGTTCAACACCTGATCCACGGTCATGGATGTCTGATACTGTGCTAACGGGTTCATGGAGGCGTGCCAGTGGTTCTTTGCGGCAATCACCGCAAGCTGGTGCTGCGTCGACCCAAATCTTTTCATGTGCCACTTCGCACCCATTGCATAAGCATCCATGAATATGCTTCTCTCGTCGCCTGACTCCGCTTTATCCGGCGGGATCACGGTATTGAACTCCCGGCTCATCTCAACAAACCTCTTCATGTTGTTTTCGACATCCTCTATGTCCATGGATGTTGCATACGCCTGAAGGGAAAGGAACTTATCCGGATTCGATATCTTCTCGGAACCCACGGCAAGGACAACGTCGTACATACCTGCTCTGATGCCCGCGTATCCGAGATAAAGGGCCGTCGAAGCGCCTGCACATGCGTTCTCGACGGATGTTATCGGGATATCCTGAATCCCCAGACCCCGCAGTATGACCTGGCCTTTTATGGAATGCTGATTGGAAAACATGCCCCAGTACGAGTTCGATACAAACGCCCCCTGAATCTGCTCCTTTCCAAGCCCGGCGTCCTTTAATGCAAGGCCAATGGCATCATGCGCCATACTCTTTACGGTCTTGTCGGCAAACTTGCCGAACCGTATCATCCCGATACCTATCACATAAACATTGTCCATTCATTACTCCTTTCAATTCGTGAACTACCGCCGCCAAAGGCGGGACTTCTTTGCGTTATTCTTGCATAAGCGGGAATCCAGTCTTTTTATCCCCTCTTAACAGGCTTTCTGACAAATTCTTTTTTTCTTCCTCGCTCGAAGGGAGAAATTATGTAATGACGGAAACCCGGCACAGCCATATACCTATAACCAAAGTCAGAGGTTTTTACGTTCATTTGAACCATCTCACCGGTACATCTTCTCTCGGCACAGCATGATCGGTTTTTACCTTTGCGTATCCAACAGCAATGGTCGTTACAACCTTCCATGGATATGCTATTCCAAACCTTTTTCTCAAACCCGGCAGATAGCCGAAGGCAGTTGCTGCATATCCGTTATAGCAGGTGCCGAGCCCCAGCGCATGTGCTGTAAGCACGATATTCTGCGCACAGATGCCGGCGTCGAGGTTGGGATCGCTGATACCGCGCTTGTCCATAAGAATCAAAATCAATGCCGGTGCTCCGTAAAACAGGTTGTCGTTCCTGCGGTCAGCCTTGTCCAGGGGGAAAAAGGGACGCTGATCCATCTGCCGTATCATAAAATAGCTCATAAGTGTCGCAAGTATCTTCTTGATAAAATTCGGATTCAGGTACAGATTCTTCAACCATCTCAGCACCTTCATGGACCGGACTTCAATCTCTCTGATCAGTGCGGTGTCCGTTATCGCAACAAAGGTAAACGGCATATTGTTCCCTGCTGTGGGTGCATACCTGCCCGCTTCCATTATCCTGTGCAGGAGCGCTTCAGGCACAGCCGTATCCCTGAAGATCCTATTGGAGCGCCTCCGGTAGATGACCCGCTCTACTTCGGTAAGGTCCTTTTCTATCTCGCTGTAAGGGGCGTTCCTGTCCGTAAAAGGCATGGGCAGTCTCAGTATGGATTCTTTGACGGTTTTATACCGTCCGCCCAACACCTTATAGCCTCCGGACATGCTGATAGAATGGGTCGGGCATACCGCAATACAATTATAACAGTTGATGCATGCCTTATCGAAGCCCCCTACCCCGGAAACAAAGGGCATACCTGTCTGAGAACTCCATTTGATGGTACCGGTGGGACACGTTTCGAAACAAAACCTGCACTTATCGCCGATACACGTTTCCCGGTCATTGTACCATTGCGGCCAGTGCGTCTCCGGTGCGTACGCCTTTCTGAATTTTTCGAACATCATAATGAAACCTTATACACATTACCCGCTGAGGTATGAAAGGTATTCCTCAGCATGATTTCAAGGGGCTTCTGCGAGACGGTCTTCGGTATGTCCCTGACAATCTGAAGATAGGACGGAACGGTGTTCGGTGTCAGTTTATCTTTACACATTCTGAATATATCAGCCGGATTTAACGTCTTACCTTCAAAAGGTGCGATTGCTGCAACCAGGTCGCTCTCCCCGGGCGCTCCGGACGATGCCGGTATACCGTACACGCAGACCTCGGAGACATCGGGATGTTCCCCTATGATCTTTTCGATATAATCGGGTTGTATAAATTCCCCCTGTCTTCGCAGTCCCCCGCCCTTTCGGTAATCGAAAAAGAAATATCCCTCTTCATCCGTATGTCCCATGTCACCGGTACGCAGCCAGCCTGCCCGCGTCTTTTCTTCAGATGCCTTTTTGTTTTTGTAATAGATAACCTCCGCATGCTCGCCTGCCATCCTCCAGACGATCTCGCCGGTGACAAGAGGCGGGCATTCGCGATCATCGTCGTCGAGTATCTTCATTTCCATTAAGCCTTCGAGGGGTTTCCCGAAAGAGCCGACAGGGCCCTGCCCCGGCTGCTTGTGGGCAAAACCTCCCTCAACGGCGCCGTACCATTCATGGATGAGAACATTGAATCTTTTCTCGAAAGCCTGCCATATCGACCGGGGTGTACCTGCACTGATGACGGTCTTGACCGGATTGTCGGCATCACCGGGCTTCCGGGGTTCGTTATAGATACCGGACATCATGCCGCCGAGCAGGGAAAAGGTTGTAACACCGTACTTCCTGCAGATATCCCATATCCTGCTCTTGGTGAATTGCGGGCTGATTACCGCCTTAACGCCCATTGCAAGTGCCGGAACCATGGTCACTGCCTGCGCATTACCATGGGTAAACGACAGGCCCGTATACAGAACGTCCTGTTCACCGTATCCCCATACGAGTTGCGCGAGAAGCGCATAAGAACCGAACCGGTCCTGTTTTACGACAACGCCTTTGGGCTCTCCTGTGGTGCCCGAGGTAAATATGATCTCAAGAGCGTGCGATGAAGACGGTGATGTATCCTGTGAAACAGGCTCCATAAAAGAAACAGAATCGTTACCGGTGATCTCGTTTAAAAACGGGAATGCCGAATGCGTACCAGATCTTATGTCCGGCTTCCTTGTGAGGTACAGGTGCTCGAGCCGGGGCAGCTCCTGCCGTATCCCGGTAATATTCTTGATGATATCCTCTGTCGTAAACACGGCCTTCACCTCCGGGAATCCAAGCATGTATTTCAACCGTTCTCCCGAGGCACGCGGATCTACGGGGACGGCGGTTGCACCGACAATGGATGCCGCAGACAGCAGATAAACGAATTCGGGGTAGTTGCGCATCATGATGCCGAAACAATCCCCGGGACCGATGCCTATGCGCCGTAACTCCCCGGCGATCTTAAAAGCGTTGTTATGGAGCATGGCATAGGTGATGCGCTCATCTCCGAGTTCTCCGTATTCGAAGACAAAGATCTCTTTGTCCGGTGACTCGTTATTCTTTGCAATCAGGATATTCGATAAAAAATCCATACGCTTTTTACTCTATCCACCCAAAAGTATTCAACACTATTACTCTATCATGACGAGAAGTCCCGCCCCTGCCGCGACGATGAGCGCAGCTGCTCTTCATTCTTCGCCCTTCGCAATAAGCTCGCCTGCAAAAATTGCAAGCGAATCATTGGACCCATCCTCTATGAGGGCTGCACGCGAGTCCCTGAACAATTTTTCTATATAATATTCCTTAGCAACACCGTATCCTCCGAATATCATGGACGCCTCATGCGCCACTTTAAAAGCGGCCTCGGTGCAAAATATCTTCGAAGCTATGGAGTACTTCGTATCCGGCGGAGAATTGGTAAGGTTATAGACCAGAGCGCTCCGGGACATCGCGCGTGCGGCCTCGACGAGCTTGAACATGTGTAAAAGCTTATGCCGTATAAATCCGTGCTCGATGAGCGGTTTGCCGCCCTGTACCCTCTGCTTTGCGTAATCCAATGCCTCTTCATATGCAGCCCTTGCAACGCCGGTGAGGAACGCGCCCATGGAACCGTTAGCAGCCGCAAGCGTTATGTCCGTCATTGCCTCATATGCATCCGGGTCTATGATCATATTGTCTTTGGGCACTCGTACATTATCAAAGATGATCTCTCCCTGATTCAGCGCCCTCTGCCCCATCTTGTCCAGGGGCTTGCCTTTGCTGACCCCGGGTAAATTCGTCGGAACAATACAAATGCCGCCGCCTGCCATACCCATGGACGGTTCTCTATTCAAAAATACGGTTGCGTGCGTCGCGATCGTACCGCACGAAACCCATGCCGATGTCGTTCCGTTTATTATCCATTCATTTCCATCGCCGCGTGCCGTAATTTCACCTTTGATATGCGGATTTTTAAATTGGTCTGTCCCTGCAGCGAGGGTATCGGAACCGTAATTGGGCTGGGTAATGGCCCAGCACCCGATAAACGACGCGGTCTTGTCCTTTGTGTAAGGATAAACGAAATTCTCAAGCAGATAGTCCGTCGGAGCAAGCATGGAAAGGAATGCCGGAAACGTCGCAACCCCGAGGGCAATGGCAAAATCTATGCTTCCCCATGCAAGTTCTTCTTCGACGATGTGGACGCCGAGCGGCGACAACCCAAGGCCGCCGTATGATTCCGGAAGAAGGAACGTATGCAATCCCAGGGAATAAGCCTGCCGGAGAACATCCCAGAACAACGAGCCTTTTTTAATGACGTCTTCGGGTGACAGCTTATCAAGCTTGATACTTGCCGGTCTGAGAACCTTGCGCGCAAACTCATGGACACTGTTTTTTATTGCCACCTCGTCATCCGTCAAATTGAGATTTAACTCTTTATACGGCATCTCTCTCCTCCTTTTTTGGGTCCTTTCCCGGTTCAAAACAAGAAATAACTTTTTAAAACCCTCACTCCCATTACATCCGTTGTCATTGCGAGAAGTCCTCTCCCGTCAAGGGAGAAAAAAATTCCAACTCGGAATGAGAAAAAGCCTCGTTTGCCGTGTTCAGCAAACAAATTATACCGCTATACCCTTTGTCTCACAGTATTTCGGATACAGCTCGAATATGGGATTTACCAGCGGTATGAGCCCGAGCACCTTGGTCACCGAGCCCTTTGTTTTGATCTTCCTGGTTGCGAGTGCAACCGGGATGCTCAGTTGTTTGAGCCAGAACTTATGCGCATTATCGCTGGACAGGATCATCTCCACATCAGGCTTGCCGTCATACATACCGAGTACAACCCTTGGCCTGTCCTCGCCATGAATTACCCATATTGTTCCTTCGGGTTCTGACAGGGTAAATTTAAGGGTAATACCGGCATTGTTAAATTTTTTCGCAGCCTCGCTCCGGATACCCTGGAACTTCTTAACCTCCTCATCGCCGAGGCCCGTACTGGTGAGGAACTGGACAAACTTCGGATTTTCTTCTTCATTGAAAAGGATTTGCCAGAGAGCGCCGAGCACATCATACATATGATTTGTATCTCTAAATACCGTCATACTTAATCCTCCTCTCTCGTACTTTTTCAGAACATTATCCTGCAGATAAAAAACGGAACGCCTCTTTCATCATGATTTTATAATCACACCCGTCTTTCTGTCAAATGCTTTACACACCCTCCTTTCCAATATCTTGCATTTTTCGCATTATAATGACACTGCTACTCTATGAAGGACATAGCGGGTAAAACCGTTTTGATTACCGGCGCAGGCATGGGCATGGGACGATTGTTTGCCGGGAAATTCAAAGACGCATCCTGTAAACTCGTGCTCGTCGATATCGATAAACAGGCTCTGGAAAAGACAGCCTCGGAGCTCAATGCGGATGCCCGCACCTACGTTTGTGACATATCGGACAAAGACCAGATACATATGCTTACCGGGCGCGTGCATGAAGATATGGGGTTGGTTGATATTATCGTAAACAACGCCGGCGTCCTTTATGGATATCCTTTTTCCCAATGCCCCGACGAATTCATCGCGAGGACCATCGATGTGAACGTGAAAGGCACCATGCTCCTGACAAAGGCATTTCTGCCTGATCTTCTGTCCCGCAAAAGCGGTCATATCATAACCATGGCTTCGGCATCCAGCCTGACCGGCGTTCCCGACCTTGCTGCTTATGCTACCAGTAAACATGCGATTGCAGGATTCTCGGAATCCCTGAGGCTTGAAATGAAGAAGTATGGATTCAGCAACATAAAAACAACGCTCGTCTATCCTCATTTCGTGGATACGGGTATGGTGACCGGGGTAAGGTCGTCCGTACTGCTCAGACCCGGGGATGTTGTGGACAGGGTATTTACTGCACTGCAGAATGACGAACGGTATGTCTATATGCCGTGGTGGCTCAGGTTCATCCCTCTTTTGCTCGATGTACTCCCGACTGACTTGGGAGACTGGATACTCTTTAAAACCGGGATCAGCAGGACGATGGAAACCTGGGTCGGGCATGGCAAAAGACCATAGGTCCCCGGGTTCATCACACCTCTCCGTACAACTGCCCGATGTATTCGATCTCCTGCAAGAGTCCCTGTTCAAGGCTTACCTGCGGCACATAACCAAGCGTTTCCTTTGCACGCGTCAGATCCGCCGACGTATCCTTCATATCACCTTTCTGTGAGGGCTGAAAATCTATTTTTGGTTTTGCCTTCATCAGGCTGCCGATCATATCGATAACCTCGTTCAATGCTCTGCTTGAACCGCCTCCGACATTAAAGGTCGTACCGGCCGGTGCACCCAGAGCAAGCATATTTGCCTGAACAATGTCCGAAACACAGGTAAAATCCCTGGTCTGCCTGCCGTCACCATAAACGGTAATAGGCTTGTCTTCGCGTATCGCTTTGATAAATTTATGAAAAGCCATATCCGGCCGCTGCCCGTGCCCATAAACCGTAAAACATCTGAGGCTCACCGAGGGCACACCGAAGTTGTCGTTATAAACCTTTACAAGCTGTTCCGATGCCATCTTCGTCACGCCGTAGGGAGAGAACGGCATGAGCACGCTGGTTTCCTGTGCAGGTAATGCCGGCGTGTTACCGTAAACCGATGAACTTGAAGCGAATACAAATTTTTTTATCCTGCTGTCTTTCGACGCCTCGAGCAGCCTCTGCGTTGCCATGATGTTGTTCCTCACATAGAAATCAAAAAATTGGCCGAAGCTTCCCCTGACCCCTGCCTGCGCTGCCAGATGGAATACATAATCAACTTCCTTCACCATATATTTCAGGTCAAGCTCAAGAAGGGAATCCTCCACAAACTTAAATTCCGGGTTCTGCTTCAATCCTGTAAGATTTTTTTCTTTTATCCACCGCGGATAAAAGTCCTCGAAAGAATCTATACCGATCACGGAATAGCCCTCATCGAGAAGCCTTTTTGACAGATTCGATCCAATAAAACCTGCAGCACCGGTTACCATAGCCTTTGCCATAAGCATCCTTTCATTTCATTGATATTAAGATATTGAACGGCGTTCGAATAAACGTGTTACGTCCTATCGTTCTTTTGTTTCAGCAGAGCCCTGTTTTTATCATAAAAATGCTGGATGAGCCCTCCCAGCAGCTGTCCGGTAAAGAAGGCACCGATCATGACGGGAAATGTTATGAATTTCCAGCCTAACCCCGACAGGATCCGCAGCGCTATCACAAATGGAACAGGAATATGAACGGCCAGAAACCACTGCGTTGAAAATCTTTTTACCTGCGACCTCCAGTAGCCAAAGGGAAGATTCAGTGTCAATACAGTCCCGGCCACGATCCATAATGTTTTCATGTCTCTCTTTATAACCCCATTTGCTTTCCGATTATTTCTTTCATGATCTCTGTCGTCCCGGCAAAGATGGTTTGCACCCTTGCATCAAGATAAGCCTGCGCAATGGGATATTCAAGCATATACCCGTAACCACCGAAAAACTGCAGTACCTGATCAACGGTCCTCTTCAGCATCTCGGTTACCCACCATTTCGCCATGCAGGTCTCCTTGATGATGTTCGCGCCCGATACATGCTCCTGGATCAACCGGTCGATAAATGATCTGCCGAGCTCAATCTCCGTGGCAATCTCGACCAGCTTAAACCGTGTGTTCTGGAATTTCGATATGGGTTTTCCGAAAGCGGTCCTGGTCTTTGTATATTCTATTGCCTCTTCGAGCGCCTTTTCAGCACCTGCCTGGGCCATGATAGCGCTCACCAGCCTTTCCTGCTGCAGTTTCTGCATGAGCTGGAAAAACCCCTCTCCTTCCTGTCCGAGCAGATTTTTTGCCGGGACCTTGCAGTCCGAGAAATACAGCTCCGAGGTGTCCTGCGCCTTCATGCCTATCTTCTCGAGCTTTTTGCCCTTTTCGAATCCCGGCGTTTTATCCTCGACAACGATAAGGCTCATACCGGTATACGGAGGATCTGCCTTGGGGTTCGTTTTGCATGCAACGATCACAAGGTCGCACAACTGTCCATTCGATATGAAGGTCTTCTGTCCGTTGATGATATACGAGTCCCCGTCCCTGACCGCACTTGTTTTAATCGCCTGGAGATCGCTGCCCGTGCCCGGCTCTGTCATGGCCACCGCTGTTATCAAATCGCCGCTTACGCAACCCGGCAGCCATCGCTGTTTCTGTTCTTCACTGCCAAATGCTGCAATGTACGGCACGACGATATCACTGTGCAGGTTCATGGCAAAACCCGATTCCATGATCCGTGCCATCTCTTCCATCATTACCACCGAATAGATAAAATCTACACCCGATCCGCCGTATTTTTCCCCGACCCATGGACAGAGATACCCCTCTTTACCTGCCAGCTTCCATATCTCTCTTGACACGATTCCGTTTTTTTTCCATTCTGCCTGGTGCGGAACGACATTACGTTGAAGGAATTTTTTGAATCCCTGCCTGAAAATCTCGTGTTCTTCACTAAATATTTTTCTGTCCATCGTGCCTCCTTTTCCAATAACTTTTTTATAGCAGATTTTTATGAGCTGCGAAAGCAATACACTCCGGGATTGCCGCGGCGGCAGGTTTCCAAAATTATTCGACCCTTTTCAGAAGGTCGGGCATATAATAGGCTATCCTGAGAAAGTCATTCAGTGTCGTGAATCCGAACCGGAAAAGATCGAGATCCAGTTTCTTTATGTTGGAAAATTCCGGTATGCTCTTCTGAAGATTCAGAATGATTGCGTCCGTACATACCCATCTCTTGTCGGTTATTTCAGGGACTTTCAAGGGAATCTTCAATCCCAGTCTATGATACATCATCGCGTTTGAAATGTTAAAAAAACCCCTGAAGGAGTTGTATCTGGTGCCTTCGAGCTGTTTGAATGAATCCAGAAAATCTCTGAGCTGTCGTTCGCTTCTCCATACAGGCCTCAATGCCATCGGGGTCTTGCCGGATCTGAAAAAATGATCGGCAGGCATTTTTATGGTAACGGGGTAAACAACGTTCAACGTCTGGTTGTTTTCTATGACCACTGCAGAATGATCGTACAGTGTGCAGGAAAGCCTTCTCCACAATGCATAGAAAAAGCCGTACGTCTGCGTCAGCAGTATGTCACCGGGTACGAGTTTGTGATAAAGGGCTGCGGCTGCTGTACTGCTGCCGGTACCGATACCCAGGGCTTCGTCCGAACATCTCTTGTTTTTTTTCAGATGCATACCGTTTATCCTGCTTTTATACGCTCTTCTTTAACAAAAACATTCCCGCTAAAAAGAGCGATGAGCTTCCCGTCGGACTCTCTCGTCACCGTAATCTGGTAAAACCCCGTTCTCTTTGTCCTCTGGAGTTCTTGTGCCTCTGCAATCAGCCGGTCGCCCAAAAAAGCGGGATTCGTAAAATGTATGTCTGCAGATGTGGCAAGGGCCAACGTGCCGCGGCTGTTCGACGCCACCGCAAAGGCGAAATCCGCAAAGGAAAAGAGCGCCCCTCCCTGGCAAATATCGGCGGCATTCAGCATGTCGGCTCGAATGGTCATACCCATCTTTGCATAACCGATCTTCGCACTCAGAACATCTATATCCAGCCACACCGCAACCTTATCGTTCGCTCTCATGAACCTTGCAATCTTTTTCACCACGAATAGGTACCTCCACTGTTTCTCTTTGTTTTTTATATCTTTAATACAAAAAGTTCAAGGGTAGGTAAGGAAACGTATGGATATCATGTGGATCGCGGGAATAAGTAAACCTCTTTATTGCATTTTTCGGGTTAAGCGGGTATGAGTAACTATATTTAAAATCATGGAGGGAGGAATACCATGGCTAAATTGACACAGGAAATGCGGGATCTCATCGCGGCACAACAATGTTTTATTGCTACGGTAAACGCCGATGGAACCCCGAATATCGGACCAAAGAGAAGCACCCGGGTCATCGATGACGAGCATATCGCTTATAACGAGGCAACTGCCAAGCAGACATGGAACAATGTGAGCAAAGGCTCGAAGGTGGCAATAGCCGTCGTTGACAGGGAAAAGCTCAAAGGCTTCCGCTTTATCGGTACACCCGAGATAGTGACATCGGGCAAGCTTTATGAAGATGCCGTCAGTATGGCACAGAAAATGGGGAGACCGGCGCCGAAGGCTGTCGTATCGATCAAGGTTGAGAAGATATTCAACCTCGGCATACCCGGCGCAGGTGACCAGGTCGCGTAAAACCTTTGTTTGCGGACAGAGAACGGTGGCTCTTTTTTTCATGCACGGATGAACAAACAGCCCTCTTTCTTTTTATGGGTTACTTCGGTTTTTGCCGGTTGCCGGTAAGCAGGTCTTTTACCTTTTGCTGTGCGCCTTCGGGGATGCTATTCCCGTGTCCCGGACAGAGGGTGTTGAAAGGCAGAGCAGATATCTTTTCTATGGAGCGCCAGGCCTGATCCATGTCGCCGGTAAAATATTTAAGCGGTCCGGTCAGCTTGTCCGACCTGTTATTGAGTGCATCGCCGCAGAAAAGCGTACCGCTCTCCGGATCGAGGACCGATAGGCAGCCCGGGGTATGCCCGGGTGTATGAATAATCTTCAGACCCGGAAACCCCGGGATAAGCGAGCTCTCGTCCAGAGCTACGGCTTCCGCAGGGGGCTTATATTTCCATACATGCGTGGTTACGAAAACAGACAACTTTTCTAATAGATAATGCGGCTTTGGAAAGGGTTCTTTACCCAGTAAAACGCCGAGATCGCCCTCGTGGATATAGAGCTTCGCATAGAGCCTCGCCAGGAGTGCCCCACTCGATCCCGCATGATCGGGGTGTGCATGGGTTATAATCACGGCCTCGATGTCACAGGGCTTCACCCGTATTGCCGATAGCTCATCCAGAATATCATTTGCCTTGCCAGGCGTGCCGGTATCGATAATCACGGCACTCTTGCCATGGACTATCGCATACATGTTTACGAACCTGCCGGACTCCAGCATATAGACGGTATCTTTGAGCTTCTTCATAAATTCCCCCTTAAAACAATTTCTGTCTATAGTCAATTGCTTCGTTAAACTATAAGAATGGCATTTTACTGGAATTTGCCGTATACCGTTCATAGATTATGATACGGGAGAAGGAGGGGAGAATCTATGAGCTTTATAGAAAACAAACCAATGGACTATAAAGACGAAAACGGAAATACGCCGCTGCATCTGGCAATACTCGAAAGCTACGATGTTTTTAAAAACGTATTATCAAAAAAAGAATGTTCCGAAGCAAAATGCGTGAACGTGCAAAACAGAGAAGGCGACACCCCTTTACATGTTGCTATTAAAAACAATGCCCTGGACAAAATCAGGGATCTGGTAGAGGCCGGGGCAAAAACCAATATCAGGAATAAAGCAGGATTTGATGCAATGGCGCTGGCAAAACAAGAGGACGAACCCGATATTATCGAGTACCTGGAAAGCGTCATGATTGCTATATATGATTGAGCCGGATGCCCGCCGCAATCTCCGCATTTGCATTTGACATAAGCAGGAACGTGTTGTTAATTATTTAAAGACACGACAGCCATCAGAGAAGGAGAAATCATGGCACAGGTAAAAGGCGTTCCGATACTAGGATTGATAAAGTTCTTAAAAAGGGATCCTCAGCATATTCTGACAAAGGTTGTAGATGCCCTACCCCCTGAAACAAAAAAATACCTGGACGAACATATCATCCAGACAGCATGGTACCCATACCATTTATACACCGGCCTGTTGCGCGCCCTTGATAAGGTCGCGGGCAAGGGTGATCTTTCCTACTGCATCGAACAAGGCAGGCTTGGTGCCCAGCACGACCTTTCGACGATATTCAGGATCTTCCTGACCTTTTCGGGGCCGAAACTATGGCAGACAAGGGCCATGAGCGTATGGAGCAGTTATTTTGACACGGGCCAGGCTGTCATTACGGTCCCTTCAAAAAACGAGGCGCTGTTCACCATTACGGATTTTCCGGATATTGATATGGCACATGTAAAAAGTGTGCAGGGATGGAACGAGCAATTTCTCGTTATCTGTAAATATCTCAATGTGAAATCCGAGATCAAAAAATGTCAGTGCTATGGGGACCCTCTGACTGAATTATCCTTTACCTTCGAATCAAAATAAAGGATGTCCGGCACTATCAAGCTCTTGAAGAATCCATGCTGTAAACAGCATGGATTCTTCGTCGGTACGGAATATGTTAATCGTATAGTTCGCCTTGACCCCGCTATAAATAGCGGGGATTGCGACGAACACCCGTTCAAGAAGATTTTGCATACCCGGATAATATGTGGTAAGAAATATCTATCAACCCCTTAAGGAGGCGCAGATATGTTTTCTAAAAAACATTTGATAGTATCGCTCTCAGGTATAGCCATGCTATTGCTCTTAGCACTACAATTTTCCACATGTTCAAGCAGTTCAAGCCCGGGTACTTCTATCGGTCCGAACGATCCGTTCTCCGGTCTTGCCGTAAACCAGACAATACAGGCACCCAGCGGGTCGCTCCAGCACCCTGTCGAGGTGATCAGGGACACCTATGGCATTCCTCATATTTATGGAAGCACTATTACCGACGTCGCCTTTGCCCAGGGCTATGTCCAGGCATCCGACAGATTGTTTGAGATGGATATGTTCAGGCATATCGGCGACGGCACGCTGACGGAATACCTCGGCAATCTGCCTGGCGTGATAGATGAGGACATCCATTCAAGGATCCTCGGATTCAGCGCAATTGCACCGATGGTCTATGCCCAGTCATCCCCTGAGCTCCAGTCCGTATTGACGTCGTTCTGCAACGGCATCAATGCATACGTAGCACAGTTGAAACAACAGGTGCAGCAAAACCCCGGAATAAACCCCCTGCCCTACGAGTACTCGTTAATGGGCATAACGGTTACCGATATAAAACCGTTTACCCCGCTGGATATCATCGCATTCGGCAAGTACATGTCGTACAGCCTTTCGGGAGAAGATGACGGGACCAAGATTACCCTTACGACATTCCTCCAGGGCGTCGGCAGCACGTTTACCCCCAGTGCTTCGCCGGGGCTTGCCCATTTTTCCGGGCTTGCATACGACATTATGCGGTCAGAGCCTGCAGCAAAAGCGCCCGCAGTGCCTCTGCCGAATCCCTTTGCAAAACCAGGGACAACAACATACTTGAACACCCTGAGCATGCTCTCATCCTCACTCGTCAAGGGCAGCACCAACCAATTCAACAAGCCTGCTATCAATCCTGCCTCTCTGAAGGGCGCGATGAATTTTTATCATTCAATGTATAACGGCCCCATGGGTATGTTCTTCAAACCCCAGCCGCTGGGTAAGAAGGGCAGTAACAACTGGACCATCAGCCCGTCCCTGACCAAAGACGGCTATGCAATGCTCGCAAACGATACACACCTGCAATTGATGAATCCACCCATATTCTATGAGGTACAGGACAATACCCAGACCATAGGAAACGGCAACATCAACGTTGCGGGTGTTGTATTCCCCCTTGCCCCGGGTGTCATCGTCGGCCACAACGACAATATTGCATGGGGGGTTACCGTCTTCGGTCCAGACATCATCGATGTGTATCAGTTCACGGTAAACCCCGGTACAAGCCCGACGGTCGATTATGACGGTGGAACATTACCCATCACGACAGTACCGTTGTCGTTTACCTTCGGCGGATTATTCAATGGCAACAAGGTCACAACAGGCACGGTTGATGTATATTACGTAACACTGCCGGGCATGGGTTCGTTACCGCTGATACCCGGAAGTTACACACCGGGGTCAACAGCCGCACTCGGGCTGACATGGACAGGCTTCCTGCCGTCCAATGAACTGGGTGCATTCTTCAGCATCGATCAGGCACAGGATTTAAACCAGTTCATTGCAGCGCAGTCACAATTCAAACTCGGTGCTCAGAACTTCGTGTATGCAGACACTGCCGGTAATATCTATTTGACAGACCAGTGCACCATACCTGTACGTGGTGCCGGAACAATGGTGACCGCCACAGCAGTACTGCCCTCGGGCATCCCCTACGCAGACTACCTGGACCCGCCGTACCTCATTTTGCCAGCAGGCAGTCCATTTACATGGACCGGCTTCCTTCCGGCAGCAGCCATACCCTTTACGACGAACCCGTCGGTGGGATATATAGCGACGGCGAACCAGGACACTGTCGGTGTTACGTACAACAATGAGCCGCTCGACAACCCGAATTACCTTGGAGCATTCTTTGATCCGGGTTTCAGGGCACAGGAGATCAACGATGACATCAACGCGAATAAACCGAATATAGACTTTAACGTCATTCAGAATACCATGCAGGCCGATCATACGGACACGTATGCAAAACGGATCCTGCCGTTCTTAATCACGGCATACAACGACGCCATTGCAACGGATCCCACGGCAGTAACATCCATGGAGACGCAGGCAATGGTGTACCTGAAAAATTGGACATTCGATACGCCCACAGGTATTTCCGAAACCACACAACAGGTCAATGACAGCATAGCAACGTCCATTTATGAAGGCTTTGCTCAGGCCTTGTTCCAGGATGTGTACAAGGACAAATTTGAAGCACTCGGCATAAATACAGACCCGCCGGGGATTGTTGATTTTAACCTTGTCACGTCATTGCTCAAGGCACTCGAATATCCGACAGAAACTGCGCTCTACTCGCCTTCGCGCGGCCAGAGCATGCTGTTTGACAAGCTTGTCTCCCTTAGTGGCGGTGCGTATACCTATACCACACGAACCGTGGATCAGGTGATGATGGAAAGCTTGAAGGCAGGGCTTTATCAGCTTTCGACCAATGTATTCAAGACAACCGATATGACACAATGGCTCTGGGGTAACATCCACACCGTGACATTCATGAACCTGTTGAATTCAGCGGGTAATCTGTTCCCGCAGATCAACCTGCCGTCGAACGGCACGGGGTATCCGCGTCCCGGCAGCAACTATACGGTTGACCCCGGGGAACTCGGTTCGAATGACTTCCAGATGAACTATCCAACGGATTACACCTACAGCTCCGGTCCTGCAATCAGGTTCTCCGTGGAAATGAAGCCCGGGGATATAACCGCGTACAATGTGCTGCCCGGCGGCGAGTCGGGGTTCGGTCCCAGCCTCACACAACTGCCGAAACATTATGGCGATCAGGCAGGCATGTGGGTTGCGAATCAGGAGCACCCGGAGTGGTTCTACCCGAAAGATATTATTGCGCACACGGAATCAAGGACGATATTCAACCCTTGAAGTGAAGGTTTATAGAATGATAGATAGTTTGTATACAGGTCCAGGGGTGAATAGTAACCCCTGGAGAAAACACGGACAAACGACTGAATGAAGAAAATATCTGCAATAGCAGTAATAGTGTTTTTGCTACTCATGAACGTGACGAAGGCATTAGCCGGCACCCTCACCGTTTCTTCCGATAATCTTAATTTTTCACAGCCCCTGCAGGTGCTTTCGGACCCATCGACAACATTGCAGCTTGCGTATGATTTCAATATCTATCATCATTTTATTTGTATGGACTTGAGAGGAAGAACGGCGCAGCAGTCGGGAAATCAGACTCTCCAGGTAAATACCGGCGACGATATTGCCGTTGACAGGATAACCATTCTGCCCTCGTTCGATGCCGGTGTAAAAATAAAATTGCTCAACAATTACCCTCTTGCCCCTTACGTATTCTCTCTTATAAATTATACGACACTCAATGCAACCGCTGAGAATGCGAATGGCCGGACAACAAGCGATATCTCGGCTTTCGGACTGAAGGCAGGCATGGGTATGGACATACTGCTCAGCTCGCAACTGCCAAGCTGGTTATTCAATGTGGACATGGGTTATGAGTACCTGCCCATAACACTGCCGGCGGCAGGAACGATTAATATGAACGGCATATTCCTCAGTCTGGGATTCGGGCTGAGTTTTTGAATACGCGCACCTTCTGGAGAGTTTCTGGGGGACGCTGAAAAACGAGCTTGTTCATCATTGTATGAAAGTACATCCTCAGGTCTAAGTACATCCCATGGATAGCCGGCCTTCACATCACAAACGGGATCAGCCTTTTTATTCGCTTCCTGTAGGCCGGATATATGTCCGGGAAATGCTTGCTCAGCAGCTTCTCTTCCACACCCATTTTCCAGATAATTCCGGCAAAGATCATCGCCAGTGCAACCGCTCCCCTGACTTCACCCACCGCCAAGGCTGAACCGAGAGTGGCGAACAAGTACCCCGTGTAAATGGGATGGCGGACAAACCGGTAAGGCCCGCGCATGACGATCTCGTGGTCTTTTTTGATGGTCACTGCACCGCTCCAGTTGCCCCCGAGGATCGAGCGTGCCCATATGGAGAACGCCACACCCGCGGCACAGATGACGTCGGCAACGATGCCAAGGGCGTTGCTCTGCGGCAGTATCCTGTATCCGGCCCATCCCACCGAGAGCTGCGGGAAATACAACAGTGCAAAGACCGTGATTATCCAGACACGGGCAATCACCCTGTCGAAAAGGCCCTGCACGTAAATGTTGTCCTTGGTTTGGCGTGCTTTCAGGAGCCAGTACCCGTAGAATACGCACCAGCAAGCAGCGGTTATCGTCATAAAGTACAGGGAGCTTTCCTCATGTGTAAACTGCATTTTACACATATATCATCACCTGCAAAAATCATCAACCCAATAAATGCAATAAGGAGGTTTATCCCGTTAGGGACTCAGCAGATGATAATTTATACGACAATAGATTGAATATTTATTATAAAAACATCTCTATTATTCTGACATTTCTAACGGGATTTATATGCAATTACCCTGTATAGTTTTCTGCAGGATATCTTGACAGAACATACATTATTGCGTATCTTAATACAGAGAGAAATATAATGAAAACGGTTACTATTACAGAGGCACGAAAGTCGTGGTTTAAATTGTTATATGGGGTAGCAGAGTCTCATACTCCTCTGAAGATTACAGGGAAAGAGCAGAGTGCTATTGTTGTAGGGGAAGACGATTGGCGAGCAATCGAAGAAACGCTTTACCTGCTTTCGATTCCTGGTATGCGAAAATCTATTATGAAAGGACTAAAGACCCCTGTGAATGAATGTTCCCGTAAGCTTAAGTGGTAAAGTGGAAGCTTGTGTTCACTTCACAAGCACAAAGGGATGCTAAAAAACTTGTCCGCTCCGGGCTTAAAGAGAAAGCCCAGCACATTCTTGATATTCTTGAGAAGAATCCTTTCACCACTCCCCCTTCTTATGAAAAACTCATAGGCGATCTTGAAGGTTCATATTCCCGAAGGATCAACATTCAACATAGAGTCATATATCAGGTTTTAAAAGAACGAACAGTAAAGGTGTTAAGGTTGTGGACACATTATTATTGATTTTGTTCGGAATCATCAGTCCGTTCAATTAACGTTACTTTTTTGAACACGCATTGATGCTGGCCTTCTCATAGTGAAACTATCCCGACATTTTGTATATACCTTAAGAGTGGGGGTGAAAATTAGCGGGCGGGCACACAGAGATGCTGGGTCGTGCGAACACCAGTTCAAGGCAGGGTGATCACAATAGGGGATCACAGTGGTGAAATTCAATGACGAAAAAAACTGCTAACTCGTTGAAAAGAAAGAATAGCGGGGGAAGGATTTGAACCTTCGACCTTCGGGTTATGGGTTCTAAATAGACAAAAAACATAAGGTCTTGAAAAGTAAGGTTAATTCCGTGCAAACCCTTTATTCAAGCGGATCAGCGGCCTTTTATGTGTTACTATGACTTACTACCTGTTATTACCACTTTGGCTTAATTCTGATCACAAAAGCGATCACAGTTAATTATGCTTAATTATGTATAACGAGCAATATCAGCTTTGGTTGGCTGGTGGTTCACTTGTGAATTATTGAGACTGTTTGATCAACCTAAAATTCAAGATCAATAAGAGTACCATGCCGTAAAATTGAGCAGAATAAAATGTCATTCTATAAAAGAAACTCACGGGATTACCCGGAATAAAAAAATGGGTTATATCCATGACTTTATGAAAGTAAACAGAATCGGGATCAATGGATATAAGAAATAATGCTGTTAAAAAGATTAACATCTCATAAAGAGTGTTTTTCTTTATTAGTTCTTTTATCAATACAATCAATGGCAATAACAACAATGTCAGATAGTGATCCCAGCAAATAGGTGATAAGATAAGAGACAGAATGATAAAAATGGAAAATCCTAATTCGTTGTTATAATCATACTTTCTAATGCTCACCACTAAGTACAACA
>JAJYUJ010000027.1 GCA_021792615.1 bacterium
CCGATCTGCATGCTATTAGCAAAAATTATTTTATAAACAGGGTAGTTAAAAAAGAATTGTTGAAAAAGAGTTTAAATATAAACAGAGGAGAGGATTCGATAAAATTATGAATGTGACAAAAAAATTGACTCTGCTGTCATTTTCAGGGTTGTCTGTACTTCTCTTATTATTATCAGGAGGCTGCGGAAATTATCAACAGCATCAGGTTCAAGCGAATAAGCCCGTTGCAGTATATCAACTAAGTTATAATGCCGATACCAACAACTTAACCATAAAATCCATTGACGTATCACCACCGTATGCCGGTCAGAATATATCCGGGTTTGCCGGTGTGTTTCAATCAGGCAGTACGGTATTCAGCGGTAGCATGGTAACCGCACCTGTTTTCATCGTCAATAATAGTACAAGCCCGTGGACGGGCGTAGAGATGCAGAATTACGAAATCTTGACGGGAAACTCCGTGTATGCACAGTTCCCGGACTTTGGTACCGGCTGGTACGTAAATAATCCTTCGTACGGGGCATGGGGATGGCTGTTCACATCAGGTACTTCCGGCTCTCCATTTACCATTCCTGCCGGAGGTAAATCCGTGAACAAGGTCATTGGTTACGATGCAACATCGAGCTTTGTAGCATGGGCATTGATTTATGCAAATATACCCATAATTACCGGTATCAATCCATTAGGTGCATTGGCGGGCCAGCCTGTTACCATATCCGGCTTTAATTTCTCCACAACAAACGGCTCTGTTACATTCAATGGAATAAACGCAACCGTTACAAGCTGGGGCCCGACATCCATTGTTGCGATAGTGCCCACAAATGTCACGCTGGGAAACATTCTTGTGAATACTTTTGATACAAATACGTCCTATTCAAATGCAGTTATATTTACCCCGTATAAGATCTTTGCTGCTCCCGTGAAGTCACCGTATGGTATGACCGTTGACACAATTGGTAATATATACGTTGCGTCGTACAACACAAGTAATGGGAATTCGAGCATAATCAAAATTACTCCGGCCGGGGTTATCTCAACATATGCAAGGAACGCGGTTCCCAATATGGCTGATATTGCTATTGATCCGTCTGGGAATAGCGTCCTCTATTTGACCAATGGCAACAACAATAACATTGTTAAAGTTTCTACCTCTGGTACGGTAACGAATTTTGCCAATGTAGGAAATTATCCTGATGCTTTGTATTTCTCAGATGCCGGGCAGTCGTGGCCCCTCTATGTTGCAGATGGTGGAGATGGAACCATATATTCAGTAGCAAGTAATGGTTCGTCAAAACTTTTCGCAACCGGTTTTACAAATCCAACGGCAATAACGGTGGATGCTTCAGGCAACGTGTATGTTGGTGAATGCAGCAACGGCAGTGTATATAAAATAAATGCAGCAGGCACGGTAACGACAACCGTTGTCACAGGGCTTATCTGTCCAACATGCATCAAGCAGGATGCGAGCGGGAACCTTTATATATTAGACAATACAACAACGTCAACCATGTATAAGTACGATCCGCCGACAGGCAGTCTGTCTTATTATGTAGCTGGCAACGGCCTGCTGGATGCGAACGGCGGTTTTGCATTCAGCCCAGATTTCTCATCGCTTTACGTAGGGCAAACTGCACCGATTAACGATGTAACCGTCATATCTCTAAAATAGCCATGGTTTTAGCATAAGGTGAAAGCCCACCGTCTTTGACGGTGGTTCTGTATTTCGGGTTAAGCCTTTGATACGTCATTCCCACGGAAGTGGGAATCCAGTGCTTTACAATTTTATTCTGGATTCCGTGTCAAGCACGGAATGACATTGATTGATCATTCCACGGAAGCCGCCACCTCGGGCGGCGGTAGTTCACCGTTTCCAAACCTTCTCTGACGGATGAGGCAATCTCTTTATTGCTTTTTTACAGCTCCTACGTTACAAGGAAACAAGAGTATACAATCTCTTTATGCTTGAAAAAAAAGGAGGTAGAGAATGCCGACAAGATCCGCACTACAGGCTCTCGCAATCCTGAGAGACCCGTCACAGTTCCAATGGTATGTTATTCCGTTTCTTTTAATCGTACTTTATATTTACTTTGTTGAGATAGGAAAAAAGAACTGGAGCAGGGTCCTTGCAGGCCTTGCCTTATGGGGTATGGACTGGTTCAACGAGATATGGAACGGTCTGGTATTTCACTTTACCAACTATGCGCCAGTCTGGGGCGAGCCTTCGAAAACAGCTTATCTCATATTGATAGGTTTGAACATCGAGACTTGTTTTATGTTTGCTATTATGGGTATTGCTGCGACCTACCTTTTGCCCGAAGATAAGCATACGAAAATACTGGGCATGCCAAATCGCATGTTTTTTGCAGTGGGCTTCAGTATCACGAGTGTCATAGTAGAATATGTGCTCCATGCTGCCGGGGCTTTAACATGGGATTACTCATGGTGGAACGTCAGAGCTCCATGGCTTATCTTCCTCATCGGCTATTTGCCGTTCTTTGTCGTATCATTCTGGGTATACGACATGAAGAGCGTCAAGAACAAGGTCATAACCGTCAGTGCCCTGCTTGGTTTTGACCTTGTGTGTCTTGTTGTGCTCGGCGCTGTTCTGAAATGGATTTAGATCTTACGGGGGAAAACCTCTATCTTTTTACCCCGTTAGAAAGCCCCACCATTTATGGTGGGGTCCAAAACGATAATTGTTAAATTCCTTATAGAAAGGGCGTGGTTTAAAGCCACGTCCTTTCTAACGGGGTTTACTGCGGTTATGTACATCCGTCTTCGCCGTTTCTGCGTCGTTCCAGCCCGTGAATCTCTTCCGAGGTATTCCTGCCTGCGCGGGAACGACAAAAAAGGCCTTTGCCTCTTGTGCCGGTTGTTCATAGCGGCAAACTCTCTATTGATTATTATGCAATCTTTTGTTATCTTAACCCTTAGAGAGGATGATTCATGAGTCACATTTTGTCAGCCAGAGACGGCAGGGCGACAAACGAGGTAAAATTTGTTGCTCAAAAAGAAGGCATTACCATTGAGAGTATGCTTGATCGGGTACGCAATGGGCGGATAGCCATATTAAAAAATAAACACCACACTATAGATCCTGTTGGAGTTGGAGAGGGACTTTCTGTTAAGATTAATTCCAATATAGGTTCTTCGGAGGACAAACTCAACGTAGAAGATGAACTCGAAAAACTCAGGGTATCGATAGAGTATAAGGCGGATGTCGTTATGGACCTTTCCACAGGGGGTAATATCGGCAAGATACGGAAAGAGATCCTTGCCAATTCGACCGTTCCCCTGGGTACTGTGCCAATATATCAGAGCGTTGTGAATGCCGTGAGAAAGCATAAATCCATGTTTAAACTTACCGTGGACGAGATGTTCGACAATATCGAAGAACAATCAGAGCAGGGTGTTGACTTCATGACCATACACAGCGGTGTTACACGGGAATCCGTTAAAAGGTTTAAAAGTCAGGGCAGGCTCCTCGATGTTGTAAGCAGGGGTGGGGCACTGATGATGGAGTGGATGGAGTACAACGATAAAGAAAACCCTTTTTATGAATACTATGACCGGCTCATGGATATTTTATCAAAGCATGATGTTGTCATAAGTCTCGGTGACGGTCTGCGTCCTGGTGCGATTGCGGATGCAACGGACAGGGGGCAGGTGCAGGAATTGATAATATTGGGAGAGCTGGCGCAATACGCTGTTGAACACGGCGTCGGTGTCATGATAGAGGGACCTGGTCACGTGCCCATCAACCAAATAGAAACAAACATTAAGCTTGAAAAGCGTCTTTGCAACGGTGCACCGTTTTATGTGCTGGGTCCCCTGGTAACGGACATTGCTCCAGGGTATGACCACATAACCTCTGCAATCGGCGGGGCAATAGCAGGTATGGCGGGTGCGGACTTCTTGTGCTATGTTACGCCTGCAGAGCATCTGAGACTCCCCGATCTTGAAGATGTCAAAGATGGTATTATTGCATCGAGGATTGCGGCACATGCTGCGGACATTGCACGGGGCGTTCAAGGTGCTATGGATTGGGATATACAAATGGCAAAGGCACGCAAGGCCATGGATTGGGAAACCCAGTGCAGACTGGCAATAGATCCAAAAAAAGCAAGGGCATATAGGGCATCCGTCACGCTACAGGACAGTGATGTGTGCAGTATGTGCGGTGAGTTTTGTCCCATAAAACTTCAGCATTCGGAATTAAAACGGGTAAGGAATATGGTGTGATATCAAGCAGCAAGGGGTAAGCAGCAAGGATACGGGAGATTAGATAGAGAAGCGAGACTACAAAGGAGATTGAATGGAGAATCAAAGTCAGGCAGATATCAGATATGATGTTTATGTAGACAGTATAAAGGACGAGGCTTCAAAGAAACTCATTATAATGTTTCTTGCAGGTATTATTAAGCATATACAGCTTGAAGAGATTATATCCGGTGTTTCAAGCCTTCCGTTTAAGGTGGTAAACGCTGTAACAGAACAAACAGCGATGAAATTGCAGGAAAGGCTTGGAGTACGGGGTGCTACCGTCAGGCTTGTTCAGCTTGTACCAGGCTCAATTACACCGCCTTCCGGGCAAACCATCACGGCAACACCAATTCAGCAAGAGGCTATACAGACCCCGTCTGCTCAGGCAGAGGCATTTAATTTTAATGAGGCACCGGCATCGCCGGGTGTACAGCCTGCCAGCGGGGAAACACCCGTAACTGTTTCTTATATAAAGAGATTGTGGACCAATTGGGTCGATGTAATGTTCAACGCATCCGCGTTTTTCAAGAGTATAGACGCCGAGAAGCAAGTCCCGTTCCCTGTTATATTCGGCATTGTGTGGGGGACCATAGCATTATTGTTGAATCTGCCGACGGTTCTTGCGACACAGCAATCGTACATCAGGTTCTTTTCGGGTAATATGTCTGCACCCATGGTGATGCCGTTTTCTACGTATTTTTCTGTCCTTGTCATGTCGCCATTTTTTTTATTTATATTCTTGTTTGTGCTTGCCGGTATATATCACGTGTTCGTGCTGCTCGTCGGCGGCAAGGGCGGTTTTATATCAACCTTAAAAGTTATATCGTATTCCACGGGAGCAATGGTACTTGAGGTAGTACCGTATATAGGGGTACCATTATTCTGGTTTTATTCACTTTACCTGTACACCATAGGATTCAGGGAATTGCATAAGATTTCAACGTCACGATCATTCATTGCAGCAATTCTTCCTCTGGTATTTATGTTCTTTTTTATCATGCTTTTGGTGATAGTGGTTATCGTAGGATTCGGTTTCAATTTCCTCAGACAGTTCAAGCCGCAGATACCCGGCATACCCATATAGGAATTCAGTTGCTTTTTTTATCTATTTTATTATATGTAAAGATTAAACCATGAGTTATATTTGTAAAAAATGTAATAAACCCATTAGATACAGAAGCAAACTTGTAGACGGTTACCGGATACGGTACAAAGAGTGCGGCTGCGGATGGCTTGCTGTTGATGTTGTGTCTCCCGATGGCGAATCTGTGAAGGACGTAATAGGATTAAAGGCCGTTGAAAGGATGCTTCATTCGGGAAAAAGTCAGGTAAAGATTAATGGTTAATGAACAAAAAGGTTTGACAACAAAAGAGGGTATCGTCGGTAATACAAAGAGGGATGAACGGGGCATAGAGATATTACACCAGATAGGTAAGACGCTTACCTCTACTCTTGATATTAAAGAGGTTCTGTCAATCATCATGCAGAAGATCTCTGAATTATTAAAACCTTCCAACTGGTCATTATTGCTCCTTGATGAAGAAAAACACGAATTGTTTTTCGAGATTGCTGTTGGTGAGAATTCGGATAAACTAAAGAATATGCGTCTTGCCATAGGAGAGGGCATTGCCGGATGGGTTGCTATGACCGGCGAGTCTGTGCTACTTACCGATGTAGCGAAAGATCCGCGTTTTGCCCCCCGGTTTGATAACGTAACGAACTTCGAGACCCATTCGATTATCTGCGTACCGCTAAGGAGCAAGGGTAGGGTGCTCGGTGTTGTCGAACTTATCAATAATTTGCATGACGAAGATTTCGATCAGAACGATTTAACCATACTGACGACCTTGACTGATTATGCTGCAATAGCCATAGAGAATGCAAAATATCTTCAAAAGGTACAGGAATTGACCATTAAGGATGATCTGACGACCCTTTATAACTCACGTTACCTGCACTTAATGCTCGAGAGTGAGATGGAACGATCGAAAAGATATGGGTTGCATTTCGCGATGATATTTCTCGATCTGGATCATTTCAAGCTTGTGAACGATAAATACGGTCATATTATCGGCAGCAAGGTGTTGAAGGAAACTGCAGAGGTAATAAGATTGGAATTGAGAAAACCCGATATACCCATACGGTATGGCGGTGATGAGTTTGTGGTCCTTCTTCCTGAAACGGACAAAAAAGGTGCATACAAGGTAACAGCAAGGATGAGAGAGTCATTGAACGATCATGTATTTTTAAAAGAAGAGGGGTTTTCCATAAAGCTTACGGCAAGCTTTGGCATCGCTTCATTCCCTGAGGATACGGATAATACGCTTGACCTCGTACGGTTATCCGACAGGGCCATGTATAAGATTAAAGAAACTACGCGGGACGCCATTGCATTGGCAGGATAGTCTTCTTTCCCGGGTTATACCCGTATATGAACGGTTGGAAAGGTAGTCTATGCTCATTCATAAAGAAAAACAAAAGCTCGGTGAATTGCTCAAAGACATCAATCTGTTGAATGAAGAACAGGTCAGACAGGCACTTACCTTACAAAAAGAACAGGGAATAAAATTCGGAGATGCCGTCGTAAAGCTCGGGTTTTTGACAAAAGATGACATAAACTGGGCGCTATCAAATCAGTTGAATATACCCTATATACCGGACCTCAGAGAAAAAGGCATCTTCGATCCTGACAGTGTAGCCTTATTGCCGTATGATTTTGCAAAGAAGCATTGTGTAATCATTCTTGGCCAGATGCCCGATGCAACAAATATTGTCATAGCCGACCCATTAAACCAAACCGTTATAGGATACCTTGAACAGATAACGGGCAAACATATAAATGTGTCAATTGGTGATGAGCAGGCAATACTGCGCATGATTGAAGATTTATACAAGAACAACAGCTGTATTGCGGCCGCAGAACAACACGGTGAAGGCAGTGTCTCACAGATAAAAACAGAGATCAATAAGGTGTTCAACGAGATAGGTTCGGGGTTTGATGCAGAGGTATATAAGAATGCACTCTGTGTTTCTTTCAATGAAAGAGCAAAGAAAAATGTCAGTGTTCGGCTCGTTTACCGGGATGCCGAGGTAGGAAAATATTTTATAGATATCATGATAGATAATGTTATAGGAGTGTTGTTCTCCAACAGGGATATAAATGAACAGCATATAAATTCATTATTGAAACTCAGTAACTTGCAGGGATTGATCGTCATCAAGATCACAGAAAAACTGACCATAGAGGCTTTGGAATAATATCATGCCTAAAATTGACGGCTTGTTGAAATTATTAAAAGATAAAAAGGGTTCAGACCTTCATCTTGCTGTCGGTTCTCCTCCAACACTGCGTATCCATGGCGACCTTGAGAAAATGGAAGTAAGAGAACTTACACAACTAGACATGGAGAGCCTTTTATTCGAAATCATGGACAATGACAAGAGGGATAAATTCCTCAGGGACAAGGAATATGATTTTGCGTATGAAGTAAAGGACATAGCACGGTTCAGGGTCAATGCATTTTATCAGCGAAAAGGCCTTGCCGCAGTCATGAGGCTTATCCCTGCAATAATACCGAGGCTCGAAGACCTCAATATGCCGGATGTGATGAAAAGTTTTTGTTTTTATGAAAGAGGGCTCGTCCTCGTTACCGGGCCTACCGGAAGCGGCAAATCAACGACACTGGCTGCACTCATCGATTTTATAAACAGGAATTCATCGGGGCACATTTTGACCCTTGAAGACCCCATTGAATTTGTTCATCAGAATGATTCCTGTCTTATCAATCAGCGGCAGATAGGCGAGCATAGTCATACATTTGCATCCGCACTTCGCTCAGCTTTGAGAGAAGATCCGGACGTTATTCTTGTCGGAGAAATGAGGGACCTCGAAACAATATCCCTTGCAATAACCGCCGCAGAAACCGGTCATCTCGTATTCGGTACCCTCCATACATCGAGTGCGGCAAAGACTGTAGACAGGATTATAGACGCCTTTCCAAGGGACCAGCAGGAGCAAATACGGACAATGCTCTCAGAATCGCTGAAGGCAGTTGTGTCACAACAGCTCATCAAAACAATAGACGGCAAAGGCAGGGTCGCGGCATTGGAAATTATGCTGGTAACGCCTGCAATTTCAAATCTTATCAGAGAGGCAAAGACCTTCCAAATAGCATCTATGATACAGATAGGTAAAAAAGACGGTATGCAGGTGATGGATCAAGCGATACTGGACCTTTTAAAAATGAAAAAGATATCTGCAGCCGAAGCATACACACATGCGAACAATAAGGCAATGTTTGAACAATACATGTCGAAAGATATGAATATTTATATGGCATACGGTATGGAAACAGGTGCACAGGAATTATCGCCGAAAAAAGATATGACCGAAAAAATAACAAAAGAGACAACACCTGCAAACAAGATGCAAGAAGCGAACCAGCATAAGGGCATTTCCAAATAGAAAGAGGGCAGGGCTTGCAGCAAACTATAGCGCCGGTTTTACGCTATGCTGGCATCTACTTCTCTGAAAGAATCATAGATTTCTTCGAATTTGCCGGATAATTTCTTGAATACCTCCAGCAACCCGGGATCGAAATGCTCCGGCATGGTCCTGCCATCACCCTTTGTTATGATGTCGCAGGTCTGTTTGTGTGAGAATTGGGATTTATACGGCCTCTTACTGCGGAGTGCATCATATTGATCGATAAGCATGACAATCCTGCCGATCAATGGAATCTGTGTACCTTTCAGCCCCTTGGGGTAACCGCTGCCGTCCCACCTTTCGTGATGCGTGAGTGCTATTGTATACGCCATTTTCAGTACGTCGGAATCGGCATCTTTCAGAAGCGCTCCCCCTATTGTCGTATGTTGTTTTATGATTTCGAATTCTTCTTGTGTGAGTCTGCTGTTTTTTTGCAATATATGATCGGGAATGCCTATTTTACCGATATCGTGCATTGGACTGGCATAGATGATATTTTCTCTGTCTGATTTCGACAGTCCCATGTAATTGCCGAGCATCAAGGAGTATGCACTGATACGTTTCAGGTGCTGGCCGGTAAATTCATCCTTGTATTCTGCAGCCCTCGTAAGCCTGAATACCGTATCTATATAAGCGTTTCTCAGCGTTTGGTTCAATTGGTTGAGGTGTTCGAGCGCTTCTTTGAGTTCTTTGGTTTTTTCCTGGACTGTTTTTTCAAGTGTATTATTGTAATTGTTCAGAAGATCGTTGTAAGACTTTACCTTGACGGAATTTTTTATCCTTATCTGCAGCTCATTTATGTCGAAGGGTTTGTTTAAGAAGTCATCCGCTCCCTTGCTTAATGCCTCATATTTCGCATTTTTATCGGACAGTGCCGTGATCATAATGACAGGTATATTCCATGTTGCAGGGGATGCTTTCAGCTTTCCGAGAATTTCGTATCCCGTAATATCGGGCAGCATTACATCGAGCAAGATTATATCCGGTTGGAATTCTTTGATCTTCTTAAGGGCAGTAGCACCGTTTGAAGCGCTATCGATAATATATCCTATGGATTTTATTGTATCTGTGATAAGTTTTACTACCAATTGTTCATCATCAACAATAAGTATCTTATATGTTTTTTCAGGCATTGATGATATATATCATGAGCGAGATATAAGTCAATACATCGACCTGTATCAGAGTGTGCTAATAATTGCACAGAATTTGACAGAACTAATATTTTGTAATATTTAAACGACATAATATTTATTTATTCTTTAAAATATAGCGGGTGTAATCCTTGTTATTCCGGTGCCTGTTTACCACCTCTATATATCCAAATAAGAGAGGATATACCATGGCAGGTAATGAACGTAAGATTGAAAAAGAGCTTCAACTGCTCAAAGTCCTTACCCTATCCATTGCTAAGGCAGAAAATTATCATACAGCGCTTGATATGTGTTTGCGCGAGATATGTAAAACAACAGGCTGGAGTTATGGTGAGGCATGGACATCTGCAAATGACAACAAAACCCTTAACATTTCGAATGTTTATTATGGCGAACATGAGGAATTAAAAGAATTTTATGCTCACAGCAAAGAAATGGTGATTTCGCCGAACACCGGATTACCGGGTCTTATATGGCAATCCAAACAGCCATATTGGATGAAAGACATAATCTCCGACAACCGATTTGTTCGAATGAAGTTGGCTTTGCAATTTAATCTTAAAACAGCGCTCGGTATTCCTGTTCTGGCAGATGGCAAGGTTATTGTCGCCATTGTATTTTTCATGCTGGAGTTTGAAGAAGATAAAGAGCTTGTAGACATGCTGCTTACTATTGTCGGTCAATTAGGTTTATTGTTCAAACGTTTGTCTTTGGAAGACAATGTGCGTAAGGTTAATAGGGCATTACGCGTTCTCAGCGATTGTAATGAAACCATTATAAGGTCAACAGATGAATCAAATTTGATGCATGAGATCTGCAAAATCGCTGTCGGTTCTGGTGGCTATCGTATGGCCCTCATAGCATTTGCACAGCATGATGCTCAAAAAAGCATCAAGATTGTCTCGTCCGCAGGGTTTTCCGGAGATTATTTTGAGTATCTCAAAGACCTTACATGGGCTGATTCGCAACCAAAAGCAGCACTATCAAGCAATGTCATTAGAACGGGTAAATCCGTTATTATAAGGGATATAGACTCTGATCCTGTTTTTTCTCCATGGAGGGATGCCGCGATCAAACAAGGCTATCACTCCGTCATTTCTCTTCCTTTGATTATAAACAATGAGGTTGTTGGTGTATTGAATATGTATGCGGCAGAGATTGATGCATTCGATTCTGAAGAGCAAAAGCTGCTTGAGCAGCTTGCAAATGATGTGGCATACGGTATTATGTCACTGCGCACAACGATAGAAAAGGAAAAGATAGAAAAAAAACAGGCACAGCTCACTGATATTATAGAATCAACGACAGATCTCGTCGTTATTGCTGATGCACAGTTACGCGGTATCTATATAAACCAAGGCGGACTCAAACTGCTCGGAATTGAGCATGAACCAGATTCCAGTCTTGATATCAAGTTATTTTTATCCGATGATGCAGTCAGGATACTTGATTTGGCCATTCCGTATGCCGTTCAAAACGGAACGTGGAGCGGAGAATCCACTCTCAAAAGAGAGGATGGGCAGTTAATCCCTGTTTCCCAGGTCATAATCGCCCATAAATCATCCCATGGCAAACTCGAGTTTGTATCGACAATTGCCCGGGATCTTACCGAATATAAAAAGCTGCAGGCACAACTATTCCAAGCACAGAAAATGGAAGCAATGGGACAGCTTGCAGCGGGTGTTGCTCATGATTTCAACAACATGCTTACCGCTGTCGTAGGTTATGGGAATATCCTATACAACAAATTAAAGGATAATGAGCAGCTTAGGTATAATGTAGCACAGATACTTAATGCATCTGAAAAGGCAGCGAGTTTGGCGCAGGATTTGCTTTCTTTCGGCAGAAAACACGATAATACTCTTATGCCTTTGGATATTAACAAAACAATAACCAATGTCTCAGACTTGCTTACAAAACTGGTTAGAGAATCAGTGGCTTTAAAAATAGAACTATCGTCCGAGCAGCTCATGGTAATGGGTAATAGAACGCACATTGAGCAGGTTCTGATGAACCTTGTTGGAAACGCAAATGATGCAATGCCTGATGGAGGTTCCTTGACCATAAACACCATGGTCGCTGAGATTGACGAAACATTCATAAAGGAACACGGGTATGGCAGGCAGGGAAGGTTTGCCTATATATCGGTTCACGATTGCGGATCGGGCATTGATAAAGATATGTTACAAAAGATATTTGATCCGTTTTTTACTACAAAGCCTATTGGTAAAGGGACAGGTCTGGGGCTTTCAGTTGTATATAGCATCGTCAAACAGCACAACGGCTATATTGACGTTCACAGTTCCTTAGGAAATGGAACTACATTTTATGTATACCTGCCCCTCAGAGAGGGACTTGCCGGATAACCCCCGGATCCAATAGAAATATTTTCTATTTAATCAGTCTTTTCTTGATAAGTTTGTATGAAATAATACCCATGGGTATGCTGAGAAGACCCATGATGATCGATAATACCAGTGCATTATAATCCAAAATACCGTTATTTGACATTCGGGCAAGATCAACCATGGGCGTAAGCGGCATGTACAGCGCAATGTGTCTTATCCATTCAGGTAGTGTATCTATGGGGAAAAAAATACCTGAAAACAGGAAAAACGGGGTCAGGATAAGAGTAAAAAAGTAGTTAAAAAATTCATAGGAATGCGAAAATCCGACAAAAACCATGGATAATGCCGAAAAGAACAGGCCATCCATAATAACTGCCACTATGGATACTATGAAAATCCACGAGTGTACGAGTCCGAACGTGGCCATTATTGCAACAAAAAAAACACTGCTGATCAAGCCTTTTGTCGTACTCCAGAGAATCTCTCCACTTACAATCTCCGAAAGGTTGACAGGTGTTACCATGATTGCATCGTATGTTTTCTGGGTTATCATCCTCGTGTAACTTGAGATAGTGGCTTCAAAGCTTGCAGCATACATTGCTGAAGAGAGAATAAGTCCCGGTGCAAGGAAATCTATATACTTTATGCCATTTATTTCAGGCACGAGCTTACCCATGCCATATCCCATAAGCAAGAGGTATAAGAGCGGCTCGCCGAGGTTTGCCACAAGGCTCGGTTTGATATATTTCGTCCAGACAATGAGATTCCGGTACCAGACTTTATAAATCATCTTTACATCCAACATAACTATATGTTGTTATGATTTGCAGAATTGATCAAGTAATATGTTTATGCTTGACACATTATAATGAGTTGTTTACTTGTATATTAAAGGAGGTTGTATGGCTATAACGAATGACATGGTTCTTGATACATTGAGGACCGTTATGGATCCCGAGGTTGGCATGGATGTTGTTACCCTGGGACTTGTTAAAAAGATAGACATAGACGATAAAAATAACGTTAAGGTTGATATGATCATGACTGTCCCAGGCTGTCCTCTTGTTGATTACATACTCATGAGTGCCGAATCAAGGATAAAGGGTATTGAAGGTGTTGGCAACGTCGATGTTAACTTACTCGATGAACCATGGAGCCCCCCCTGGGCTAATGCGGATCAGGAGCCTGCAAAGTAGGGAGGTATAGAGGTGAGATTATCTTCAAAAGCACGATATGGAGTAAGGGCAATGGCAAGGCTTTATAAGGACTATAAAGGCGACCCAATATCCCTGAAAGAGATAGCAAAAATGGAAATGATTGATGAGGCCTATCTTGCGCAATTGCTCCTGAAACTTAAAAACTATGGTTTAATAGCCACAGAACGTGGAAAGAGCGGCGGGTATATGCCTGCTAAAGACGCAAAAGAGATCACCCTGATGGACATATTGAATGCCGTGGAAGAAGAGATCATGCCTCTTGAATGTTTTGTTAATATAGCTATTTGTCCTCTTACATCAAGCTGTTTTACCAAGGATTTCTGGTATAATCTCAAACAGGAGATAGAAAAGGCATTGTCTATTATTACACTCAACTCTATTATTGAAAAACATGATGCAATGCCCATTTCAGCAAAGGAATTGCTGAGACAGGGTTAAAAAGAGAGATTGCTGGAGAAAAGGGTCACGTATGGACGTGAGCTGTAGTTTTCTTCGTTGATTTTTTTCTGTGTACCTTGCTTGCAACAGATATAAGAGCTTCGAGCTTCTCGATCCTGAAAGGCTTTTCGATATATAAGAGCGTACCTGTTTTAAATGCATTTTCCATAACATCTTGTGCACCATAGGCTGTCATAACTATGATAGATGTTTCCGGCCGTTTTTTCTTTATTGCTTCGATGAATTCAATTCCGCTCATTTTAGGCATACGCACGTCAGTAACGATTATGTCATAGAATGCATTATCAAGCTCTTTAAGAGCTTCTCCAGCACTATAGACTGCGAGAACCTCCATTCCTTCGTCATTCGCCCTTAGTAGTTTTGCGATATTCGTCGCGAAATATATCTCGTCATCAACTACCATCACTTTTGTCATCTCCATCCTCCGGCTCATGTAATTTTTGTTTCAAATTAAAGTTTTACTTCTGATGAGACTAATAGCATCGAATGTGCCAGAAATGAGATATAAGTAACTAGTTGAAATAATAGAAGTTGTGAGCTTCCTGTGGAATTATAATAGATTAATAATAAACAGCGGTGTTTAAAAGAGATTGAAAATAAGAACGATTAGAACAGTTCGGTTACAATCCCGTCCATGACACACATGCCCTTTACCGTAAGGTTTAATTTGTCGTCATTGACCTGTATTAAACCATCATCCGTAAGATGTTTCATGAGTGTCTTGTTCTTTACAAGGTTTGTACCGATGCCTTTCCACGTTCTTAACGAAAGGAATATATTTTCAAGTGTTTCTGCATCCATATCCAGAACTTCGACCCTGCTTATGGGGAAAACGTTGTTGCCGTCACTACTGAGCGCTTTTTCTATATATGCAGAAGGAGGATATGCATTTTCATAGCGTGCCTGTGCCGTCATGCCAATCCAGGGCAGTCCTGTCTTGAAAAACCCATGCGCTCCGGAGCCTATGCCCAGATAGTCTCCGCGTTGCCAGTAATTCATGTTGTGAACTGACTGAAAGCCTTTTTTCGCGAAGTTCGAAACCTCGTAATGATCATAGCCGGTAGCGATCATTTCCTCGTGAATTTTTAAATAGAGCTCTTGAAATGAGTCATCATTCAATGGTTTGAATATTTTATCCATGGATAATGGTGTGCCTTGCTCAATCGTGAGGTAATAAAATGAAACGTGTTCAGGCGTAATGGCTTTTATACCTTTGAGTTCCTTTGTAATATCCTGAGACGGTATGCCGTAGATGACGTCGACATTTATATTCCTGAATCCGGCGCTGCGTGCCTTTTCTATTGCTGCAAATGACGATTCGGCATTGTGGATTCTGCCAAGGGACTTTAGTACAGTATCATCAAAAGATTGAAGCCCGATGCTGAGACGGTTAATCCCGAGATTATGCATTGCTTTAAGTTTTTCCGCTGAAATGCTTTCAGGATTTGCCTCCATGGTTATCTCTACCGTGTTCTTTATGGTAAGAGACAAGCTTATTGAGGCTATAAGCTGTTTGAGCTGATCCGGTTCTAACAATGAAGGGGTACCGCCGCCTATAAAAATGCTTTTAATCTCTCTGTTGGACAGGAACGGCTTGTAAAGTCTGAGTTCCGATTTCATAGCCTCTATATACGTATCTATATCTTTGACCTCGGGCGCTGTTGACAAAAAATTGCAATACCTGCACTTTTTCTTGCAGTATGGTATATGTATATAAACTGAATAAGGTTCCATAAATTTATGAAATGAATATAATAACTCTCTGATAATAATGCAAGCTAAACACAATTCCGATATTTTAAAAATAACATTGGATGCTTTTTATAAGCACCACGATTCGAAGCAGAGCATTGTTTTTGATCCTGTCGAGCTGCCGCACAGGTATAAAAAACAGGCCGACAGGGAAACCGCGGGTTTTATAGCATCATGCCTTTCCTACGGCAGGGTCGATCTATTCAAACCTGTTGTTGAGAGAATATTACAGGCTGCCGGCACCAATCCTTACAAATTCTTTTTCAATTTCCATATACAAAGGGACGCGCATTTAGTTGAAGGCATAAAATACAGAATGAATACTGCGCACGATATTACGGCATTTTTGCATCTGCTGTCTGAGTTTCTCAGAAAAAACGGTACCCTGGGAGATTTTTTCCGGCAGAGCTTCAAAAAAGATGATCCCAATGTTATCAAAGCACTGTCAGAATTCGTGAAGGTCTTTTATTCGGGAGATACATCCCCTGAATACGGAAGGAATATCCGGCCGGCCGGGCTATTGCAGTTGCTGCCGTCTCCGGACAAGGGGAGTACATGCAAACGTTCTCACATGTTTTTACGATGGATGGTGAGGGCAGGGGACGGCATTGATTTCGGGCTATGGACTTTTATACCCACGGACAAACTTATCATACCGCTTGATACCCATATAGCAAGGATAGCAAGGCACCTTGGGCTTACCAGGAGGAAAACCTTGGATATAAAAACCGCCATTGATATTACGAACAACCTTAAGCGGTTTGATCCCGGTGACCCGGTAAAATATGACTTTGCCCTATGTCACCTCGGCATTTCCGGGAAGTGCCCTTCAAAACGCTCTGCACAGTCATGCCTTTCCTGCGCGTTCAAGGACGTGTGTGTACGTTAACCCAAAACATGAATTGCAATAGAGCGAAGTATTCGTTTTGAACGATTGTAGAATAGAAAAAATGGAGCTGAAGGGGATCGAACCCTCGGCCTCTACAATGCCATTGTAGCGCTCTCCCAAACTGAGCTACAGCCCCATAAAAAGGCGGTTTGAAATGTTTATTGTTTTGTGCTGTCGACGGACGTTTGTTCCGGCTGGGATGGATGCAACTCTTCTTTCAGATTTAAAAGCTTACTTTCAAGTTCTTTCAATCTTTCGATGGAAGAGGAAAAAACTTTAACATCATCAAGCCCTGATTTCGAGGTTGCGTAAAACTGGTGCCCAAGCTCATAAACAGACGAGTTATACTGACGAGTTATTTCATAGAGCTTGATCCTTGTTTTTACGAAATGTGCATACGTTACCGCATTCTGCTTAACAATATCCATTATCTTTTCTAATTTCTCAGGTATCTTTATATCACTCATACAACTCAATGTAACAAAACTTCATAAGAAAGTCAAATTGAAAGCATTTCGAACAGCAGCTTCAGCTTTTCTTTGGATTTCCTGCCGGGAGATATTTCCACTCCGCTCGATACATCGATTGCATACGGTTTATAGGTGGTTACTATTTTGTGCACATTATCCGGTGTTATACCGCCGGACAGGATGAATTTTATGCTGCCGGATAAACCGTTTAAAAGTGCATGGTCGAAAAGTTTGCCCGAGCCGCCGAATTCACTGGTATAACTATCAAGCAAAACAATATTCAGTCCGGATTTGTTAATCTCGTTTATCGAAGCGGCGTCTTGAACCCTGAATGCCTTTATCGCTTTATTACCGATCTCTGTAATCATTCGCAGCGGCTCATTGCCGTGCAGTTGTACATAATGAAGTCCTAACGTGCCGGTGATTGTTTGGATGACGTCAATATTTTCATCGACAAATACACCCACGGTCGATACGAAAGCGGGCAGGTGTTTGATAATCTCAATTGCCTGTTCGGGTTTTATATACCGAGGACTTTTCTTATAAAAGACAAATCCAATCGCGGCGGCACCATAATCGCAAGCAGTCAGGGCATCCTCTCTTGAAGTTATGCCGCAAATCTTGACCTTCATAATGGGTCTTTCAACGTCCACCCTCCCTTTTCTTCGGCCCATCCTTCGGATGGGTACCCGCGTCAAGGGAGGGATTGAGAAATGATCCACCAGACGGCAACAATATTTTATACCTGAGGGAGATCTTTGAGAGACTTCTTGATTTCCGCTTCCGGGTATTCATAGTCCTGGAGCTTACCACGTAAATAACTGTCATAGGCAACAAGATCGAAGTGTCCGTGTCCGCTGAGGTTAAAAAGTATGACCTTTTCTTTGCCTTCTTCCTTCGCTTTCTTAGCCTCCTGTATCGCACTCAGGATTGCGTGCGCCGATTCCGGAGCCGGAATAATGCCCTCTGTTCTTGCAAATGTTATGGCAGCTTCAAACACCGGGAGCTGATTGTAAGCAATGGCCTCTATGAGCCCCTCGTGATAGAACTGGCTTACCAGGGGAGAATCGCCGTGATACCTCAAACCGCCTGCATGAATGCCGGGAGGCATGAAATTATGTCCGAGCGTATACATCTTGATGAGCGGTGTCAGTCCTGCCTCATCGCCGAAGTCGTAAGTGTAAGGTCCTTTTGTAAGGGTGGGACACGATGCAGGTTCCACAGCTATCGCCCGCAGGTTTTTTCCTGCAAATTTATCCATGAGAAATGGAAACGCAATACCGCCAAAATTGCTGCCTCCGCCGCATGAGGCAATGACAATATCGGGATACTCGTTGATCTTTTTGAACTGTTCTTTGGCCTCAAGGCCGATGACGCTTTGATGGATCAGGACGTGGTTTAAGACACTCCCGAGGGAATAATTGGTGTCGTTGTGCGACGCTGCATCCTCGACAGCTTCGCTTATGGCAACGCCGAGGCTGCCCGGCGATGCAGGGTCTGCCTCAAGTACCTTCCTGCCGGCATTTGTCAGTTCTGTCGGGCTTGCATGCACATGTCCGCCCCATGTTTCCATCATAATTCTTCGGTACGGTTTTTGATCGTAGCTGACTCTTACCATATACACGGTTACGTCGATTCCCAGGAGTTTGCCCGCCATGGAAAGGGCGCTGCCCCATTGTCCTGCGCCGGTTTCCGTTGCGAGCCTCTTAATACCTTCTTTCTTGTTGTAATAAGCCTGTGCAACGGCAGTATTGGGTTTATGACTGCCCGGAGGACTTACACTTTCATTCTTATAGTATATATGGGCAGGCGTTTTGAGATAAGCTTCAAGGTTGTGTGCTCTCACTAAAGGCGTGGGCCTCCACATCGTGTATATCTTGAGCACCTCTTCCGGTATATCAATCCACCTTTTCGTTGATACCTCCTGTTCGATCAATGCCATAGGAAAGATCGGCTTGAGATCATCGGGGCTTATCGGCTTTTTTGTCCCGGGGTGAAGAACCGCTGCCGGTGGTTTAGGCATATCCGCCATAACATTATACCACCGCCTTGGTATTTCTGTTTCATCCAAAAGTATCTTTGTCTGCATTTTTATCTCCTTTCGATAAATGAACTTAGTCTAAATTTATTTATAAACTCTTGCAATTTATTTACCGGTGACTCTGCTCGCATAAAAGCCTCTCCAATCAAAAAACCGTTTACCCCGAGCTTCAAGAGCTCGGATATTGTGTCCGTCGATGCTATACCGCTTTCTGCTATCGTTATTATGTGTTTTGGCATGTTCTGCATTATGTATTCCACAATATCCATGTTTGTGGCAAACGTTTCGAGGTTCCGGGAATTTATGCCTATTATTTTAGCACCTGCATCAACAGCTGTTTTGAGTTCGTCCTCATTATGTATTTCGACCAGCGGCTCCATGCCGAGCTTCCGGGAAAGCCCGATAAAGCCGGTAAGTTGTTTAGCCAATATTTTAACGATGAGCAGAATGGTATCTGCCCCCAGTGCTCTTGATTCGTAGATCTGAAATTCATCGACAATAAAATCTTTCCTTAAGACAGGGATGTTCACGACTTCCTTTACTGCTTTGAGATCTGCAAGACTGCCGCCAAAATATTGTTCGTCGGTAAGAACGGATATCGCAGACGCTCCGCCCGAGGCAAAACCCTGCGCGATAGCCTTTACATCGGGTTCTTTAATGAGTTCTCCCTTTGACGGTGACCTCCTCTTTATCTCGGCAATGATGCACGGTGGTTCACTTTCCGAAACAGCTTCAAGAAATGACATCGCAGGTTTTGCGGAGTCTGCTGATTTAATAACGGTACCGGGATCCGCGTTTTGTTTTTTTAACTGGACTTCTTTTTGTTTGTTTGCAACTATACCGGAAAGAAAATTCGGTTTGTCGATGTTCATTGTTTGATACCCTGAACGCTTGCTTTTTTGAATTCGTTCAATTTTGCCATTGCCCTGCCGGAATCAATGACGTCCTTAACGATGGGCAGAGCTTCTTGTACATTGGCTGTTACACCAGCAATGTACAATGCAAACGCACTGTTAATCTCGGTCATATCCCGCATCGGACCTTTTGTGCCGCTGAGAACATCTATGAGAAGCGAAGCATTGTATTGTGCGTCTCCGCCTTTTAAGGCTTCCAAAGGTGAGAGTTTATACCCATATTCTTCCGGATTGAAAATATATGACTGCACCCTCCCGTCCCTGAGCTCCGAGATGTCCGTCGTACCACTTATGGTTATTTCATCCGTAGCATCGCTTCCGTGGACCACGCACGCAGATACACTCCCGAGATTTTTTAAAACATAGGCAATTGTTTCCGTTAGTTTTGCATCATAAACACCGACCAGTTGATGGCGTGCCCCCGCTGGGTTTGTAAGCGGACCGAGCATATTGAAGATCGTTCTGATGCCGATCTCTTTTCTCACACCGATGGCAAACCTCGTTGCCCTATGGTACAAGGGGGCAAAAAGGAAACACATCCCTGTAGTATGTAAAAGGTCTTCAGCCCTGGCACTGTCGGCATTTATATCTATGCCCAGCGCCTCCAGTACATCGGCACTGCCGCTCTTGGATGAAACAGAACGGTTCCCGTGTTTTGCAACCTTTACTCCTGCTCCCGCAGCAACGAATGCCGTAGCAGTGGACACATTGAACGTCCCTTTTTTATCGCCGCCGGTACCACACGTATCGATGATGACATCGTCGCCGGTGTTTACTTTCAAGGCCTTTTCCCGCATCACCTTTGCTGCTCCGGTTATCTCATTAATGGTCTCTCCCTTCATCCGGAGTGCCGTAATAAAAGATGCAATCTGAGCATCCGTCGTGCTGCCTGACATGATCTCGTTCATAACGAGTTCCATTTCGTTTTCGGACAAAGAGATATTCTGTATAACCTTATCGATAGCTTCTTTTATCATCCTGATATTATTGAATCATATTTATAAAATTCGCAAGTATCTTCTTACCGTCTGCAGTAAGAATTGATTCCGGATGGAACTGGACACTTTCTATAAGAAGTTTCTTGTGCCGTATTGCCATGATTTCGTGGTCCTCTTCGGATTCAGCGCTAATGATAAATTCACCGGACAAGGTTTTTCTGTCTATCACCAAAGAGTGATACCGCGTCGCTGTGAACGGGTTGTCAAGCCCGGAGAATATTGTGTTGCCGTCATGATGTATCAGGGATGTTTTGCCGTGGTAGATCTTCTGCGCTTTGACTATTCGGGCGCCAAAGGCATAACCGATCGCCTGGTGGCCGAGACATACGCCAAACAGGGGATAAACACCTGCATATTGTTTTATAACATCCACGGAGATGCCTGCTTCAGCCGGGGTTGACGGACCAGGTGATATAACGATGGCGTTGATCCCCAGTGTTTTTATGTCGCCTGTTTTGAGGGCATCGTTCCGGTAGACGAGCACATCAACTCCGAGCTCGCCGAAGTACTGGACAAGGTTGTAGGTAAAAGAATCGTAGTTATCTATGACAAGTATCTTCATAAGATTACGTTATCTCTGCCGCTTTTTTTACGGCATCCATCAACGCCTGTGCCTTTGATCTTGTTTCGAAGTACTCGTTTTCAGGCAGGGAATCATAAACTATTCCAGCACCGGACTGAATATAAATCCCCTTTTTATCGACAAATGCAGTACGTATTGCAATACAGGTATCCATACTTCCCGTATAGCTTATATAGCCGACTGCTCCGCCGTAAGGGCCCCGGTTTTCTTTCTCAAGATGTTCAATTATTTCCATTGCCTTGACCTTTGGAGCACCCGAGAGTGTTCCTGCCGGGAATGTAGACTTCACGATATCTACGGCATCCTTGTCATCAAGGACACTGCCGCTTACCTCTGATACGATATGCATAACATGGGAATACCGTTCCACGGTCATAAGTTCATCCACCCGGACGCTGCCTGTCTTAGCAATTCTCCCGATATCATTCCTTGCAAGATCGACAAGCATGACGTGTTCCGCTTTTTCTTTTTTATCTTCAAGCAATTCTTTTTCGAGCGCCTGGTCCTCCTCGCTGGTTTTACCGCGCTTTCTCGTGCCCGCAATGGGACGTATGGTTACCTTGCCGCCCTCAAACCTTACGAGCACCTCGGGAGAGGAACCGATGAGATATTTATCACCGAGATCAAAATAAAACATGTAGGGGGATGGATTGATAAGCCTCAGTGCCCGGTAAAACGATATGAGGTCAATCTTTGACGGCGAAAAGAACCGCTGTGACAATACGACCTGAATGATGTCGCCTTCTTGTATGTGAGATTTCCCTTTGAGAACCACCTGTTCGTATTCCTGCTGTGTCATGTTCGATCTGAAGGGTTTGGCCGCAGGTGTTCTTTGCTGTTTTTTTACCGGCAACGGCTTCCCGAGTATGGAGAGGACTTTTTTTACGGAGTCCATCGCAGTCTTATATGCCTTCTGTGTGTTACCGTTCTTGATAAGGGCATTTGACAAGACGATAAGGGTATGCCGCAGGTTGTCGAAGATCACAAGCTTATCCGTAAAAAGCAGAAACACATCATCGAAACCTGGAGACTGTTTATGGAGATCCGGTACCTTCTCAAACGTCTTCACAATATCATATCCAAAATAACCGACAGCACCGCCGACAAACCCCGGCAGGCCTTTTATAATTGCAGGCCTGTACCGCTTGAATTCTGTTTTTAAGAGTTCAAGAGGGTCCGGAACACCGTGATATTTTTTTGTTGTCCCATTTTCTGTTATGAAGACATCCCGGTTTTTTACCCTGAACACGACCGATGGATCGAAACCGATAAAACTGTACCGTGCCCATTTCTCACCGCCTTCGACGCTCTCAAGGAGAAAGGGGTACTTCAGATGTTTGAGTTTCAAGAGTACCGAAACCGGCGTTTCGATATCCGACAGTATTTCCGTGTAAACGGGTATTATGTTTGCTTGCTTTGCAAGGTCGGCGAATTCCGGGTAGGATGGATAAAAAGTCTTTGTTTGCATCTGCAGGGTTGTTCACATAAACACATTATTGCAAAGGTACTACCTGCATTTGCGGTGTACCACCCGGGTTGTTGTTCTGAGCAGGCGAAGGCGCCGGTGCAGGCGCAGGTGATGGTGATGGTGCAGTACTAATCCCGGAGGGTTGCTGCTGAGATGGTGTTTTTACCGCGGTCTTCAGCCATTCAATAAGATTCAGCACCTCTTTGCGTTTAGCAGGAGGATCATTGGTGTATTCTATGTATTTCGTGAGTTCCGAAAGGGCGTCTTTATAATTCTTCCTGTGATAATAAAGCAATCCAAGATTCATATGCGCTGCTGCAAACCCGGGATCAAGAACTATTGCCTGTAAATAATACTGCATTTCTTTATCCGAATCATCGTTGAGAGCGATACCTGCATTGTAAAGCTTGACTGCCTGCTGCTTCAAATCCGCGGACACTGCCTGATCCGATGTGCTGTTCTCGCTCGCCGGTTCTCCGCCCAGTTCTGCGATCGCTTTCCGCACCTCTTGTTTTTTCGTTTCATCGCTGGATAATTTAAGGAATTGGTTGAAGTTGTCGATTGCTTCGGTATTCATGCCCCTTTTCATGTAGATGATGCCCATATTATAATAAGCGGGGGCAAACGTCGCATCAATCTCGACGGCTTTTTGATAACAAGCCAGTTCCTGGTCGGAATTATTGTTCATTGCGACGCCTCTGTTATACCAGTCAAGCGCTGTCAACTGTTTACCTGTCTGGCTCTGGATAAGCTGCTGTGTTGCGGCATTCTCTTTTGTCCTCGAGATAGGTTGTGCCGCGGCATGTCCATAAAGAGACAGTAAACACAATATGAGAGCTAAGGTTATGAGCTTATTTTTCATACAGCCTCCCTGCTGATCGAATGTATTAAATTATAACAAAGTTATTATCCTTTGTCAAAAAAAACAGCATGGGGAAAAACATTATTTCTTTTTGAATTCCGGGATTCTGTTTTCCTGAAGGGCTTTCTTGCCTTCGGTATAATCATGAGATCGGATTATGGTTGTGTAATCTTCGATGTCCTCCTGAATAACCGTCATAAAATCCTTCAGGGTGGAATCTATGATAGACCTTTTTATCGCAGTCATGGCCAGCGATGCATGCCTTGAGATGCCTTTGAGCAGTTTCAAAGCATCGGTCAAGCTGTTATCTTTATTCGAGACGGCATCTATCAATCCCCATTCAACAGCTGTTTGCGGTTTTAAAAGCCTGCCTTTCATGAGTAATTCTTTTGACCTTGTTTCACCGAGAAGGCTCACGATTCTGTATATACCGCCGAAGGGCGGGAACGTACCGAGTTTTACATCCGGAAAACCGATGTTGATATCTTCATCCAAGGCAATGCGAAAGTCGGTGCACAGGGCAAGTTCAAGCCCAAACCCGACGCAATGCCCGTTGATAATCGTCAGGGTAGGTATGTTGAGTCTTTGGATGGACAAGAGTATCTCGGCGATCGTTCGAAGATACTTCTTGAACTTGCGATCGTTATCTTCTTCACAGAGATCGACAATCTCGTGTCCGGAAATAAAGATTCCATCAAGGGCACTCATCAGAATAAGGCCTTCATGTCTGTTCTGCGCGGCCATGGCATCAATTGCGCTGCCGAGTTGTTCTAAAACAGGCAGTTTCATGAAATTATGCGGAGCCCTGTTTACCTTCAAGATTTGTATGTTTTGTTCATTTTCTTGCAGTATAAATTCATTCATGGAAGACAGCATAGTTGGTAAAATATTTTATTTCAATAAAAATAAAAAGACAATCAGCAGATTTCATATCATTCAACTTCGTATAAATGGGTTCATGAGTATGATGAGCAGCCTGCTTGATGTTGAATTAACAACATGGCACATAGATTTACGCGGCAATGAACGAAACATGTTGAAATTTTACCGCTTATGTTCTAAAGAAATATATACTATAAGAAACCGTTATATCGGCATTGAGTAAATTTCATAAATGACATCCGGAGACAAAATCCAGTCCACCGTAACGGTATATTTGAAAAAGGGATCCCGATTATGAATAATTATAAGAAATTATTTAAGAAATTCTTTTTATTATTGAGCAGTTTCAGCTATCCTGCTTTCCTTTTCGATGCAAACGACAGAATAATAGAAATGAATGTTCCGTTAAAGAGGATTGTAAAAAAAGCCAATACCAGTACCGGCGACGTGAATATCCGTAAGGTGCTGAAAATGAACGGCTGCGATATTAAGTTCAAAAGAGAGCAGTTGTGCAAGGATGGAATCTCGGTATTAAAATATAAAAATGACAGAGTTATGCATATTTCCCTGCTTGCAGAAAACGATTTGTATGTCGGGGGGATAATGATCATTATAAAAGAGGTACGTCATGATCTGCCACTTGACGCTTGGAACCCTTCTTTCGGAATGAAGCATAGACGAAATGGTAAGGGCGGATTTTCGCATACCTCTTCAACATCAAAAAAACTAAAAGATGTTTTGAATAATATTGAAAAAGACTTCATTGAGCGGACACTCAGTGAGACGAACAATAGATCCGAGGCTATCAAACGACTGGGGGTTTCGCGAAGGACATTCTATTACAAGATGAGGAAATATGACCTTTTATAAGAGTGGTTCCCTTGAGTTCTGAACGGATGTTTTAAGCTCTTGTGCAGAAGCTGTCGCTGTGCCGAGCTTGCCGACCACTATTCCCGCTGCGTGATTCGACAATATACAGGCGTCGATCCACTTTGCTTTGACTGCGAGAGCAAGAGAAAGGGCGGAGATAACTGTATCGCCTGCACCGGTAACATCGTAAACCTCTTTTGCTATGGTCGGTATATGTTTCACCGTACCATCTTTTTGGAACAGGCTCATGCCATACTCGCCTCTCGTTATTAATATCGCATCTGTTCCGTATTTTTTTAACAGGTGAGTTCCGGCTTTCATGAGTGTTTTTGAAGAATTTATTTCAAAGCCGCATGCCTCTTCCGCCTCTTTCTGGTTGGGGGTAATTACCGTAACGCCTTTATAGAACCTGAAGTTCCTTATTTTGGGGTCGACAGATACGATAAGTCCGTTGTTTTTTTTGAATCTCAGAATAGTGGAAATGATCCCCCTGTTGATCAGCCCTTTACCGTAATCCGATACTATGACGGCGTTATATTGCGACAACAGTGAGCGCAGCAGACCGATTATCTCTCTATAGGTTTTGACGGAAAGATCGTCTTTAGATTCCCTGTCGAAACGCACAACCTGCTGGTGCTGTGCTATTACCCTGGTTTTTATGGAAGTATGCCTTGATTCGTCAACGATAATACCATCGGTACTATAGCCTCCTTCTTTTAATATTTCCATGAACCTCTCGCCGTTGTAATCGCTGCCGATGACACCAAGCAAGAGTGCCTGTCCGCCCAGTGCGCGTATGTTTTTGAGTACATTCGCTGCACCGCCAAGCATGATATCTTCTTTCGTTACTTCTACCACCGGTACCGGGGCCTCGGGAGATATGCGGGATACCTTTCCCCACACAAACTCATCAAGCATGATATCTCCTATAACAAGGATTTTACCCCCGTTAAATTTGTTGATAAGCCTTAAGAGCGTTTCGCGGTCATTCATATATTCCTCTTGGTTAAGATGAGTTCTGTATAATGTAAAATGGGTTCAATATCAATATCTTCGATACATCGGAGCAGGACACTGTCCTCGCAGGGATAGCTCGTACAGTCTTCACATGCTTTCGGAGGGGTAATGGCAAGAAAGTTATCACCTGCGGGTTTCCATTTTTTTATATGCTCTCTGAGATTATACATGGGAGGGTATATTATGACGCCCGGTGTATGGACCGCGTCAGCTATATGGCAAGGTCCGCTGTCATTACCGATGAAGAGAGCGGCATGTTTTATCAAACAGCTGAGCTCTTTCAAAGGAAGTCCCACGGCCGGTAATACCGAATCATCGTTTGATAGCTTCCGTATTGCGCTTATTGTGCCGGAATCCGTACTGTCTCCGATGATGACGCAGGGAAGATTGTAGCGTTGTCCGAGCAGGGATATGATTTTTGCATATCCGGCAACGCCCAGGCCCGTACCTTTTACTGTTTTTCCCCCGGGGTGTATGACGGCATACCGGGGGTATTCTTTTGATTTCAATGCATCGACAATATGCATGCCGTTATAGTTTTTACAATTACCGGGATCGAGTTCGAGTGATAGATCCGAATCGTGGATACCGAGCGGCTGCAGCAGCATCATGTTCAATTCCACGATATTTGTGCCCTCGGTGTACGGGACGCGATCTGTCAGGAAATTCGATTTCCCGCCGGTTTCAAAGCCGACTCTTCTGCCGGCGCCCGAAAGCAATCCGATGAGTTCGCTGCGTAAAAACCGTTTGAAGATAACCGCCGTGTCGAAGTGTTTTCTCCTCAGACTCCGTATAAAATGGAAATAAGCTAAGAGGTTTTTGTGGGTGCCATGCATGTCGTATACTATCAGTTCATCGATCCAGGGTATATCGCTTAAGAGTTCATCGATACCCGGTGAAACGACCATGCCTATGAAAGAAGAGGGATAAGCCTTTCTTATCGCTCGTACTGCCGGAATGCTGACGAGGGTGTTGCCGATTGAACCGAACCGTATGATAAGAAAACGATCCATATTATACCGATAATATGGACATACCCAATTTATTTCTTAGGAGAAAATGGCCGTCAGAAAGGTAGAATTGCAGGATGTCCTGCATGAGCTCGGATGAGGTGAAGATATCTTTTCTTTTCTCTTTGTTCGAGAGGAGAGACGCATCGCCTATGTGCCACTTTACGAGAGATGAAAACAACGGTTCGGTATCGCCCACGAAAAATGCACCAGTTCTCGCGCCCGTCATTTCAATGCCTTTAAACCATTCATCCATATACGTATCCGGCATCTTGAGGTATTTCTTAATGGGTTCATCGAGTGCCGCGCGTTGTTTTTTCGTAAGTATACCGTTTAAGGTATTTGTCACAGCAGAAAGACCGGGATTTTTATCGTTAGGGGTCGATGCCGAGGGGTTTAAGGCTTTAACCAATGCATGTATAAACAGCGCAAACTTTTCTTTTCCAAGTTTTACCGGCAACACCAAACCGGATTTTATGTACGTTAAATATTCCGTTAGTATAAAAGCTCTTTCCTGAGCGGATAAATCCGATAAAGAAGGGATATGGACAATCAAAGAGGGAGGATCCGTATTTTCGATTACGATCTTAAAGTTACCCTTTGTTGTCTGGTAAATGTCTATATCTTTTATGCCGAGCAGTTGTAACAGCGTTCCGTATTCCTGCCATGAGGTCGATTTCGTCGTTATCCGTTCCTGTTTCCCGGCGCCGTAGAGCTTCAGATCGGGTTTAAACAGACTTGCGCCGTAATCGGGGAAGAAGGTGAGAATATCTTTCAACGGCCCCCTTGTTTTCATGTGCATGATGTGGGAAAGGAACAGATCGTCCGATACCGGAAGTTTCGGATGCCTGGGCTGTTTGTTCTTGTTCGCCTCTACGAATATGCGTTCAAGGTCTTTTTCTTCACCAAGCAGTTTCAAGGTGCTGAAGTATAAGAACACCCTGTCATAGTCCTTTTTTTGTTCATAAAATTTAGAAAGGAACCTTATTGCAGGAATATTTTCCGGCATATACTTCAACACGATTCCATACTCCCGAACGGCATCGGATATCATTGTTTTATTTTTGGAAAACAGTTCTGCAAGAGAAAAATGTGCATGGACATCCGCCGGTTCTATATTGAGGATCGTCTGATACTGCTGGATGGCGAGTTCGTTATTATTTATTTTCGTTGCATAGAGTTCACCGAGTTCTTTTATTAACGGGAGTACGTTCTTTGGTTCTTTCGGCAGGAGGATCTTGATAAACTTCTGGTATAGGTCTGCCTTCCCCGTCAGATTCCCCTCCAGTTCAAATGTTTTTCCCAGGCACCTGAGTACCGGTATGGAAGATGGTTCTTTCTTTAAAGCCTCAAGATAGTATTTCTTTGCCGTTCCGGTGTCGTTTTTAAATTCAATATATATATCTCCCAGCCTCATAGCAGAAGCAACAAAATTATCACTGTTCTTCTCGATCTTGAGGAGTTTCAGGAGAATCTCAATTTCATTGTCGATATTGGATTGTTCCCGGTAAATCTGGATAAGCTCATTGCATATCTGCGTGTTGTCCGGTATGATTGCCATTGCTTCCCGTAAAAGAGGAATTGCACCGTTCAGATCGTAGGTCTTATCATGCTTGAGCTTTGCAATCTTGATCAATACCTGAGCCCTGTCCAGCGGCTTGTCGAGTACTTTCGATAATTTTGCCAGCACCTCTATCTCGAGTTCGTAGTTGCCCAGCGTAGCGGTCAGCTCGTCGAGTGTTATGAGGCTGTCCATGTCCTTGCCGTTTATGTCAACCGCTCTGAGCAAATACTCTACTGCCTGTTGTATGTTGCCGAGCCTCTTTGCTATGTCAGACAATATTTTATAGAGGGGAAACAATTGTTCCGGAAGCAACTCGTGTTCGTGGGCGTAGGTTATGTTTTTTAATACATCGTACGCTTCTTTATACAGACCGACGGCGTATGCGGATTCTCCGTAAGCGAGCCGGTAATCGATATTGGATGGACTTAAATTGTATGCAGCCTTGTAAGCCTGATAAGCGTCATTCGATGCGGCAAGGCCTTTCAATACGGTACCATATTCAAAGTTTATCTCTGCCTTCATGTCATCAAGCATGTTGCTCAGTGAGGTAGCCTCTTTATAAAACGCTGCGGCTTTATCGGACATTTGCTGGGATGCTGCAAGCCGGGCCGCCTTGATGAGAATGTCTCCGTTTGTTTTATCTATGCGGAGAGCGGCCTCATACGACTCGATTGCACCTTTTTCATCGTGTAATCGGTGAACAAGAAGCTCCGACGATTTCATGAGATATTCGAGTTTTATAGATTTCTCATCGATACTTTGTGCAGCACCTTTATACAGTTCATTCAGACTCTGGAATTCACCTTGCTTCAACAGTAGCGGTTCAAGCAGCCGGTAAGTTTCAAGATCCGACGGTTTGAATCTTACGATGTCCTGATACAAGGCAATAGCACCGTTCGTATCGTTTAAATTTTCTGCTTTTATGACTGCAAGTTTTTTTTGCAATAAGATTTTGTCTTCGGATGCCTGGAGGTGCGACAACCACAGATCGTACATTGCCGATAATGCAGGATAATCGTGCATGGTTTCATACATCCCGGAAAGGGCTGTAAATGCTGCATTGTTATTCGGCTGCAGAATGAGTATGTCCTTATAAAGACCGATCGCCGCTTGTTTGTCATCTCCGGAAAGCTCCGCCAGTTCGAGCAATAAATCCACCTTCTGCTCTCCGGTTATATTGAATTTGAGCGTCTCCTGTATCGTGAGCATCAAATCTTTTGTATTGTTCAGCTTTTTATACAGGGAGGCCAATTGCATATAAATACCGGCATTTCTCTTTCCCGATTTGATGAGATCTTCGAGTGTTCTGACCGCAGATTTCGGATCACCGAGGTCCTTTTCCTGTATCGAGGCACGCCGCATGCTCATGGTTATTATGTCCTCATCGGATTTGCTGAGTTCGGCTTCTTTTTTGAGGACGCTTACGAGAAGGGCGTAATCTTTGCCCTCGGTACATAGCCTTTCCAGCCAACGGAAGTATTCAAGGTTTTCCGGCTCTTTCTCCGTCAGTTTCATGAGATATATGGATGCAGGCCTGTAATCCTTTGTTTCTTCATATGCGGAGGCCAGCTTCTTATAGATTTCGTTTATATTTTCGATGTCTGTCGATATCTTTATCAGCGCTTCGAATGCGACGATAACCGCTTCATAATCATGGTTTATATAGGCAGAATACCCGTACGCCTCCGCATACCTCTTTTCGTTCCTGTTCAGTTCAAAGGCCTTTTTATAGAATTGTGATGAGTCCTGCTGTCTTCCTAATTTATCGAGGATCCGTGCATACTTAAACAAGAATTCCGGAAGTTGTTCAGGTTCGACAATATTGTTTTTGATAGAAAAATTGAAGTATGGCTCCGCCTTGTCCCATAGACCAGCATTGAAGGAGAGTGCCGAAAGGGATAAATTTGCATCATGGTTGCCGGGTTCCAATGCCAGTACCTGTTCAAACGTTGTGATTGCCTTATCGGGCAAGGCGAGTTTTTCGTACCGGATATGAGCGATTTTCAGCAGCAGTTCCACTTTTGTTTTCTCTGAAGGACCGGTCTTATCGATCATAAATGAATAAAGCTTTTCAAAGCCTGCATAGTCGCCGGTTGTTTCGAATAACCTTTTTAAGATGTCTATGACATAACCTGCCGATGGGCTGGATTCGAGTGCCTCCCAGAGGTACTGCTGGGCTTTTTTGACATCGATGCCTCTGTCAAAAAGCAGGGAACCGAGTTCTGCGAGAACATCGTATTTGTTGTCCGCTATAGTCAGTTTTTTCTCGAGTATTGCGGCAAGGTCAGTGTAGTTGCCGGTTTCCCGGTAGATCCGTTCCAGAGAGGATAGGGCGGCTTCGTTGCGCGGATCCGAAGAAAGTATCTCATGGTACAACTCCGCCGCTGATTCGTAATTTATTGAGTGGGTAAGATAGATATCTCCCAGTGTAAGCTGGAGCGAAAGCTTTTTATCGCTGTCCGTTACAGCGGGCAGCATATTGATTATAGCCTGCTTTGCTTCCTGCCATTTCTCCGACAATACGTAAAGGGATATGAGTTTATCAGAATATTCCTTATTTCCGGGATCAAGGGCTGATGCTCTCAGGTAACTATCGATTGCATACTCATAATGAGAGAAACCCTGAAGATACGTATCTCCGAGCGATGCCCATAAGGGAGCAGAATCTTTCTGATCTTCGTTGCCGTTGAGCCTTTCAAGATAAAATGTCACAAGACCGTTGTAATCTTCTGTTTCTTTATAAATGTGTTCGAGTGCTGCGTCGTTGGATTGATCTCCCGTGATGCCGGAAAGCGTGTGTATCCACTGCTTTGCAGTGTCGTAATCTTTGTTTTCTATCAGCAGGGGGATAGCCCTTTTATACAGGGCCGTCTTTTGGTCGTTGCCGTCTTCAACTTCGACAAGCTTTTTTATGGTGTCGGTCATATCAACGGATGCTCCGATCTGAGTAAATACATCGAGTGCCGCATAGAGCAGGGGCTTATCGTCCGGTTGTGCGGATAGAGCGTTTTTGAGAAAGGGCAGTGCAGCTGCAGTATCTCCAAGTTTCGTATAGCATAATCCAATATTCCCATCGAGGCCGGCGATTTCTCCCGGTGCAGCATCGCTTTTCCTTTTCATCAGGATGGACAACAGGAGTACCGGTTCATCGAAAGACGAATATATGCCGCTTAATTTCCGGACTATTTGTTGCTGGTCACCCGCGTCTGATGCAAGGGCCATCTCGTAATTATATGCAGTCTCATAAGAGTCATCCATTGCCTTTTCGTATATGCCTGCAAGTGAAGTATAAAAGCCGGCGAGGTCTTCAGGGGTGTTAAAGGTGTTTATAAAGAGATCCTTGTGTTCGATAATACTCGAAAACATACCCTGATCGAGTAATGTATCGAACAATTGCTTGGTGGCTTGGGGCAAAGGTGCGTTTGAGCTTGCAAGGAACGATGTTGCCGCATCATACATACCGAGTGAGATGTAGCTTTTTATGAGCATGGTGCTCAGTTCTGCAGTCCGTTCCGGGTCCTTTGATAATCGGCATTCACCCTCCAGCAGAATCGCGAGCCCGGCAGAGGCATGAGACTGTTCCAGTATCTTTTTTAGTTTGTCTACAACACCCAGTTCGTAGGGATTGAGTTCGAGTGCATCGAGATAAAATTCTATAGACTTGTTCGTATCGGACAACCGGTCGGCGTACGTGTCGGCGACATCTATGATGTAGTTGACGCGATCATCGTCCTCCTCAGAAAGGCTGAATAACTTTTCATAGATTTCTATCAGCTTATCCCATTGTTCATTTGCTTTGTATATCTCCGAGAGTCCTTTTAATGCAGAGATATTTTCCGGTTCAAGCTTTAGAATCTCGAGATAGTAGGTAAGATTGTCCACCCTGTATATTCCCGATCAAATTAGGTAATGTGATGGGTCTTACTAAGCGAAGATATTGTATAATAATGCAATAAACCATCCTACGAGATAAGCGGTAACAAACCCGTAAATAAGAGCGAGTAGCGATCCCCCGAACGTTATCGAGTATCCCCAGTATATCTGATTGAGTTTGATGAGCGTTTCCCCGCCGTGATGAATCAGTACTAAGTAATTCGTCAAGATAAACAACCCGAGTCCGCTGACCAGTCCGCAAGCCAGACCGAAAGCATTTTTTTTCAGCATAGTATTTTACCCCCTATTTTATTTCTTTTATTTTACCTATGACAACAAATTGCGGATATACCCAGCCGTCGAGATGGAGTTGCGTGCTTTTTATATGGAAATACGAGAAATCCTCACTCACAAAGAACTGGTTGACGAAATCAACTTCCACCGGGCCTTTTACCCGCTCGATTACCTTATGTAGTCTCAAATCCTGCCCAAGGAATGCGAAGACCGGTACCGTTTTGCCAAACCGGGCCGTCAGGTCCTCGGGTACAAACAAGGTTACTTTATTCAAAAATGCCGTCTGCTTATCTATATCAAGCCTGTGTGATACATCGGACAGCATGGATATACAATCCCTGTACCGGGCATTCGTATAGGCGGTTATCGCCGCAAAGAATTCGTGGACACTTTCATGTCCCGGCACAAGCAGGTTGTTCATTTTTATCCTTGTGCGTTCTATGTCGTTCCGTGCTTCTGCTTTTAATTGTATTCTTGTTGAATAGGCATTATCGGCTTGTTCGATTGCCTGTTTTGCATATTTGTCGGCATCATCAAAATCGTTGCTATCGTAAGCCGCCTTTGCCTTTGCCATGTATACCCTGTATCCCTGCGTATCAATAGATTCGGGATGTGTCGTGAGAAGTTTATTGTATGCTGTCTGAGCCTGTTCAAGCGACGTTTTAACATTTAATGCGGATGGTCCGCAACCAACGAACCCTGCAAGAAATAATGTTATAAGTATCTTTTTCATAGATAGCGTGTAGTGTACCGTAAGTTTTATATTTTTTCAACCTTTATTAATAAGCCCTTGTAAATTCGTATTCATGTGAATAAAACATTGACATCTGATACCAGGTTGTATAATATACTATCGATCCGCTTGGATCCCTAAAAAGACCGAGACGGTAGAGTATTGAGAGATCTGTCAAAACTCCAGCCGTTCCGGCTGGAGTTTTTTAATGGAAAGAAAAAAGATAACTTTACCGAACATATTGAAACTGTACGATGCAGGTGAGCGTATCAGCATGCTCACTGCGTACGACTTTCCGTCTGCGGCAATAGCGGATGCGGCAGGGATAGAAATAATCCTCATTGGCGATTCACTTGGTATGGTTGTCAATGGATATAAAAATACCATGCCGGTGACCATAGATGAGATCCTTTATCATACCCGGGCAGTCATGCGGGCGGTTGAATATGGTTTTGTCATAGCGGATATGCCGTTCCTTTCGTATCAAACAGGTGCTCATGACGCCGTTTATAATGCAGGAAGGCTTCTGAAAGAAGGTGGAGCAGAGGCAGTCAAACTGGAAGGCGGCAGGAATATGGCAGAGGTAATTAAGGCTATTACTCGTGCGGATATACCCGTTATGGGACACATCGGACTCACACCCCAGTCCATTCATAGGATGGGCGGATATAAGATCCAAGGCAGGGATGTAAAGAGTTCAGCTGCTTTGATCACCGATGCACTTGCAGTCGAGGATGCAGGGGCATTTGCACTCGTTCTCGAAGGAATACCGGGTGGCCTCGCAAAAGAGATCACCGCAAAGCTCCATATACCGACCATCGGTATAGGCGCGGGCAAGGAAGTGAACGGTCAGGTGCTTGTATTCCATGACCTGCTTGGTTTGAGCGGACATAAGCAGCCGACATTCGTAAAACAATATGCACACTTAAGAGAAACGGCAGTGAGTGCGATCCAGCAGTATATAAAAGAAGTTAAAGATGGTGTGTTTCCGGGAGAAGAGCACACCTACAAGTAATGATGAAGGTCATCAAAACAGTACATGAAATGCAGGCATTTTCCCATGCACAGAGGACGGGAGGGAAGAGAATAGCGCTGGTACCTACGATGGGGTATCTGCACGATGGCCACATCAGCCTGTTGAACGAAGCGAAGAAACAGGGCGACCTCCTGGTAATGAGTTTATTTGTTAATCCAATGCAATTCGGTCCAAAGGAGGACCTTGCAAAATATCCAAGAGACTTTGCAAGGGATACCATGATTGCAGAACGTGCTGGTACCGATATCATCTTCTATCCCGATGCGCAGGAAATGTATCCCGGACCGTTCAAAACGACCGTGTATGTTTCGGACCTTTCCGATATACTGTGCGGCAAAACAAGGCCCGGTCACTTCCAAGGTGTTACGACCGTCGTTGCTAAATTATTCAATGTGATACTGCCTCATACTGCAATCTTTGGAGAAAAAGATTTCCAGCAGCTTGTCATATTGCGCCGGATGGTCAAAGATTTGAACGTGCCGGTCGAAATTATTGGAATGCCCATCATCAGGGAGCCGGACGGGCTTGCCATGAGTTCGAGAAACACCTATCTTTCCGTTGACGACAGACACAGGGCGATCTCCATATCAAAAGGGCTGTCGAATGCACTG
>JAJYUJ010000028.1 GCA_021792615.1 bacterium
CCATTCACACCTACGGTGTCGCAATGGCTACAGCTTTCATCGTTGCGATCTATCTCGCAACACGGAAAGGCAAAAAGCTCGGCATGGACCCGAACATCGTTCTGGACATGAGCTTCTGGATCATGATCGGCTCCATCATCGGGGCTAGGATTGTATTTATTATAACCATGTGGAGCTACTACATGCAGCACCCGATCGAGATGCTGGAGATATGGAAAGGCGGTCTCGTGTTTTACGGGGGGTTGTTCGGCGGTATCCTCGCCATGTATATTTACTTGAAATGGGTCAGGCAGGAGTTTTTCAAGTTTGCAGATCTCGTCTCGCCGTACATGGGACTCGGCTATGCGATCCACCGGGCATTCGGCTGTTACATGAACGGCTGCTGTTTCGGTAAACCCACAACTCTGCCCTGGCCGCTGGGATCGGTATTTTCCACCAACAGCGATGCAGGCCTTGCCTACCCGGGACAGAGATTGTTGTCGACAGAATTGTTTGAATCTTTGAACGGACTTATCCTGTTTTTTTTCCTCCTTTGGTACGAAAAACATTTAAAGAAACATAACGGCGAACTTGTCGGCCTTTTCCTTATCCTGTATTCTTTCAACAGGTTTGTCATCGAGTTCTTCCGGGGTGATGTGATCAGAGGATTCATAGGTCCAACCATTTCATGGCCGTGGGGCGCAAGCCAGCTTTCAACATCCCAGTTCATAGCAATACCAACCTTTATCGTCGGCTGGATCATATTTTTCTGGGCAAGGTCAAGAAAAGACCATGGAAAACCTGCCGGGATACAGAGCCCTCAATAAGGCGCGCAGGGTTCTTGGACTGCCTGAGATAGTAACGAGCGAACAGGTAAAGTCTGCCTACCGCAAACTTGTGATACAGTATCATCCGGACAAGTGTGATGATAAAGACAAGTCCCTGTGTACGAAGAAAATGGCGGACATCAACAATGCCTACAAACTCATTACCGACTATATACAGAATTACAAATATATGTTTACAGAAAAAGCATATAAAGAGCAGGATATGGAGTACGCCGTAAAAAGATTTTTTAGTCCTTACGGTGAAGGGAAGAAATAGGAATGCAGGACACTATATTTAAGCCAAAAAGTATTGCGCTGATCGGTGCATCAAAAGTACCCGGGAAGGTCGGGTACAGCTTGCTGAAAAACATTAAAGACGGCGGTTATGGAGGCAGGATTTATCCGGTCAATCCAACAACACCGGAAATACTCGGAGTCAAAGTATACCCTGATATTAAAAGTATACCCGGTGACGTGGACCTTGCCGTGTTCATGATACCGCCGAAGGCCATCATAGCTTCACTCAAGGATTGTGCCGATAAAAAGGTCAAGTTCGTGGTTGTCATTTCTGCCGGATTTAAAGAGGTCGGTGTAGAAGGTGCACTGCTCGAAAGGCAATTGAAAGAGCAGGCTGACACCTATGGCATACGGGTTGTCGGACCAAACTGTCTCGGCATCATCGATACAAAGTCAAAATTGAATGCGTCGTTTGCGGCAGACATGCCGCTCACGGGCGATATTTCGATACTGTCACAATCGGGAGCGCTGCTGACGGCAATACTCGATTGGGCACTTGCCAACGATATGGGTTTTTCTAAATTCGTAAGCCTCGGAAACAAGGCCGACCTGAATGAGGCGGATTTCATAGAGTACCTTGCGGATGACCCTGAAACAAAGGTCATACTCGGCTACATCGAGGGGGTTGCAGACGGCAAGGCATTCATTGAAAAAGCATACAGGGCATCGAAGAAAAAGCCGGTCATCCTGATTAAGGCAGGCGGAACAAAGGTCGGTGCACGGGCATCATCATCACATACCGGAACACTTGCTGGCTCTGACGCAGCGTTTGACGCGGCCTTCAAACAATCGGGTGTTATCCGGGCACACACCATAGAGGAATTGTTCGATATCGGCAAACTTCTGGAAAGCCAGCCCCTGCCCGGCGACGGAGGACTTGCCATCGTTACCAATGCAGGTGGACCGGGTATCATCACTGCCGATGCAACAGAACGGGCAGGCATACGGCTCGCACACATCAGCGACGACAGTGTACTTTCCCTGAAGAAGGTCCTGCCACCATCCGCAGCTTTTGGAAATCCATTCGATATTATCGGCGACGCACTCGCTGACAGGTATAAATCCGCAATCGAAATTATAACGAAAGATAAAGATGTTGCCGGTATATTCATACTGCTTACACCGCAGGACATGACCGAGATAGACAAGACGGCGGCTCTCGTCGTTGAGGCCGCAAAAAATGCGGACAAACCGATCATTGCAGGTTTTATGGGAGGAAGGGATGTGGGAAAAGGTATCAAGGCCCTGAATAATGGGAAGGTGCCAAACTATATCTTTCCCGAATCGGCAGTAAAAGCATATAGAATAGCGCTCGATTACAAAGAATGGCTGAACAAACCGGAAAAAACCTACAGAAGATTTGAAGTTGATTTGACCAGTGTTCAGAACGATCTTCACACCGTGCAGGCATCCGGCAGGTCGGGCCTCGTTGACGTAGAAGCAAGGAAGATCGTGGAGGCGTACGGTTTTAAAACGCCGAAGAGTATGCTTGCCAACACCCTGGAACAGGCAAAGGCTTACGCAGGAACAGCAGGGTATCCCATAGTCATGAAGATAGCTTCGCCGGATATCCTCCATAAAACGGACGTCGGCGGTGTTGTGGTTGGCATAAATGACGAGCAGCAGCTTGAACAAGCTTTTTATTCGATAACAAACAATGCGCGCAAGTTTATGCCTTCTGCAAGGATCTGGGGCGTTGTGGTACAGCAGATGCTCATGACCGGCACAGAGACTATCGTAGGAATGCACATCGATCCGAACTTCGGTCCGCTTGTCATGTTCGGCCTTGGCGGCATTTATGTAGAGGTGCTGAAGGATGTTTCTTTCAGGGTCGCTCCGGTAGCGGAATCAGAGGCCTATGAGATGATAAAAGAGATCAGATCGTACCCCCTGCTTCAGGGTGTCCGGGGTGCAAAAAAAAGAGATATAGATGCAATCGTCGACGCAATACTGAGAGTTTCCCAGTTAGTTACGGATAATCCAGACATTGTGGAACTCGACATAAATCCATTACTCGTCCAGGCAGAAGGTGAAGGTGCAATAGCAGTGGATGCGCGTATCTCTATAAAACATTGAGGAGGTAATATATGAATTCCGGAACAATTCCGTTATTTATCGGTTCGACAAACAGCTATTCGGGTAAAACGCTCTTATCCACGGTACTCGGTAAAATGCTTCAGGAACAAGGGCACAACGTCGGATATATGAGGGTTATAGGGAAGTCTATCGCAAGCCAGGGCAATATTCTTTATGATGTCGATGCGGCGTTTGTCAAAAAGGCTCTCGGCCTCAAAGATCCCGTAGAAAAGATGTCCCCTGTCATTCTGACGCACGACCTTACATCATCGGTATTCAAGGGTAAGGAGTATGACGGTCTGAATTTGTTCAAGAATGCATACGCGGAGCTTTCTTCGGATAAAGATATTATGCTTATCAGCGGTGCTGCAAACCTCTATGAGGGTCTGACCATGAAGATAAGCAGTTTGATCACGATAAAGGCCTTGAATGCCCAGACCGTTCTTATCGACCCCTACAGGGACGAAGTGTGCGTTGATTGCATTCTTTCATCAAAAGAATTGCTCGGCAAAAGGCTCGCTGGCGTCATCCTGAATATGGTGACATTCGACGACATGGAGTTCGTTGCAGACAATATCATACCGTATCTTGAAAAGCAGGGTGTGAAGGTTTTTGGCATGGTGCCGAGGACTTCCGAGCTGGAATCCGTGTCCGTACGGCAGATACGGGATGCCGTGGGGGGGGAGATGCTTTCGGGTCACGACAAGCTCGATGAGCTTGTTGAAAATATCGTCGTTGGTGCAATGGATGTTGAGAATGCGCTGAAGCATTTTATCAAAAAGAAAAACAAGGCGGTTATAACAGGTGCAAACCGCGCCGATATAATCATAGCAGCCCTCGAAACATCGACAAAATGCCTTGTCCTTACGGGAGATATTCTGCCCAATGAGATCGTACTCGGCAGGGCACAGGCAATGAACGTCCCCGTTATTCATGTTAAATACGACACCTTAAGCACCATATCAAAGATTGAATCCATCATAGGCAAGGTGCGCATTGTGCGGGATGATCAAGTAAAAAGGGGCTATGATATAATCAAGCAGTATGTCAATACAAAAGCCCTTTTCGAATCCATGGGGATTTCACCAAAATAAAACCTCGAAAAAACTTGCGGGGGTGGTTCAAGAACCGCCCCCGCTTTTTTTGTTCTTGCATCTTCCGTCCTTCGATCTTCGGCATTTCCGCCCCCGTGTGCGTATCGTATCGTTTCCTTACGGAAATCCAGCACTTGTATACAAGTTTTTATTGACAAAAAATTTTTATGCTTGCTACCTTGAGACTATGAGTGATCTCTCATCTTATAATCTTGTTGTTATCGGCGCAGGGATAGGCGGTTATCCTGCTGCAATAAGGGCTGCTCAACTGGGCGCAAGCGTACTCATCGTGGACAAAGGAGAAACTGGCGGAACCTGTCTGAACAGGGGATGCATTCCTACCAAGGCGTTCAAGGCGACTTCCGACACATTACTCCGCATGCATAAGCTGGATGAGTTCGGTTTGTCCGGTGAGGTAAACATAAAGGCCGACATCAAAACGATTGTTCAGCGCAAGAACAGGATTGTGAGCGAACTGGTCAAAGGGGTGGAGTTCCTTTTCAAATCCCATGGCGTTACGCTGAAAAAGGCATCCGCCGCATTCCTGTCAAAGAACAGGCTCCAACTGACCTATTCTGATGGTACCCGCGAGGTTGTGGAATCGAAGAGGTTTATTATTGGTACGGGCTCTTCCCCTGCCGATCTGCCCGGCATAAGAGCAGACGGGAAATTTATTCTGGACAGCACCGACATCCTCAATATTGATACTCTGCCGAAAAGACTTATAATAATAGGAGCCGGCGTGATTGGAACGGAATTTGCATTCATATTCAAAAGCTTGGGTGTGGATATTGTCATGCTTGAAATCATGTCCAGGGCATTACCGACCGAAGATGAGGATATTGCATCGTTGATAATAAGAAGTTTAAAAAAATCCGGCATAACGCTCAGAACAGGCACCAGGGTTACACAGGCAGAGATACACGGACAGGAAGTTAATCTTTACCTGGACAACGGTGAGGTTGTAACCGGGGACTGTGTACTTTTATCAGTCGGCAGGGCCATAAACACCGGTGGACTCGGACTGGAAAACACCGGCGTCAGACTCGGAAAGAGAAAAGAGATTGTGGTCGATAAGTTTTTAAGCACCGGCGTGGACGGTATTTATGCATGCGGGGATGCGATCGGGGGAAAGATGCTTGCACACATCGCTTACCGGGAAGGTATCACCGCGGCATCGAACCTGCTGGAAGACAAAAAACTTACAATAAATTACGATGCCATACCGTCCGCTCTCTATTCAACCCCTGAGGCTGCAAGCGTTGGATTGACGGAAAAATCGGCCCGGGAAAAGGGGCTGGATATAAAGATCGGAAGGTTTCCCTACAGAGCGCTCGGCAAGGCAAGGGCTTTTTCACAAACAGAAGGCGAAGTAAAGGTCATCGTTGAGCAGGGAACGGATAAAGTCCTCGGTATGCATATCGCAGGGGCACACGCAACGGATATCATTGCACAGGGTGCAATCGCCATCCAGAACGGACTGACCATACAATCCATCATCAACACGGTAGCGGCGCACCCGACTTACTCAGAAGCTGTTATGGAAGCCGGTGAAGATATTTTTTCGCGGGCAATTCATCAGCCGAAAAAAACAAGATAGGAGGTTAACTTTTATGGCAGAAGAGATGTGGTATAACGAAAATCACCTTTGGGTTACTGTAGAAAACAATCATGCATATATAGGCATATCTTATTACGCGCAGGAAGAGCTCGGGGACATCCTTTATATCGAACTGCCCGAGGTCGGGGATAAGGTCGTTCAGGGGAAATCCTTCGGCGAAATAGAGTCGTCAAAAACGATCAGCGACCTTGTAGCCCCGCTTTCCGGAAAGGTGGTTGAGGTGAACTCCGATGTGATCAATGAGCCGTCTATCCTCAATGAGGACCCTCTCGGAGACGGGTGGCTCATAGAAATAGAGGGCGTCGATCAAAAGGAATTAAAAGCCTTATTTACCCAGGAAAAATATGAAAATTATATAAAGGAATCGGCAAAATGAACAAAATAGTAAGAAAAAAACTGCTATCTCAGGTCATAGCAGAGATAGAAATTTCTGCGCCCCATATTGCCAAATCCCAAAAACCCGGCCAGTTTGTTATCATTAGGGTCGACGATAAAGGCGAAAGGATACCTCTTACCATAGCAAATTCCAACCAGGAAAAGGGTACGGTAACTATCATTGTTCAGGCTATCGGTAAAACCACGGTAAAATTGAATGCAATGGAAGAAGGAGAATCCATAGCCGATGTGGTCGGTCCCCTTGGAAAGCCTTCACACATAGAGCACTTCGGCAGGGTTGTTACCATTGGCGGCGGTGTGGGCACTGCGATCGCATGGCCAACGACACGGGCGTTCAAAAAAGCAGGTAACGAGGTCATCAGCATCATCGGAGCACGGACGAAGGAACTCCTGATTCTGGAGGACGAAATGAGGGCTGTATCGGACAGGGTTATCGTAACTACGGACGACGGCAGCTATGCAAACAAAGGGTTTGTTACGGACTCGCTCAAAGGACTGATAGATAACAATCTTATCCCAAACATGGTACTCGCCATAGGCCCTGTACCTATGATGAGGGCAGTGTCAGAGCTTACGAAGAAGTATGCCATCCCCACGGTCGTAAGTCTCAACCCCATTATGCTCGACGGTACAGGTATGTGCGGTGTGTGCAGGGTTTCAGTCGGCGGCAAAACGATGTTCGCCTGTGTTGACGGCCCGGAATTTGACGCACATGAAGTAGATTTTGCAGGTCTTATGCAGAGGCTCAAGGTCTACCAGAAGGAAGAAAAATTATCGTTGGAACTTTTAAAAGCATATGAAAGGGTAAGTTAACATGGCAACGTTAGACAAAAAAGAAAGATTGAAGATACCAAGGCAGCAGATGCCTGCACAGGACCCTCTCGCGAGGATAGCAAATTTTGAAGAGGTCAACTTTGGGTTTACGCCCAACATGGCAATACTTGAGGCTCAGAGGTGCCTGTTTTGCCCTAAGCCGCCCTGTGTTGCAGGCTGTCCTGTCAATATAAATATACCTTCTTTTATATCGCTGATAGCAGAAGGGAAGTTTACCGAGGCAGCAAAAAAAATCAAAGAAACCAACAGCCTTCCGGCTATATGCGGCAGGGTCTGCCCGCAGGAGGAGCAGTGCGAAGGTGTGTGTGTTGTCGGTAAAAAGGGCGTCTCCGTTGCAATAGGACATCTTGAGAGATTTGCCGCTGATTGGGAAAGGACGCACGGAGAAACGACTATACCCGAAAAAAAGACATCTACAGGAAAAAAGATCGCTATTGTCGGATCCGGCCCATCGGGATTAACCGTCGCATCGGAACTTGTTCAGATGGGGCATAGTGTTACCGTTTTTGAGGCGCTTCATGTACCAGGTGGTGTACTTGCATACGGTATACCGGAATTCAGGCTTCCAAAGGGCATACTGGGCAGTGAGGTGGAATACCTTAAAAACTTGGGGGTTGAGATTGTTACGGACTTTGTTGTGGGAAAGACCTCTACGCTGGACGAACTCCTGAATGAGGGCGGCTACGATGCCGCATTTGTGGGCAGTGGCGCAGGTTTACCGGTATTTACGAATATACCGGGGGAGAACCTGAACGGGGTATACTCGGCAAATGAATACCTTACGAGGACAAATCTGATGAAATCCTATCTATTCCCGGAGTATGACACACCTATAGCAAAGGCAAAAAATGTAGCCGTGTTTGGTGGCGGTAATACGGCAATGGACGCGGTAAGGACGGCAAAGCGATTTGGCACGGAACATGCATACTTAATTTACAGGAGGTCGTGGGATGAAATGCCGGCAAGACTTGAGGAAAGGCACCATGCAAAAGAGGAAGGTATTGAGTTTATGTTTTTAATGGCCCCTACAAGGTTCATCGGTGACGAGAACGGCTGGGTAAAGGGAGTTGAATGCATAAAAATGGAACTCGGTGAGCCCGATGCCTCGGGAAGGAGAAGACCTATACCGGTCAAAGGCTCCGAGTTTACCCTGGATGTGGAACTTGCTGTAATAGCTGTCGGCAATGGTTCAAACCCGTTAATACCGCTTACAACACCCGATGTACAGACCAATAAATGGGGTAATATTATCGTGAAAGAGAAAACAACGGCAACGACAAAATCCGGGGTGTTCGCTGGCGGAGACATTGTCCGGGGCGGTGCTACGGTCATACTTGCAATGGGAGACGGAAAGCAAGCAGCTAAAGAAATAGATACGTATTTAAATTCCAAATAAAGGGGGTGAACGAAGATGAGATTAACAAGAGTTTTTACGGTATTGGCAACAATGATAGCAATAACTGCAATGGCATACACGGCAAAGGCTGCACCAACCTATGTGGGTGTCAACCAGTGTAAGATGTGTCATATGAAGCAGTACAACGTGTGGAAAGATACGGCCCATGCAAAGGCATTTGATGTTCTAAAACCAGCGGATCAGTCAAAACCAGAATGTATCAAGTGTCATATTACCGGTGACAATAAGGAGCTCAAGGGCGTACAGTGTGAAGCATGTCATGGTCCGGGCAGTGAGTATAAGTCATTTGCCGTCATGAAGAACGTGAAGGAGGCGGAAGCCAAAGGACTGGTTCCAAAGCCTGTTAACGTATGCGTCAAGTGTCACAACAAGAATAGTCCGAACTTCAAAGGCTTTGACTTCAATACGGCATGGCCTAAGATTAAACACGGACTATAATAGTCAGCATAGTGTTTACCATGATCTGATTTAAGCGGGGATTCTGTTCCAGAATCCCCGCATTTTTTTCTTTATACCCCAAAAAACATTCCCGGGTCACTCGTCTGCGATGTCCCAGAGCGTACCACCGGCGGTATCCATGATTGCTATGCCCCTGCCGAGCATTTCCGATCGTATGCCGTCCGCTTCTTTGAACTTTTTCTCTCTCCGGAGGGATGCCCTTCTGGCTATTGCTTGCTCTATCTCGCCTGCTGTTATACCCAGGACTGCCAATCTCTTATCTTTTCTTGATGTCAGAAACACCTGCGGGTCGCTGTCGAATACACCAAGTATGTCTGCTGCCGACTTCATAAAACCGTGAAGCTTTTTTACTGCTTCTTGATCGGGAGATAGTGTAGAATCCCTTAAATAGGTATTGAGAAGATGCAGTGTATCAAACAGACAGGACAACGCCCCTGCTGTGTTAAAATCATCATCCATTGCATCGTAAAAACCCTTTTCAAACCCGGATATTTTCTCTGTAAAGCTGTTCATTTTGTCCGGTGACAGTACCGGCTTTCCCTTCACCGGCAGATACTGAATAAGTCTCAAACTGGAGTATCCTCTGTACAGTGCTTTTTCGGCCTCTTTGAGGGATTGGTCAGAGAAATCGATCGGACTTCTATAGTGATGCATCAGGACAAACAACCGAAGAGCCTGTGGCTCATATCTGTCTAAAATCTCCCTGATGGTAAAGAAATTCCCCGTTGATTTCGACATCTTTTCTTTGTTTATCTGTACAAAACCGTTGTGTATCCAGTACCGGACAAACGGTGTTTTGGTGAGACCCTCTGTTTGTGCTATTTCGTTTTCATGGTGGGGAAAGATCAAATCCATACCACCGCCGTGGATGTCAAAACTCTGCCCCAGATAGCAAGTGCTCATTGCCGAACATTCTATATGCCAGCCCGGCCTGCCGTCGCCCCACGGGCTCTCCCATGAAGGCTCTCCGGGTTTACTCTTCTTCCAGAGTGCAAAATCCAGCGGATCTTTTTTCGCCTCGCCCGGCTCGACCCTTGCTCCTGCCTCAAGTTCCTCTATATTTTTCCCTGACAGCTTTCCATAGCCTTCAAAACTCCTCACTGCATAATACACATCGCCGCCGGACTCATAAGCATGACCATTGGCTATGAGCCCTTTTATAAAAAGTATAATATCGTTGATATGCATTGTTGCCCTCGGCTCGTGCGTAGGCTTTTTCAACCCCAGCCTGTCCATATCCTTATAGTATTCTTCGATATATTTTTCCGACACCTGACTTGTTGTCAGTCCCTCTTTGTTAGCACGGTTTATGATCTTGTCGTCTATGTCCGTAAAATTCTTAACGTAGTCGACCGTGTATCCCTTTGCCTGCAGGTATCGGTAGATTGTGTCGAATACGATTGCCGAACGGGCATGGCCGATGTGGCAAAGATCGTACACGGTCACACCGCACACATACATACCTACATGATCCGGCCTGAGGGGTTTAAAGTCCTCCCTGGTTTGCATCAAGGTGTTGTAAATTTTGAGGGCCATGCTATTTTTCCAGCATAACGACAGCGTAGGCTGCAATGGCTTCGCCTCTGCCTACGGCATCAACCCCTTCATTGGTCTTTGCCTTAACGCTTATCGAAGACGGCTGCAAACCCGTGATGCCGGATAGAGAGTCAATTATCATCTTATAGTGTTTTGAAAGCGGTGGTTTTTCAGCAATAACAACACAGTCTATATTCACCACATGAAAGCCCTCTTCAACTGCGGCGGATAGCGCCTTCTTGAGGATGATCGCGCTTGACATATCTTTGTATCTTTCGTCATCCGGGGGGAAATAAACACCGATATCCCCATGCGATAAGGCACCGAGTATTGCATCACTCATGGCGTGCAACAGCACATCCGCATCGGAGTGTCCGAGCAGCCCTTTTTCGAATGGGATATCCACGCCTCCCAGGACCAATCTGCGCCCCTCTATAAGCCGGTGAATATCATACCCTATGCCGACCCTGTTCATGGCATCCCCGCTATTAATTGTGCAAGTACCAGGTCTTCTTCCCTGGTAATTTTGATATTGAATATACTTCCTGCAACAGTTCTCACCTTTACACCAAGTAATTCTACTAACCCGGATTCATCGGTTACGTCAACACGGCGGGTATCGTACATCTTGTATGCCTCTGCAAGTATGTTGTACGTAAATACCTGCGGCGTTTGCGCAAGCCATAAACCACTGCGATTGATGTTTTTTACTATGATACCGTTATTGTCGGCAAATTTTACGGTATCCGTAACAGGGATTGCACTGATAGCAGCACCATACGATATACCGGACATGAGCACATCTTTTATGATCCCTTTCGTTATAAACGGCCGGACACTATCGTGGATAAGCACATAATCCGTTGAGCCTATCCTGTTGAACGCATTTCTTACAGACTGAATCCTTTCCTCACCGCCCTCGACAACATCTAAAACTTTTTTTATATGAAAGTCCCGGACAAGTTTCCGAATGGTATTTATTTCCGAAGCCTGAGCTGAAATAATAATCTCACCGACCTCTTCAACGCCATCAAGTGTTTGTAAGCCATGAATAAGTATAGGTTTGCCATCTATTTCTATAAATTGTTTTGGAACTGAAGATCCCAGCCTTCTACCCCTGCCGGCAGCAGGGACTATAGCTGTTATGCGCATGCTACTGATGCTGGCTACCCCCGTTATCTTCCTTTGGTTTTGCAAAAATCATCCTGCCTGCTGTTGTTTGCAGGACGCTTGTAACAACGGTATCAATAGTTTTGCCGATTAACCTCTTGCCGTTGTCCACAACAACCATGGTACCGTCGTCGAGGTATGCAACCCCCTGGTTGGATTCGGACCCCTCTTTTATCACCTTTAATTTCATAAACTCGCCCGGGATAACTACGGGTTTCAGTGCATTGGAAAGCTGATTCAGATTCAGCACCGTGACACCTTGCAGCTCGGCCACTTTGTTGAGGTTAAAATCGTTTGTTATGACCTTCGCATTCAACTTCTTGCCCAGAGCTACGAGCTTTGCATCGACACTCTTGATCTTGGGGAAATCCTGATCCGTTACCCTTACCTCGAGATCCGTCATCTTCTGCATCCGTTTCAATATATCCAGACCGCGCCTTCCTCTGGTACGTTTGAGCGGGTCTGCTGAATCGGCGATGTACTGGAGTTCCTGAAGTACAAACTGCGGGATAAGGAATACTCCCTCTATAAAACCGGTTTCGCAAACATCTGCTATTCTTCCATCTATTATTACGGATGTATCAAGCAATTTATAGCTTGCTGCAGTATTTGCAGGGGTTGCGCTCGTTTTGAGTTCGCTGACATCAAACTCTATCCCCTTCTTTGCACCAATGATAAGCCCTATATAGCCAAGCAAGAGATTCGCTACGATATAGATCGACAGGCTTACGGACGGTTCATTGAGCAAATCCCGCAACACTCCATACGTGAACAAATTACCGGCCATGAGCCCTGCCAGCAATCCAAGGGAACCGCCTATAATACCTTTAATATGCTGTTTTCTTAAAAGCCGCTCAAATAATATTGCCAATAAGCCAAAGGCTATACCGAGCACTGCTCCCGTTATTGCCAAACCCTGCTGGTGCAGCAACTTCAGGAATATTATGTAGCCGCCTAATCCTGAAAAAATCAGGATCACCAATCTTAATAGAATAATACCCATTTTTATTCATCCTTTCCATAATAATAAGATAGATCCTTTTTTTAAAAAATAAAATTATTTTCCAAAAATACTATTTATTTCCTTTTCAAGCATCTCCTTTTCTTTGCCCGTTACAATAACCAATTCTTTTAAAAGAAGATTCCTTGCCGTGTCAAGCAATTTTCTTTCACCAAAAGAAAGTTCCTTTTGTGTCTTGAGTAAAAACAAATCCTTTAACACCTCTGCTATCTCAAATACAGAACCTGTCTTTATTTTTTCCGTATACTCCCGGAACCTTCTGTTCCATGTCTGGCTGTCAACAGTTATCCTTTTTTCCCTGAATATATCGAAAATCTTCGGCACCATATCATTGGATATTACCCTTCTTAATCCAACTGCGTTCGCATTGTTTGTCGGCACCATAACTTTCATGTTATTTTCAAGTATGTTCATCACATAAAACGTATATTTGTCTCCAGCCACTTCTTTTATCTCTATAGCAACTATTTTCCCCACTCCATGAGCAGGATAAACAGCGATATCTCCTACCTTAAACATTACAAGCCTCCTTGCAAAACTTGTTGTATGATACACAAAAACAATAAGAAAGTCAACCACGCGGTCTTTACCTGCATGAAACGTAAGAATAAAGTACTTTCGAGGACTTTAATAAAATATTTAGCTTGCAATATGTTAATAAATATAATACATTTGTCTCAAGTATCAAGTCTTTTAAGAAGGTGTATCTTTATGAAAAAAGTATTCTATGTGGCGTGTATGTTTATGATTATGATGTTTTTTACGCACAGGGCAAGTGCAATGGGTATATTCCAGAGCGACGTCGGGTATATACCAATGCCCTCAGCCAATATAAGCCTTACCATAACAGATAACCTCGGGATAAGAACAACCGTTGAACACGCCAGTATCGATGGCAAAGATTACATTGCAGGCTACGAAGGACTTATACTGAACGTTATCCCGCTGAAGAATATAAGATCTATATCTTTCACAAAAACAACGGACGCTCCCAAGGTGCTGATGGATAAGCTGGACAACAATCCCCTGATGGCTATCATTCATCTGAAAGACAATGCGCAGCTTTCCCTATTAGTCGATGGTTCCCTGATATGCTACGGTAAAACACCGTACGGATATGTCAGAATAAAGTTAGTATTGATTGACAGGATAGAAGACCTTAAGCTTCTTGGGAAAGAAAAGACACCCTAAACCTTCACGCTTTTACTATTCAACCCTGTTCATAAAGAATAAGCTTGAAAAACAAAGGCTGTTAACTTAAACTTTTATAGAAAAGAGGCTCAAGAATGACAGAAAACACAATGGATAAACAGCCGGAGGAAGAACAAAAAGAAAAGGACGGCAAACCGCAACAGAGCAGAAGAAGAAAAAAGAGATTGCTCTTAGCCGGAATACTGCTGTTCTGCATACTATTGCCTATAATCTGGTATTTTTACATAACATCGGACGTACCACAAATAAACACGATAACCGATTACAAGCCAGCTGTTGTAACGGATGTTTACGGTGATGACGGCTCGGTGATAGGAGAATTCTTTCTTCAGCGCCGCATACCCATATCTCTGGATCAAATGGCAAAGTACGTGCCCGAAGCTTTTATAGCGGCGGAGGACGCAACGTTCTATCAGCACGGAGGTGTCGATTATGAAGCCATTTTACGGGCGGCCATAAAAGATCTTTTGGCAGGACAGATCGTACAGGGAGGAAGTACGATTACTCAACAACTGGTGAAAACACTCCTTTTAACGCCGCAAAAAACCATTACAAGAAAGCTCAAGGAATTCATTCTTGCGACCCGGCTTGAACGGCATCTTACCAAAAATGAAATCCTCACGATATACCTCAACCAGATATATCTCGGTGACGGTACGTATGGGGTGGAGGCAGCAAGCGAGCAGTACTTCGGGAAAAAGGCAAAGGACCTTAATCTTGCAGAGGCTGCCATACTCGGCGGTTTACCGCGGTCTCCCAACACCTATTCCCCTGTTAATTCTCCCCGAAGGGCAAAACTGCGTCAGAAATACGTCCTCAACAGGATGGCAGACCAGGGCTATATAACAAAGGCAGAAGCAGATATTGCATACAAACAACCGCTCAAAATTTATTTAAACAACGGGTATACACCCAAAGATATAGCTCCCTATTTTCTGGAGATGTTAAGGCAGCAATTATATTCCCAATATGGACAGGACGCGGTCCTTGAGCAAGGTCTGAAGGTTTACACCACGATAGATCCCATGATGCAAAAAGCGGCAAACACCGCACTGAGAAACGGGCTTATCCAGATAACCAAGAGGCAGGGATATTCAGGGCCCGCAGAACGCCTGACCAGTAATAAAGATATACAGAATTTCATACAGGACGTAAGGAAGAAAGAACTTGCGGTGTTTCCTGATTACTACATGCTAACCGAGTCAATGACGAAGAACGGGTCAATACCCGTCCAAGACATTCTAGAGCAGAATAAAACGTATCATGCCGTCGTAACCGGCTTCTTACCGTCAAACAGGGGTGTTGAAATCAATGTGGGAGGAGAAAAAGGTTTTATTTTAACGTCCAACATAAGCTGGGCACACCCTTTTGATCCCAAGGCATGGTTCCCGCCTGTTACGGACCCGCATAAAGTATTCAAGACCGGGGATGTAATTTTGGTTAGACTGATCCGAAAAAATAAAAATGTCGCCGAGTTTTCCCTTGAACCAAAACCCGAAATCCAGGGTGCACTTGTAGCCCTGGACGTAACAACAGGAGCCTTGAAGGCCCTGGTTGGAGGATACAGCTTCTTACGATCCCAGTACAACCATGCTGTTCAGGCACAGCGTCAGACAGGTTCGGCGTTTAAACCCGTATATTACGCAGCGGCATTGGAAAAAGGATACACGCCCGCATCTATAATTCTGGATACCCCTGTCGTTTACCAATATACGGATACAACAACCGGAACCATGGAAACCGGCACAACACCAACGACTCCCACGGTATGGAAACCCCGCAATTACGATAAGACCTTTACCGGCCCTGTTACGCTCGAGGATGCGATAACACATTCCAAGAATAACCCTTCCATCCGGTTATTAAATTCCATCGGTGTTGGATATGCAATAAACTTTGCGAAAAAAATGGGTATAACAGAACCACTGACCAATGACCTTACCCTTGCACTGGGATCATCTTCAATGAGTTTGATCGACTTGGTCTCTGCTTATAATGTATTTCCTAATTACGGAAAACTTGTTTCTCCATTTTACATAACCAAGGTTCTTGACCGGAACGGCGTTGTTCTGGAGAACAGTAATGTTGTCCCGAACATCATACATTTCAACAATGCTATTTCTTCAACTTCTTTAACCATGACTTCTTTTACGGCAACATCTTCCCGTGCGATCACCGGTACGTCTCAGACAACCACGGCAGTCAATATTCTGGATCCCGCAACAGCTTATGTTATGATAAGCATGCTCAGGAATGTTGTGCAACACGGGACAGGCTGGCGCGCAAATGCTCTCGGCAGGCCTGCTGCCGGTAAAACGGGAACAACGGAAAATGACAGGGATGCATGGTTCATCGGGTTTACGCCAAACCTTCTAACAGGCGTATGGGTGGGTTTTGACGATAACAAAAGTATCGGCATAGCAGAAACGGGCGGTGATGCCGCCGCACCAATCTGGCTTAATTTTATGAAAAGCGCCGTTACTGCATACCCGGACAGTGACTTTCCCATACCTCCCGGCGTCGTATTTGCAAGGATAGACAAAAAAACCGGTTTGCTTGCAACCGCAGACGATCGTAACGCAAGTTTTGATGCATTTGTCGCGGGCACACAACCAACACAAACGGCATCACAGGTTAATGCGCAGCACGGCAATGAGTTCTTCAGGTTTAACCAATAATTCTGCCTGTTTGTACTTACACCCTGCTTACCGGAATGAGCACATCAAAAAAAGAACAGCTTGAACACATCTACCAGCTGCTCTGCCGCCGGTTCGGCAAAAGGAACTGGTGGCCTGCAGACTCTCCTTTCGAGGTCGTTGTAGGTGCCATACTGACCCAGAACACAGCATGGACAAACGTTGAGAAAGCAATAGCGAATCTCAAACGTGCGGACATGTTATCCGCTTTAAAATTATACCGGCAGCCTGTTTCCGTAATTGCAGAACTCATCAGACCTTCTGGTTTTTATAATCAAAAGGCAAAAAGGCTCAAGCTCATGGTGAAGCACATCGTAGAAAGCTATAAAGGTACCATGAGCAATTTGTGTAATAAAGAAACCATGGAATTGAGGAATGAGCTCCTGTCCATAAACGGCATAGGTAAGGAGACAGCGGACAGTATCATGCTTTATGCCTGCAACAAACCCTTGTTCGTCGTCGACAGCTATACCTGCAGGGTGTTTTCCCGGCATGGATTGATAGAAAAAGAAACCGGATACGACGAACTACAGGAAATGTTCATGGATAACCTCGATCACGATACGAATACATTCAACGAATATCATGCACTGATTGTAGAACTTGCAAAAAACTTCTGCAGGACAAAGCCGCTGTGTGATGCATGTCCCCTGTCGGATCTCCCGCGTTATATCGATTAACCCCGTTAGAAATCCAAAAACCGGCCCGATGCCATAATTATCTGTTTTTGCAGAAATATACCGTTTGTGGGAATAAGAAAATAGTTAGGATTTCTAACGGGGTGAACTATCCTTTATTGTCTATAAACGTTTTGATAGCGGTCAATGTTTTTGACGCCGCCTCAACCAGCTCAAGGCCCAGACCACTTACTACATGGTCGTCTGTTTCTTCCTTAAAAGTCCTCATTACCTTTGCCCTGCATTTATGAGACTCGTCCTTTCCATTGTTTGGCAGAAGAAGATTCAAATTTAAAATGGTGTTCAGCGGGATTTGATCTTTTGTAATTATGGAAAGTCCGGAATAACTCATATCCTTCGAAAAGGCGGACACGGTTTTCTCTTTGTACGTGTACTTCACTTCGATGGAGATATCGTAACGGTCCTCTTTCCGGATCTTCATACTAACGAACTTTTTGATCTCTTCGAGGAATGCCGATTCGTTAATCGGTTTGCGCACAAAGTCGTCACACCCTGCCTTGATCGATTCAGCTTTCTTTTCCGTAGAGGTCACCATAATAACGGGTATCTTCTTTAAAGCGGGATCGCTCTTGAGAATTCTGCAGCATTCGATTCCGTTCATTTTCGGCATTTCCAAATCAAGCAAAATGACGTCTGGCTTCTCTATCTTTGCCAGTTTTAGAGCCTCTGCCCCGTCTTTTGCCGTTATGATCTTCGATTCAGCCCTTCTTAAGAAAGAAACCTCAAGATCGAGAAAGTTCCTCATGTCGTCAACCAGCAGAATTTTAATCATAGCAATCTCCCTTTTATGTTTTACCGTTTATATAAAAATCGCTTGGTATTGTCAAACGCTTGTAACAGTTCAAGGCGCAACGGATTTATTCTATATAACGATGACGCAGCCCCATGATATCGCGATACGTGACGACACCCATGATTTTGTTGTCCGTATCGGTTATAGGCAGTGCGCGGAAATTATAGCGCGTGAAAAACTCGGATGCCTTTCTGAGTGTGCTGTCATGTGCCAGCGTAATGACATTCCGTATCATCACATCTTTCAGAAAAGCATGCTCTTCAGCGGTCAGCAATTCCTTTATGTCCAATACGCCGGTAAGATGTTTGTCGTTGTCCAGGATATAAAGATACATGACGACATCCTTGCCCTTGGCTATATAGCGGTACTGCTCCTGCGCCTTTTCCACGGTTACGTCCGGTAAAAAAGATATAAAATCCTGCGTTGCAAAGTCGAGGATGTTCTCTTCGTGGTGCTCTACAATAGTGCGGATCTTGCGAGCATTTTCCGGATTCAGGCGCTTGAGGATTGCGTCGGCTTCCGAAACCGAGAGTACCGAGAGAAAATCCGCTGCCTGACCCGTCGTCATCTCGTCTACGAGAACTGCAACCTTCTCGATTTTGAGAGATTCCACGAGGTCACGCTGTGCTTCGGGATCGATTTCTTCCAGGGTATCCGATGCTTGCTCGGGATCGAGTTTTTCAAAAATTTCTACGCGCTGATTGGGCTCCATCTCTTCCAGAATATCCGCCAAATCCACCGGGTGCATGTCGGAGAGTTTTTCTTTCAGGACGTTCAATTTGATATCGCCCTGAAAACGTCCGATCCGTTCCGGCAACGGCTGGATGTATTTCCATGAAACCGTTTGATCCTGAATGTTTCTCGCCAAATTGTAGATAAAGTTTGCCAGCATGGTCAGATGGATACGGCGCAAAAGCCCATAACGGCTCAGATCAACATCCGTGACATACAGCATCCCGTCGCGTATCCTCAGTTTTACATCATAAATGATTTCCAGATCCCTGCCTTTCAAATCTATGGCCTTCTTGTCAATGATATGGTCCTTCAGCATGACCGCATTTTCTTCCGGCTCGCCTTTATACGGCGATATGTCCTCAGCAACGACGGTTATCTTTTTCTCCTTGACGAGAATTGACCCGATTTTCTCCCACGGTACTACGGCACTCATACCGAAAGGCAGAGAGATATAGAGATGGGTAACATGGGGAACAGCTCCGTTTTCTTTGATTATGAGATCCCGCAAATGACCGATCTTTTTTTCGTTGAGCATTATTTTTGCGCCGATCAATTCGCTCATAAAAAATGACAGTCCGCTCTCCTGTTTTATTGCGGTTGTCTGATTCATAACGGTTGGATTCACGGCGCAACTCCCAGTCCGCCTTTGACGGCTAACGTGATAAATTTGAACAGCAAAATAGCTACCATGAAAAATAAATACACCCGCAGCATAAACAGGGAAAATGACGCCATCCGGGACATTTTTATATGAGGCTGTTTGTATTTCTTGTTAACATCCCTCACCGCTGAGAAAAAACCCCGGAATATGTTGAAGACCTTTCCCATTTTATTTCTCCATACTGCATTCTACTTTAAAATATTTGGAAATACAATCGTCAGGCTGTAACCGGTGGATATGACAATCAAAGCCGCGACAATAGAAATGTTTATGATGTTTTCCCGCCTGTTGTTTTTGTATTTGCCCATTATTTCCCCATTATTGAGCAGGATGATAAGAAAAACCAGTGCGGCAGGCAGGAGTACCGTTGCAGCTACCTGCACAAACAGCGTGATCAGCACAAGGGGTGCATGTGGTATCAAAACTACCGTCCCTGCAAGCATCAGATCGAAGAAATAATACGCATAAAACCATTTTGCTTCCCTGACCTTATGATTCAATGAGTGTGCCCACCCAAACACCTCGCCAAAAGCCCACGAGCTGGCAAGAGATATACATACGGCCCCCAGAAGACCGGCATCGAACAGCCCGATCGCAACCAGCGTACCCACATACTTGTTCACCGGCATGAGTGCTATGGCGGCCTGAGCCGCACTTTCGATATCTTGTCCGAAAAGCACTTTGCCGGTAACGATAATAACAACGATAGCGGCCACCACGGTCAGGATAGAACCAACCAGAGTGTCCAGTTTACCCCAGAGGATATCCTTCTCCTGCATGCCTTTATCGACTACTGTACTCTGCTGAAAGAAAATCATCCATGGAGCTATGGTCGTACCGATGTTTGCCATAAGCAGGAAAAAAAGATTATTCGTAAAGCCGCCGGCTGCCATGTGTGGAATAAATCCATGCAGAACTTCTTTTACCGAAGGATGAATTAAAAAAGCGGCAGGGATATAGATCATATTTATAGCACAAAACAGCAATGCGAGTTTTTCCCATGTCCAATAATGTCCCTGAAGTACCATAAACCCCATGATTCCCCAGCAGATCAATACGGTAACCACGGGTGACACCCCAAAGATACTCAGGGCAGCAGTCATGCCGATGAACTCGGTTATCATGGTCATCCAGTCTGTCAAAACGAGATCCAACAGGGAAAACCATCCCCAGAATGATCCGAAAGAGTAAAAGATTGCCTCTGCATGCCCGCGTTTTGTAACCGCACCGAGACGAACGGTCATCTCCTGCACGTAGTATGCAACGGGTCCCATCAAAACCATGAACCAGAGCAGGCTGTAACCGGTTTGCGCCCCGGTAACCGCATAGGTCGTTATGCCGCCCGCATCATTGTCCGCAACCATCACAATAATACCCGGACCGGCAACCAGCGCAAAAATTTTCAAAAACTTTACAACCCTTCGGATGTCATAGTAGGTTGAAGATATTAAATCCATGGTTTTATCCCTTACAACGAGCGTTCGTTTTTTAAATTTTCAACCCTTTCTTATATATAACATCCGGAATGTCAAGGGATTTATATTGGATATTATACAGGGCTTTCTAAATAGTGAAACTGAACAGGTTGTTGAATATGTCCCTGCATGTCATTGCGAGGAGGGACGACGAAGCAATCTGTAACTTATTGGTTTATAAAAACCGGGATTGCTCGACCCAGCTCCGCTGTGTGCCCGCGTTCACAATGACAGTAATTCAAGTTTTTCAACAGCCTGTTACGTATTGATTTTACAGATTTCTTCCGGTTTAATCAAACAGCCCTTTCAACACACTCTGTGCTGCGGTGTTCCCGCTGTTGACACAATCGCTTATGCCAATGCCGTGGTACGCGCTCCCGCAAAGCTGTATGTTTCCAAGACCTGCTGTCAACTGCTCTATGGTTTTGACCCTTGGCCCGTGGCCTATGGTATACTGAGGCATGGCCCTGTCCCACCGGTATATGCGAACAAAGAGAGGCTCTGCAGTTACACCCATGATATCCTTGAGCTCGGCCCTCACAAGTCCGGCGATTTCATCATCTGATTTAAAAACCATGTCCTGGTTTGCAGCACCGCCGACAAAAAACCGCAGCAGGACCGAATCATCCGGAGAACGGTAGGAAAATTTGGAGCTCGACCATGTTGCTGCCATGATATGCCTGTTTTCTTTCCTGGGTACGACAAATCCAAAGCCCTTGAGCACATGGCCAAACGCATCCTTTTTATACGCAAGCGATACTGTTGCTGTTGATACGTAGGGTATGGAGAGCAAAAGATCCGGCAGGTCTTTTCCCATGGAGGAAACAAGTCCGGCCGAAACGTAAGCGGGCACCGCGAGAATAATACCGTCAGCCTGGAGCTGTTCCGAATTTGAAAGCGTAACCGTATAGCTCTCATCCCTGCCTGTGCTTATCCGTTGAATGGATTGTGCCCCGACACCGGTCTTGAAATTTACTCCGCTGGACTGCTGACGCAGGGTATCTATCAGGTCTTTTAGTCCGGCCTTCGTGGTCATGAACATGGATCGGGTACCGGCTGGTGTGCGCTGCTGCATCACGCGGCGGGCATTGAGCATACCCCTTATCAGACTCCCGTATTTTTGCTCCATATCGACGAACCGCGGGAAGCTGCTCCGTACACTCATGGTGTCCGGATCCCCTGCATGCACTCCGGCAACAAGGGGTTCGGCGATCCTGTCGAGGGCCTCCCTGCCTAATCGCCGCAGGGTAAACTCCGCAAGACTTTCGTCTACGCCGTCCGTTCGTTTGGGTACAAACAACTCCATGCCCATCCTCAGCTTTCCGGAAAACGAAAACAGCGAGCTTGTTGCAAACGGAGTGAATTTCGTCGGTATCATCAAAACAACACCCTCGGGCAGTTTGTGCAGTTTCTTGTGCCAGAGAACATACGTGCCCTGATTTTTGTTGTTGGTACCGATGAGCCGGTCGGAAATGCCGAGCTCCTTGACCAGCATGCCTGCATACGGCTTTTCGGCAAAGAAACAATCCGGCCCTCCTTCGATTACAAATCCATTGGTATATTCTGTATGTATGGTACCGCCCAGAAAACCGGATTTCTCAACGACCGTAATATCGATCTCTGCGCCGCCCTGTGCCTTGAGCTTGCTGAGCCTGTATGCTGCGGACAGTCCGGTTATACCTCCGCCGATTATGACAATAGATTTTTTCATGCTTTTACAACTATATCCTTCAGCGCTTGAATAAACAGCTCTGCTGCGTTCAGTGACGGCGTGCGTATGAAGTTCAGGCCGAGTGAACCTGCATAATGCTTATAAACGATATCGATATCATACAGTGTTTCCACGTGATCCGACACAAAACCATAAGGCACGACAACAATATTTTTTTTGTTATTCCGTGCGCACCTGTCCATAACATCTTTTACATCCGGCCCGAGCCAATCGCCGCCGGTCATCCCCCTGCTCTGAAATGCAAGGGCATATGAAGGTAAAGATATGTCTTCCAAAATCAATTTCAATGTCTGCTCGAGTTGTTCCACATAGCCGTCTGCCGCTGCAGTCGCAACAGGAAGGCTGTGGGCGCTGAAAATGATAAACGGGTCTTCAATATCCTTTACGGTAACCGAGATAGTCTGCTCCACGGCTTTTATAAAGAGCGGGTTGGTATGGTAGCTTTTTATAATCTTAACCTGCACGCCTGTCCCTGCAAGTGACTGTTCAAGCCTCTGCAGATACTTGCCCGTGCTTGCACTGTTGTAATACGGGGATAACGGCAAGGCAATAAGGTCATGGATATCCAGCGAAACGATCTGCTTCACGGCATGGTCTATGGAAGGCTCCGTATATCTCATGCCTGTAAAAACCCGGTAAAAAGGACCGGATTGATTTAATGCGGCTTCAAGGCCTTTGGCCTGCATCGCGGTTATAGACTTCAGGGGCGAACCGCCGCCGATCAACCGGTACCGCTCTTTGACCGCCTCTATCTGCCGGTCCGGCACCTGCCTGCCTTCCATCAGAGACCTGAGAAACGGCTCCACTTCAGCCATGGACTCCGGTCCGCCGAACGCAAGCAGGAGTACTGCTTTTACTGTATTAGTCATACGTGTCACTTAGCATACAATGATTTTTCAAGGTATCACAAGGTAGTCGTAAATGAAAGTCTATCGTGCAGGGATACAGTCAGGTGCCATCTCCCCGTGTCCCGGTAAAAGCCTTTACCACGGATGAATTTGCACAACGGGGAAAAACGGGATCAGGGCGCCCTGCGTATCAGCTTTTTGATCAACCGGCGGTGTTCCGGAAATTGTTCCGACAACGCTTCGCGGTTTCCCAATTCAAAATACTTGTACTCAAACGGGGGCTCGCAAAAGCAGGTTACCAGAGAAAACGAGCCTTGCTTTACGACTTCAGCAGCAAACCATTTTCCGGGCGGAACCGTAAACCGGGGGTTCATAGGGTTTAATTCTACCTTCGTTAGTCCCCCTTTTCCGTCATAGTCAAGAACGTATAAATAGACGGGACTATTCCCGGCTTCACCTGTTACCAATGCCCATGTTTCTTTAACCGCTACACGGTGAAAGGCTGAAAAGCTATCGCCCTGCTCCATGAGGTAATAAATATTGGTTGCCGTATCATCTCTGAAGTTTTCCCAAAAATACCCTCCTTCTTCCGGAAGAGGCTGGAGATGATAGCGATCTTTCAATATGTCTGCCAGTGTGGGGCGTTCTTTCATATCTTCTGGAATATGCCTGAAACAAGGGGGCCGGGGAAGAGAAGACTCATCGTTCCGAGAGTTCATGCACGATGTCTACCAGCGCCTTGACATTGGATTCCGGTGTTGTCGGTAGTACCCCATGCCCGAGATTGAATATATGACCGTTGTGTCCCGCGGTCATTTCTATGATTGCCCTCACGTGCTTTTTTATCTCCGATGCTGGTCCGAACAGTACCGCCGGATCAAGATTGCCCTGGATTGCCTTTTTATACCCTATGCGTTTCCATGCACTGTCGAGGCTGATGCGCCAGTCCACGCCGATCACATCACCGCCGGATTCGCCCATCAGCTCAAGCAGCCCTGCATTGTCCGTTGCAAAATTAATGACCGGCGCTTTGTATTTTTTCAGGCCGGTGAGGATTGTCTTATTGTACGGCATGACATACTTCGCATAATCATAGGGGCTCAAACAGCCTGCCCATGAATCGAACAGTTGGACGACGTCGGCCCCTGCTTTTATCTGTGCCCCCAGATAAAGCAAGATGATCTTCGAAAGTTTTGACATCAATGCATCCCAGACATGGGGTGTTTTGAGCATCATCATCTTTGTTATAAGATAATTTTGCGAATGCCCCCCTTCAATCAGGTAGCTTGCAAGGGTGAACGGTGCGCCCGAGAACCCTATGAGCGGCGTGTCGCTGCCCAGCTCCCTCTTTACAAGCTTTATTGCCGACAGTACATAACCGAGGGAGTCTTCCGGCTGAGAAATAATCAACCTGTTCACTTGATTTGCAGTCCTTATAGGGTTGTGGATAACAGGTCCATCGTGGTTGGTGAAGCTAAAACCAACCCCCATACCTTCCAGTGGTAGCAGGATATCGGCAAAGAGAATGGCGGCATCGACATCGAGCCTTTGAACGGGCAGGAGCGTTACCTCGGCAGCGATCTCCGGTTCTTTGCACATCTCGATAAAAGAATGCGCCTGCCTTTTTCTTCTGTATGCAGACATAAACCTGCCCGCCTGCCTCATGATCCATATGGGCGTCATGTCGACAGGAACCCTGCCGCACGCGTTAAGAAATCTTTGTTTTTTCGTCAACCTTTTGTGCATAGCAAATCACCGTACCATAACGGCATTTAGATGGCAAAACAAATTATCCGTGCAAGCATTATAAATTGCTGAGCTATCCTCACCCTCTATGGCCGGACTTCCTGACGGGCTAAAAAACGCATTCACCCGAAAAATGCAATAAGGAAGTTTACTTATTCGCTCAATCCCGCGATCCACCTGATATCTATACATTTCCATAGAGAAACGAGATTTCAGTCCTCTGTATGTTCACCCCGTTAGAAACTCAGCAGATGATAATTTGTACGACGATAGATTGAAAATTTATTTTAAAAACATCTGTATTATTCCGACATTTCTAACGGGGTTTATATGCTATTACCCGGTATGGTTTCCTCATCGGATTTTCGAAGAATACCTTTATTTGACGCGGGATTATCGCTCATCACATAAACTTTCTTATTTTTCAAACGCATTTTTCGGGTTCATGGTTTATTCAGCGCCTCGAACCTTTTTATGGACAGATCGAGGTACTGTTCCTCCTGATCGATACCGATAAACCTCCTGCCCTCCAGGTATGCCGTAATGCCGGTTGTCGAACTTCCGGTGAATGGATCCAAAACCAAATCGCCTCTGTTGGTACTTGCGAGGATGATCCTTTTCAGGAGTTCAAGAGGCTTTTGCGCGGGATGCTTGCCGAACTTTTTTTCATCCGGTCTCGGGGTGTTGATTGCCCAGACCGACCGCATTTGCGTATCCTTCTTCTTCAGGAAATCGCCATGCCAGTCTCCTGACTTGATAAGTTCATAATGAAACGTATGTTTTGCATTCCTGTCTTTTTTTGCCCACAGCAGCGTTTCATGGCTCGCAGTAAAGAACCTGCAGCTCAGATTCGGGGAGGCGTTGGGCTTGAACCATACGATATCGTTCAACAGATGGAATCGGTTCGCCTGCAGTGCAAACCCGCATTGGTAAATGGAATGATAGGTCCCGCTTATCCATATTGTACCTTCGGGTTTCAGGACCCTCCTGCATGCCTTGATCCATGCACGGTGGAATTCATAGTCGCTCTTCATCCCCCTGCCCATATCCCAGTCTCCCTTTTTGACACTTACACGTCTGCCGCTCTGACAGGTGAAACTTCCGCCGGAAAGAAAATAGGGCGGGTCTGCGAAGATCATGTCAACGGATTCCCCTGGCATTGTATCGAGGAACTCGAGCGTATCGGATTTGTAGAGGACAAAATCGCGTCTTTTATAATACGGCTTATTCATAACTCACACACTCAATACCAGAAAACGATGCGACAGGAAAGCGGTTCATGCGCACGGTCCGGTAAATCAGGGAATTCTTAATCTTGAATCTTGAATCTTGAATATTGAATCTTGAATCTTTATTATCGATTTTCTTTATGTCTTTTTACCGTATCATAACGAATGTTGCGGCTATCAGTATGCCTGCAAATGCAGCAACCGCAGCCCACTTCCATTGACGGGTATATGCAAAATAGACAGAAAGGGAAACCATCGCACTTACCGGGGTAAATATCAAAATGACAATGCCTGATAACGACAGGTCGTGCATGACCCCGGCCTGTATGTGGACAATGCTGCTCATCAATTCAAGCACAAATCCCAGCGTCAGCAGCCCGATGCCCGTGTATGAGCCAGTCTTTATAACCGAGCTGACGATCTTCCGGTCGCTTCCGATCATCTCACAGGTACCCCCTGATACCGTGATACAGCATCTCGAACGCTACCAGCAGCATGATGATAACAAATATGCGTTTCAGCAGTACGGTGTTAATCCTTTTCAGCAGCCGGGACCCGATCTGAGCACCGGTGAAAACACCAAGGACAACGGGGGTTGCTGCATACAGGTTTATGGCCCCCTTGAGCAGGTAAACGAATGTTGCGGCTGAAGCCGTTGTACCGATCATGAAATTGCTCGTTGCGGTCGCAGCCTTCATGGGAGCACCCATGACAAGGTGCATGACACTGACATTGATAGCACCGCCTCCCACCCCGAAAACACCTGCAAACACCCCGGCAAGAAAGGCAAGTCCTATTCCGATGATGGGATGCCGGTAAGGTATATCCGGATTATTATCTTTGTATTGATTCTTTAACATTTCATACGATGCATAGAACAGGACAAGAGGAAAGATCATTTCGAGCACATTACTCTTGAGTGTATGTGATAAAAGACTTCCGGCAATAGCGCCGGATGTTGTGCCGAGCATCAGAAGCGTACCAAGCTTGAGGTCGGTCAGGCCTTCGGAAAGAAACCGTGAGGTGCCGCCAAGGGATGTTGCAAGGACGCCGGTCATGCTTATGGCAATGGCTTCATGAATGGTCATGTGAAAATAGGGGATCAAGGTCAATGCAGGAACAATGACAATACCTCCGCCGAGGCCTAACAATGCACCGAGAAAACCCGCAGATATCCCGATAATAAGCAATAAGAACAGATAAGGTATCATGTAACTTAAATCTCCCCTGTGGATTGCTGCCGGGTTACCCTCTTTGCGTCATTTCGCACTTGATGCACAATCCGGTGCTTTATCTGCGGATTCCTGCTTTCGCAGGCATGATAAAATACAGCCAATGTCTCAGGTTTTAATACCATGCGGTCTTATCGGTGAGAACCGTTCATGAGTGACCCGGTCCCTCTTATGCTCATTTAATAATTCACTTTCATGATGTTTATCTTGATCCTTCCGACAACGCCGAGTATATCCATCCAGTTGTTCAGACTGCCGCTTGCCAGCATGATATGGGTCGCGTCTGCCGGGAATTCTCCGAGGGTCGGATCGACAGGCACCCAGCCGTTGAGATATATCAGGGGCCATGCATGATAATAGAAATAGCCGTCGGGCATCAGGACGACGCCCATTGCCATTTTGGCAGGTATGCCGATGGCACGCGCAAGGGCTGTGAACAGGATGGTGTGTGCCTTGCAGTCGCCCTGGGGGTTTTTCAGGAGATCTATGGAACGCGGCAATGCAACCGTAAAGGTGCTTCTGACATGCGTGTATACCCAATCGTTCAGGAGCTCGGCCGCCTTCTTTGCATCTGTTTCTCCATGGATGATCTGCCTTGCTTTGCTTATAATAGCGGGATTGTTTGCATTAATCAATGAATCGCTCCCCAGATCCTCCTCAACCGACAACCCGTTTAAGTCCGAAGGATGCTTGTACGGGAGCGTATATGTCCCTATGTTTTTAGGGACGGAGACGATGATAAGATTGCCTTCCTGCTTTTGAAAATCGGAAGAAGGTATGGATTCCGTACTGGATATTCCGGTAACATAAGCATCCATCCTCTGTACGCCTGCGGGATACGTAATAGGTAGGCCTGCTGCCTTTATGGCTGTTGCTGCTATGAGATCGACAGGCTCTCCACCCCACCCTTTTGTCAATGCTATACTCCTGGGTTCGAGCACCGACCTGAAACCGAGGGGGCTTAATTCTTCGACGGTTTCTCCCTGCGGTGTAACCCACATGGTCTCTATCATATCTTTTATTTTTACATGCAGCTTAAATGTATCGACAAGACTGCCCATTATTTTTCTCGTTTCTTTGCCTTCTACCTTTACCTGGACGGGCATTTCCTGCTGAATCGTGGGATCGAATGTGTGAAAGTTGTATTCAGATCTGCTAAACCCGTCCCTTACAATCCGCATGACAATACCATCCGTGCTCACGGGCGGCTCCTGCAAATGGATTTTCTGCTTTGTCTGCCCTCCGGGCCCTTTCAGGGTGAGGAACAGGGTGTTTTTATCGATTATACCGGTTGCGGCAATCTCCATACCCGATGTTTTTAAAGAGAAATCCACGCTCTTGATATAATAATTATTGTCCGTTTTCGTATCGGATATGGTTGTGATCTCCTTTTCCTGTCCCAGCAGGAGTATCCTCATAAACATCCTCGTCTTGAAGAGGAAGCCGGTGCCCGACGGCAGGATCTCTTCATGGTCATACCCAATCTTCTTATGCCCCATATAGAGCCCCATCCATTCAGACACAGGCGATACATTTGATTGGACGGTTTCTGTTTCAGGGGAAGGCTGAAAGAATTCACGGTGATGTGATGCAAACAAGTATGTAAGGCTGCCGGCCCAGATCAGAATGACCGAAGCATAAAGGAAAAGCTTGAATGGTTTTTTGTTCATTTCCATAATGCAAAGCTACACATTTATACCATGACAGTCAACCTCACGGATGGTTTTCCTGCGGGTTCTTATTGCATTTTTGGCCAAAGGGATTTAACCCGTAGCTATAATGAAGACGAAGAGACTTCCGGAATACCTGAAAAAAAACCTCGTCCTGAGCGGCGGCGTCCATGATACAAAAGTAATGCTCCGGCATAAAGGGCTTCACACGGTGTGCGAGTCTGCCCGGTGCCCGAATTTAAGCGAGTGCTTCGGCATGAGCAGAGCAACGTTTTTGATTATGGGCGATGCCTGTACAAGGGCATGCAGGTTCTGCTCCGTGGACAAGGGACACCCCCGGGCGCTCGATCCCGATGAGCCGCGCAGAATCGCCCGGAGCATCACGGAGCTTGGCATACGGCATGCTGTCATAACGTCCGTTACACGGGACGATCTGCAGGATGGCGGGGCGGATCACTTTTACAAAACCGCAAGGGCCGTCAAAGAGACAAGCCCCGGGACAACCGTTGAACTGCTTACCCCTGACTTCCAAGGCAATAAGGATGCAATCGCACATCTGCTCGAAGCCGGGTTCGAGATATTCAACCACAATGTGGAGACCGTGCCTCGCCTGTATAAAAAAATCAGGCCGCAGGCTATTTATGAGCGCTCTCTTGATGTGCTGCGGTTCGTTAAACAACAGAAGCATATCCTTATCAAATCCGGATTGATGGTGGGACTCGGAGAGACGGTTCCGGAAATAAAAACAGTGCTGAAGGATTTGAAAGAAGCAGGATGCGATATCGTTACCATAGGACAATATCTTATGCCGACGCTGAAGAACATCCCGGTTCAGGCATACCTTACTCATAATGTTTATGAAGAGTATCGAAGGTTCGGAACGGGGATTGGCATTCGCTATGTTTATGCCGGCCCTTTTGTAAGAAGTTCATACCACGCACAGGAGGTCATGGACGGGTTAACCCGGGAACCGTATTTAACCCGAAAAATGTAATAATGAAGTTTACTTATTCGCTCAATCCCGCGTCAGACAAAGGAATGCTTCGAAAATCCGGGAAGAGAAACTCAGAAATTCTGTCATTGCGAGCCGACGGGCACACAGCAAAGCTGGGTCGAGCAATCCCTATGCGCGTAGATTGCTTCGTCGTCCCACCTCCGGCGGGACTCCTCGCAATGACAAGCTTACGGAAGTTTGTGGTTTACAAAAGAGGGTGGATACAGCGTGCAGGATGCCCGGGACTATACTCGGTAAGATCGGGTTCCTTATCAAGGCATTCTTTCGTTCTATAGGTACACCGGTCATAAAACCTGCATCCTTCATAGTCGTCGTAATGTGCCCTGACACTGCCGGGTATGGCAGAAAGCCTGGGCGGCGCATGCTGTGCTATGTCCATCAACTCGGGTATGGCCATGAGCAGTGCCTTTGTATAGGGATGATAAGGCCTTGAAAAGATCTCCTGCTTGCTGCCCTGTTCGACGATAACACCGCCGTACATGATGATAAGCCTGTCCACAAGCTCGAAGGCAACACCAAGGTCATGGGTTATCAGCAGTATGGTCAGATTGTACTCTTGTTTTGCGCGCTTCAAGAGATCCATGATCTGCGCCTGAATGGTTACATCCAGCGCAGTTGTCGGCTCGTCCGCAATCAGCAGGGATGGATTATTTACCAGGGCGATTGCGATCATGACCCGCTGTCTCATGCCCCCGCTCAGTTCATGCGGATAAAGTTGTTTTGTCCTGGAGGGTTCGGGTAGTCCCACATCACCCATTATCGATTCGACAATCTCTTCAAGTCCAGCCTTCCCGATATCCGGGCGGTGTGCGGTCACCGATTCTGCTATCTGGTATCCCACCGTAAAAAGCGGATCAAGGGATGCAAGAGGGTCCTGGAATACCACGGAAATATCCTTTCCCCGTACCCGGCTGATGGACTTTTCATCCATAGCGAGCAGGTCGCTGCCGTTATACCGTATACTCCCCGCGTTATAAACCGCATTCGACGGGAGGAGCCGCAGGACCGACAATCCAAGGGTCGTCTTGCCGCTCCCGCTTTCTCCGACAAGCCCCACGCTCTCCCCCTTCCCGATAAAAAAGGACACGTTATCAAGGACCTTATGCTCTCCATCCGCTGTTTTATAGGAGATCGTGAGATTGCTGGCTTGCAATAAGTTGACCATGCATATTCATTGCCAGTTTGGCAGCGTATTGTCAAATACTCGGGCAACGGGTGTTGTCAGATGCACACGCGGTACTTGTTGAGAATAAAGACGGGATTGTACGACATTTTCGATCGCCGCAGCCCCTGGTTTCCGAGATCCTGCTCACGGTTGATATACTTGTACACACCGCAGATGTGTTCACACAACTGCTGGTTGATCACCTGCGGTATTCCCTCGTACGCCGGATCATATTTCTCTATATGGATGACAGCGGTGTCGGGATTGAGCGGTTCTGTAATGGAGAATGCCCTTACGACGCCGTCGATAAGGATCGCACTGCCCTTCAGTCCGAGCTGGGTATAGTGTGTGAGTGCCTCTCTGGTCGCAATAAGGTCTGCCTCAAGCGACGGATCATGCTTGCTGTGGTACCATGTCTCCGCCAGCCTTATGCAATCACCGGTCAGCCTTTCGCTCATGTCCGCATATTCGTAGGTATACTTCTCTTTGAACTTTTTTATATGGTTGCGTTTGCCGTCGTACTTACGCCCTCTGAGCCCTATAAGATCGGAAGCAAGATAAACGTAATCCGCATTGTCGCGATCATCCTCATACACCATCGAGGGGAATGCCTGTTTGAGTGGTTCGAGGAACCGTTCCTCCACCCTGGACAGAATGAATGTTTTTCCTTCTTTTTTATAGGCAGATACAAGGTGCCGGATGGCATTTACATATGCATCCGCGTCTTGCGCCATAATCATGAAGAATTCCATGCCGGACCTGTCCGTCCCCTTTATGCAAAGAGCGCCGTCTATACGGCATACACTGAAGCCGTACAGGTTCCGCCATATGAATATATTGGTAAAATTATATTCGGAGCCCTGCGGTGGGTTGAGCCTGAACAACTCGTCGAAATACGGCTTCATCTGAATATCGATTCCAGAAAAATCCGGAAACACCTTTATTTGTGACTGGGGTTGGGAGATTATGGTCATAATTATGATAAATTAACTCCTGTTAAGGAAATTTCAATGTTCTTTTTTTTCTATGAAGTATCGTCCATAGTTCCGGTACTTCGATCCTTGAAGGCGGAATCAATACAAAAGCCCTCTACTATAGCCGATCATTTGTTTGCTGTAATTCTTGTTCCAGCAAAGGAATTGACAAGGGTATTCTCACGAGTACCAGCAACCTGAATGTGATTCACTGCCTGAGGTAGGCCGTATTTCTGAAGCTGTTCTGCCTTTTTTACAGCCTGTTTATTGGCCTGCTCAAGCTGTACAACTGGCTCAGCCAGAACATCAGATTTTGCATAGGCGATTTGTTCCGTTTGACCATCATTGTTTTTAAGCTCAATGCCATGGGGCGTTATTTTATAGAGCTTGTATCCCTCGCATACTTCATCGCCTATTCTGATGATTCTGTTCTTCTTGGTCTGCTTGTCCATTGCAAGAATAGCCAAGGTTACACCGGCATCATTCGGATGCGGAAAAATGCTTAAGTCTGAGAGGGTGCAGCTTGCGGGCTGTTTGTTTTCTGAGACATTACTTTTTGTGCAGCCTGCGATAAGGCTGAAGATAATCAACAGACAAAGAATGTATTTCATAAGGCTCTTTTTACATCTCTCTTAGATTAAGAGGGACAGAGGGAGTTACAAAACAAATCATAACGCCCCCCGCCCCTCTTTTCTTAAGAGGGGAGTATTCGATTTTCACTTCCCTACCTCCGGTTTCCAGCCCTTCTGCTCTCATGGGGTTTACTTCAGTTTCTCTGCTTGTTTTTTCCAATCACTGCAGCTTGCATGCACTATATCAACTGGTTTCCAACACGGCGTCTCCCATGGCTTTATAATTGGTAGCTCTTTAACGATCTTGTTCTGGAGAATATTAAAGTAGATAAGCTTTTGGCCTGTATTATAAATAAATATATAGTCATTCGCCCATGAAATAATTGAAGAAGAAGGAAATATCTGAGAAGTAGTTCCTGTCACCAGTTTGTCTACAAGTTTACCAGTAGCGATACTGTACACGTCTACTTCTCCGGTATAAATATTTGTATTATTATAAAACGCTACAAGAAGATTTTTATTGTCTGAACTGAACTTGAACTGCCTTGGCAAAGGTAGATTTACGGATATGCTCATTGATACTCCTTCGTTACTAATATTATATACATAATAAGGCAACTGATTATTAAGTCTCACTACTGCATAACCATTATCAATTACAGCAGGATCATCGCTCACAGTAAGATAATAGAGATCAAAGCTTGCAGCTATCCCTTCAAAGGGGATAGTATTTATCGTTTTTAATACATTGCCTGTATGTGCATCGACCTCTACTATGCCTTTATAATCGGGAGCAACTGCATACAAATATTTACTATCCTTTGTAAATACTCCTATAGATTCCATAAATGCTGATTGTAATTGATATTGAGTAGTAGTTGTAATCATGCTATATGTTGTCCCGTTATAAATTTTTGTATCGTAACCACCAGTATCGTCATTGTCTGTTTGTACATAGATAACAGCACCATCAGGGCTTACTATAATTTTATTTATATAAAAACCTACACTTATAACATTTTTAAGCACACCCATAACCTTACCCGTTTTCAGAGACACAACGTATACATCGTTATTAACCAATTTACTATTAACAAACATTATATTATGTTCCCAGTCTGCTTTTATTATTGCTCCGTAAATTGAACAATAACTATTAAATACACCTAATGCTTGACTAAAAATACCCGTTGTTAAGTTTAATTTCATAATTGTCCAGTCATCACAATATTCCATACCATGTTCTATATCCCTGTTATGTCCAACAAGAACGAGATCTCCAATCATATTATTACAGGCTTTATATTTTGGACATTCTGCCGCATACACTGATTTAGCCGCAAATAGCACAATAAGACTTAAGAAAATTATTTTGCTTAATCTCATTTTTTCCCCTCTCCTTATTATTGGCACCACTGCGGGTTTTTGTCTGCCCAGTTTTTTACCTTATCGGCGTAAGCATTGGTGCCAGGTTTTTGTCCTGAACACTTTGTGGTCAAGTTTGCATTTAGCATCCATTGGTATTGATTTGTAACAGTACTTTTTCCCCAGACCCAATATATTCCACAATTATACCTCTGCCAGACGTTCATTTCTGTCTGTTCTGGTGTTGGGTAGTAAAACCCTGTATCCTGGGTAAACCTTTTTTCATAGGTCATTTCAGCATCGAGTTTCTCCAGCATCACATTCTCCCCTGCATTGATGTTAGCAACCCAGTTCCAGATCATGTCCTGTGTGGGAGTACCGGTATAGCGGTTTAAATGATAGTTTAGCCCTCCTGGAATACCCTGTGTAAGCTGCATGATCCCGTATCCGTTGTCACATGCCTGCACCGGATAGCCATCGGTAATTGTAGAAGTTGTTAGCGTAGGGTTGCATCCTTGTATATCGGTAAACTCCGCAAACCTGCTTTCCTGATACGCTGCCGCAGCTAAGAAGTTCATTTTCTTTCCCTCCCCGCCCTTGATGGGAGGGGATTAAGGGGAGGGTGACCGAGGCATACTTCCTTTATTCTCTCAAGTGTCCCTGTTATATTCGTTAATACCTCGTTATCCCAAAACCGCAACACCTTATACCCTTGTTGCTTAAACCAATTGTCTCTTGCTTTATCTTTTTCTGTTTGCTGCAAATGTTGG